>NZ_CAMGVQ010000001.1:0-139964 GCF_946062555.1 uncultured Fibrobacter sp.
GTGATTATTCCGGGGTATGTTGAGCCACGAGTCCGGTGTCAGAGAGCCAGGGTTCCGAAGAAAGAGAGCCGGCCCTCTTAATGGGGGCTGCTTATGGCTGGATAAAACCAGAAACTGCTGTTCACAGCATTGCGTGTGCCTCTAAGCTGCTTGTAGGCAGGCGGCTCGCGCGAACAGGCTTATGAAATCCCGCGCGACAACAACACGCTGAATTTGACCAAACAAAAGAACTATAAATAGGTGGCTCTCTAGGTCTGGAATGGTGGCTCCCATTTTTCCGGACTGGCGGCTCCGCCGCACCGGAATAATCAAGATGTGCAAAAGACGGATCTTGTTTTACTCAGCAATCGTTCAGTACCTGGAAAAAAATTTGATTCAAATTCTCGTAGTGAATGCTATTCAAATTATGAATACAAATATATAGCAGAAAAAACATCTGACAAAATTCACATGAGTGACAATTTTTACGATGTCCTAGATTCTGACGAACATGTCCGCTTTTCGCTTTTTGACAAGAACAATGTTGAAAAGTCGTATGATATCGACCTTTCCGAAATAATCCATTCCTACACTTACAAGGGAGATTCCGTAGAAATAAAGATGCCGGAAAATGGGACTTCTAAAATTTCAATTGAGTGCCCTTATTGTAGTACTCATAGAATTTATGATAGCTTATGTCAAGGCATTTTTGCATGCAATTATCAAAGTACAGAGCTGAAGTCCGTTATGGTCGGAACCGATTCTTCTTGGGGAAAAAGTTATGGCATTGATTTATATTTGGGTGCTCAAAGTTCGATGAAAACCGACGGCATACACATTTTGGCAGAAATCACATTTAGGTAGATTTTATGTAAGGCTCATTAGTTTCAAGAAAATATCGTTCTAATTATTCGCCTGCTAAGATGATTTTGCTACGCCAATAGCTAAATTTTGTTTGTCTACATATTGTTTATCCCCGAACTAATCTATATTTAGGTTATGTTTGGATTTTACCGATTCGCATCTGTTTGCCCGACGCTGAAAGTCGCCGATACTGCCTACAATACGGCTGAAATTATCCGTTGCGCCCGCGAGGCGATTGACGGGGGAGCGGTCTTTGTCGTGTTCCCCGAACTCTGCATTACGGGGTACACCTGCAGTGACCTGTTCCATCAGGAACTGTTGCTTAAAAAGAGCCTGGAATCGCTTTCGGAGATTGCGAAGGCTTTTGCGGATAGCGATACGGTGATTGCGGTGGGGCTTCCGCTTCGTATGTTCGGTTGCCTCTACAACTGCGCCGCCTTTGTGCAGAAGGGTAAGCTTGTGGCGGTGACGCCCAAGATTCATTTGCCGAACCAGCGCGAGTTCTACGAAAAACGTCATTTCTCGAGTGGCCGCGACTTGTTGCGTGGCGGTGCGGCAGGGACTGCGCCGATTTGCCGAGTCGAAGGGTTTGGCGATGTGCCGGTGACGAATTTCTTTACGGTGAATGGCGAGGGCTCCGAGGTACGTGTCGGCGTGGAACTCTGCGAAGACTTGTGGACGCCTGTGCCTCCGAGCGGTGAACTTGCCCTGGCCGGAGCGAATGTGATTGTGAACCTTTCCGCAAGTGACGCCTTGGTGGGCAAGGGCGACTATCGCCGCAACCTGGTGATGAACCAGTCGGCCCGTTGTATGGCCGCCTATGTGTATGCTTCGGCGGGGGTGCACGAATCGACGACGGACATGGTCTTTAGCGGTCACCTGATGATTGCTGAAAACGGAACGATGCTTGCCGAGACGAAAAATTACAGCCGCGAATCTGAAATCATCTACGCCGATATCGACGTGGAACGCCTGAACATGCAGCGATTGAGCGAAGGCTCGTTCCAGGATTTCGATAGCCGCGAATTTTATGCGTGTGCGGCGAGTTTCGATGGGCTGCGCTCGATGGAGAGCCTCAAGTACCGTTTCGTGGCTCCAACTCCGTTTGTTCCGGGGAATGCCGAAACCCGTGACCAGAACTGCAAGGAAATTTTCAATATCCAGTGTGCGGGGCTTGCGAAACGCATCGAGGCTTCGCATACCAAACGTGCTGTCGTGGGGCTTAGCGGCGGGCTCGATTCGACGCTGGCATTGCTCGTGATTTCGGAAACATTCAAGTTGCTGAAACGCCCTGCAAGCGAAATTCTCGTGCTCACGATGCCGGGCTTCGGAACGACGAAACGCACCAAGAACAACGCTGTTACGATGGCGGAACTGTTGGGCGTGGAACTTCGCACGATCGATATCCAGAAGGCGTGTATGCAGCATTTTGCGGACATCGGCCACGACCCGAATACGCTCAACGTGACCTACGAAAATGTGCAGGCCCGTGAACGCACCCAGATCCTGATGGATATCGCGAACAAGGAAGGCGGTATCGTGGTGGGAACGGGTGACCTTTCCGAAATTGCGCTTGGCTGGAGCACCTACAATGCCGACCATATGTCGATGTATGCGGTAAACTGCGATATCCCGAAGACGCTGGTGCGCCACGTGGTGGGCTGGTATGCGGAACGTGCGAGGAACTTCATTGCCGACGAAAAGACTGCCGATGAACTTTCCCTGGTTCTCCGCGATATTCTTGATACCCCGGTCTCGCCGGAACTGTTACCTGCCGATGCCAACGGACAGATTGCGCAGAAGACCGAAAGTATTCTGGGCTCCTACGAAATCCATGACTTTTACCTGTATCATTTTGCCAAGTACGGTGCGACTCCGCAAAAGATGTTGTTCCTGGCGAAGTATGCTTTTGCGGGGAAGTATAGCGACGAGGAACTGGAAAAGGCGCTTGCCGTATTCGTGCGCCGTTTCTTTACACAGCAGTTCAAGCGTAGCTGTATTCCTGACGGCCCGAAGGTCGGAACGATTTCCCTGTCGCCGCGTGCCGACTGGCGTATGCCCAGCGATTCGAGTTTCGGCGACTGGCTTTAGATAATGCCGACTTCGAGGTTCGGCGACAGGCTCTAGCTTTGTCCGTTGCGGGACCTGTAATTGCGGAATTTGTAATTTCGGTACCTATAAAATAGGGCGACGAGTTCTTTTTATAGGTATCTGGAAAATAATTTTTTATTTCGTACCTATAAAGTTTTGAAAATCAATCCTTTTATAGGTACGTTTTTCTTGTTTTACAGATAAATTAATATCAAAGACTCAAAAAAAGCACCTATAAGACTAGCCTTTTGACATTGCTTATAGGTACAAGTTCAATATAATTTGCCTTGCGGGATTGTTTTGTACCTATAAAATGTGAAAAACAGCATTTTTATAGGTACAAATCACAAAAAAGAGTCTAAAAACGGAGAAAATTTCTAGAGCTTGCGAGATATATCCCCAAGCGCTTCTTCCATAATTTTGCCAAAAAGTTTCGATACCGTCTCGGCGGTGGTTCGCGGTTCGCGGTCGCCCATGCTCATTTTCTGGTCGAAGGATTTTTCCCAGAGGGCTTCGTCGCTTTCTGTCTTGCGGAAGGTGAGCTGCACGGCGAGACGTGCGTACTGCGAGGAGCCTTCGTCCACTTCTTCGATGGCGACGATGTTTCCGAGGAGTTCATAGTCGGGCTTGCCGTTTGCCTTGGTCTCGACGCTCTTGAAAAGGCCACTCTTGGCGAGGTATTCGCTTGCGACTTGCGTCATCATGTGTTCGGGGCGGCTGGCCCACAGGTCCAGGTCGTAGAACATAAAGTCGTAGGCGGATTCGCGGTAGACGATGTTGGTGCGCTGGTAGGCGGGCTCGATGGTGAACTTGCGCACTTGCAGGCGTTTGTCGGCGAAAGCCCCGGTCGAGGGCATGCTGATGCTTTCGACAGCGATAGTGTAGTACTTGGTGGGTTCGCTGGAGCCGCCACCCAGGCAGGCTGTGAGCGTGAGCGCGATTGCTGATAAAATGATTGCCGGTTTAAGAGTGTTGAACATATTTTACCGTTGAGTCCCTTCGACAAGCTCAGGGCCCTTGTTCTAATGTTTTATTTCCGCCTAGCCTTGTTCTCCGAATGGATCAGCACCGACGGATTGTTCTTGATTTTCTGCGTAAATTCTTCGAGGTTCTCGAGAACTGCGTTGAGTTCCACGACGGCGTCGCCCACCTGGTCCTGGTTCTTGTACACCACCTGGTCAAGCCGCTGCATGAGCTGCTTGATGGATTCCATCGCCTGCGTCAGGTTCTCGTTCATCGCCTTGGTGTCGATGGCTTCGAGCTTTTCCTTGAGAACATCCAGGTTTTCGCCCGCCTTGGCGGCAATCTTGGCTTCCTCGATTTCAGCGAGAACGTTCTTCATTGAGTTCGCCGCATTCGAGATGTTGTTGATAGGTGTATTTAAGTTCTGGGTAAGCTTGTTCAGGTTGTAAGTGGCGCTTTCAACATTTTTGAGGGAATTGCTGATGCTTTGGGTGTTTTCTTCGGAGAATATGTTGTTGATGTTAATCATCAGCGAATCGACATGGCCTATGATATCGGTTGCCTTGTTGGCGATGGCGTCGAATGCGGTCTTTGCCGCGGGAACGTATCCGCCTTCGGCGACATCGGGTTCATCGAAGCGCCCGCCTGAAAGTACAATCTGCTTTTCTCCGGTCAAGGAGATTCCATGCGTCATGCCGGCGCGGGTGCCAATCTTGATGGGGGTCCCCTTGTTCACGCGGAAATGGACGATGACCTGGTTTAGGTTTGAAGAATCGATTGCGATTTCGGTAACGTTGCCGACATCGATTCCGTTTAGTTTGACTTGAGCGTCTTTGTAAAGGCCGATAACGGATTCGCAGAATACCGTATAGTAGTTGTCGTATTCCTTGTTCAAAAAACGCGAAAGCACATAGCCCAAGAATATGCATATCATAATCCCGCAAAGGAGCATGAATGCACCAATCTTGATTCTTTCGGCACGCGTGGTTTCCATGGTTACTCCAGATCAGTCTATAAAGTTAAAATGATAATATTCGTTGTTGTCTTCTTCTTTGGGGCATTGCCTGTTGAAGAAGTTCTTTAAAATCGGGTCATCACTTTCGAGCCCCTGCTGCAAGGTCCCGTCCATGAGCACGTAGCCGTCTTTCAGGTATATAAAGCGGTCGCAGACGATCTTTATGCTTTCGAGTTCGTGGCTCACGATGACCATCGAGACTCCGAGCGTGTCGCGGAGTTCCAGTAGCAGTTCGTCAAGGGAACGTGCGGTTACCGGATCAAGGCCGGTCGAGGGTTCGTCACAAAAGAGCAACTCCGGCTTAAGGGCTATGGCGCGGGCAAGTGCTGCGCGACGCTTCATGCCACCCGAAAGTTCGGAGGGGTACTTGTGGAATGCGTGCAGCAGGTGGACCTTTTCAAGTCGGTCGGCTACAATCGCTTCCATTTGTTTTCGGGGCATGTAGGGCATGCTGCGAATCAGCGGGAGCATTGCGTTTTCTGCTACGGTCAGGTCCGAAAGGAGCGCCCCGTTCTGGAACAACACACCCGTACGCAGGCGAGTCTCGAAATCGAGACCTTCCTTGGCTCCGAACTGTTTCCCGAAATAAGTGATTGTTCCACTTTCGGACTTGTAGAGCTTGAGGATGTTGTTCATGAGCGTCGATTTACCGCAACCGGAGCTCCCGAGAATCATGCGGATTTCGCCCTTCTTGACGTCGAACGAGATGTCGTTCAAGATGGTCTTTCCGTCGTAACCGGCTTTCAGGTGATCTACTTTGAGTGTGATGTCTTCCATTGTTGCTCCTAGTAGAACGCAAAGCTGAACGCACAGTCTGCGATGATAATGGCTGAAATCGAAACCACGACGCTAGAGGTGGTGGCTAGGCCTACCGCCTCTGCACCGCCTTCGGCATTTAAACCCTTATTGCAAGAAATCAGTGTCACGAGCCAGCCGAATACAATGGACTTGACAGTGCTTTTCAAGAAAAGAATAGGGGGAATCCCGTCGCGGATAGACTGGAAATAGTTTGCAAACGAGATGTCGAAGAAGAAGTAGCCAATCAAGAATCCGGCGAGGCAACCCGCAATGCCCGCGCAGAAGGCGAGGATCGGCGTGCAGATGGTCATGGCGATAAAGCGGGGGACTACCAGATACTGTACCGGAGATATCGCCATGGTCTTAATCGCCTTAATTTCTTCGCAGACGGACATGTTCGCAATTTCTGCCGCAATGGAGCTGCCGGAACGCCCCGCCAAGATAATGGTGGTGAGTAGCGGGCTGATTTCTGCAAAGATTAGGTAGCCAAGCCCCGAGGCGAGGTAGGAACCGCCGCCCACGGCCTTGAGCATGAACGAACTCTGGAGCGCCATGGTGAAGCAGATGAGGGCGACCATCAGAAAGCAGATGCCCGTGGCTTCGGTGCCGAGCATAAAGACCTGCTTGGCGGTGCCGCCGAACTTGCTGCGCCCTTTGTCGAAAGGCCCGCAGATCATCCAGTAGATGCTCATGTTCAAGAGGATGAACACCTCGGCAACTTCCTTGGCGATGACGATGGTCTTTGCGCCGAGTGCTTCGAGGAAATTGCTATAGCCCGTCTTGACTTTTTCGGGAATTTTCTCTTTCTTGAGTGCCCTGAGCTGCGCCTTGATTTCTTCGTTGAAGTGAGCGAGCGTGAGCTTGTTGCCGGTCTTTTCGCTTAAGTCGGCAAGGAGCGCAAAGAACGCATCGCCGCTGTAGTCCATGCGCGTGAGGGAAGAACCGTCGAGATTGAGCGGCTCCTTGTAGAGCGTGCGCCGACACTCCCGCAACAATTCCTTGCTGTTTGTTGCGGTAAGGGCTACGGGTAGAGTAATAGTCCTTCCTTCCATTGTGCACAAATTTAGTAAAAGAAGAAAAATTTACATAATAGATTTTATAATTTTGGGATAAACGGCGATATATAGGTTATGATGGGTAATTTTGACTTGATAAATGGACCGGTTTCGGCAATCACGGATGGGCTCGATAACGAACAGAGGTGCGCTGTAGAGATGACCGAAGGCTATATCCGCGTGATTGCGGGGGCGGGTTCCGGCAAGACCCGGACGCTCACGCACCGTTACCTGTACCTGGCCAAGGAGTTTGGAATTTCGCCGTCGAACATCTTGTGTGCGACTTTTTCGAACAAGGCCGCCTTCGAGATGAAAAAACGAATCCGCACCATGCTGAAGGGCGACGATTCGGGCTATATTTCGACTTTCCACAGCTTTTGCGTTCGACTTTTGCGCGAAGATATCCACGTGCTCCAGTTCCCAAAGGAGTTCCTTGTTCTCGACGAAGAAGACCAGAAGTCGCTTGTAAAAAAAGCGTACACGGAACTTGGCTATTCGCTTAAGGACTTGCGCATCAGCAGTGCCATCGACTTTATCGGCGGCCGCAAGGGTAACGATATCTCGTATGTGCAGTGGTTTGCGGGGCATGATTCGGCCTCGGCCAACGACGACTTGCTCAAGATGGTGGAAAATGCCCCTGACAAGTGGCATAAGGTCTATTTCCGCTATCTTTATGAACAGAAAAAGAACTTTGCGCTTGACTTTGATGACTTGATATTGGTGACCCTGTACATATTGCAACGTTTCCCCGAAAAGCTCAAGAAGTGGAGCGAACGCATGATGTACGTGATGGTCGACGAGTTTCAGGACATAGACCTGCAGCAGTACCAGCTCGCTGAACTCCTTTCGAGCTACCATCATAATTTGTTCGTGGTCGGCGACCCGGACCAGACGATTTACGGCTGGCGTGGCGCCGATGTGAACCGCATCTTGGAATTCGACAAGGTGCACAAGGATGCGAAAACGATTCTTTTGCAGAACAATTACCGCAGTACGCCGAGCATCTTGAAACTCCCCGATGCGGTTATCAGGAACAACGAGTTCCGTATCGAGAAAGTGCTGCGTCCCATGCGTAGCGGCGGTAAGACGCCCGTGTTCTGCCACGCGAAAAATACCCGCGACGAGGCTTCGTGGATTGTTGAAAACATTCAGGAAGCGATTGCGAATGGGGTCGCGAAAAAGGATATCGCGGTGCTATACCGCATGCATGCGCAGTCGCGCTCCGTCGAAGAGGCGCTGATGACCGCTGATATTCCGTACAAGGTCTATAGTGGCGTAGGCTTTTACCAGCGGGCCGAAATCAAGGATGCCATTTGCTACTTGCGTATGCTGGTGTACGGCGACGATATGGCTTTCTTGCGTACGGTGAATACGCCTAAGCGGCAGTTCGGCCCGAAAAAGGTGGCGGCACTTGCGGCTCTTGCCGATGAACAGGGAATGTCGCTGTACGAAACCTTGCTGCAGATATGTTCTGTGGCGGGAGCTTTGCCGCTTGCCCAGGCGAAGGATGCGGCGGTTGCGAAACCCTTTGCGCTGAGTGCGGAGCAGTGCAAGGCTTTCCTTGCGAAAAGCAAGGTGGTGGAGTTCGTCGCGCTCATTGAAAAGTTCCGTTTCAAGTACCGCGAAATGCCTATTACCGAAGTGTTTACGCGGCTCATGCGCGAATCCCGCTACGAAGAGATGCTGCGCCTCGATGGCGATGAAAACCGCCTCGACAATCTTGCGGAACTCAAACAGGGTCTGCTCGAATTTGAAAACCTTCTCGAAGAAGATGCGACGCTCGACGAATTTTTGCAGAATATTGTGCTGTTTACGAACTCCGACGAGAACGACGGCGACCGTGACCGTGTGCAGCTGATGACCATCCACAATTCCAAGGGACTGGAATTTCCCTACGTGTTCGTATGTGGAATGAACGAGGGCTTTTTCCCGGTCAAGCGCATCGAGAACAAGATGCAGCTGGAAGAGGAACGACGCCTTGCGTATGTGGCGCTCACCCGCGCCGAAAATGTGCTGTTCCTGAGCGATGCCGAAGACGGTGTCGGCGAAGAATCGAGCCGGTACCCGTCGCGGTTCCTGCTCGAAATGGATATGGCCGATCTCCACGTGGTTCGCGGTGTTTCAGAAAAACTGCTGCAGGAGGCTCGCGCCTACATCGCTGAATCTGACCGCAACCGAGAACTTTTCAGCGACGAAACTTTGGGCCTCGTGAAAAAGGCTCCTGCCGCGGAATTTGCCGTGGGCGACCGCGTTTTCCACCGCATCATGGGCTTTGGGAGCGTCGCCAAGGTCGATGAACAGGCCCTTTGCTACCAGATTAAATTCGATAAAATTGAGACTCCGCGGGCGATTCAATTCGATTTTCCGCTCAAGCGGGTGGTGGATGGCGAAACCCTGGAGGATTAACCGTCTAGCGCGTGCTCCGTTTCTCTCCACGGGGCTTCGCTGCGTTCTTTCTCTTTCTGTTCGTAGGCTTCGCGCTTTTTGTGCCAGGCGGCGAGCTGTTCCTTGAAGGTTTCTCGGAGGCGTTCCATGCCGATGTTTTCGCGGGCGCTCACCTGGATGGCCTCGGGGTAATTTTCGCGGAGTTCCGTGCGGCGGGCCTCGTCGCAAATTTCGGCCTTGTTGAATACGCGAATACGTGGCGTCTCGGAACTGATGATGCCTTCCAGCGTCTTGTGGGTGACTTCCAGATGCTCCCGGTAGTCGGGGGCGGAACCGTCAACAACTTCCAGGATGCAGTCCGCATGAGCGGCCACGCCGAGCGTGCTCTTGAAGGTTTCGATTAAGTTGTGCGGAAGCTTACGAATAAAGCCTACGGTGTCTGACAAAATGATGTTTTCACCGTCGAGGTAGAGCTTGCGCGTGGTGCTGTCAAGGGTGGCGAACAACTTGTCTTCTACATACACGTCGGCGCCGGTCAGGCGGTTGGTCAGCGTAGACTTGCCCGCGTTCGTGTAGCCCACGATGCCGATGTGGAAAATGTCGTTACGGTTTTCGGCCTGGCTTTCGCGGGCGTCCTCGATTTTTTCAAGCTTCTTTTTGAGTTCCTGGATTCGCTTGCGGATCATGCGGCGGTCCGTTTCGAGCTGCGTTTCGCCGGGGCCCTTGGTGCCGATACCGCCGTTGTGCTGGCGACAAAGATGCGTCCATGCACCGGTCAGGCGCGGCATCATGTACTGGAGCTGCGCCACTTCAACCATCAGGCGGCTTTCCGCCGTGACGGCGTGTTTCGCGAAAATGTCCAGGATAAGCCCCGTGCGGTCGAGAACCTTGATTCCGGGGAGGCGTTGTTCCAGGTTTCGAACTTGGGAGCCCGAGAGATCGTCGTCGAACACGACCATCTTAGCGTTCAGTTCTTCTAGAGCGTGCTTGACCTCGTTCACCTTGCCTTCGCCAATGAGCGTTGCCGGGCTAAAGTTCTGTACCCGCTGCAAAAAACTCTGCACCACCTCGGCGCCTGCGGTCTCGGCGAGCCGGCCCAGTTCGGCGAGTTGCTCGGAGGCGAGCCAGGGGCGTACTTTGGGGGTAGAGATCCCCACGAGAATGCATCGTTCCTTTTCGGCTTTGTGTTCGATGGTCAAATCCTTCATACGCCCTATATATTAGTAAAAATTTTGTTATAATTGGACTTGTTTTTGGATGCATGAAAAAGATTAAGTTAAAAAAGTGGATGGCTCCTAGTCCTGTGGTGGTCGTGATGGCGGTCGCAGTGATTATCGTAATCAGCCTGTACTCCTTTTTTTCTCGAGTCTACTTCTTTAAACAGGTTGAAACCACCATTGCGCAGAATGCGGAAAGTGTCGCCACCGAACTAGAAAACAGTATGCGTTATGCGCAAAGCAGCATAAAGCTTGTTTCTCTGATGGCGACCCATCAAATGAATGGCCCTGTGCTACGCAATCCGGATTCGCTGTTCCTGTCGAAACTTGCCGAGACCCCGTTCTCGAGAATCGAATATGTTCGAGGCGACGGTTGGAATACGGCGTATGGTGATTCTTCGTTCGATGTGTCTGACCGTGAATTTTTCCAGCGGGGTGTTCGTGGCGAAACGGGAATTTGGGTTGACTACCGCCCTCTATACGCATCGGAAGCTCAGGTAATAGTTTATACGCCTCTGTTCTATCGCGATTCGGTCGTGGGGGTTGTAGCTGGAATCCTGGGGGGCAATACTGAAATCCGTTCCATGATGGATTACACGCTGTTTGGTGAACGGATTGTTGCTTTGGTGTGTGACCGACACTTGAAGATTGTCGCTTCAAATACGGATGACGATGTCTACGGTCAGCTGTTTGAAAAGAAATCCCAGGATTTCCTACCGCAGAATGTCATTGAAACCTTTAAGAAAAAGGCGAGGGCCGGCTCCACGAATGCTTTTAGTTTCTCTACGGAATATGGCAATTCAGTTGCGGGGGTAGCGCGAGTCTCGAATACGGGGTGGGTCGTTGTCCAGATGGTGCCGTTCCATATCTTGAAGGAGTTCTCGTGGAAAAATAATAGCCGAGCGATAGCGGCCATTCTGCTCGTTGCCCTCTTTTTTATTCTTTATCTGCATTCCGTGTATAGGACGAATCGGCGCTTGCACTCCGAAAACGAAGGGCGTCATCTGAATGTCATCAATGCCTTGACCGAGTCGTATGGTAGCGCCTTTGAAATTAACCTTGATACGGGAAAAATGGTGGCTTATAGGGTTCACCCGGCTATTGAGCACTTGCTGCATGAAGTTGCGGGCCAGGAAATCCGTTACGATTCATTCTTGTCCCTTTACCAAAAGAGAATGGTCCTTTCCGAAGACCGTTCTTCTTTTGAACGGATTGCAAATCTGGAAAATGTTCGTCGCGAATTCCTGAAAAACGAACGATTCGATATTACATACCGCATCTTTGTCAAGGATAAGATTCACTATCTCCAGGCTCATTTGGTGAAACCGTCCAAGACTCGTCCGGAGTTTGTGATGGGGTTCAAGGTTATTGACGATGTCATGTCAGCGGAACTGGAAAAGCGCAAGGCGTTGAACGAACAGCGGATGGAACTTGTCCGCGCTTTGGACCAGGCGCGTATGGCTGACCGGGCGATGTCAAAGTTCCTGTTCAATATGAGCCACGATATCCGCACGCCGATGAACGCGGTTCTTGGTTACGAGGCCCTGGCCAAGAAAACACTTTGGAATATGAACCTTTCCAAAGAAGAGACTGCCGTATTCGAACGCTACCTGAACAATATCCACAATGCGGGCGAATTGCTCCTGGACCTGATTAATTCAGTCTTGAATATGGCCCGTATCGAATCGGGCGTAGAAACTTTGAACGAAACGTCTGTGTATACGCTGGAAATGACGAATTGGATTGTAGCTACCTTTGAACAGGCTGCGCATCAGAAGAATATCCTTCTCCAGGTGTCCAGGAATTTCAAGAACCAGTATGTCTATGCGGACAAGGTAAAAATCCAGCAGATCTTGCTGAATGTGGTGAGCAACGCAATCAAGTTTACGCGTGAAAACGGCTTGGTGCGTATCTCGCTGAGGGACTACTCGCACGAGACTCCCGGCATGTGCAATGTCGAAATCGTGGTGGAAGATACTGGTGTTGGAATTTCTGAAGATTTCATGCCTCGCATTTTTGACGAGTTCGAACGCGAACAGACGGCCTTGACTCGCAACGTGGAAGGTACGGGGCTTGGGCTCTGCATCGTAAAAAAGCTAGTGGACCTGATGCAGGGGACCGTAAAGGTGACGAGCCGTGTGGGCGAGGGGACTCGCGTCGTTTTGACGCTTCCGCTTAAGACGACCAATGTGGCTTCCGTTGCCCCAAAGGCGAACCGTGACGTGCCCCATGTGAATTTGGCCGGAAAGCATGTTCTTTTGGTCGATGACGACCCGAAAACCTGCGAAATAGTGGGAGAAATGCTGAAGGATGCGGGCATGAAGGTCGTTTGTGTGGAATCGGGAACGGAGTGTGTCCAAAGGATTGATTATTCTGCGGTAGGCTCGTTCGATGTCATCTTGATGGACCTGCGTCTTCCCGGAATGGATGGATTTGAAACGGCTCGGAAGATTCGTAAGCTGGATAATCCACGGAATGCGAATATACCGATATTGGCCTTGACTGCCAATGTCTTTGATGAAGACCGCTTGCGTGCGAGCAGGGCGGGAATGAAAGGACTGATTGCCAAGCCGGTGATCTCGTCGGAACTGTTCGGTATGCTTGCTCAAGTACTGACTTAATTTGTCTTGGATGAATTTTATGAAGAAAAAAAACTTATCCCTTGTTTCGTTGATGTTGGCTTTCGCCGCGGTCCAGTCTCTTGCTGCCTCGCCGGTGGTCGGCCCCGAAAACGTGCGCAACTTGCGGCTTCTGGAAAATTCTCCGATGCTGTTCGAACTGCACCGGGTAACGACGGGGGAGGGCCGTCAGTTCTTTGCCTATCCGCAGCGTGATACGACTTTTCGCAAGAATTTCGTGAAATCCGAGGGAAAGGCCCTGCTTTATTACGATAGCGAACACGGAGCTTCTGTCTCGGGATATCGTGATTCCTGTACGTCGCAGGATTCTGTGTGCAATGCCGAACTCAAGAATCTCAACGTGCCGCGCATGGCTTTGGCGATGTCGCTGGTGGGCGGTATCGACTATCGTGGTGGCGAGGCGCTGAATGATACGATTTGGCCAGGAATTGACGGGGGCATTTACCTGCGCGGCTATGCAGATTCCGTCGACTTCGTCCTGGACGCCCGAATTTATGACGAAGGCCATTCGGCGAAGTATCCGAAATCTTTCGATGGGGAATTTCTGGAAGTCCAGAAGGAAGAAAACAATTCGGGTATCGAATATACGAGCTATGCTCGCTACCGCGCCCATATTGCCTTGAACTACGACTGGGCGCGAATTGACTTTGGTCGCGACGTGATGCATTGGGGCCCGGGCTACTATAACAACTTGAGCCTGAACCAGTTTGCGCTCCCGTACAACATGCTTTCACTTGACATGAAGCTTGGCCCCTTGCGTGTGATGTCTTTCTACGGGGACTTGCGCATCTATTCGAGCATGAGCGACAAGAACAAGGACGAAACCCGCAACATTTTTGGCCACCGCTACGAACTGGCTGTGGGCAATGCCACTTTCGGCATTAGCGAACTTCAGATTCAGTATGACAACCTGAAACCATGGCTTTTTGTTCCGGTGGTCCCCCTGTTCATGGAAAAGGGAAACTATTCCGAAAGTTCCAATAACGGATCGCTTTCGTTTGATTTCAACTACCGCCTGTTCCGTTCGCTCCGCGTCTATAGCGAATTTTTCCTGGACGACATGGAAAGTCCGGTGAGCCTCGTGAAAAACGACAACATCGAAGCCAAGTGGGCTTGGATGGCCGGTATGCATGGAGCCCATGATTTTAAGATTAATACCCATCTGCTGGAATCGGGGTTCATTGCGGAATATGCACGCATCGAACCGTATGTCTATTCGCATTTCAAGAAGTATACGGCGCAGATGGAACATCTCGGTCGCCCGATCGGTAATCAGAACGGTCCCAATAGCCAGAGGGTTGACTTTACGGCCTACGGAAGGTTAGACCACCGTATTTTCGCCTCGCTTCGCAACAGCTGGTTCTGGAAGGGAACGGATTTCGGCAGCGCCGTGAACGACACGACTCCGAACCGGGACCACATGAAGCTTCCTAAGCATTTCTTGCGTGGCGCGAAGATGGAATACTCGCTTACGCCGTCGCTCAGCTACGAAGGTCAATACGTGTTCTTCCTGGGCGAGATTACCTTGTTTAACGATGAAAAGGTTTATTTGAGAACTGGATTCAAGTGGTAGTTTAATGTTGCTTATGGATCCCGTCACCACTTCGTGGTTCCAGGAAGACGCAAAAGGAACAGTCATTCTGGAGCGCAGCGACGGAATCCAGGGTGACGCTGTTGGAAACTTATGAAACGTCCTGAGTTATTAGCTCCTGCGGGTGACCTGACCCGAATGAAGTATGCCTTTGCCTACGGTGCCGATGCCGTGTATGCGGGGCAGCCCGCCTTTTCGCTCCGTGCCCGCGAAAACGGTTTCAAGAACTTGGATGATCTGGCCGAGGGTATCGAATACGCCCACCGTCTCGGGAAAAAGTTCTACCTGACGAGTAACGTGATTCCGCGTAACGTCAAGGTCGAGGCGTTTCAGAAGGCTTTGCTTGCGGCAATCGACCTGGGCCCCGATGCGTTGATCGTGGCCGATCCCGGTTTTGTGGGGTGGTTGCGCAAGGTGCGTCCCGAAGTCGAAATTCACCTGTCGGTACAGGCGAATACGACCAATTATTTGGCGGCGATGTTCTGGCAGGATCTCGGAGTGCGTCGCATTATCCTGAGTCGCGAACTCCGCCTGTCCGAGGTGGTGGAAATCAAGGAACGTTGCCCGAACCTGGAACTTGAAGTTTTTGTGCACGGTGCCGTGTGTATGTCGATGTCGGGGCGCTGCATGCTGAGTAACTGGGTGACCCGTCGCGATGCGAACCAGGGGGCCTGCGACAACAGCTGCCGAATGCCTTATCGCCTGTACGCCAATCCGGAACCGCAGTGCGAAAATTATCGCGAACACGAAGGTTCGTTCACCTTGCAACGCACGGACCGCCCGGAACTGGACCCCATCGCCTTGGATGAAGATGCCTGGGGTACCTATTTTATGAGTAGTCGCGACCTTTGCGCCATGGACGTCATCCCGGACTTGATGATGGCCGGACTCGATTCCTTTAAGATAGAAGGACGTACAAAGTCGGTATACTACTTGAGTCAGGTCGTGCGCGCTTACCGTATGGCGATTGATGCCTGCGCCGAACAGGCCGAGGCGGGAAAGCCGTTCGAGGTTTCGGCCGAAGCCCGCAGGGCGATTTCGTTCGTGGATGGCCGCGGCTTTATGACCGGCTTTATGAAAGGCCCGCTTCCGCAGAATTACGAGTCGACGCACGAAGATGCTGCGGGTGGTTGCGTTGTCGCGCAGGTCCTTTCTTACGACGAGGCGACCCGTGCGTGCCGCGTGAATGTCAAGAACCGTTTTTCCTTGGACGATTCTCTGGAACTGATGACTCCGGCGGGGCAGTTTTCTTGCGAAGTGCTGTCGATGAAGGATTTTAAGGGCGGCGATACCGATACGCTCCACCCGGGGACGGAAGGTTGGATCTTCCTTTCTGAATCTGCAGGCGATATGTCAAAAAATGCTAATTTTTTCTTTTTTCTTAAGAAAAAACCTTAAAAATTAGAAATTTTTTCATAAATTTGTGATATGGCTGTTGACGAAGCGACCAAAAAACAGGATGAACTGGAACTTTATCAGATAGACGATAAAGCCATTCTGCCTTTTTTTGAAAGCCATATTGATGAATTGCGCGACTTTATCCAGGATCGCCGTTGCCAGAACCTTTCCCTGCTGGAATACCTGAAGCAGTTCATTCGCACCTACAAGCTGCCGTTCAATATGCAGCGATACATGTCGGTGCAGACGACCTACATCAAGCAGGTGTTGCAGGAACGCGTTCAGGACCGTCAGGGGGCTGTGAGCCACTGGATCCAGGAGCACGCCGGCCGTCACCGTAACCGCATGATTCAGTTGCAGTGCCTGTATCTGGACCGCATCAAGGATTCCCTTTTGCCCGAAATCCAGAAGCTCCTGGACCGCCGCCTCGAGGCGCTTCATTCGAAGCTGGACGAAACCAAGTAATCGTAGTTTATATATTGTTGACGGGGCCTCTTCGAGGCCCTTTTTCTTTTGGGTGTATTTTATTCCTATCGCTAAATTGTTGTCTGTCAAGATTTTCTACGAAAAAATGCCGTTTTTTGTCAAAATTCGCCTATTATTTTTTTGTAAGAAGTTCAGAACAGTGCTTGTTTGAGCAAAAGTTTGCTTGATTTTTTGTCAAGAGATAGTTGAAAATTTTTCTGTTGATAAGTTGTGTTAAACATAGGGGTTGAGAATGGATTGGAGAGTGACTAAAGGCGTGATTTGTTTGTAGAGTTTTGGGAACAGCGGGGGATAAAAATAAAAATGGTCAAAACGGGCCAAAAAAGGCACTTTGGAGGATTTTTTTAAGAAGGTGAGTTTTTGTCGGGGAGCTTTATTTAACTTTCACCTTGCTTTTTAGATCATTGGTAGATTGTGACAAACACTGTTTCTTTGGTTGAACCTTCCGCCCGTCTCCAGGCAGTCCCTGTTTGGCAGCGCGTGCTTGACCTCCTTCGCGAGGAATGTAACGACTATTTTGGCCTCACCATCTTGGATGCGGCCGATTACGAAGGCTTTTTTGACGGATACGTGCAAATCGCCGTTCCCGACGAGTTGCGTGAAAACTGGATTCGTGCCCATTACGGCGACATTTTGAACAAGGCCCTGGCGCAGGTGCTGGGCTCGGAATATGTGGGTTACCGTATTCGTATCGTGGAACCGGAAAAACAGGCGCTGACTCCGAAGGCTGCTCCCGTTTTCCCGGTCGTTCCGCGCGTGGTCCAGAAGCCGCAGCTCAAGAAGGTGATTCGCCGCAAGCTTTCGCTGTATGCGGGTTACACTTTCGAAAACTTTGTCGAGGGTGATTGCAACTTTACCGCTTGCGAGGCTTGCAAGTCCGTTGCCGAAAATCCGGGTGATCCGGCGCTGAACCCGCTGTTTGTCTATGGCAAGTCGGGGCTCGGAAAGACGCACCTGTTGCAGGCGGTGGCCGCTCAGATTCAGAAGTCCAGGGCTCATACGCGTATCGTCTATTGTCACGCTTACGATTTCTTGCGTGACGCGACGGCCATGAGCAAGGCCCTGAAGTATAAGATAGGGAATGTCCGCGAACTCGCCGTGGCATTCCAGGAAAAGTATGAAAATTGCGATATCCTGTTGCTGGATGACGTGCAGTTGCTGGAATGTGGCGTAGGAACGCAGGAGCGACTCGCTATCCTGATCAAGCACCTCCGCGCGGCAGGCAAGCAGGTGGTGCTTTCTTGCGACAGGCATCCGTCCCAGTTCAACCGTCTTGCCGAAGGCGAAAAGAAGCCCGCCGGGCATTCCTCCATTCCGAGTATTTCGGCCAAGCTGCTTGCCCCGCTGGAATCTTGCGTGGCGGTCGGTATCGATGAGCCGGACTTGTCGACCCGCATGAAACTTATCCAGAAAAAGTCGATGAATATTCCTTTTGTCGACAAGGATCGCGAAGAAATTTGCAGGTTCCTTTCGATTCCGCGTCGTGAAAACGTGCGCGTGATCGAGGGTATGTTGAACGGCCTTTCTGCGATGAACCAGTTCTGCCAGGAAAATCTGGACTTGTGCGCAGTCAAGCGTCTGGTGGCTCCTTCAAGTGCGAACGGTATGCAGGAACTGACCATCAAGGGAATTGCCGAAGTGGTGGCGCTTGAGTTCGGCACCGATATGGTGGCGCTCGCGAGCAAGCGTCAGGATGCAGGTGTCTCGCTACCGCGCAAGGTGGCAATGTACCTTTGCCGCGAAATGACGACGGATTCCCACGAAAAAATCGGGATGCTTTTTAACCGCGATTACTCTTCTGTGATCGCCGCCGTCCGTTCACTGATCAAGCAGATGGATAAAGACGAGGCCCTTGTTCGCAAGGTCCAGGATATCCGCTATTTGCTGGAAGCCTAGCGATGATTGCTTTGGTGACGGGGGGCGCGGGCGTCGTAGGGAAGGCGCTTTGTCGGGAGCTATTGAGCCGCGATGTGTGTGTGCGGGTCCTGGTGCTTCCGGGCGATACCCAGGCTGGGTTTTTACCCGAAGGGGTGGAGGTCTTTTACGGGGATGTCTCGGATTACGATTCGATCCGAGCGGCATTTGAAGGGGTGGATTTAGTCTATCACCTTGCCGCCATCCTCCTATCGACAAAAAAGGGTGCGTTTGACCGTATCAATGCGCAGGGGACGGCCAATGTGGTGCATGCCGCCCGCGAGGCAGGCGTTTCCCGACTGGTTTACGTATCGAGCATTTCGGTGACATATCCGGTTCTTACGGAATACGGTGCGAGCAAGCTTGCGGGGGAATCCGTGGTGAAGGAATCGGGGCTCCGCTGGACAATCGTGCGGCCGACCCTGGTCATCGGTGATGGTGGCGGTGTGGAATTCAACATGTTCGCGGCCTACGTGAAACGTTTCCCGGTATATTTCTTGCCGGGCGGGGGCAAGTGCCTCAAGCGTCCTGTTTGCAGCGAGGACCTGGTCAAGGGAATTGTTGCGGCGGGCCTCAATGAAGAAGCTTGCGGCAAGACTTATTCGCTAGCCGGTTCTACCGTGATGAGCATGGCGCAGATGGCGCGGTTGATATTGCAGTCGGCAGGAATGCGTCACTGGATGATTCCCTTGCCGTGGTGGATTGCAAACAGGCTTGCCGTGCTGAAAAGCTGGATCGGTGGTCGTCGCGTGACGGCGCAGCAGGCGCTTGCGGGGTTCCTGTACGATGCCGCCCCCGATATCGGCGAATCGATGCGCGATTTGGGGTATAATCCCGGCTGTCCGCTCGAAAAGGGGTGAAAATCTGTCGTTTAGCTCACAGATTTTGCTTTTTTCTTGATTTTTTGACGCTTTTTGTATATATTCGTGAAAAAAGAATTGTCTTGAAGGACGTGTTTTTATGAAAAAATCTTTTGGACTTGCGATTTGGCCTGCTGCAGTGGCTGCGACGACGATGTTTGCCGCCTGTGGCAGCGACGATAATTCTTCTAACGTTGAACGCGAAGAGGGCGCCAGTTCCAGTGTCGAGGCGACCTCCTCTTCTTCGGAGGAATCATCCTCTTCCGAAAAGCGCGAGGTTCCCGAAGGAACCCGTGCCGCTACTCTGGACGATTTGCAGAAAAATATGGCCCTGGGCAAGATGTTCGGGTCTGATATTTACCTTGCGACGGGTGCAAAACTCGGCGTATTTTCTATTTGGATTCCCGATACAGCGTGGATTGCAGTCCATTCGGAATTCAAGGACGGTGTCCTTGAATATGGAAAGTCGAATGGCTCGATCATGGCGACCGCTACGGCTGTATCTGATTCATTGACGGCTTTCTTCGAAAAAGGTGGCAAGATTGAATTTGTCGTGAAGGGGGAAAAGCTCCAGTATTCCATTAACGGCGGTGATTATGCCGATGTCGAAAAGGCCAATGTGAAGACCTCTTCGAACTGGCTTTCCGATGGAACCAAGCTGCAGGGCGTAAGGCTTTCCTGCAAGAACGATGATGCAAAGCAGGCCTATTCCTTCTACAAGGGTCGCTATGTTGTCGAGGAATCGATAGGGGACTCTTCCTTCTGGTCGGCCGGTTTCTACGATATCCAGCGCAGCCACTTGCTGATGACGCCCGTGTTCTTTAATAAGTCCGCCTATTCGCTGGTTTCTGGCCAGGTGAGTAGCGACTTTAACTTGTCGATGGATACCGGCGCGGAAATCAAGTGCGAAAAGACGACTTTCAAGTTCGACGAGGTGGATCGTGACAGCATCGCGAAGGAATGGGTTGCCGATGCGGATGGCGTTGACTGGACCTTGAAACTCAAGACGTCGGGAGAGTACGCTCTCGATGCGACGAAGGGCAAGAACTCCGAGGATGTCCGTTCCGGAAAGTGGGATATCTACGGAGACATTCTCTTTTTGAAGAATTCCAGTTGCCAATCTCCGTCGAAATGCGCCAAGTCCGTGAAGGGCGCCGTTGAAGGCTTTGATCCGCAGAAGGGTTTCACCTACAAGCATGACGACAGCAGCACGCCGGTCATGCCGAAGGACTGGACGCTCCCGCAGTACGAATAAACGCTGAAAAACGGGTTGATCCCGGATAAATTTTAAAAAGAAAACGCGTGTAATTGGAAAAATTACACGCGTTAATTGTTTTACGCTCTAAATCCGACTTCCGAGTTCCTGAACCCGAATTCCTAAATCCTAATTCCGAACCCTGAAATCTGAATTCCGAATTCAGATTTCAGAAATTACTTCCCGTGGTGCTTGTCGTGGTTGGGGCAGCCGCAGCCGCCATTGCCGTCGCAGTTTTCCTTGTGGCCGTGGCCACCGCATTCATGGCCTTCGCCGCCACATTCGCATTCGTGGCCTTCTTCTCCGCACTTGCATTCGTGATCGCCTTCGCCCTTGCCTCCGCAGCATCCTTCGCCGTCTCCTTTGCCGCCACAGCAGCAGTGGTGACCTTGCGGATTGAGTTCTTCTTCGGTGGCTTCGCGCACAGAAACCACTTCGATGGCGAAGTTCAGGTTCTGGCCGGCGAGTTCGTGGTTTGCGTCGATGACGGCGGACTTTTCGCTCACGGACTTGACACGGATGGGCATCGGGCCGGCGGGCGTCTGGGCATAGAACATCATGCCTTCAACAACCTTGTCGACACCCTGGAAAACGTCCAGCGGGACTTCCTGCGTCATTTCTTCGTTGTATTCGCCGTAGCCTTCGGAGGGGATCACCTTGACGTCGAACTTGTCGCCCACGTCGTGGCCGACCATCGCCTTTTCTAGCCCAACGACGATCATGTGGGCGCCCTGGATGTACTGCAGCGGTTCGCGGCCTTCGGAGGAATCGATGACCTTGCCTTCGTCGGAGGTCAGGGTGTAGTGCATCTGGACAACGGTCTTGTCGGCAATTTTCATGGGTAATCCTTTGGGGTTGCGCGGAATGTCCGCATAGGTACTGGATGCGCAAATATAGCAAAAAACTATTGCTTCTCGGTATTATTTTTTGCTTCGGGCGAGGGGATGAGTCGCACGCTGTAATTGCTTTCCATCCTTTTCGGCATGGTGGGCGGAAGTTTCTTTCCGAACCCCTGGAATTTCAGTCGGTTTTCGCTGATTCCCTTGTGGACCAGGTAATTGTAGATGGCCTCGGCGCGCTCACTGGAAACCTTGTCGGGGTCCCCGGTCGAAATGTCGCTTGCGCTGCATTGGATTTCGAGAACCATGGGGTTCTTTCGCATGATGTAGACGATGTCGTTCAAAGCCGTGTAGCTGGAATTGAGCAGGGTGGAGTCGGCGCCCTTGAAACGGATGCGCATGGCGATGTAGTTGAAATTCAGCTTGCCGTTCAGGGGGCAACCCTGGTTGTTCACGGCTACATTCGGGAAGGTACCGGGGCACATGTCGTTCCAGTCGGCGATTCCGTCCATGTCGTTGTCCTGCGGGCAACCTAAGCTGTCGATGGGGGCGCCTTCGGGAGTGCCCGGGCACTTGTCGTCTTCGTCGAAGACGCCGTCGTTATCCTGATCGATGCGACACCCTTGCTTGTTGGCGGTGACTCCGGCCGGGGTTTCGGGGCAAAGGTCCTTGGAATCGGCAACACCGTCCATGTCGCTGTCTATAGGGCATCCGAGCGAGTCCACTTTTTCGCCGAGGATGGTGTTCGGGCACTTGTCAAGTTCGTCGGGGATGGCGTCTCCGTCGAAATCGAGGGGGCAGCCGACTCGGTCAACCGAAATTCCTTCGGGCGTATTGGGGCATTGGTCCTGGATGTTGGGGACACCGTCGTGGTCCTGGTCCAGGGGGCATCCGTCGCTTCCGACCCTTTCGTGTGTGGGCGTGTGGGCACAGTGGTCGTTGTTGTCGTCGATTCCGTCGCCATCGGTGTCACGGGTGCAGCCGTTGGTGTCCGCGGCGAAGCCTTCCGGGGTGTTGGAACAATGGTCCAGGTAGTCAAAAACTCCGTCGTGGTCTGTGTCGAGTGGGCATCCGTTATAGTCTACGACCAGGCCGACAGGGGTTCCGGGGCAAACATCGACGATGTTCAGGACGCCATCCTGGTCTTCGTCTACGGGGCATCCGCGTTCGTTGACCTTGAGATTTTTTCCGGTGTTCGGGCACATGTCCTTGCGGTCGATGACACCGTCCTGGTCATCGTCGTCCCAGCTGAAATCAAGTGTCTTGCTGAAGGTAACGGCGATTGTCAGGTTCGGGGAACCCGATTGCGTGTAGTAGATAGGCTCGTCGCTGGACATCAGAGTGACGGGGAGCCCTTCTTCGATTTTCTTCTTTCTAAAGTAGCCGAGTCCGATGTCACCCGAAATGGTCAGGTTGCTTTCGTAGGGGAGATGTATCCGGAGTCCGGGGGTAAGGCGGAACGGACTGCTCAAGAAATTGTTTTCGGCGTGAGTGGTGTGTAGGGGCGCTTCTCCGGAGACCTCGAAAATGGGACTTATCATCATGTTTGGGAAAAAGTTGAACCCGGTTCCCCAGATGATATAGTTTTCGTTTTCCTCGATGGTCTTCAAGATGCCTACATAGGCGTTGTAGGTGATGTAGTCCCGAAAATCGAGGGTGAAGTACACGTTGCCTTCGACGGCCCAGCTGCCGGCGGTATAGGCATAGGCTTTCCCGTCGCGTCCGACATACCAGCGGTGCCTCGGGCGGAACCCCTTGTCCTTTGAACCGGTCGGTGCAAAAATTTCGCCGCTCAGGCCGAAATGGAACCAGTCGTTGATGGGGATATGCCCCTTGGCCAAAATCTGGAGGTCGCCGAGGGCGAGGCCCTTCAGGTCTTGTTCGTGGATATCTCCTTCGTAGTGGAAAGGTAATGTGATGCCAATTTCCAGGTTGTCAAAAATCCCGAAACCGACAAATAGGTTTTCGTCATTGGAAGGAGAACCTTTATCGAGTTCGATTTGGTTGCCCTTGTTGTCGGTATAGTAGCCTTCTATACTGTGGGCCTGTCCGTCATTGACGATTTCGAAACTGCCCGATATAAAAAGGTTGCCTTGCGGAAGAGTCTTGGCTGAAGGCGCATGGATGCCGCTCGCTGACCTCGCAATTCCCACCTGGGCGGAGGCGGCGATAGAGAGGAGGAGCAATGCGGCAAAAAGTTTTTTCATACGCTGTGGTATAATATAGTTAATAGTTTTGGGTGACTAATTACTATATTTCCCCTATAATGAATCAGGATCAAGAAAAAGAAGAATTGCCTTCCTGGCACCGTAAGACGCAAAAGGCGTACCGCATAAACCGGATTATCATTATTTTGCAGATGGTGGCCGCGTTCGTGCTGGCGGGTGTCATTTGGTTTGGCGTTGAGCGTGTTGTCGGAAACTAGTCCATAATGAAATTTTTTATTCCAGCGATATTGTTTGCCCTGATTCTTGCAGGGTGTGCGAGCAAGCCGGCCGAGGTTTCTCCCGCCGTGGAACCCGTGGCGAAGGAACAGGAACCGATTTCGTTTTCGGAAAGGGCTTTAAAGGAAAAGGTCTCGGATTCGCTGTCGGTACGCCCGTCGTGGACCTATTACCAGTACGCCTTGCAGGCAATGGAAAACCAGGAATGGCTTTTGGCAAGGCATTACCTAGATGAGTCCTTGCGTCAGCTAGTTGCCGAAAAGTACGATTCCACTTACAGGAACGTGAGCGACCACGAGGACTCCCTTTACCGGGTCACGATGCCGATCCGTATTGTGCTGGCCCTGGACGAAGTTTACCCGAATGTGGCCGAACTCGGTGAAAATGCCGAGAATTACCTGCGCAATGATGTCTCGATCGAGGGAATTGACGCTCTCGACGAAAGTGCGGCGGATAGTGCGGCCCTGCAAGTGATTGAAAGTTTTCTCGATACGCTGGACGTGTCGCAGTTTACGCTCCCGGTGCAGTTCAACGAACGCGTGCTGCAGGAAATTTTTTACATGACGAATGCGGCCCGTAGCTTTACGGCAGGTTCGTTGAATCGAAAGACCGCTTACGATTCATTGATTTATGCCCAGCTCGATGCGGCGAAAATGCCACGCGACTTGATTTACCTTGCGTTGGTCGAATCGGGTTTCAAGGTGAAAGCGTACAGCCGCGCGAAGGCGTCTGGTATGTGGCAGTTTATTCCGGAGACGGGCAAACGCTACGGGCTCGAGGTGGACTACTGGGTGGATATGCGCCGCAATCCGGAGCTGGCGACGATGGCTGCCCTCAAGTATCTGAACCGTCTGCACGGAGAATTCAACGATTGGCTGCTGGCGATGGCCGCTTATAACTGCGGCGAGGGCCGCGTGCGTAGGCTTGTCCGCGAAATGCAGGAAGATACTACCCGCGATTCCACCCTTCCGATTACCTACTGGGACTTGGAACTTCCGAAGGAAACCATGCGCTATGTGCCGCGAATCCTAGCGGCGATGGTCATCGGGCATTATCCGGAACAGTACGAAATGACGGTCGAGAAAACCTATCAGCCCGATTTCGATACGGTGACAGTTTTCGATTCCTTTCCGCTCGAAGAAGTCGCAAAGCTCTTGAAGGTCAGCGAAGATACGCTCCGCAGCTTGAACATGGAACTGGTCAAGTGGTGTACTCCGCCGAACAGGGATTCCTACCTGTTGCGTTTGCCGGTGGGAACGCGCTCCGCCTTTGTCGAAGGCTACGACAAGATGGAAAAGAATAACTTCTCGAGCTGGCATCACCATAAGGTCCGCAAGGGCGAAAGCCTCGGCGTTATCGCCCGACAGTACGGCATCAAGGTCTCGGAGCTGCAGCAGGCGAACGACATGAAGGGTAGCCGCATCCGCGCCGGACAGTCTCTGCTGATTCCGATCAAGGTGACTCCGAAGGCGAAATCGAAAGTAGGTAAGAAACCGGAAAGGGTGCGTACCTATGTCGTAAAATTAGGTGACAACCTGGCTTCGGTCGCGCGTAAGTTCGGCATCTCGCAAGAAAGCCTTCGCACCTGGAATTCTATGGATGCGGCCGCATTTGTGAATGCGGGGGACACCTTGTTTGTCTCTAAACCGGAACTGAAACCCGCTGCCGAAGTTTCTCGTCCGAAACTTTCGAAGGGTGAAAAGTACGTGGTTCAGGAAGGCGACAATTTCGCCTCTATCGCCAAGGCCTACGATGTTCCTGTCGTGCTGCTGATGCAGGAAAACCAGGGATTTTCTCGCCGCCTGACCGTGGGGGATTCCTTGAAAATTCCTGAATTTGTTCGTAGTTCCAAGGCGACACTGAAAACGGCCAAGTCTGAATCAAAACCTTCAACCACCAAGGCTCCGAAGGCTTCCAAGAATTCTCCGGAAAAGGTGTCTGTCTATGTGGTTCAGTCCGGCGACAACCTGAGTGCCATTTCCCGAAAGTTCGGAACGACGGTTGCCAAGTTGCAGAGTCTGAACAATATGGGACAGTCCACTAATCTTAGTGTCGGGCAGCGCCTCAAGGTGAGTGGCGAACCCGAAGCCGATTTCAAGATTCACACCGTCAAAAAAGGCGAGGGTCTGTGGGACATCGCTCGCCAGTATAACGTGACCATTGAAGAAATCGTGAAGTGGAATGGACTGAACGATACCAAGCTGAAGGTCGGGGAACGCCTGAAAATTAAGCGCTAGAACAGCGTGATTCCAAGCGAAACGTAAGGCACGAAGTAAGTGTCGAAGTCCAGCATGAATTCGTCATCGTCCTTGTTGTCACCGGTTTTTCGCTCAAAGTAGGTGTGGAAGTATTCGTGGCTGTTGCGGAACCCTGCCGAAAGGAAGATCCCGTGAAGTGCCGTGCGGATGCCTGCACCGTAGGCGTAGCCGTAAAGCACCGGAGACAGGAACTGCGTATCGTCGGCAAAGAAGGTCTTGCCGAACAGGGCTCCGCCGAAGGCGTAGAGCTTGAGCATAAACTGATGGTTGTAGCTCATGACGAGCGGAAGCGCAAGGTCAAATCCCAGCTGGAAAAGCGCCGTGTGGATCTGGTGGCGTCCGTCGACATCGGAACTGCCATAGGGGGCTTCGATGAGATCTTCCTTGAGGGCTTCGATGTCGGCTGTGACCTCGTCGCGGTTGCGTGGATGGTGGCTGATGCCCAGGTACTGGTAACCGGCCATTAGGTAGATGTCGAACCATTCGGTGAGCGGAAGGCTGCCCGATGCACCGTAGATGTAGGAATTGTCTATCGAAATGTCGTAATCCAGACCGTGGATTTTGTAGTCGTAGGTGACATTTTTCATCTTGATGTTGCCGAATTCCACGTAAGGGCCGAATGAACCTCGGTCTTCATATTTCATGTGTTCGCTTTTTTCGGCTGCGGCCATGGTCGTATCGACGACGAGTCGGTCCGCCAATGCCGCCCCGGTCATGAACATGATAAATGTTACAAAAAACTTATTCATACGAAATAAATGTAGTCTTTTTTGTAGGTGGCGTCATTCATGGGGAGCATATACAAACGAAAAGTTTAGCTACATTTTTCGCATGCGCTTATTGTCAAAGATTCTACTGCTCGGTGTAGCCCTTTCGGGTTTCGTGTTTGCCGATGCGATTAATCCGTCGGATCTCTCAAAGGGGGGCGCGGTGGCCCGTGACCAGCAGCTTTCCGAAATTCGCGATATAATGCGCGGTGGCCGTGGGGGTTACCTGGATATCGGTTTCCACTATTTGCCGTTCCGCACGCAGACCCCGCTCCAGAGTGAATACGGTAAGCACGATGGTTATGCGTTTAGGCATCATGCGGCGGTTTTCGGCTCGGGCGAGGTGGCTCCCGATAAACATCTGGGAATGCTTTTGTGGCTGGAACGCTCGGGTTGGGATGGCGAGGATTTTTTCTTCGTCCCGCAGTACAATGATTTTTCTATCCAACGGTCGATTGCGACTTGGGGTTTCTCGTTTACGGATTCCAAAACGGACTGGACGCTGGCTTTGGGTATGCAGCACCAGAATGTGGAACATGTAGGCAAGGTCTACCCGCACGAAAACGATTCGCTGCTTTACAGCTGGGCCCACTTGCGCTTTGGCAAGGCGAGTGCGCAGGCGAATTTTTACAAGACGGATTGGCGGCTTTTCCGCTTCTCGCTCGACTTGGAGAGCCGCGCCGTATACGGGGGCCGTTCTTCGGGACCGTTGACTTACTTGCCGAATGTGTCTTTGGCGATGTATAATGCCGATGACGAATCCGATGTGGATTCGATGCGTGTGACCTGGGAACAGAATCTTTACGGTCAGCAACTTTATGCGGAAGTTTCCTACGACCTGCCCGACGCGGGGTTCCATAGCGCGGCGCTTAAGTTTTATCCGGATCCGTCGCGTATGATCGGTTTCGAGGCAACCTGCCTGCGTAGGCATTTGTATAGCGGCTCCGAAGATTTCCTCTGGGGTGGTGCCATTGACTTGCTGTTTGTGCGTTTTGCCTATAATGCGGCCTACGACTACGAACACTTGTTTGGAACCAAGGGAACCTTTGTTGCCGAAATCAAGTTCAACCTCGCGACTGTCGACGGACTCCTCTTTAACCGTGGTGGCGCCAGGAGCGCTCCTCTCGAAACGAATGTCATCAAGATGGACCAGTCTGCGAAACACAGCGAAATTACGCCGCTGAATGCCGATAAGTCGGGAGCGACCAAGACCATCGAGGCGAAGGGAATCCGCTATGAAAAGTCGAATACCGCTTCGAATGGAGGTGCTGTCGGTAGCCCTGCTAGCACGGAGGGTGGCAAGTGATGAAAAAGAGACTTGGAAATTTATTTGTAATTGCCGCGGTCTTAGCGTGTGCCTTCTCGCTCACGGGTTGCCTGACCCATTTGTTCGTCGATTCTACGACTAGGCTTCAGGTGGAAAATAAGACGGATTGGCATGTTGTCGGCTTCGGAATTCTTTCCGACGATGGCTCGTATTGGCCATGGGTGAAAGACACGATTGCCCCCGGTGAAAAGAGCCGCGTTTACGAAGAAGATTTCGTGGGCTCGTTCCATGTCCGTCTGCAGTTGGAAAAGGGATCTTGTTATGAGCCGGTTGCAGAAACCAAAGGTGCTTGCACGGGGGACTGTGTCCGTAACTGCTCCGTGATTTCGACGGAAGAATCCTTCTCGGTAGAGTTTGACGGCGGCAGCTACTACATGGTGGTGAAAGAAGAAAAAGGCGAAATTAAGTTGGAATTCCGTTAGCAGGTTGTCCTCGACCAACGGGGTTCGCTTGAGTTGCAGGATTCTGCTGTCAAAATAAGTGCTGGATTCCGTCACTCGCTCCGCTCGCTCCAGAATGACGAAGGTGGAAACGTCGTCCTCGACTCGTTCCAGAATGACTAAGGTGGAAACGTCGTCCTCGACTCGCTCCAGAATGACGAGGGTGGAAACGTCATCCTTGGTTTGTTTCTGATGATGTAAGCCGTAGCGTCATCCTCGACCAACGGGAGGGGATCCATGCAGTTTCTAAAGCGAAGTTTGGGAATGCCATTCCATTTCCTTGAGTCTACTTTACTAAATTAAGTCCCAGTGCAGATTACAAAGTTAAAGATTTTTGGCTTTAAGTCCTTTGCGCAAAGGACTGAAATCAACTTCCCGACGAAGGGGCTCACCGCCGTGGTGGGGCCGAACGGGTGCGGCAAGTCGAACATTACCGACGCTATCCGCTGGGTTCTGGGTGAACAGAAGGCTGCATCGCTCCGTATGAGCAAGATGCAGGACGTGATTTTTAGCGGTACCGAAGAACGTGCCGCCATGAGCCTTGCCGAAGTTTCCATTGTGATCGACAACAGCGATGGAACGCTCAATTCCGAATATTCCGAAGTGATTGTGACCCGCCGCGTGCACCGTGACGGTTCGGGCGAATACCTGATCAACAACCAGGAATGCCGCCTTCGCGACGTGCATGCCTTGCTTTTTGACTCGGGCCTCGGTTCCAGTACCTATTCGCAGATGAACGCCGACATGATCAAGGCGGTTCTTTCTGACAAGGCGGACGACCGCCGCGTGCTGTTCGAAGAAGCCGCCGGCGTGAGCAAGTACAAGCAGCAGCGCAAGGAAACCCGCCGCCAGCTGGAACGCGTGCAGATGGACATGGAACGCGTGGAAGACAACCTGCGCAGCGTGCGTCGTTCCGTAAAACTGTACGAGACCCAGGCCGAAAAGGTCAACGAATTTAAGCGTCTCAGCAAGCGCCTGCGTGAACTGGACCTCTCGGTCAGTATCGACAAGTTCGAGGACATGAAAGAGGGGCTTGCTACCCTCGATACTGCGACCCGCCGTCTGAACTACGATGTGGAGAATTCGAAGACGAATGCGACGGTGTTGCAGGCAAAAATTGACGAAAAGAAGCTGTTGATTGCCGAAGACGAAAACGCCTACCGCGACTTGGAACGCGAGGTGCAGAAGGCGACTATCGAACTCAACGACTTGAACAACAGCATGGGCCGTATTCGCGACGTGATTTCCAACTTGGAAGCCGCGAACGAAAAATCCCAGGAAGAAATTGACCGCAACACAGGCAAGGTGCAGGAACTTCTCTCTGAACGCGCTCGTTTGGAAGAAGAAAATGCGGTGCTCAGTTCCGACAGCGACGTGGACGAAATGAACGCGCTGCTGGAGCGTGAACGCGAAATTTTGCAGGTCATGCGCGACAAGGTGGACGACCTGCGTACCCAGTCAAGGGAACTTGCGAACGAACGCCTGCAGAAGACGAACCAGGTGAACTCCCTCAAGAGCCGTTTCGAGCGTATGGACGCAGAATCGGGCCTGTTGCAAGCGAACCTCTCCAAGTGGCGTAGCGAAATGGAACAGGTGCAGTCGCAGAAGGTGAATGCCGAATCTGCCCTTGCCGACATCAATGCGGGCCTTGAAGCTGCCGATGCCGACCTGGAACGCCTTACCGAACAGCGCTCGACGCGCGAAGAGCGACTCGATGCCGAACGCGCCGATTTGCTCGAAGCCCAGAAGAAACTGCAGGAACTGAAGAACGAGGTGGCAAGGCTCACCTCTCGAATCGACGTTTTACAGAGCGTTGCCAACGAGGGCACCGACGCTAGCCGCTGGCTCATGGAGCATAAGGCGGACCTGGTGGGCGGGCTCCTGTCGGAACGTATCGAAGCCGCTCCCGAATATGCCGCTCAAGTGGAGGCCGCCCTCGGTGACTTGATGGATGCCGTGGTCGTTGCCTCGGACGATGCCGCCATTGCCGCGGTGGATGCCATGAAGGGCGAAAACGTAGGCAAGGCGGTGCTCGCGCTGGTGGGTGCCGGTGCCGAACCCTATTCCGGCTCTCTCCAAGGCGACGGCGTAGTGGGTTGCCTCAAGGATTATGTGACTGCCGACGAACAGATTGCAGGCTGGCTCAAGGCGCTGCTTTCTCGTTACTTTGTCGTAGATAGCTTGCAGACGGCGGTGCGCCTTGCGCGAGCTATGCGCGGCGAAGACCTCTGCTTTGTGGCGCCCGAAGGCATTGTGCGTACGAGCGGCCTCATGAGCAGCGGTACGGCGACGTCTGGAACGCTCAGCCGCAAGAACGAAATTGCCGAGGCGAACAGCCTGTTGGAAGGCGTGAACCTTGAAGTGGCTCAGGCCGAAGAAGAAATTGGCCGCTTGCAGGATTTGGTCGACGAAGACACGCAGATGCTTGCCTCGTTGGTCGACGAAATCCGCGAAAAAGAAGATATGAAGCGCGGCGGAAACGCCGGCATTTCAATCCAGAATAACATTATCGCCGGTTGCGACCGCAGACTTGCGCAGTTGCAGGGCGAAATGCAGAACGCCGAATCCAAGATTCAGGCGGCGGAAGCCTCTAAGAACAGCGACCAGGAACTCATGGACGCCCAGGCTTCTCTCGAAAAGATCGAAGAAGAATATTCCCGCGTGAACGATGAACTCGGCGAACAGGACTCCATGTTCCGCGAAAAGGAAGAAGATGTTCGCGAATTGGAACGCAGTGCCCAGGACAAGACTGCAAAGCTCTCGCAGAATACGAACCGTTTGAACTACATCGCCGAACAGGTGGAATTCTTGGAAAATGCGATTCAGGGCCGCAAGGCAGAAATTGAAAAGAACCAGGCCGCCATCCAGAAGAACGAGGAAGACGGCAGGGGAGTCGCCGACCAGGTGCAGAGTAAGGATTCCGCTCTGCGTGAACTGGAAAATCAGCGCGACTTGGCCCGCGAAAAGTACGAACTTGTTTCGGGCGACCTCGAAGAATGGCGCAGCGAAGTCAACCGTCTCCGCGACGACATGATCGAGAAAATGAAGGAATTGAACGATGTGGGCCGCAGGCAGGAAGCCTTGCAGGCAAACCTCGACCGCCTCACCGAACGCATCACCAACGAATACAGTGTAGACCTTGCGAACCCCGACGACATCGAGCGCGTGGAATACAGCCAGCCCGAAGCCGACCGTGAAATCCGCGAACTCCGCGGAAAGATTAAGGAACTAGGCCCCATCAACGTGAACGTGATGGAAGACTACGAAGACGAAAAGAAGCGCCTGTTGGAAGTGGAAGCGCAGTTCGACGACCTGGACCGTGCTCGCGCTTCGCTCGACCGCACCATTACCAAGCTCGACGACATTGCCCGCAGCCGTTACCTCGATACGTTTGCCCGCATCCAGAAGAACTTCCAGTTCGTGTTCAGCAAGCTGTTCCTGAACGGCGAAACCAAGATGAGCCTTGTCGAAAAGGTGGACGAAATGGGTAAGCCCATGGATATCCTCGATGCCGACATCGAAATCAACGTGCGCCCGACGGGTAAGAAAATGCGCGGTATCAAGGCACTTTCCGGTGGTGAACATGCCCTGACCGCAACGGCTTTGCTGTTCGCTATCTACATGGAAAAACCGTCGCCGTACTGCGTGCTGGACGAAGTCGACGGCCCGCTCGATGACGCTAACGTGGGTCGTTTCATGGCGCTGCTCCGCGAATTCAGCAAGCAGACCTTGTTCATCGTGGTGACGCATAACAAGCGTACCATGGCCGAAGCCGACATGCTCTACGGTGTGACGCAGGAAATCAAGGGTATTTCCCGCATCGCCAGCGTGCAGTTGGCTGATGCTACGAAGTTTGCGATTTAATATGCCTTTCACGCGCAATAATGTCATCCCCGCGAAGGCGGGGATCTCCGCATTAAAAGGCTTCTTTTTTGCGGTTATCTTTTTCCTAATAGCTTGTTCAGAGGAACCCTCTGAATGTTTTCATGTACTGAAGATCAATTATTGGTCAACCACAGATATAGATAGCATTTTATTTTATTTAGACAACAAACAAATTTGTGATGGAAAAACAAAACTAGAACGAGATCATCGTAAAAAAAATGGTTATAAAGAAAATGTTATTTTGTGTAAAACTTCGATTGAAGATAGTGCATTGAGTATTGTTACATTTGATGAAAAAGAAAATTGTATATCATCAGAGGACACTTCTTTATGGAGGGTTTTTATCTGTGTAATAGATGAAGAACAATATGGAAACGAATTTAACTCTTCTATTCTTTCATCTATTGTTTATGCAAATACAGATATTTCAAAATTTAACGTATTTATCCCTAGAGAAAGTTTTAAAATTAATGAATATGGAAATTCACAGGGAGTTCGGTATCATATAATTTCTGAACAGGATACTGCAAAATGGAATCAATTTCGAATTGACATTTGGAGAAAAAATATTTTAATTAACTCCGAATACGATGAATTCAACATTCCTTATTTGGAGCATTCTTCGAATTCGGAGCGTGTGCTCAAATTTTCTTCATGTTCTGAAAGAATGTGCTATTTTGATATAGAGGAATATAATGAAACCGTTTGTCGTTATTAAATTATATTTTTTTTGAGGTCATATTGTGTTCCTTGTAGGAAATGATTTCCAATGGAGTGGAACGATTGTTGCTCCGAATGCAGAAGTTGTTGTTGGACAATCTGGCAAAAACTTTTATGGTGCTATATATGCTAAGAGTATTGTAATTCATCAAAATACGAGGATTATATGGGTACCGTTTGTGCAAACACAGGGAAATGTTGTTGCAAAAGCAGACTTCCCTGATTTGAACTATGTGGTTGATTTTTGGAGGATATAAGGATGCGGAAAATAGGAATTTCTTTTTTGATTTTTTGGGGAACCCTATTTTGAGGATGTTATGAGGGTGAATATGAATGCTTCTCTAATCTCAGAGTGAATTATATAACTGCATCTGATGTTGATAGCGTCCATTTTTATTTGAATAGTGAACGGGTTTGTCTTCAATGTTATTTCTATTTTATCGGTATTGAATATGGTTGATCGTGTGATTGCCTCTCTCAAGGGTTTTATTTTTGCAGCTCTTTCCGCGATTTGTTACGGTACGAATCCGCTGGGGGCGTTGCATCTGTATGCCCAGAATTATTCTCCCGAGACGGTTCTCTTTTACCGATTCTTTACAGCGGCGCTCTTGCTTTTAGCGGTGATGCTTGCGAAGGGTTCTCGTTTTAAGATAACGCTTCGCGAGTGTGGGGCGCTTGTCGCTTTCGGTTTCTTATTTGCGGTGAGTTCGCTTACGTATTACGCCTCGTTCAAGTACATGGATGCGGGGCTCGCTTCGACGCTTTTGTTCCTTTACCCGCTCGAAGTTTCTGTACTTATGGCGATTTTCTTCAAGGAAAAAATCAAGTTATGGACGGTCGTCTCGATTGTGGTCTCGATGGCGGGTATCGCCCTCCTGTACCGTGGTGGTGACGGTGTGGCGTTGAGTACGGTGGGACTTGCGCTCGTGTTTGCGTCTTCTATTTCGTATGCGGTGTACATGGTAATGGCAAACCGCATCAACTTGCAGATGGGTTCGGTGAAGATGACTTTTTATGCCATCTGCTTTTGCATGTCCTTTTTGTTGCTTTATTCGGTAACGCTCGGCTCGGGCCTCCCGCCGGTGCTTATCGAAGCTACTTCATGGGGCTGGGGCTTTATGCTTGGCCTTGTGCCGACGGTGCTTTCACTGATTTTTATGGTGAAGGCTGTAAAAAGCATAGGGTCTACTCCGACGGCAATTTTGGGAGCTTTGGAACCCGTGACGGCAGTGAGCATTGGTGTACTTGTCTTTGGTGAAATTCTCACTAGCCGCCTAATTGCAGGAATTATTTTAATTCTCGGCTCTGTGGTGCTGATTGCTGTTAAGAAGAAGTAATGGTTTGCTATATTGCAGTCATGCTTCGTTTGTTCTTGATTTTTTTGATGTTGGTTGTCTCTGTTACGCTGACCTCGTGCGATAGTGGAACCTTGAATCCGCTACCGGAGGGGTACGATCCCGATGGCAGGTGCAGTGCCGGGAAAACGCAGATCTTGCCAGAGGATGAGTGGGACTCTTTGCAGGTCCGTTGCGATACGGTCTTTATTCGCGATACGGTGATTGTCTATGGCGATACCGTTTATGAAGATACGGTGGTTACAAAACATAACTATATCGGCTTCAAGTATTTTGACCGTTTTCTCAATGACTACGATACGCTTGTGGGAATTCGCGTTGATGAACGCTCTGAGTTGGCCGATTCTTATCATTGCGGCCATCGCCCTGTCTACTGTGATTTGGATTCCACGCAAAAAACATTTAGTTGCCAAACAGGCACATTTTGTTATAGCGTCATGTATTCAACTGAACTCTCTCAATCACGAGTGGTGGCGTACCCGAATCCACCGATTGTTCATGTTCCTAAAGGGCATGCGATGGGTTCCATGTTGTGTAATCGTTCCGGTTACAAGTGTGTGCACGACCGGGTTTATCGCGATACGATGTATTTGCCGCCACTCTACAAGGACGTTTACGATACGACCTTCCTGAATTATGGTCGTGATGCCTGGACGGACTATGTTCCGGCCGTCAATGCGCCCCTCTTCGACACCTATGCTTTCCGTATGGCGCTCGACACGCTAGATACCCGAAAACCGATTTTTGGAATGGATTCCTTGTTTACGGGATACTTTATTACGGTAGAAGGCTTGCCTGAATGGGCGGAAAAAGGCCACCGGAGCCATTGTACAAAACAAGGGGACAATACCGTGTGTACAACAGCCGTTGTGGCGTCTCTTTTGGGCAGTTACCCGACTGCTTATGAAAAGGAGCCGTTCTTTCTCGAAAATAAGCTGGAAAAACCACTTGAAAAAGATACCGTTATCACTTGGGTGTTACGGTACGATTATCTCGGAGGCTGGTTCGAGGGTGATAGCGATTCCCTGACCATTACGACCCTGTTTAAAGGTTCACAGAAGTAACCATTGCCTACTGCTTACTATAATTACAGATATGCAGTGCACATGCTCCGTTTGCAACAAGGAATTTAACGACAAGGTCGGGATGTCCCCGATGCAGAGTAATCTTGCCATTCGTTACCGTAACAAGGTCGGCAACATTTGTCCCGATTGTCAGGCGGAAATTGCCTCGACAAAGCGGGGCCGCTGGCGCCTGTTTTTCTGGAACTTGAAAGTCGCGCTTTACTGCCTGCGATTCCTCTCGATTTTCGCAATCCCGTTTATCGCTTTTATTATTTTGCTTGCGTTGTATGTTTTATAGGTAAACCATGGAATTTATCAAACTCGCCCAGAATCGTTACAGCTGCCGCAAGTCCAGCGACAAGGCTGTAGAACCCGAAAAACTTTCCCTCGTGCTCGAAGCGGGACGCCTTTCTCCGACGGCCGTGAATGGCCAGCCGGTGACGGTGAAGGTTCTCAAGTCGGAGGCCGCTCTTGCCAAGCTCCGCGGCATTACCCGCATGGCCTACAACGCCCCTGTGGTGCTCATGGTCTGCTACGATAAGGACAAATGCTATTCTCCCGTGACCTACCACGATGATTTTGTAAGTGGCGACATGGATTCAAGCATCGTGACGACCTCGATGATGATGCAGGCGACCGACTTGGGCCTTGCGACCTTGTGGGCCCGCGGCTTCAACGCCTCTGAAATCGAAAAGGCCTTCGACTTCCCGGCAAACCTGAAGCTTGCCTGTTTCTTGGATGTGGGCTACGCCGACCCCGCCGAAGGCGGCCCCTCGCCACGCCACCCCGTGCGCAAACCCATGAGCGAATTCGCAGAAGAAATTTAGTTGTTGATGTCATGCCGGACTTGTTCCGGCATCTCCGTTCCATTTGAAAAAGGATTATTATGCGTTTATTTGTTCTTGCTCTTGCCCTAGCATCTGCTGTTCATGCGATAAATTGTACCGATGCGATTATGTCGTATTACAAAGGGTGGTACGGCATATATTTTGATTTAGATGACGCTGTTTTGGACAGTTCCTATAAACAGCATCAGGAAAGCTATGCAACTACAAAATACATAAGAGAAAAAAATATCATCAAACAAATCTATTCTGATTATTGGAATGGAGAATACTTCCAAGAATCTAACTTTATGTATGTCTTTAACGATCTTTCTGCACCGATTGATTCCGGCGTGGTGTATCAGAAAAGTTATTTGGGAGACACCTTATTTGTCGAGGCTATTATTAAAGAATATGTTCCCAAAAAAGAAGGCGTTCGAACTACAAACATGACAATGAAGATTCTTAAGGATTGGTTGCTTCTTGCTGAAGAGGAACATGAGCCGTGGAAGGAAGACATTTCGTCTGTGGGGTATATCGAACTATTTGTGAAAAATGATACATTGTTCAGAATTCATTATGGTTCTAATGATGGGACCTCTTTTGATACAACAAAATTTCAATTTGATTTTGCTTCGGAAACGGATGATCATGTCTGCCGAAACTTTTCTAAGGAGTATGGTTGCAGTGGATATTGTACCGATGAACATGGAAATGCGATTCATAATGGGGATGTGCAACAATTGGCTGATTGGACCGTCATCGAAAATGATTCCGGTTTTGTGGTTGGATACGGGGACGACGATGACTTAATGCAGTATTTCATGGTGTATCGGGATGGAAAGCCTACATCGATTGCGAAGCCGTTGGTTAAACGTTCGAATTCCGTGCGCCATACGCCGTACTTTGACCCCAAGGGCCGCAAACATTCCAAGACGTTACCTTACAGGGTTATGTTCTAAGGGCTAATTTGCTATATTTGGTACGGAAAATTTTAAAAAGGAATAAAAATGCGTTCTTTTAAATTTGTTTCTCGCGGTATCATGACGGTCGCTCTGGCCGCCGGTATCGCTTCTGCTCAGTTGTTGAACTCCAAGAGCCTGGACGTGATCCGTGTCGAAAAGACCGGTATTTCTGCAGGTAAGATTGATAGCCTTGCCAAGATGCTCGGCGAACAGCAGTTCCGCGGCAAGAAGATTGATGACCAGACCATGACGCAGCTCCGTTATGCCGTGATTGACAACCTGGTAGGTCAGGAACTCATCAAGCTCGAAGCCAAGAAGATGGGGGTCAAGGTGAACAAGGGCAAGGTCGACAGCTTGACCGCACTCTTCAAGGCCCAATTCCCGAGCGAAGACGCCTTCCAGAAGGAACTCAAGAAGTCGAATACCACCATGGCCCAGTTCCGTGAAAAGATTGAAGACCAGCTGAAGAGCGAAGCGATCCTTGAAAAGAAGGTCCCGTATCCGAAGGATCCGACCGAAAAGCAGAAGGAAGCTTTCTGGGAACTCAACAAGGGTAAGGTCCAGGTCAACGATTCCATTAGCGGTGCCCGCATCGTGATTTCAACCAAGGGCAAGTCCAAGCAGGAAATCGAAGATGCCAAGGATATGCTGAAGGGCCTCGCCGCCCAGGTGCGCAGCAAGAAGGCTACGTTTGCCCAGCTCGCCGCCATGTACAGCGACGACCAGACTGCCAAGAAGACCGGTGGCGTGATGACCAAGTTTGTCGCCAAGACCAAGGGTGACGCCTTCGTGAAGGCCGTGAACAAGATCAAGGTGGGCGAAATGACCGAACCGTATACCGACAAGGACGGCATCGCCATCTTCATGCTGACCGAACGCAACGACGGCAAGTACGAAAGCTACAAGCACCAGATCGACTACATCCTGCGTGTGCAGGCCGAACAGGACCGCCAGGCTCAGCTCAAGGCATACCTCGATGGCCTCGGAAAGGTCTACAAGGTGCAGTACCTCGACGCGAAGTACACTCCGCCGCAGGCTATCGGAGCAGCTAAGTAATTTTAAGAAATAGAACTTAGAAGAGGTGTCATTCTGAGCGAAGCGTAGCGAAGTCGAAGAATCTATAGATTGATTTAGATCCTTCGATTTCGAACCTGCGGTTCTACACTCAGGATGACACATTTGCTAGAATATCTACCCGAATTTGAGGATTGATATGGCATTCCAAACTACACATACTGGGCTGATCGACTTGCGTGCGCGCATCGACAAGCTCTGGGGGTATCTTTGACTTAGAGGCAAAGACCGAAGAACTTTACGTTTTGGAAAAGGACTCCGCCGACCCGAACCTGTGGAATGATCAGGACAAGGCGCAGTCCATGATGAAAAAGATCGGCAATCTGCGCGCCCTGCTGGACTCGTGGAAAGAAGTCTCGCAGACATGCGACGACCTCGCCGAACTTTACGAAATGAGCAAGGCGGAAGAATCCGCCGACCTGACCGCATCGATTGATTCCGATATCGCTGAACTCAAGTCGAAGATTGAGGCGATGGAATTCAAGAAGATGCTGAACGGCCCGGACGATGCCTGCAACTGCCTGATGTCGATTCACCCGGGGGCTGGCGGCACCGAGTCGCAGGACTGGGCGCTGATGCTCTTCCGCATGTACACGCATTTCTTCGAACGCGAAAACATGGACTTCAAGGTGGTGGACTTCCAGGAAGCGGAAGACGCCGGCCTCAAGAGCGCGACCATCGAAGTCACTTGCGAAAACGCTTATGGCCTGCTCCGCTCGGAAATCGGCGTGCACCGCTTGGTGCGCATCAGCCCCTTCGACGCAAACGCCCGCCGTCACACAAGCTTTACCGCCGTGTACCTTTACCCGGAACACGAAGATGTGGAATTTGATTTGGACATGGCCGACGTTCGCGTGGATACCTATCGCAGTAGCGGTGCCGGTGGCCAGTACATCAACAAGACGGACTCTGCCGTGCGTATGACGCACTTGCCCACGGGCATTATGGCGAGCTGCCAGACCGAACGCAGCCAGATTCAGAACCGCGAAACCTGCTACAAGATGCTCAAGACCATGGTCGCCGAACATTACCGCCTGGAAGAAGAAGCCAAGCGCGATGCCCGTATGGCCGAAAAGAAAAAGGTCGAATGGGGTAGCCAGATTCGTAGCTACGTGCTGCAGCCTTACCAGTTGGTCAAGGACTTGCGTACCGGTGTCGAAACTTCTGACACTGCAGGCGTGCTCGACGGTAAAATCAAACCGTTCATCAACGCGTACCTGCTCAGCACCAGCGAAGGGCAGAAGTAGTTCGCCAAGGTCCCTGAGCGGAGGGCTGAGCCCGTAGTCGAAGGATCTCTAGTTACAATTAGAAAAGTCCGCTCGAAGGAGCGGACTTTTTGTCTAAGGTAATGTCGGTTGCCTAGCGGTACTGCGTACTCCAGCGGTGCTTGAAGCGCGGCTCGTCCAGGACTTTCGCCCAGATGAATCCTTTTCTCACGTCGGCAAGGTTACTTGTCGACACAAGGGGGCGATTGGGTGCTGCGGCAGGTTCTGCGCTCGCTTCAGCCGAAGCGCCCATTTCTGTAATGGTGGCAGCCGATTCGCGTGCGGACCTGGCGCGGTCTTCGAGGGCGTTCAATTCGCGTTGGCGTTCCAATTCGCGCTGACGGGCGCTATCTTCTTCGTCGTTTTCGCGCTCGTCAGCCGGTCGCAGGTTTTCATTTCTATCCAGCTCGGCGCGCTTTTCGTGGCTGAGCAAGTTGTCGAGTTCTTCGAGGTCGTGCACCAGAACGTCGCATTCGCCTTCGCCCATGTCGCGGCCCACGATGCGGTGCGCCTGCAGGTCCATCAGCATTTCGGCGGCGGTGTTTTCGTCAACGTCGAATTCTTCCATCAAGAATTCCAGGTCGATAAAATCCACTTCGATAACGGCTTCGGCAATGTCGCGGAGCGTCAGCTGTTCCGGGTGTTTGCGATGCACAGGCGGAGTCGGTGGCTCAATGTTTCCTTGAGTCGCTTGCCTCTGGGCGTTTTCGAATTGGCGAATCAAATCCTGCAACGAACGCGGGGGACTGTTCGTCTCCTGCGTATCGTCGTCAACATCTCCATTTTCGCGACGCTGTTCCTGGTGACGGGGCGACTGGTTCTGCTGCTCCTTCGCCTTTTCCAGCTTCTTCTGGATAATCGTGATGACGACTGCGATTGCAATGAAGATTAGGGTTTCCATATTGCCCTACAGTCGGTTACTTGGCCTCGGGAATGCTGCCGATTTCCTTGCGCATTTGCGTGTCGGCTTCGATGTTCTTGAGGTTGTAATAGTCCATCACGCCGAGCTTGCCGTCGCGAAGGGCCGATGCCATAGCCATGGGAATCTGGGCTTCGGCTTCCACGAGCTTGGCCTTCATTTCCATGACCTTCGCCTTCATTTCCTGTTCGGCGGCGTATGCCATGGCGCGGCGTTCTTCTGCTTTGGCCTGTGCAATCTTCTTGTCGGCTTCGGCACGGTCGGTTTCGAGGATGGCACCAATGTTCTGACCCACATCCACGTCGGCGATGTCGATCGAAAGAATTTCGAAGGCGGTACCGGCGTCAAGACCGGAAGCGAGCACCTTCTTCGAAATCATGTTCGGATTTTCGAGCACATCCTTGTGGCTCTTTGCGGAACCGATGGAACTCACGATGCCTTCGCCCACGCGGGCGACCACGGTGTCTTCACCGGCGCCACCCACCAGCTTCTGGATGCTGGCACGCACGGTAATACGGGTCACGGCATGCAGCTGAATACCGTCGAGAGCCACGGCGGAAACCTTCGGCGTTTCAATCACCTTCGGGTTCACTGACATCTGCACGGCTTCGAGCACGTTACGGCCGGCAAGGTCGATGGCAGCGGCTTCTTTAAAGTCGAGCTTGATGTTTGCCTTGTTGGCGGCAATTAAGGCCTGAATCACGCGGAGCACGTTACCGCGGGAGAGGTAGTGGGCTTCAAGCAAATTGGTATCTACGGGGAGGCCTGCCTTGCAGCTGAGAATTCGGGCTTCCACGATCACCTGCGGCGGAACCTTACGCAGGCGCATACCGATGAGCTGGAAAATGCTCACGTTTGCCTTGGAGAACAAGGCCTGCAGCCACAGGCTGAAGAACTTGCCGATAAAGGCGAGTAAAACGATAACGGCAATGGCCGCGACGATGATACCAATGATAAGGAGTGTATCCATTTAGTTTTCTCCGGTTTTTTGTTTAAAAAATTAAGCATCCATTTCGGATTTAGCGACGGTCACCCAGATGTGGCCTTCTTGTACGGCGGTCACCTTGATGCGGGTGCTGGCTTCGATGATTTCGCCGTGGGTCTGCACGTCAAAAAGTTTTCCGTTAATAAGGGCCTGGCCGACCGGACGTAAGAATGTCTTTGCGATACCTTTGTCACCGACGGCGACTTCTTGCACGGCCTCGGTGGGCGAGGCGGCGGTTTCCAAATCGGTCTTGAGCATGGGCGTCCAGCCTTCGGGCAGAAGCGGAATCAGGTACTTGCTAGCTGCAATCGGAAATATGAGTGCGACACCCGCGCAACAGAGCATGTAGAGTAGCCCGAGCAGCCAGGGGGAGGCATCAAAAGTCGTCTCGATGGTTTCGGGGACGTATTCGGGCATTTCCGAGGGCTCGAACGAAAGTGCGAGTGCAAGGATCATGCACACGATACCGCCGATGCCGAATAGGAATGTTCCCGGCATTACGAAAATTTCGACTAGGAACAGTACCACGCCGGCCACCAGCAGGATGGCGGGAATGTAGCCGTCGAGCTGCGGGGCGAACTGTCCGAGGAATACGATGCCGATGAGGATGATGCCGAGAATTCCGAACAGGCCGAACCCCGGTGTCTTGAATTCGATGTAGAGCGCGCCGAATCCGAGTATCAGGAGAATGCCCGAAATCGCTGCGATGGCGGAGGCGATGTCTTCGCCGAGGGTGGTTTCGACTTCGCTCCTGCTTTCGATGGCGAGCTTGGTTTCAAATTCGTCGCGGCTCTTGAAGGTGCCCTGCGAGAATCCGAGTTCTTCGGCTTCCTTGTCGGTCATGGTCAGGAGTTCGCCTTCTTTCACGAGGATTTTCGGGGCGCCCCAGAAGGCCTTGGCGGCGCTGTCGAGGACGGCGTATTTTTCTCCTTCGATAATGAGCACCGTGTCGCGTTGCGATTTCTTGCCCTTGTCGAGCGTTGCGGTGAGTTCAAGAATTTCGAGTTCCGGCGTCACGAAGGCGGAACTCAGCAGCTCGGGGTAGCCGTTGCGCTGGGCAAGGTTCCTGAATTTGGCGCGGAGCGGGGACTGGATTTTTTCGCCGACGATTTGCGGGGTGCCGTCGCCTCCCTGCACTATTGGTGCGCAGTCGCCGATGGTGGTGGCCTCGAGCATGTAGAGCTTTTGGCAGGCGAGCGCGATGAGGCTACCCGCGCTGATGGCTTTCTTTTTCACTAGGGCGATGGTAGTCGGACCCTTGACGGCCATGATGGTGTCCACCAGGTCGAAGGCGGCGTCGAGGCGACCGCCGAAGGTGTTGATTTCAAAGACGATGTAGTCCGGGTTTTCCTGAAGCGCGTCGTCGATGGCGCGGGCGCAGAATTCGTACATCGACGGTTCCACGTCGCCTTCCAGCTTAATCCAGACGGCGTGTTTCTTGGCCTGTTTCTGGATGGCGGCTTCAGTTGCCGAGGCTGCGCGACCGATAGAATCCAGGGCGCCGGAATCAACTGCAAGTTTGCCGGTGTCGACTGTCGCAACGGCGGAATCGCCGGTAACGGCCTTCTTGATGGAAGTGGGACCCTGTGCTGTGTCGGCAAAACAGAATGCCGCAAGCACCAAAAGAGTAGAAATAATACGCACAAACAACTTCATACCCTCAATATATGAAGATTTTATGCCCAAAAAGCAGATTATCACAAAAAAAGACAATTTTGTTCCTTAAATCCTCCTTAACCAACCCCCTCGAGTCGTCCTCGACCAACCCCCTCGAGTCATCCTCGACCAACCCCCTTAAGTCATCCTCGACCAACCTCCTTGAGTCATCCTCGACCAACGGGAGGGGATCCATTACTTGCTGGGCGTACGATACGGAATTTCCTCCGAGATCCACATTTCAAAAATGACGCGTCCCGGCTTCCTTAAGTCCTTTTCGGGGGTGCCGCAGGCGAATTTTTTCTTAATTATTGTACTTTTGTGTAATTTTGAGAACATTTTATAATGTAAAATCTTTAAAAATATGAAATAAATGTGGATTTTAGTATTGCTTTTGCTTGATTTTGAGTGTATATTTTGAGAAGAAATTTGAGAACATTTTAAAAAGGGATGGACGAATATGGCTTCGAAATGCTCAAAAATGACCTCTAGGGTGGCGATTGGTGTGGCGCTGCTCGGTTTTGCTGGGGCGTATGCCCAGGTAACGGTGAACAAGGCCGAAGGCTGGTTGGAATCCGCATACGCGGAATGGGCCCCAGTTTCGGGAGCGGCCAGCTACAATGTCTATTGCGACGGCAACAAGATCGACGCACAGTTGATCCGCAGCTACGGTAGCTATATGCGTGCCGATGTGCTCGGACTCAAGGCGGGTTCACATACCTTGAAAATAGCTCCGGTGGTAAACGGAGCCGAGGGTACGTCTGTAACCAAGATGGTGACGGTGCTGGCCCATGACCGCACGGGTTTTGCGTTCAGTAACGGGCGCGTTCCCGGTGCCTACAATGCCGACGGTACGCTCAAGAGCGGTGCTGCTATTCTCTACATCTCCGAGAACACCAAGAATACGGTGACGATGGACGTGACGACAAGCGCCAAGGGCTCGAAGACGACTTGTAAAAGTTTTCAGGGCATTTTGAACTGCTACAAGAAAGGTTTTGAGACGACGCCTCTGGACTTGCGCTTTATCGGCAACGTGACGGATTCCGATTCGCTGTTGCAGGGGGACATGATGATTGACCTCGGCAGCTCCGAAAACACCTACGTGACTGTGGAAGGTGTCGGTGAAGATGCCGTGGTGAACGGTTGGGGTATCCGCATCAAGAATGCGCAGAATGTGGAAATCCGCAATTTGGGCATCATGAACGTGAACAGCAACGAAGGCGACAATATCGGCCTGCAGCAGAACGACCAGTATGTCTGGGTGCACAACAACGATTTCTTCTACGGTGATGCGGGCTCCGATGCCGACCAGGCGAAGGGCGACGGTGCGCTGGACTGCAAGAAATCCACCTACATCACCTTCAGCTACAACCACTTCTGGGACAACGGCAAGTCGAACCTGTTGGGTCTTTCCGAAGGTTCCACCGATGGCTACTACATTACTTATCATCACAACTGGTACGACCATTCCGATAGCCGCCATCCGCGCGTGCGCTACTACAGCGCCCATGTGTACAACAACTACTACGATGGTAACGCGAAGTACGGTATCGGCTCGACGCTCGGTTCGTCGGTCTTTGCCGAAGGAAACTATTTCCGCAACTGCAAGTTCCCGATGCTCACCTCGATGCAGGGGAGTGACCTTTACGCCGGTACGACAAGTAAGTCCAACGACAACGCCACGTTCAGTAAAGAGGCGGGCGGCTCCATCAAGGCTTTCAACAACTACATGGAAGGCGGTACCTTTATTGCGTATGGCGCGAGCAAGTATATGCTCAAGGGGGCCGAAGCGTCCATCGGCTCTATCGACAGTAAGGCGGATTTTGATGCCTATGTGATTACGAGCCGCAACCAGGAAATGCCCGCGTCGGTGAAGTCGCTTTCGGGTGGCAATACCTACAATAATTTCGACTTGAACAGCTCCGTGATGTACAAGTACACCGCCGATGAACCTGCCGCGGCCAAGGCGAATGTGATGAAGTATGCGGGCCGCGTGAACGGAGGCGATTTCAAGTGGACGTTCGACAATTCCGTGGATGACGCTGCGTACGCGGTGAATACGGCTCTCAAGTCGGCGCTCGTTGCATACAAGGGAACGGTGAAGTCAATTCAGGGCGAAGGCAACTTGCCCGTGGTGGCGCCGACTTCGAGTAGCTCGGTTACAAGTTCTAGTTCGTCGTCTCCGAAATCCTCGAGCAGCTCGCAGACCCCTAAGTCCAGCAGCTCTGTGGGGGTAAATGAAGATCCGGTTGATGAAGATGTTTCTACGACTCCGATTGACAAGGATGTTGTCCATAACTTTACCGAAGATGCGACTTCGAGCGACTACTTTGATTTTATCGGAAGCCTTTCGACAAGCAAGGGCACGGTGGCGTTCGACGGCTTGACGCTGACCCGTTGCCTCAAGATGGAATCGTCCACCTTAATTGAATTTACTTTGTCTAAAAAGGCGACGGTGACGCTCGTGTTCAACAGTGACTTTGCGAAGGATGTCAAGGTAGACGGCAACAAGGTGACTGCATCTGCTGGTGTCGTGACGGTGGAACTTGCTGCGGGTACGCACAAGGTTGCCAAGGGCGATGTGGCGAATCTTTTCTTGATCGTGGTGGATGTCGACGAAGCTTCGGCTCCGTCAAGCAGCTCTGTCTCAAGTTCCAGCAGCACAACCGATGAAACGAGTAGCTCTAGTGAAGAAGGCGGGACGACCGCGGTTGGGACGAAGATGCAGACTGTGGCTCCGATGCGCTACATCGCTGGCGAGGCCCATCTCGAGATTTTCACCGGAAATGTCCGCCGTTTAGATATTTTCGCGGTCAATGGAAATGTCGTGAAACTCTCGACCGAGGCGGTGTCGCAGTCCAGTGTGGACCTGAGTAGCCTTAAGCCGGGTGTCTACCTGGTGCGACTGGTGGCAGGCGGCAAGGCCTACCAGCAAAAGATTGTGAAACGATAGAATTTGACATCGTTCCGTTCAGGATGTCTGAGGTGTTTGGTCCTGAATAGGAACTTTGTGTGGAGAGGCGCGCGGGTACGTATGTGTCCGTGCGCTTTTGTATGTGAGGGACATTTCTAGTCAAACTTGGCTTGCTGATGAATTCCGCTGCCGGAGTCAGTCAGGAAGTGCCCTATGGAGTTTTATACAGGACAGGATGCTTTGCAATTTGGGCATTGAGCTTAATAATGGTTTCGTGTGTGAAGTTGAATCGGCGCACAACTTCGGCGATGGACTTGTAGCCGTAAACTTCACTGCATTTCTTGAAATCCATTTTGAACTGCTCCTTGGCCTCGCTGTGGAATCGTGTTGCTGTAGCCGCTCGGCCTTATCTGTGTGCGGAATGATAGAACAAGTTTCCGTACACCATAACATACTATTTCTTTTTTTGTCGTTGTTCTTTAGAAATCTTGATGTAGTGTTCGGCTTCGTCAGCCGTAATCTTTCCTGCATCGATCAACGTTTTGACCAAGTCCTCTTGCCCCTGCATGTAAGACCCCTGTTTTTCGTAAAGCATGTCAGTCATTCCGTCAACCTCGTTCAGAAGAATTTCGTCGGTGTACGAGCCAAAAGATACATCCTTAACAAAGTCTTTGTCAAGCAATTTTTTCAACTTATCTACAGGAATTTCCTTTTCTTCAAGAATGTCCCTAAAAATACGCAACATTTCCGCTCTGTCGGACATGTCGCGTTTTTTGGGGGGGCGTAAGATCATCGATGCTAAAAAATTTTTCGAGTTCAATCAGGTAAATGTCGAGTTTGTCGTAAAAAAGGTGGCGGTTGCGAACGAGTTGCGCGTGATGCAGATAGGTGTTCGTTTCCTTGGGAAACTGATTTTCAGTCAAGAGCGAAAGCACATAGATGTGGGGGAGATTGTAATCTTGCGACTTCTTGACTGTGCGAGAAATGACGCGTGCCGTATAGTAGATGAGCCTGTCGATGAAAAGGGCGTTGTAGTTTTGCTGGACTTCGATGAGAACAGGGCTGTTTGCCTCTGTGATGCCGTAAATATCGAAAATAGCCGTTTTGTCGTTGAGTACACCAGGGTTTTCGGGGACTCCCAAAGTAAACGTTTTTATGGCGTTGCCCCCATACAGTCCGAGCATTGCATTCAGAAATTTTATGGTGCGTTCGTGCTTGGCCTCGTTTGCCATAAGCATCTTGAAGATTCCATCGCTGAATGGATAAACGTTCTTGTATTTTTTGCGGTAATAAGCTAGCCTTTCGGGATGCGCGTGAACATCTCTGACAAAGGCGATGAATTGCGAACGATTCATAATTGCGTCTCCGTTAAGTTCAGGAGTGCAAATCTAAAAAGGAAAAATGGCCGTTTTCATAAAAAAGCGATTTTTGCAAACAATGTTTGCAGCAGCTAACAAGTTGTCAACACAAGAAAAATTTACATCAAAAATGGTCTATAAAATCAAGGGGAGCCTTATCTGTTATGATGGCTTTAATCCGAGTGAAAAATAGAACTCTTGCCAAAAATCCCTACTTTTATTAATTTTCTGCACATGAACAAGATTTTGAATCTACGACTTATTAACCTACTAGGACATTGCGCTGGAGCGCAAGCCGGTTTTTAAGCATAGGTTCAAGACGATTTTAGAGTTTTAACCCAAGGATTTAAACCATAAGGCCCGCTCCAATAAGGACGCGGGCTTTCGTTTTTGAGTCAAATTTCTATTTTTTAGACGAAAAATGAGCTTGCCGCCTTGTTGGAGAGGCAAGGAGATAAAAATGAACGAGAATAAGAACACGATTGAAAGACAACCCTTCTTTTACGACGTCACGCTGCGTGACGGTAATCAGGCGCTCCCGAAGCCCTGGAACAATGCCCAGAAAAAGGACGTGTACCTGCAACTCTTGAAACTCGGCGTGCAGGGCGCCGAAGTCGGTTTCCCGGCTTCGAGCGAGATGGATTTCGAATCGTGTAAGGAACTTGCCCAGCTGACAGCCAAGATGGCCGAAGAAGGCGACGAAGTCGCAAAGCGCATCGTGGTATCGGGTCTGGCTCGCTGCGTGGAGAGCGATATCCAGCGCTGCTGGGAAGCGGTGCAGTACGCTCCGCATCCGCGTATTCATACCTTCCTCGCCACGAGCCCGCTTTCGATGGAACATGTGCTGCACATGACGCCGGAACAGGTGAAGGAAAAGGCGGTGCATTGCGTGAAGTTTGCAAAATCGCTCGTTGGCGACAAGGGCGATGTGGAATTCAGTGCCGAACATTTCGGTGACTGCCTCGAAAACATGGATTTCGTGATTGACGTGCTGAAGGCCGTGGTCGAAGCCGGTGCAACGACGTTGAACCTGCCGAATACGGTGGAACGCTATCGTCCGTTCCTGTATGTGAACCAGGTAAAGCAGGTGTGCGAAGCGATGCCGAAGAATATCACGATTTCGGTGCACTGCCATAATGATCTCGGCATGGCGACTGCTGCCACGGTCGAAAGTTTCTTCGTGGGTGCGACCCAGCTGGAAGTCGCCCTGAATGGCCTCGGCGAACGCTGCGGCAACACTAACTTTTACGAAGTTGCGGTGGGCCTGCATAATTCCGGCGTGAATACGGGCCTGCACATGGAACGCATTTATGAAACGGCAATTCTCATCTCGCAGTGGTCGGGTATCAGCATCTATAGCCGCGCCCCGCTGATCGGCGCCGAAGCGATTGTGCACCGTAGCGGCATCCACCAGGATGGCGCCTCCAAGACGAAGGACATGAAGAAGGGCGCCTACCGCCCGATCGACTACTCGATTATCGGTCGTCACCAGAACGATTCGCTCAGCTTTACGAGCCAGAGTGGCCGTACCGCCGTGTACGAAATCATCACGAAGTTCGGCTACAAGATGTCGCTCGCCGAAGCCGCTCAGTTGCAGCCAATTCTGAAGGCCTGCAGCGAAAAGGAAGGCGAACTGTCTGCCGAACGTGTGCTGGATGTGTTCCGTGAGCATTTCGTGAATGTGAACGGCCGTCTGGTGTTCAACAACATCGAGGTCATTCCCGACGAGAACCGCTTTATTTTCCACTTCAAGAAAGATGGCGAATCTTTGGTAAAGTCCGTGACGGCCGAAGGCCCGATCGAGGCGGCTCTCATGCTTATGCGCGAAATTGGTATGCCGGTGGAACTCATCAAATATCGCCAGCTTGTTGTGCCCGAAAAGGACAAGATGTGGGCGGGCCGCGGGCTTAGCCGCATGCTCTTGAAGGCTGGTGATGTCGAGGTCGAAGGTCGTGGTGTGTCTAGCGATACGCTCAAGGCCAACATGCGCGCCCTCTTCGGCGGCGTGAACCTCTTGTACAAGAAGGTGTAAATCGTCATTGCGAACCCCGAAGGGTGAAGCAATCCATGGGAGAATGACTATGCTTGAACAACTGAAACGCCCTTTTAAAAAGCGCTACGACAAGGTCCGCGAAAAAGCGGGCCAGTATGTCGGTCCCGTCAAGGAATCGGCGTCGAAGTTGTTTGCGATGCTCCCGAAGATGGAAGCCTTTGCGGGTTCCGAGGACCTGGGACAGGAATCCGATGGCTCCATCTCGGGCGGTAAAACAGGCTTCTTTGCTAAGTTCAAGGATTTCAAAAAATCTCTCAAGGGCCTTACCGATTTTCAGAAGTTGCTGCTTTTGACGATTGCGGTGGTGCTCCCTGCGGGGATGTTTATCTCGGTGGCGCTTCTCGGATTCTTTAATCGGAAGAAGTGATGTTTTCATCCCGACTTCCTAAAGATCTTTCCCCGTCTCCGTTCTTTGCCGAACTGGAACGTGTGAAGGCGTGTGCGAAAAAGGATGCTGCCGAGGGCGGTCTTTCGTTTATCGACATGACGGTTTCTTCGCCTGTTAAAGTGGGGCTCCCGATTGACTTGAATGCGGCGGTGGACGAAGGCCGCGAATCCTTTGGTTGCTGGAATCCGGATGCGGCGGGGTGGATGTCGGCACGCGAGGCGGTGGTGGAGTATTACCGTGAACGTGGCGAAAACTTTACGGCGGGGCAGATTATTCTGACTGCAAGCACGAGCGAGGCCTACTCGGTGCTGTTCAAGACCTTCTGCGATCCGGGCGATGTGATTCTGACGCCGATGCCCGGCTACCCGCTGCTCGATACGCTTGCACAGCTCGAACATTTGGAATGTGCGCCCTATTTTCTGCAACTTAGACGAGAGAACGCTCGTAAACTCGCTACAGACGAGAGACGAGAGGGCGCGGCGTTTAGATTCGTTCTCGATACCGACAGCCTGCTCGCCGCACCGGAACGCGCGAAAATCCTGCTGCTGGTCAGTCCGCATAATCCGACGGGCCATTGCATTTCCCGCGAAGAATGGAATGCGGCGGTTCGTTTTTGCGAAGAAAACGGCATGGTTCTCGTGGTGGACGAAGTCTTCGGTGATTATGCGTTCTCGGATAAAGTAAAACGCACATGGGAGTATGTTTTTGGATTGTGTCCTCCTGAACCGTCGTTGTCGCAATCTTCGCCTTCCAAGTCATTCTCGACCGAAGGGAGGAAATCCATACATTGCAGATTTAATGATTTTTGGGATGCGGGCGGCGGCGACTTCATCAACCTTCCCGAAGACGGTCCGAAGTGTCCGATATTCTGGCTGAACGGCCTCAGCAAAGCCGTGGGCTCGCCGCAACTTAAGCTCGGCTGGATGGCGTTCTACGCCCCGCGTGAACACTTCGAAGAAACCCGCGCGGCGCTCGAATTTGTGGAAGATGCCTACTTGAGTGTATCTGCTCCGGCGCAGGCTCTCGGCTCCGCGCTCCTCAAGCAGTCCGCCGCTTACGAATCGCGCGTCAAGGAACGTCTCTTGCAAAACTGGCAGACGCTCCGTGAAGCGTTTCCCTCCAAGTACTGCCCCGAGGTTCTCGGCGGCTGGTATGCGGTCGTGCGCCTCGGCGAAGACGACGAGGATCTCACGCTTCGCTTGCTCCGCGAAAAGCATGTGCTGGTGCAGCCCGGCTTCTTCTTCGACTTCGACGAGGATGGCTGGGTCGTAATCAGCTTGCTGCAAGAGCCTGCATTGTTTAAAGAAGCGGTCCGCCGCATGGCTGACCGCTAAATTCCGACTTGATTTGCCTTGCGCAACTCATTTTGCGCAGGGCATTTTCTTAGAAGTTAAAATTCAGGAACGTCCACGTCGTAGCTGGCCTTGTGGCCGGCCTCGTCGACAATCTTGAGGTTGAAGGTGCCGCCCGCTTCGGGGAGCTTTTCTCCTTCGATAACGATTTCGCGGGGTTCGGAATCATATTCTGCAGCGACCCATTTCTTACCGACCGTTACGGTGATGGAATTGCCGTCGGCAACTCCGTCGTACTTGAACATCAGCGGAATTCGGAGCGCGGGCTGGCGGATACCACCGATAAACATGTCACCCCAGTAGGGGAATCCGAGTGTCGGAGCCTCTTCGTTGTTGATGTTTGCGATGTCGCGCAGTTCGTTGGTCGTGGCGCAGCGGTTCTTGCCCTTGGTCTGCTTGCTGAAGATGAACCAGTTGCGGCTCGTTTCGCCTAGCCAGTAGAGCGGGTAGTTGTTTTCGCTGTTCTCGACGCAGACTGTCCAGTCCTTGAGCTGCATCCCCTTCGGGTGGAATTCCAGGAAGTCGAGACTGTCGGTATGGGTACGCGTGACAGCGAGTATCTTTTTCGTTGTGTCGCGTCCGGTGGGAATTCCCGTGATTTTTTGCGTGACGCCGATGTCGCCAATTTTTGTGGTCCAGTTGACGCTCTTTTGATACTGGTTGAAGGAATAGATGGCGATGGTCTCGTCGACCGCCTTGCCGTCGCCGGTGGAGCCTGCGTCGGCCGTGTAATGGATGTTCGTCATTTCGGGGTAGATTTCGAGAAGCCGTCCGACAGTGATGGGCCTATGCTTGAACGCCTTGCACATGTCTTCTTCGATTACCTGGTCCTTGGCAAGCGCGGTGAACTTCATCCCGTTTTCGCAACGGAACAGGTCTAGCATCGGGCGGCTGAGGAAGGTGAATAGGGGTGATGTCTGCACCTTGGTCAACGGGAGAGGCTTGTCGCTCTTGCAGCGACCGTGGAAGGTGAATTTTTTGCTGGTCATATTGCCGTTGAAGTCTTCCACTTCGAGCCTGTAGGTCGAAAGGGGGGCGAGTTTCGCGTTGATTACATGCCAGTCGCCGGCGGTGTCGGCTTCTTCGGCCCACAGGAGCTGGTCGCGAATCTGCGACATCCTGCTGTAGCGGAGTGTGTCGAGCCTTTCGTCAAAAATCTTTTCGTCGTAGCGCCAAACTGTGATGCGGCGGACCGACATCGGGTTTTCCTTGGGTTCGCGGCTGTAGTCGGCGATTTTCACGGCCATGCTCAGGTTGAATTCGTTCTTGACCGGAGTTTCGACGCAGCCCTTGTCAATTGCTTCGGGCGTGGTGATAGCGAGATGGTTGCCCTGCCAAACGGCGATTCCGAAAATCTGCGGGGCCATCGTGTCTGCGACGGCGACGCCTGCGAGTGCGGGGTTGATGACGCGGTCGTTGTCCAGGCGCACTTCCAGGTGCAGGTGCGGGTTACCGATTCCGGTGCTGCCAGCGAAGGTCAGCGTGTCGCCTTTCTTGTAGCTTGTTCCCGGTTTTACAATGACATCGTTTTTCTTGGAGGAATACTGTTTCTTGATAATCTGGTCGTCCAGCTTGCCGAAGCTGCTCTGGTGCGCAAAAGCCCAGGTCTTGCCGCTCTTGCCCTTGAAAAGCATCAACTTTCCGTAGTGGAAGGGCGATACGCGGAGTTCGACCACCTTGCCGTCTTCGGGGGCGTAGATCGGCCAGCCTTCTTCCATTTGGGTGGAATAGTCAAAACCAGCGTGGTAACGGGTTCCGCGGTTTTCGCCGAAGCTCGACGTCAAATAGGCGTCGCGTTCGAACGGACGGTAAGTTGGCGCATCCGGCTTAAGGATCGTCTTGGTTTCCATTCCGTCGGCGTTGTCTATCCCGGTATTCTTCTGGGGGGTGGCCTTGTCGCCGAAGTCCGTTGTCGAAACGGTTCCACCGGATTTTGCCTTGATGCAGTCTTCATAGGCGAATGCGTCCATCGCTTCCGCATCGCATTCTTCTGCGTATGCGGGAGAGAGCAAGGCGAGGCATCCGACGATGCCGAAGATTGTTTTTTTATTCGTAATTTTGGTAAACTTATTCCAAATCGTTTTCATGGAATAAAAGATACAAAATTCTTACAAGCTTGTCTGCGATGGTTTAGCTCGCACCCAGGAGAAGACTAGTGTTTCTTCTTTTTCTTCTTGTCTTTAGGCGGGGTGTAGTTGGAACCGACGGCTCCGCCGTTGTTCTGCTTGCGGGCCATGTCGCCGACCTTCTTGAACATTTCCTTCATGGTCTCGTACTGCTTGAGCACCGCGTTCACGCGACCGATTTCGGTGCCGGAACCCTTGGCCACGCGGGCCTTGCGGCTGCCGTCCAGAATCTGCGGTTTCTTGCGTTCCTTCGGGGTCATGGAGCTGAGCACGGCTTCCACGTAAACGAGTTCCTTTTCGTCAATCTGATCGATGGGGAGCTTGTTCAGCCCCGGAATCAGGCTCAGGATGTCCTTGATGCGGCCGAGTTTCTTGATGGTGCGCAGCTGGTTCAAGAAATCGTTCAGGTCGAAGGTGTTGTTGAGAATCTTCTTCTTCAGGTCCTTCGCGTCTTTTTCGTCGATGACCTGCTGTGCACGCTCCACGAGGGTAACCACGTCGCCCATGCCGAGGATTCGGCTGGCCATGCGGTCGGGGTGGAACAGTTCAATTTCGGGGAGCTTTTCGCCGACACCGATAAAGCAGATGGGCACGCCCGTCATCTTCTTGATGCTGAGTGCTGCACCGCCGCGGGTGTCACCATCCATCTTCGAAAGGCAAACGCCGGTAAAGGAAAGACGCTGCCAGAAGGTTTCGGCCACGTTCACCGCTTCCTGACCGATCATGGCGTCGGCCACGAACAAAATTTCATCCGGGTGAACGGCGTCGCGGGCTTTTTCGAGTTCCTGCATCAACTCTTCGTCGATCTGCAGGCGGCCTGCGGTATCGTAAATCACCAGATCAAAGCCGTTGTCCTTGGCGTACTGGTAACCGTGCTTGATGATTTCCACCGGATTGCCCTGGCCTTCGTCGTAAACGGGAATGCCGATAGATTTGCCCAGCACCTGCAACTGCTTGATAGCGGCGGGGCGGTACACGTCGGCGGCCACCAGGAGCGGCTTGCGCTTTTTCTTGCTGCGCATCCAGAGGGCGATTTTGCCGGCGAAGGTTGTCTTACCCGAACCTTGCAGACCTACCATCATGATGCCGACCGGAGCAGGGCCAGAGAGGTTGATTTCCTTGGTTTCGCCGCCCATCACGGCCACGAGTTCGTCGTGGATAATTTTCACAATCTGCTGACCGGGGGTCACGGAGTTGAGCACTTCGGAGCCCAGGGCCTTTTCCTTGACGGCCTTTACGAAGTCGCGGGTCACGTTGAAGTTCACGTCGGCTTCGAGGAATGCGCGGCGCACTTCGCGCAACGATTCGGCGACATTTTCTTCGGTGAGCTTGCCCTGCCCGCGCAGGTTCTTGAGAGTAGATTCTAGAGAGTCTGTCAGCTGTGAAAACATAGTGGGTCAAATTTAGCAAAGTCAGAAGTATGATGTAGAAGGTAGAATCGAAATGATGCAAAAAATCCGCCCAAATCAATGGGCGGATTTTGTGAAGTTTGCTTGTCAGGTCTTCGCGAACTCTTTTGTCCGTTACGTCCTGTCTTCGCCGCGGAGCATGATGACCTTGCCCGTGCGAATGTATTCGACGATTTCGAACTTCTGCAACAGGCTCTTGAGCGTGTCGACCTTCTGGCTGTTTCCGGTGATCTGGATAATCATCGATGTCGCGGTCATGTCCACGGTGTTGGCGTGGAAGTGGTCGCAAAGCTGCAGAATTTCGGTACGCTGGTCCGGAGTGCAACGCACCTTGATGAGTGCGAGTTCCTTTTCCACGGCGTCGGTATCGGTATGGTCCTTGGCCTGCACCACGTCCACGAGCTTTTCGAGTTGCTTGATAATCTGCATCAAGATCTCGGGATTGCCGTGAGCGATGATGTTCATGCGGCTAAAGTTCGGGTCGAGCGTGGGGGAGACCACCAGGGAATCGATGTTGTAACCACGGCGGGAGAACACGAGGGCGATGCGCACGAGCACGCCCGGGCGGTTTGCAACTAACAAACTAATAGAATGTGCTTTATCCTTTAACATGGCTTATCTCCTTAGGTCGATCCCGTGGGCTTTTCAAGTTGAGTCTTCGGCTGTTCGGTAATCATGCTCGTAATCGGAGCACCGGCCGGAATCATCGGGAACACGTTGTCTTCCTTTTCGCATTCGCAGTGGATGAGCACCGGGCCTTCGTTGTATTCCAGAGCCTTCTGGATCACGCGCTCGGCGTCGGCGCTACGCTTGATGCGGAGTCCGAGAATGCCGTAGGCTTCGGCGAGCTTCACGAAGTCGGGGTTGCCCTTCATGTCCACGCTGCTGTAACGCTTGTCGTAGAACATGTCCTGCCACTGGCGCACCATGCCCAGGTACTTGTTGTCCATCACGAAAATCTTGATGGGAAGCTTGTGGATGGCGGCCGTTGCAAGTTCTGCTTCGGTCATCTGGAAACCGCCGTCACCGCAGAAGGTCACTACCGGCCAACCGGTCGTGTTGCCGAAAGCGGCGCCAATGCAAGACGGGAGGCCAAAGCCCATGGTGCCTGCACCGCCACTGGAGTGGAGCTGGCGCGGATAATTGGTGTGGAAGAACTGAGCCACCCACATCTGGTGCTGGCCCACGTCAGTCGTGACAATGGCCTTGCCCTGCGTGAGGTCGCTAACAGTCTGAACAATGTGCTGCATACGGAGACCGCCCTGCTTCGGGTAGGTCAGCGGGAAACGCTTCTTCCAGGACTGGCAAGTCTTCACCCATTCGGCGGTGTCGAGCTTACCCACGAGCGGCAGGAGCTGTTCCAGAACGAGCTTTGCATCGCCGCACATGAACACATCCGGCTGTAACACCTTGCCTTCTTCGGCGGGGTCAATGTCGATGTGCATCTTGATGGCGTCCTTACAGAACACGTCAAGCTTACCGGTAATGCGGTCATCCCAGCGACTGCCGATCGAAAGAATCAAGTCGCAATCGAGAACAGCCTTGTTGGCGTACACGGTGCCGTGCATGCCGAGCATGCCCAAAGAAAGTTCATGGTCGGTCGGGAAGGTGCCAAGGCCGAGCAAAGTGCATGCCACGGGGGCGTTCAACTTTTCGGCGAGTTCCTTCACCTGGCGGCTAGCGCCCGAAATCATGGCACCGTGGCCCACGAGCAAGAGCGGCTTCTTGGACTTCTTCAGGTATTCGGCGGCCTTTTCGACACTTTCAGTAGAAGCGTAGCTCGGAATCTTGTAACCCGGAAGGTCCATCTTGTCGGTGAACGGAGCGGTGCAGGGGCCTGCGGTCACGTCCTTCGGCAAGTCGATCAGCACGGGGCCCGGACGGCCGCTGCGTGCGATGTGGAAAGCTTCCTTCATAATGCGCGGAAGGTCGTTGGAATCCTTCACCAAGTAAGAATGCTTCACGGCTGCAAAAGTCATACCGCTGGTATCGCATTCCTGGAAGGCGTCCTTACCCAAGTTCGGAGTGGTCGTCTGGGCGGCAAGAACCACAATCGGGCTAGAATCCATAAGGGCGGTGTAGATACCGGTAAAGGTGTTGGTGGCGCCCGGGCCGCTGGTGACGAGAGCGACGCCGACCTTGCCGGTCTGACGAGCGTAACCGTCGGCCATGTGGGTGGCACCCTGTTCGTGGCGGGTCAACACGACTTTAATATTGGAATCCAGAATGGCGTCGAACATCGGGATGGCCGATCCACCGGGATAACCGAAAATGGTATCAATTCCTTCGCGCTTGAGGCATTCGATAATCACCTCTGCGCCACTTAATGGAGAATTTGCCATATAATTTCCTGTACTTAACGGGTTGTTATTTAAAAAATATGCGGAAAATATAGAACGGATGACCCCTAGTGGCAAGAGATTTATGCTAAAAAACTGAAAAAAGTTGAAAATTTTTGAGAAAAACGCCGCGCAGAAAGGTGCTTTTTCTGAAAAATCCTAATGTTTTTGGCTTAAATTTGAAATTTTGAACAAAAAGTTTCGTGAAAAAGTCTTGTGAAATTGATGAACTTTTAAAATTTTTGATTTTATACAAATTAAAAACAAATGTTTTTGACTGTAAAATTGAAAAATGTAAGTTTTAGATAATTTTCTGCGAGCCGTTTCTCGTCTGAAACCCGTCGGTCGCGGCACCCCAGCCAGGATGACGGCTCCAATTAATGTCGTTCTCGACCAACGGGAGGGAATCCATTGACCTCGTTCCTACTCATTTTCTCATTTTTCTGGAGTTGTGCGTATATATAATAGGTTTACCCCCAAAAAAGGAAAAATGATGACTCAAGAAAAATTTCAGATTGCGCCGGCAAAGGCTGAATCTCTCTACATATCTTCTTCGAAGGATCTTTCGGCAATGAATCCTCTTCTCCCTCGCGAAAAAATCGAGCGGATGGGGGCATCATCCATGAGCAACGAGGAACTTTTGGCGCTGATTCTCGGTAGCGGCTGTCAGGATTGCGATGTTTTCGAACTTTCGCGGAAATTGGCGGATTTCCTTTCGGAAGAAACCGAAATGCCGACGCTCCAGAAGCTGCGCCGGATTCGCGGACTTGGGCGCGTCAAGGCGACCCAGGTGCTTGCGTGCCTGGAGCTTTCGGGGCGCTATATCTTGAGCGGAAAGGCAATGTTCGTGGGAAGTCCCGAAGATATTGTCGTTCGGCTTTCTTTTTTGAAGTACGAGTCGCAGGAGCGCTTCGTGTTGGCGACTCTCGATGCGGCGAACCATGTCATCCGTGTGCATGAACTGACCAAGGGGCTGGTGGACCGTACGCCGATTCACCCGCGCGAGGCTTTCGTGAAGGCAATCGAGGACCGTGCCGTGTCGGTAATTTTCGCCCATAACCATCCTTCGGGTGCGACGGTGCCGAGTGAAGAGGATTTGTCCATTACCCGTGTTCTGTGCGCCTCGGGCCGTATTTTGCAGATTCCCGTCCTTGACCATATTATTGTGGGGAAGTGCGGTCACACGAGTATCTGTCGCCTTTATCCTGAGTATTTTGAAAAGACTTTTACTCCTGTAGACTAAAAATGGGCGAAATTTCGCCAATTTAGGCACTATGGTCACAAAAATATTGATTTTTTGTCTCTTTTTTATCTTATAAAATGTGTTTTTTTCATTAATAAACTATATTTAGGATAGTTAAATGGGGTAGCCTTGTTTGGTAGGTTGCCCAATATAAGGAGATGCTATGAAAAAGGTAGCTATGGGTCTTGCCCTTGCGCTGGCGGCTTCCGCCTTTGCTGGACATCCCCAGACGATTAACAAGGAAGGCTTCGTGGGTGTGAATAAGACCCAGGCGGCTCATTCCCTTGGACATTCCAAGCTTGTGTTTACCCTTTTGGGCGACGCAACCTTTGGCAATGACATGTTCCCGAACAATGATGCAACTGGGGTTGCAATTTCTGAAATTGATGCCGCCGGTGCTCAGAAGAGCGCCCCGGTCGCGGACTATGTGGGTGGAAGCGCCTACATCGGTTTTGCTATCGGTATCTGGCACTACTTTGACTTGGGCGTGACGATGCCCGTCTATTATGACCAGTTTAACGCTGAAGGTGTTTATAGCGACGGTACCGGTGGTGCTGTTGTTCCGAATACCAAGGTCGGCTATGTGGGTAACCTCAAGGTGGACTTGAAGGCCCGTTTCCCACTGCCCGAAGACCAGGTGTTCGACGTTGCCGTGTTTGGCGGCGTCGCTGCCGGAACGGCCAATAATGAAAAGCAGGGGCTCTGGATCCGCGAACCGGAATATGTCAACAAGAAAAACGGCATGGCCTATCCGTACGGTACCAAGAATACCACCATCAAGGGCGGTCTTGCCGTGTCTATGGACCTGAGCAAGATGGACGGCGGTGACGGTTTCCCGTTCCTGTTGCACTTGAACGGTGGTTTCCGCTACACGACGAACAGCGACTACATGTCGCTTCCGTTCATGAGCGCCGCTGCCGAAGTCTACTTCATGGACTTCCTCTCTTTGTTCGTAGAATATTACTGGGACATCCAGACGAGCAATTATGAATACTGTATTGAAGGTCAGTGCATTGATAACCGCGACGGCGAACTTGACATGAAGCAGCTGACCGGTGCCCTCGTCTTCCACCTGCCGGTGGGTGTCGACCTGCACATGGGTGCTTCTTACTACCTGGGCGGCGACAAGTTTATCGCAGCCAGCACGCTTGAAAACGGCGAACGCCCGTGGGGTGTTCAGGTGGAACGAATCCGCGTGAACCCGCAGTACACCGTATATGGCGGCCTTACCTGGAGCGGCTATCTGCTTGCTCAGGACCGCGATGGCGACGGCGTGACGGATGATGAAGATAAGTGCCCGGACGATGTCGGTCACCGTCTGAACCAGGGTTGCCCGCTGGGCAATCCGGATGCCGACGAAGATGGCATCTGTGATTCCTGGGTGTCAGAAAAGGGCTTCGAATCCGAATTCGCTGAAGTTTGCGAAGGCATTGACCAGTGCCCGAACGAAGCTGGCGAAGGTGACGATGGTTGCCCGCTTGACAATCCGGATGCCGATGGTGATGGCGTTTGCGACGCATGGGTTTCTCAGAAGAAGTTGCTCAAGAAGTTTGCTGGCGTTTGCGAAGGCATCGATGAATGCCCGAGCCAGGCAGGTTCTCCCAACTTCAACGGTTGTCCGACCAAGAAACCGGACCCGGATGAAGACGGTCTCTGCTCTCCGTGGGTCACCGACGAAGGCTTGCTGAAAGAATTTGCCGATGTCTGTAAGGGTTACGATATGTGCCCGGGCGAAGCCGGTTCCGCTGCGAACAAGGGTTGCGCATGGGATGATCCGGATGCCGATAACGACGGCCTCTGCGACACGTGGGTGACCGAAAAGAAGATGGGCTTCTACTTCGAAAAGGCTGCTGAAGACGAAGCGATGGCGAAGGAATGGTTCATCGACAAGTCTTGTAAGGGTATCGACAAGTGCCCGACCGAATTTGGCCCGATGAACAACGAAGGTTGCCCGCTCGGCAATCCGGATACCGACCAGGATGGCTTCTGCGATCCGTGGGTGACCGAGAAGAATATGCTCGAACAGTACGAAGGAATCTGTCAGGGCGTTGACAAGTGCCCGACCGAAGCCGGCGAAGCGTTTGCCCAGGGTTGCCCGAAGGAAAGCCCGGACCCGGATGGCGACTCCCTCTGCTCTCCGTGGGTCACGAAGGAAAAGGCCCTTGAGCAGTTCAAGGATATGTGCCACGGCTACGACCGTTGCGAACTTGAAGCCGGTCCTGAATGGAACAAGGGTTGCCCGATTGACGACGATCCGGACCCGGATAAGGACGGTGTCTGCTCTGAATGGGTTGCAACCAAGAAGCTCCAGAAGGAATTCGAAAGCGTCTGTACCGGTATCGACCGCTGCCCGGATGAAGCGGGTGACGATGGTCACGGCTGCCCGAAGAAGGCTGCTGAAAAGCTTGATGGCGTGACCTTCAAGAGCGGCAAGTCTACCTTGGAATCTAACGCCAAGAAGATCCTCAAGAATGTGGCCAAGAAGCTTGTCGAAGACGATAGCTATAAGGACTTGAAGATCGTGATCCAGGGTCACACCGACAACGTGGGTAAGGAAAAGACCAACCAGAAACTTTCCGAAAACCGCGCTAAGGAAGTGATGAAGGTGCTCACCAAGGCGGGCGTCAAGAAGGATCGCATCAAGGCTGTCGGTATGGGTTCCAGCTGCCCGGTGGATGACAACAGCACCGCCGAAGGCCGCGAAATGAACCGCCGTATCGAAATGCACTTCGTAACGCCGGATAACGACGGTACCCGGTGCGAAAGCAACTTGGTTCAGTAATCCTCGCTAACCTTTGAATAAAGTCCCTGGCATACCGCCGGGGACTTTTTCTATTTTAGATACGAACAACTAACCACTGTCTACTTCCTACTCCTCTATGACCAAACTCGACGAAATTCTCCAGTCCCTGGAAGCCTCCAACCATGACCTCGTGGAAATGCTCCCGGCCAATTTGAACCACAAGATGGTGCAGAAGGCCCGTCTCGGCAAGAAGCCTGTTCCGAAACATACTCAGGACCTGATTCTGCAGGCGCTGAACAAGTATCTGTTGCAGAATGCCGTTACCGAAGACAAAAAGGTGAAACAGTACAAGCGCGTGGAAATATTCAGGGAGTGATTACAATGAGGAATGTGTAATGTGGAATGTGTGGTTATTCATTTCTCATTACACACTTCACATTTCACATTTTATTAAATTGACTGTATGCAACAATACCTAGACCTGCTCAAAGATATTATGGAAAACGGGGTGGATCGCTCCGACCGTACCGGTACGGGAACGCGCTCCGTGTTTGGACGCCAGTGCCGCTACGACCTTTCCAAGGGTTTCCCTTGCCTGACGACGAAAAAGCTTCACCTTCGCTCGATTATCCATGAACTGCTGTGGTTTTTGAAGGGTGATACAAACATCAAGTACCTGCACGACAACAAGGTGACTATTTGGGACGAATGGGCTGACGAAAACGGCGATCTGGGGCCTGTTTATGGACATCAGTGGCGTAGCTGGCCGACTCCCGATGGCGGACATATCGACCAGATCAAGAATCTGGTGAATAGCCTCAAGAATAATCCCGACTCGCGTCGTCACTTGGTATGTGCCTGGAACGTTGCCGAAGTCGACAAGATGGCGTTGCCGCCTTGCCACTGTCTGTTTCAATTCTACGTGGGCGGTGTAGGGGCTTCGGGCAAGCGCAAGCTCAGCTGCCAGCTGTACCAGCGCAGCGCCGATACTTTCCTCGGGGTTCCTTTCAATATCGCTTCTTACGCCCTTTTGACTTTGATGCTTTGCCAGGTTTGTGACTACGAACCGGGGGAGTTCATCCATACGTTAGGTGATACGCATATTTATTCTAACCATTTTGACCAGGTGAAGGAGCAGCTTTCTCGTACGCCGCGCAATTTGCCGAGCATGAAGCTGAATCCCGAAATCAAGGACCTTTTTGAATTCAAGTTCGAGGACTTTGAACTCGTGGATTACGACCCGTGGCCGACCATCAAGGCTCCCATTGCGGTTTGAGTTCGGATTTCGGAATTCAGAATTCGGAGTGTCTTATGTTGATTTCTGCAATAGTCGCAATTTCTCAGAATAACGTCATTGGACGCGACGGACACTTGCCGTGGCACCTGTCCGCCGATCTCAAGCGATTCAAGGCGATTACGACGGGGCATTCGATTGTGCTCGGCCGTAAGAATTATGACGATATCGGACGCCCGCTTCCGAACCGCACCAATTACGTGCTGACGCGCAATGCGGCGTTCGAGGCTCCGGGCTGCATCGTGTGTGGCAATCTTTCGCAGGCGATTGAATCGGCTCGCGCCGCCCACGAAACAGAATGCTTTATCATTGGTGGCGCGGCGGTCTACCGCGAGGCGATGCCCCTGGTGCAGAAACTTTATGTGACGCGAGTCCTCGCCGATGTCGAAGGTGACGTGCTGTTCCCCGAATGGGGATGCGGCTGGCATAAGGTGAGCGAGGAACGTTTCGATGCCGACGAAAAGAACGACTACCCGACGATTTTCGAGGTGTGGGAGCGCTAAGAGAGGTGACTCTTATGCCGATGACCATCAATACGAAAAAGCTGTTTATAGCAGGTGCCGTGGCGATTTTTGTCGTGGTGCTGTTCCAGTTTTTTTTTGAGATTGTTGCCAAACAGGGGGCCGCCAGCGAAACATATTCTCCGCAACACGACTGGGCTGTTTCTTATAAAAGCGGGGGCTTTACCTATAACGGTTTGTCTGCCGTTCAGAAAAACAATGTTGTTTTGCAACGCGGTGATAGTATTTTTGTTCAGAACGAGTTGCCGCCCGGTCATCCTCTTGTGGTTCGCTTTCTTACTTATCATAAGCTGATTGAAATTTACCAAGACGATATAATGCTGTATTCGTACGGGAAAAGCGACTTTGAAAAAGGGACGCTGGTCGGAAACGGATACCATTATTTTTATCCGATGGTTTGCGATACCAACTGTGCCGTTCGCTTTGTTTTTGTAGAAAGTGAAAACGACATGCCTCTTTATGCGCCGAAATTTGAACTCCTTACTCCCTGGGAGGCGAACAGCGACTTTAATGCTACCCGTTTTTCATCGCTAGTATTCGGCTTGTTTCTTGTTGTATTCGGAGCCTTGTCGGTCATTGCCGGGGCGTGCGCCTCTATCTACGGGGTGTCTTATTTCAGGTTGCTGATGATCGGTCTGCTTTCTTTTTCGCTCGGCCTGTGGACCTTATGTTATACGAAACTGGCGCAGATTTTTTCGATGAACCTGGTGTTCAACACGTCGCTTGAATATGTCTCGCTCCTGTTTTCCGCGATTCCCTTCAGCTTTTTGCTTGTTCGGATGCGTAAAGGAAAAATCCTGCGCTGGAAGTGGTATGTACTGATAGGAATCAATGCGATTGGCATTCTTGTTTTCGTTGCTTTGTCAACCCTTCACTTTATGGATATTGTCCATTTTTCAAGAACTCTTTGGATTTTCCATATTTATATAGGCTTGGCCGTTATCGCGCTTATTGCGTGCGGAGCGATTTACAATCGGCGCATGGACATGTCCGGAAAAATTTTCGCTGTGGCGTGCTTTGTCTTTGTCGGTTTTGCCATGCTGGAACTTGTACGGTACAAGATTAATCAAACGGAGATGTTTGGACATAATCTCAGTGATAATTCGCTTTTGCCGATGGGAACGTTCATCTTCGTATTGTTGCTGATGGTCAGTTTCGTTGTTCATTTGTCTCGCCTGCAGTCTCACAAGGCAGAACGCGATTTGTTGGCAAACATCGCGTATCTGGATTCCCTGACCGGACTTTTCAATCGGGCCAAGTGTAAGCAGATTTTCGAGGTGCTCGACAGGGGAAACAGTGACTATGCTATCATGAGCATTGACTTGAACGGTTTGAAATATGTGAACGACAATTACGGGCACGGTATGGGAGATGCCCTAATCAAGGCCTTTGCGCAGGCGCTCAAGGAAGCCTTTGAGGGAATCGGGACCGCCATTCGACTGGGCGGCGACGAATTTATAATGGTTGTCCGTAGCGAACACCATGCCGAAATGGACCAGGCCTTGGCCAAGATGGCGGAACTCCAGAAAAAGCGCGGGGCCGAGTTGCCTGTTCCCCTAGAAGTGGCCTATGGAATAGCGTTCAGACATGAACTGGCGGATAAGTATTCTGCGGAACAGCGGAAAGGGCGGTTTGAGTCTGAGTATGTGTATGATCTGGCGGACGAACGTATGTACGCCATGAAATCGGAGATGCAGTCGAACCTGGTGAGAAAATAGGGTATGCTTGATTTTAATGTTTTTTATCGTTTGGCGGCAGCCATAGGCATTGGCCTGATTATAGGCTTGCAGCGCGAACATACTTATTTTGACCAGTCGGATAGGCATCCGGCCGGGGTTCGCACGTTTACCTTGGTCGGACTCGCAGGGGCCATGGCGGCGCTTCTTTCGGACCAGATGGGTGGCGTCGCTCCCTTTGTGGCTGGATTTGTGGTAATGGCTCTATTGTTGTTCGCTTCGCACATTTCGTTTGCCCTGGGCAGGCGCGCCGCGGATGGACTTCCTACGGGGAAAAATGGAATTACGACAAGCGTTGCCGTTATTATCGTGTATCTGTTGGGCGGAATTTGCTGGTATGGCCGCTTGCCTGAATCTTGCGTGATTGTCGTCGTGATGCTCTGGGTGCTTTCGGCGAAGGAACAGCTGCATGCCTTCGCTCAAAAGCTTTCGAAAGAAGATATCATTGCGATTGTAAAGTTTGCTGTGATAACGGCTCTCGTTTTGCCTTTCCTGCCGAACCAGTCCTATGGCCCTCCCGGTCTTGAAGTCCTGAACCCGCGCTCCATATGGTTATTCGTGGTGTTCATTTCGGGAATCGGCTTTGTGGGGTATGGCCTGATTAAACTTGTGGGGCCGGGCAAGGGAATCTGGCTCACGGGTTTGCTGGGCGGGCTTGCGAGCAGTACGGCACTTACACTCAATCTGGCAGGACGCAGCCGCGAAAATGAGGATTATGCTTCGGACTTTACGCTCGGAATTGTCTTGAGTTGGGCGGTAATGTATGCGCGTCTTTATCTGATATGTATCTTCTTGAGCAGCACTCTTGCCAAACCCCTGCTGTTGCCCCTGTTGCTTCCGGTGGTGCCGGCGCTGGGATATGCGCTTTATCTTAAGGTGAGGGAATTTCGCGATCATCGGCAAAAGTCGGCGGACTTTACGAATCCTTTCAAACTGTTGCCTGCCATCAAGTTCGGCGTGATTTTTACTTGCGTTATGTTTGTCGCGAATGCAGCCCGTGTTTACCTGGGCTCGGGCGCCTTGCTGGCGTGTAGCTTTCTGGGCGGTGCCGCCGAGATGGACGCGGTGGCGTTCTCCGTAATCGATATGAATTTAAAGTCGGGGCTTGCCGTGCGTGAACTAGTGCTTGCCCTGTTGTTTGCAAGTCTTGCCAATACGATTACCAAGGGTGTCCTGGTTTGTGTACTAGGAGCTAAGTCGATGCGCCGGCCGATTATTCCGGCAGTGGTGCTGATTTGTGCGGTAACGGGCGGCTTGATTGCATATTATATGACTTGCGTATGACGAATTCACTTGATTTTATTGGAGATATTCACGGGCATTGCGAAGAACTTCGTGTCCTGCTAAAAGAGCTCGGTTATGTCGAGTCTGCCGGGGCCTTTCGCTATCCGGGCGGCGCGCGTTCGGTGGTGTTCCTGGGCGACTATGTGGATCGTGGCCCCAGAGTGCGTGAAACGCTGAACTTGGTGCGTGCGATGCGCGATGCGGGGTCGGCGGTGGCCCTGATGGGAAACCACGAGTTCAATATGCTCTCGTTCTGGCAAAGGAACGGTGCGGGCGGCGGCCATTTTCTAAGCCGGTTTAAGGACGGTTTCTTGCGTGAACACAGCTTCAACAAGGTCGCAATTCATTCGCGGACTGTTGCGGATTTTGTCGGGCGAAAGCAGGAATTTCTGGATGCGCTGGATTTCGTAAAGACGCTGCCGTTGTATCTGGAGACGGAATCGTTCAGGGCGCAACATGCCTGTTTCGATGCTGATGCAATCGCGACGCTGCGTCGCGAAGGTATAGGCTGCTTTGCCGACGGAAATTTCGACGAGCTGATTGCCCGCGCCAACGACGAGGACTTTGAATTTGAAGACAGCCTGTTCAATCCGATGAGTACGGTCTTGAAAGGTCCCGAGATGTATTTGCCCAAGGGAGAATACTTTACCGATGCCGAAGGCGTAAGACGAGTCAAGACGCGAATAGCCTGGTGGCTAGACCCTAAAAAGGCGAGCTTCAGCGAACTTAGTTTCCAGCCGGGAGTATCGATGGACGTGAAGGAAGAAGTGCCGTCAGAGGTTCAAGCTCGGAATTTTTACGGAGAAGAGGAACGCCCGGTCTTTTTTGGACATTATTGGTTGACTGGAATCCCGAAGCTAGTTCGCGATAACGTTTGCTGCCTTGATTTCAGCGTGGCAGGTTACCGTGGCGATGGCCGGTTGGCGGCTTACCGCTTTGACGGGGAGCAGCGACTGGACGAAAGTAAGTTTGTATGGGTGGAGGCTATTTAGACGAGGGACGTGAGACGAAAGACGAGTGAATCTTTAAGAAAGATGGCATCGCTGAGGGTAACGGCCGCGGTCCTTGTGGCGTTTCTGGTACTCACGTTCTGGGGGGTGCTGGCGCAGGCGAATGCGGAGGCGTCTGGGCTTTCGGCATCGGTAGCGATAGATCGCTTTTTCGATAGCTATTTCATCTGGATGATGGGAGTGATTCCGCTGCCTGCCTTCAAGGGACTTGCCTTGTTGGCGGCTGTGAATCTGGTAGCTTCGCTTATGTGTCGCATGCCCCGCGGATTCAAAAATGCGGGCCTTTGGATGATGCATCTCGCTTTGTTGGTATTGCTAGTCGGCGGTGTTGTCGGTAGTGAAATCAAGCGGGAATATAACGGGTTTGATGTGTTTGCCTTGAATTCGACAGAACTTCCCGAATCCAGCGAAACAGCGCAGAAGGTCAAGTTCTATGCGGCAAACGATAGCTTGGGTGCAGAGCCCGTGAATCTGGATGAATCCGTTTTGCTCACAGGTTGGCCTTACTATGTACATTTCCGGGGGGACTTCCGAATGTCGGAGGATAAGGTCATCTCGATGTACAAGGTTTGTTACGACCCGTTGCATTTTGTACCGTATGCATTTATGGCCCTATTTTTGCTTGGGGCTGTTTTTCATTATACCGTTAAGATGCGAGGCGGAAAGGCTTCTGCACGGGTGCTGAAACTTTTGCCGTTCTTTGCCGTACTGGTGGCAATGCTTCCGATGAAAGCCCAGGCATCGGTGCGTCCGATTCCGGTGGGGGATGGGCTTTCGGCGACGGCGCCGGTCCTGGTGGATTCCGCGGTGCGCCCCTTTGATTCCTTTGCACGCGGATTTCTGGATGATTTAAGTGGAAAGACGACTTATAAGTGTCGCGAGGCGGATGCGTGCGAAGGGAAGCTTTCGGCAAGGGAAGTGGCGCTGTTGCTTGTAAAAGCTCCGGAAAATGCCCAACATCTGGCGCTGTTCAAGGTGCTTCGCGCCGATGTGTCCGAGGCGTTGCACTTGCCATCAGAAAAACGCTACATGAGCTATGCCGAATTGAATGCTGTGCGAGACGTGTTGCAGCTTTATGCGAGCCGTAACGACGAACATCCGGCGACACTTGAAATGAAACGTCTGTATTCTAATGTGCGCTTGTACGAGTCGGTGTCGGACCGTTCCGCGTTTTCGATTGTTGCTAGGAATACGCCCGTCGCTTTGTCGGTGAATCCGCACCGTCTGAAAGCCGAAGTGGCGTATCATTGGCTAAAACTGACTCTGTGGAGCTTTGTATTTGCCTTGCTTGCGTGCTTTTTGGCGTCGGTCAATACGCTTTACAAGTCTCGAAAATTAGATGTGGCTGCTAATATGACTTGTATGATGACATCCGCTGTCTTGCTAGCCCTGTTGGCCATGCGCGCTTATGTAGCCGCACGTCCTCCAATGTCTAGTTTGTACGAAATCGTACTGATGGTGTCGTTAATTCTGATGGCGTTTGAAACGGGAGCGTTTTTTTTCTGCAAGAATCGCACGTATACACTGATGGTGCCTGTAACTCTGATGGCGTCGGTGCTCCTGTTTTTTGCGAAGTTCGTGTTGGAACCGGGCGATACCTTTCAGCCGATTCCCGCGGTACTCAATTCCTCCGTTTTTTTGACGGTTCATGTTTTTACGATTGCACTTGGATTCGCGGGGATGATTTTGTCGGGTGTGGTGGCGCACTTGGTGCTTGTCCGCGGCGCAGCGGCATTACCCTCTGCGGAACAGCCCAAAGGTTCGCCGCTGTATTCGTTGCTTTACGGAACACTCGTTTTCGGGGCAGTGTTTACGATTGTCGGTACGCTCCTGGGCGGGGTGTGGGCCGATTTTGCATGGGGTCGTTTTTGGGGCTTTGACCCGAAGGAATGTGGCGCCCTGTTCGTGATTCTGTGGGCAATGCTTTCGCTTCACTTGCGTGCTGGCCGCATCGTGTCTGCGCGCGTTTTTGTGTTGTTGAACTGTTTCAATGTCGTCGTCACGTTCCTTTGCTGGTTCGGAATCAACCTGCTTGGAGTAGGGCTTCATAGTTACGGTTTCCAGACTGGCTCCGTGATGTGGCTCGCTGTTTTTGTGGGCGTAGATTTATTTACTATTTTTATTCTATGCCGTTTTTTACCAAGAGCAACTTAGTGGATTTGCGGGCGGAAGCCGAGCAACTTTCGATTTGCGTGGAACATTTTCTGTATGCGTCCGAGCGTGTGGTCGAAGGAGACTACAAGACGAAGGGTTTTTACGATAACTGTATCGAGAAATGCAACGGTCGCCTAAAGGCAATCCATTTCCTGATGGAATCCATTCGTCAGGATAGGCCCGTTTCAGAAGAAGAACTCGAAGAAACTTTGCCGGATTTTCTAAATTGCAAGAAAAACGATAAAGAAAAAAAGCGCAATGCTTGATAGCGAATTCGAAGACGAACGCGAACCTAGACGCGTAAGGCCGACCCGCCGCGATCACCGCAGCAGGCGTATTGACGTGATGCGTGAAATGGAATCAGGCGTTGTCGATGAACGCCCCATCAAGGAACGTTTCAGCCGCGAATTCAAGAATCCCCGGCTCAAGAAAATCAAGGACCCGCTTGAAAAAATTCGCGAAGAGGACTGCGTCGAAGGCCTGGTAGTCGAAGTGCACCGCCGTACCTGCGAAGTGAGATTGAAGCCTTCGGCTTCAAATTCAGAATTCGGAATTCAGAATTCAGAATTATTAACTCCGAACTCCGAACTCCAAACTCCGAATTTAATTGTTACCGCCATGTACCGCGCAACGACTTCGAAGGCGCTGGGTGAATTCCCGGCGGTGGGCGACCGCGTCCTCTTGGGACAGGTAAACGAGGACGAAGATAGCGGCGAAGGCGTTGGCTCGCAGAAGTATTGCGTGGTGCGCGTGCTTCCGCGAAAGAGCGAACTCAAGCGTCCTGGGCCTCGCGACAGTTTTAGGCGCAAGCTGACCTTGGCCGCCAATATCGACCAGGTGGTGATTGTTGCGAGCGTGACGCAACCCGAATTCAATTACGGGTTCATGGATCGTTTTTTGCTCGCGGCAAATCTGAATAATTTGCCGTTCGTGCTGGTGCTCACCAAGATGGATTTGTTGCCGAACGGTGAGGCTGACCTGAGCGAAGATATCCGCGACTTCATGAGCATCGTGGACAAGGTGATTCCCGTGAGTGTAAAAAATGGCGTTGGGCTTGATATGCTTCGCGAAGAACTGATCGGAAAGTCCTCGGTATTCAGTGGACAGAGCGGTGTCGGTAAGTCAACTCTGGTGAATGCACTTGTGCCTGGAGCGGAACTCGAAACCGGCGCCGTGCGTGAACGCGATGGCAAGGGCAGGCATACGACGACTTCTTCGAGCCTATTTGATTTTCCCGGTGGTGGTTACGTCATTGATACACCGGGGATTCGTAGCATCGGCCTGTCGAATGGTGAAGACGATATGGATGGCGAAACGCTCGCCAAGATTTTCCCGGGCTTTTTCGAGGGCGACCTATTTACTTGCAAGTACAGCAACTGCAAACACCTGAAAGAACCGGGTTGCACCGTGCGTGCTGCTGTGGAATCGGGAAAACTTTCCCGCGCCCGTTACGCAAGTTACCTGCGCATTTTGAATTCGAGAAACTAGGGGAATGGGGATAGATGGATATTGCGGTAAAGATTACCTTGGTCGCATCGATTGTGATGGTGGGGTATAACCTGCACCAACTTTTGACCTCTTATGAAGCCATTTGCGAGAAAGTGAAGGAATTCAAGACGCTTGCCCTACAGAACGAATCCGATGAAGGGGCCGTGCGCCGTTCCAATTTCTTGCTGACGGGCGTGTTGTCGCTTTTATTTGTGACGCTAGTTTACCTTTCGGATTTTGCCTATTGGATTGTTGCGGGTGTCCTTGCGAAAATGGCGGTGTCCATGTTGCTTTCGCATTTTGAAATTTCGCAGATTTTCAGGGAAGACTCCATTCGTCCGAAATTTTTCAAGTTGACCAAGGTGGATGCCGCGGTGAATGTCCTGGTCGGACTGGGTGTTGCCGTGATTGCGGTGTCGTGAGGATAATATGAAAAGAATCTTTGCGCTATTTTTTTTGTGCTGTGCGTTCGCTTTTGCTCAAGATGCAGGCGGAGGCTCGATGCTAGGTGGAATCCGTACGCCCTTGATTGTGGGTGGCGCGCTTGGCTTTGGTTCCGGAACGGGTGTTGGTTCCGAGCGTGGCGTAGGGCTTCGTCAGATAGAACCGATGGTAGGTGTCTGGTATCCGGGACTTGGCGTATTCCGTGTTGGGTATGGTTTATTCAGCTACTGTGAAGAATCCGACGACGAGAAGGATTACGATATCGACCATTCTGAATGGGATTTTGAATTGGGCGCCCATATATTCGGTAATGCCTATGTGATGGGATCCTATTCGCGAGTCAAGGAATTGAGTGACTTGGGAGATGTCGCCTGGAATGAATGGGGAGCCAGTTTCGGTTCACTCCTCTATATTTTTTCGAAGACTCTTCTCTTTGCCGAAGTCGGTTACCGTTGGGTGCTTTCGCACTATGATCCGTTCCTGGAAAAGAAGGTGCATGGTGGGCGATTGCAGATGAATATTGGCTTTGCCGCATACGTGTTCTAAAATTAAATGGTTATGAAGAATGTAGCTGTTTTAGGGGGTGCTTTCGATCCAGTTCACTTGGATCATATTCGGGTTGCGAAGACCTGTCTTGAAAGGGGCTTTTGTGACGAAGTTTGGTTTATGCCGAGTCCCGACCGCTGGGACAAGAAATTGAACGCAAGTCCCGAAGATCGTTTCGCCATGCTGGAACTTGCCATGGAAGGTGATCCGCGGCTGATTCTGTCGGACTTGGAAATTCAGCAGGGCGATTTCAGGGGATCGTACGTATTCTTGTGCGGACTCAAGGAAAAATTCCCGGACATCAACTTTCGCCTGCTGACGGGTGCCGATACCTACGAAGGCATTCCGCATTGGCGTGACCCGATGCATTTTTTCGGTACCAATTATAATGGACATTTGCTGTTGCGCGACATTGAACTGATTGTTTTTGCTCGTAACGGTTATCCGAGGCCGGATATAGAGGCGCACAAGGCGAAGGGCTATGCAAATTTGTTTTGGCTTGGACCGGAACAGGGCTTCGAGGGCGTCTATTCGAGTACGGCTATTCGTAAGGCGCTCTTGTGTGGCGAAGAACCTAAGGGACTTCACCCGAAAGTGTACGAGTATATCAAGCAGCGAGGACTGTATAGGGACTAATTCGGAATTCGGATTTCGGAATTATGAATGATATTCAACACTGAAATTCGAATTTTGAATACAGAAAATAAACTCCGAATTCTGAACTCTAAAATCTGAATTGCCTATGGTTCCTTCTGATATGTTTTTTGAGAGCGTTGTTCAGCCTGAGCATGAGGGCTGGCTATTGCTCGATTCTCTTTGCAAACGTTTTACCTACCATAGTCGAAAATTGTGGGGCGAAAAAATATCGGGCGGATTTTTGACGGTGAACGGTTCGGAGGCAAACCTTGAGACGGTTATACACCGTGGCGACAAGGTGCTTTACCATGTAACGAATTACACCGAGCCCGAAGTGCCGACGGACTTTAAGGTCGTTTTCGAAGACGATGAGTTTATGCTGGTGGCAAAGCCTGCGGGCGTGCCGGTACACCATACGGGGCATATCTTCTACAATACGTTTACGGCAATCGTGCGTAGGGGAACCGATTACGAGACTGCGACTCCGATGCATCGCCTGGACCGCGATACGGGTGGGCTGATGTTGTTTGCGAAGTACGCGGAATCGGCGGCCAGGTTTCAGAAGAATCTTGATCGTATCTTGCTGCAGAAATTCTACATGGCGGTTGTCCGCGGGGATTTCGGTGTTGATTCCACCGGCATCATGCCTGAAGCCAGTTCTGGCGTAGTTGCGTATGACCGCAGCTCTGGCGTCGTTGACTGTACAATGCCTTTGCGCGAAGACCCCGCAGACCGTTTGCGGCTCCGGATGCATCATTTTGCTGACGGAAAGCCTTGCCGTACGCGGTTCCGCAAAATGGGCGTGGGGGAACTTTCGCAACCTGTCGCTGGCGAGTCGAAATATTCAGTGGTCGAAGCGGAACTCTTGACGGGCCGCAAACATCAGATTCGGGCTCATCTCGCGGAACTCGGGTTCCCGATTCTGGGCGACCGCCTCTACAGTTTCGACGGCATTTATTATGAGAAAATGTCCCGCTCCTGGTCCCGCGATCCCTCTGTCGACAATTCCGAAGAAGGCCTTTCCGCCGAAGACCTTTCGGCCCTCGGCGGACGTTCGCAGATGCTCTATGCCTATAAGGTAAAAATCCAGCTGCCTTATTGGAAGGATGCCCGCACCTTTGAATGTTTGGACTACCCCGAAGAAATGGCGGAACTTGTCAAAAAGGCGAAATGTGAAGGCTGATTTTTCGAAAAAGTATTTCGAAAATGTTTTTTTTCAAAAAAAACGCAAAAAATTCGCCTATACCCCTTGACGAAATTTCCTGAATATCTATATTTGGTGCCGTCGATGAGAGCAATCCCAAAGACGAAATAATCTGACGAAAGTTAGAGACAAATTGCTTCATAGCTCAGTTGGTAGAGCCCGCGACTGTTAATCGCGTTGTCCTTGGTTCGAGTCCAAGTGAAGCAGTGAAAAGGGTTCCGATGAAAGTCGGGACCTTTTTCGTATACCTGAACATATAAGTGCAATTTCACTTGCGCAACTCCATCATCATGTTTGATTGTTGCTATTTTTAAAAAAGATATGGGGTTATATATGAACAAGATTTTCCGTTTCTGTGCAGTCGGTATGCTGGCTGTGGCTTTTTATGGTTGCGATACCTCGGATTCTTCGAAACCGGTTGCTCCCGAAGAAGAAAAAGCACAAATTGATGATCAGTCTGAACCGAAGGATAATCCGGAGACTGAATCTAAAGATGACACCTGGCACCATTTGCATATTTTCTATGCCGACCGTCATGCGAACGGCTCCGTGTTACACTTGAATTTTTAACAACGAGGAATCCCTATGCTCAAGAAGCTGATGTTCATTTTGCTGGCCGTGGTCGCCTTTGCGGTGGCCGATCCCATTGCCGTCGAAGCTCGTCTTACGGAAATCCCGGGCAAGATGCCTAGTAATGACCTGTACAGTTACGTTTATGTTTTCAAGTACAAGGTACTCAAGGTGGAATCGGGTTCGCTCGATGCCAAGGAAGTTCTGGTGGGTGTCTACAATCCGCTGATCGCCCGCGGCAAGGTAAAAGACAAGATGGCCGACAAGTCCAAGGGCAACGTGGGCGAGTTCAAGGCGAAGGCCAAGCATAAGCTCAAACTTGTGCCGCTCGAAGGCAACTGGGACGGTGCCGTCGAGGACGAATACTTTGATGACGAATCTCCGCGTTACCTGGCTATCGAGGTTAATGAGTGATGAGGTCGCTCGTTTCACTCGCTTTGTGCGGTGAGGTTGGTCGCCTGCGGCTCCCTTTGAGGGAATTTGTTGTTGATATTGACTTCTTCATCACGACCCCATACCTCAAAGGGGCTTTAGCCCCGCGCTCATAGCTCAATCCTCTATGGTATTCTCCTCTCAGATTTTCTTGTTCTATTTCTTGCCGACGTTTCTTGTTGGCTACTTCGTGTTGTACAAGCTGCACGCGAAGCATTCATTGCTGAACTTTTTCATCACGGTCTTCAGCTATATCTTTTATGGGTGGCTTGAACCGTGGCTTGTGTTCCTGATGTTTGGCTGCACCTTGGTGGTGTATGTGGCGGGGCGCTTTATTTCGGCGCCGGGAGCCTCGAAGCTGCAACGGAATCTTGCGCTTGGAGTCGCTGTCGCGGTAAACCTCGGTGCGCTAGCTTATTTCAAGTATTACATGTTTGGCATGGGGATCATTAACGATGTGGCGACCAGGCTCGGTTGTGAGCCGTTCTCGGTAATGACGGTGCTTTTGCCGGTAGGTATTTCGTTCTATTCGTTCCAGTCTATGAGCTATGCGATTGACGTGTGGCGCGGGACTGCTCCGCCGGTCAAGAATTTTGCGACGTTTGCGTGCTACGTGGCTTTGTTCCCGCAGCTGGTGGCGGGTCCGATCGTGCGTTACAATACGGTTGCTGAAGAACTCGAAACGCGCACGCATACCCTTGAAAATTTTGTACGCGGCATGGTGTTTTTCTGTTTCGGTTTTGCCGAGAAAATTTTCCTTGCGAATCAGGTGGGCATCATTGCTGACCGCGTGTTTGCGGCAGATGCGCCCGGCGTGCTCAATAGTTGGTGGGGTTCGCTCGCTTACATGTTCCAGATTTATTTTGATTTCTCGGCGTATTCGAATATGGCGATTGGCCTTGGGCTTATGCTCGGGTTCCATTTCCCGCGCAACTTCGACGGCCCGTACCGTTCCAAGAGTATTACCGAATTCTGGAAGCGCTGGCATATTTCACTCACGAGTTGGTTCCGGGATTATCTGTACATTCCGATGGGAGGCAATCGTGTCGGAACGGCCCGCCTGTATTTCAACTTGTTCCTGGTGATGTTCGTGAGTGGCGTGTGGCACGGTGCAAACTGGACTTTTGTATGCTGGGGACTGTACCACGCGTTTTTCATGATTGTGGAACGCGCGAACAACAAGCAGGCGCTTTACTACAAGTTGCCTAAGGTTGTACAGCTTGCGGCGACACAGGTTATTGTGTTATTCGGCTGGGTGCTTTTCCGCGCCGATACTATCGGTGAAGCTTGGCGTATGTGGAAATGCTTGCTAGGCTTGAATGCGGTGAGTGCCGCCGATGCCATTCTTTCTGCGGAAATCTTTACGCCGAGCTGCCAGTTCTTTATGGCGCTCGCCTTTATGCTCTCGTTCTGGAAGTTCCGCAGCTATGACTGGTGTGACAAGGTGTCTCCGCAGCGAGTGGCGGTGGCGCTCCTGATTTTTGTGGTGGCCGTGCTTGCGCTCTTTACGCAGAGCTACAACCCGTTCCTGTATTTCCAGTTTTAAAAACGCCAATTAGCTTTGGATTCTCCCCATTCGGGGACCGTGCGCACTAAGGCAACAAAAGCATATAAGGTGAACGCCGCGACAGAATGTTTACATTCTGGCATGGTTGAGCCGAAATTGCGGACGCCAAAGGCGTCCACTTGCCAGGTGCTGTCCGCCCTCCCTTCGGTCGAGGATGACTTTTGTAGAAACTTCATCTTGGACGGAGCGGTGCGACTGACGGAATCCACAAAAAAAGCTCCCGAAAATTTTCGGGAGCTTTGCAATATCCGGAGGTGTTTGGATAATTGATTTTTACACCTTGGCGAGCTTCTTCAGAGTTGCAGCCTTGTCGGTCTTTTCCCAGGTGAAGCGTGCGCCGGTGCGGCCGAAGTGGCCAAGCGCGGCAGTTGCCTGGTAGCCCGGCTTTTTGAGGTCGAGCATCTTCACGATGCCGGCCGGAGAAAGGTCGAAGGTCTTGGAAACGATTGCTTCGATTTCGCGGTCGCCGATCTTGCCCGTGCCGAAGGTGTTCACGAGTACGGAAACCGGCTTGGAATAACCGATGGCGTAGGCGAGCTGTACTTCGCAACGGTAGGCGAGGTCTGCGGCGACAATGTTCTTTGCCACGTAGCGAGCGGCGTAGGCGGCGCTGCGGTCCACCTTACTCGGGTCCTTACCGCTGAAGGCGCCACCACCGTGACGGCCCATGCCGCCGTAGGTGTCGACGATAATCTTACGACCGGTGAGGCCGCAGTCCCCGTGCGGGCCACCGACCACGAACTTGCCGGTCGGGTTCACGAGGTAACGGGTCTTCTTGTCGAGCAACTTGGCCGGAATCACCTTCTTGATGAGCTTTTCGATGATTTCCTTTTCGATCGTGGCGTGCTTGAGTTCCTTGCCGTTCACGAATTCGTCGTGCTGGGTAGAAATCACGACCGTGTCCACGCGCACCGGCTTGTCGTTTTCGTCGTATTCGACCGTCACCTGGGACTTGGCGTCCGGACGGAGCCACTTGATTTTTCCCTTTTCGCGGAGGTTCTGGATTTCTTCCATGAGCTTGTGGGCGAGGCTGATCGGGAGCGGCATCAGTTCCTTGGTTTCCTTTACGGCGTAGCCGAACATCATGCCCTGGTCACCGGCACCCTGCTTGTCGTCTTCCTTACCGTCGGCAGCTTTGGCGTCCACGCCCTGGGCGATGTCCGGAGACTGCTTGTCCATAGCGACGAGCACGGAGCAGCCCTTGTAGTCGAAGGCGAGTTCCGGATTCACGTAGCCGATGCCCTTGATGGTCTTGCGGGCAATCTGCTGGTAGTCGATGACTGCCTTGGTGGTGATTTCGCCGGAAATCACGACGAGGCCCGTGTTCACGAGCGTTTCGCAAGCGACGCGGCTGTTCGGGTCCTGCGCAAGGCATGCGTCGAGGATTGCGTCAGAAATCTGGTCGCAGACTTTGTCCGGGTGTCCCTTGGATACGGATTCAGAAGTAAAAAGATAATGTGCCATGTAGGCTCCTTGATGTTTCCAGCACCAAAAAGAAAGTCGCATTTTTGAGCATTCCCAAGCGCTGAAAAAACGGGTTTGAGATTTTTCTATGCATAAATCTACAAAAACGCATAAAGATTGGCAACTCCAAAAAAGAGAACAGCCTTTTTTCGCAGGCAGTCTTTTAAAATGGGCATTTTTACTATTTTCCGTCATATGAAATTGTCTGTTTTTTCCACTTGGCTGAACGACCTGCTAGTCCCGCAGGCATTTAAGGATTATTGCAATAATGGCCTCTGCGTAGAGGCGTCCGACAAGGTGAACCGAATCGTGACGGGAGTTTCTTTCCGTGACCGTCTGATCGATGCGGCTATCGAGGAACAGGCCGACTGTATTATAGTACACCATCCTAACGGTTTCTGGAATGGCGAAAATCGTGTCTTGGTCGGAAAATTCGGCGAGCGTATGCGCCGACTGATGCATAACGGCATCTCTCTGTACGGCTACCACCTTCCGCTCGACGGCCACATGGAAGTGGGTAATAACGTGTCGATTGCCCGCGCAATGGGGCTGGAAAAAATCGAAGGGTTTATGCAGGAGGGGGAACGCACGATCGGTGTGGTGGGGCAGTTTCCGACGAAGGTTTCGCGCGAGGCTTTGCTGACATGCCTGAATAGCGTGTTCGAACACGGAGTGCAGCAGTCGCTTTTCTACGGGAACGGGATTATCCGCAAGGTTGCCGTCTGTAGCGGTTCGGGAGCGAGCGGAATCCAGGAAGCGATTTCACTCGGATGCGATGCTTTTGTAACTGGGGAAATCAAGGAGGCTGTTCCGATTACTTGCGAGGAACTGGGATTCAATCTTGTCAGTTGCGGGCACCATCGTACCGAGATTTTCGGGGTGCTCAATCTGGCTCATAAAATCCAGGCCGAACTAGGTATTCCGGCCAAGTTTGTCGATATCGACAATCCTGTCTAAAAACTTACTTTTTTCTTGCATTAATTTTGATGAAATTCTGTTTTTTGCTCGAAAACGGCGCTTTTTGTTTCGTCTCGGGATGTGGTTGATGAATATCACGTTTTTTGTTTGGCTTTTTGGAGGTCTTTTACTATCTTTTCTGCCGTGAATTTTTACAAGACAACCATACACTTCCAGAATTCCTCGAAGTCCGTGACGCTGCACATGCCGGCGATCCTCTTCAAGGCATGGCCGGTGCTCCGCTTCTTCGTGGCGATAGGTGTCTTGCTGTTTATGGTGCAGGTGGTTTCCACAACCATCTACGACGGAGTCCTGAATCACCAGCTGAACGAACGTGCCAAGCTGGACCGCGAAATGACCCAGATTCAGGGAACCCTCGATTACCTGTCCAATACGACGAATTCCTTTTTTAACGACGAAAACCGCCTCTATGCCCGTTTCAGTCTGCCGATGCAGGACGAGGCTTCCAGAGAACTGGGAACGGGTGGCTCCATCAGTGCCGATTCGCTCTTGCTCCGCAAGACGTCTCCGGTTTTCGAACGGATGTCGATTCTCGGCGAGACTGCCCAGCGCATTCAGGGCAAGCTTGCGAACAACGACGCTTCTTTCCGCAATCTGAACAAGTACATGGACCAGAAGATGTCTGCCTGGCGATTCGTACCGTCGATTTCTCCGACAAACGGCCGCTACGCTTCTGCTTTTGGTCCCCGAATCCATCCGGTCACGGGTGAAGTCGGCAAGATGCACCAGGGCGTGGATATCTCGAATGAACGCTGGACCCCGATTTACGCCTCTGCCGATGGAGTGGTGGAAGTCGCCCAGATGAGTTCGACCTTCGGAAACTTCGTGACGATTGACCACGGAAACAGCATCAAGACTCGCTACGGTCACATGCAGCTGTCGATCGTGCATCCGGGCCAGTTTGTTCACCGCTACCAGGTGATTGGTTATATGGGAAATACCGGCCGCTCTGTGGGCCCGCACCTCCATTATGAGGTCTGGGTGCATAACGCCCCGGTTAACCCGCTTGCTTACATGTTGCCCAACGGCTATACCGTCGACTGATGGTGTTCGGGTAACGCCCCTATCCGAAAAAATGGCGTCGGCTTGACCGGCTAAGGATAGTTCCACCCCTAGGGGGTGATTTTGCTAAAAATTGTTTTGGAGCGGTATCTTGGGTACTGCCTCTATTTTGTCGGGATCGTGCTGGCAGAGTGTGGGACTCCAGCATACGCCTGTCCGCAGTTCGTGGAATTCTATTCCGATCCGGTCGATGTCCCGGATCAGCAGGGGGAATTCGTCGAGATTCGCCTGTCGGCTCCTTCGGAAGATTTTGTGTACCGGCCCGAGAGCCTGCTGGTGCAGTTTGAGGGCAAGGAACCGCTTCGCCTTGAATTTCCTCAAGGAAACCGCCTGTTGCTGGTTCACGACAGCGCCTCTTGTTCTGGGACGGGGGTTGCTTGCGGGCTGTTGGGATCGGTTTCGCTCCCTAATTCTCGCGAATCGTCCTGGCTTCTTGAGGCGGGTTCTTGTCGGGATTCGGTGTTCGTTCCCAAGCCGAAACCCGGCAAGTCGCTGCAGCGGGTCAAGGAAACCGATGAATGGGTCGTATCCGAGCCGACTCCGGGGGTTCCGGATGAATATAATGAGTACAGAGTGGATCCCGAAAGCGCTTCGTCAGCTCCGATTGCGCCTCTTCGCATCACCGAAGTCCACCACTGTCCGGCGGAACCGGAGCCGGAGTGGGTGGAAATCTACAATGCGGGGGTGGCACCTCAGCCTTTGTCAAAATTCCACTTTTGTGGCCGTGGCGGGGTGTGGGGCTCCTTGCGCGATTCCTTGGCGCCTTACGAGTCGTTCCTTTTGAGTAGGGATACTTTCATGCTGCGCGAATTCATCGGTTTTCGAGATGTACGCCTCGTTCAGGTGGCGTTGGGCTATCTCAATAACACAGCGGGTTCTATCGCGATTTGCGCGGACGAAACGGTTGTCGATAGTGTGTCGTGGGACAAGAATACGGTCAAGTGTCCCTCGGGCTTTAACCCGCAGACTCTCCGGAGTGAAAATACGCCGGGCTTCCAGGGAGTAGCGAAGTCTTCAAAGGAGCCCTCCTCCGATTTCCCGTTCGAATGGAAACTGTCTTCGCGCGTGGTTCGGCGCGGGGGTGCGCCTTTGCGGGTCTATGTCGAAAGTGAAGCGTCGGTTCAGGTCCGTCTGCTGGATTCGTCGGGGCGTTCGGAATGGGGACGCCTCCTTCCTGCTCGTTCCAATGCTTGGTGGGTAATCCCGCTGGATAGTCTTCCGAAGGTGGGGGTGGCTTACGTGGAACTTTCTGTGGGCAAGTTCGAAAAACGAATCGGCATCTTGCTGAGACCGTAGGGTGCCTATGATGAACTTTGTTGCTTTTCGTCAATTTGTGGGGGTGCTTTTATTTCTTTGGATATCCCGAGTGTACTCGATGGACTATCCTGCGGAGTTTGTTCAAAATCCGGGAGGAAATCTAGCCCTGTTTGGACTGCCGGGATATTCTTCGACACCTGCGCGACAGGGAATGCCTGGTTTTGGGCTCTCGTATGTGCGTCTTGGGGAAGTCGGAATGCAGGCGGCGGGGGTCGCTGCGGAAATCTGTCTTGGTTGCAAGTTGGTGAATCTAGAAGCTTCTCGCAGTATGGCCGGGCGCGTCGCCTTTTCGAGTTCCTTTCTCGAATTGGATTCGATTTATCGGCGAGTCTATACGGAATTGGATTTTTCTGTATCAGGGACATGGTTTGCCGTGGGGGCTGGTTATGGCTTTTCTGCCGAATGGGCCCCTGGGCTGGATCATTGGGGGCGACACCGCTATAAGTCGGGGGTCGCCTTGCTTTGGAAAGTCCTTTCGTTATCGGCGATGCTTTCGGGCTGGACCGATGCTCCTTGGTCCGAACGGGATTATTACTTGGGTGCGGGGGTTGATGTCAATGGGCGGTTTGCCGGTTTTGTGGAATGGGATGGAACCTCATTTGATGTGGGGTGTTCCGTGCGGTTCGAGTTTCTTGAAGTTCGCTCGTCGTACCGTTTCCCGGAATTTGGGATGGCCCTGTCGCTCTCGTTTGGGCTGGGAGGTCTGTTTGCGGAAGGGGCGTATGGAGTGAAATCGTCAAATTGGGACTGGTTCGGGTTTTCGTTCTCGAAACAAATTCGCAAAAAGACTATATTGTAGATGAGGATTGGATTTGTTATGCAGGTATCCTTTAGCATCGTTGTCGCATTTCTCTTTTTGCTCCTCCTGTTGCTGGTGGCATTGCTTCTTGTGGCTATGTTGCTCAAGGAAAACCAGGAAAAGCAGAAGGCCTATACCGTTTTTTCGGGGTATTTGGGCGATTTCCTGATAACGATGTCCAAGGAAGGGCGGTTGCTCGATGCGACCCCCAAGTATGTGTCGGATCCCCTTTATGAACAGATTCTCCAGAAACACTATTTTAAGCCGATTCTTTCGGAAAGTGATTATTTGAGACTTCAGGAATATGTCCGCGGGTGGGATGCGCATCCGGATATTCCTTTTGTTTTTTCGTTTGGCGAAGAATCAAGAAAAAACTGGTACGAGCTACGCGCCTATATGCATAAGCGAGGCAGCGACGTGAATATGGTGCTTTTTCTCAAGAATGTCACCATTGAAATCGAAACGAGCCGTCAGCGAGACCAGCTGAAGGACAACATCGATATGTTCCTGCGCAGTACCGGGGATTTCCTGTGGTCCTTGGATATTGATTCCCGCCGTTTTTCCTTTATTACGCCGTTGGTCGATGACGAAGGCCGAGTCATTCCTAGGTCCATGGGCGTGCAGGACCTTCGGTTGTTGATGCCGGAAGAAGATTATGCTTTTTTTGAAAAGCATCTGAACAAGCGTATTGTTGATTTTAGAGCGGCTGGTCACGATATTAGTGAAAACCGGGGCGTCCGTTTGCGCCTGTACGGCGAAAATGGCAAGCTGACTTGGTTTGCCTTTTCGGGAAGGCTCTGTTCCGAAGAAAATGCAAAAATCGTTTTCAAGGGGGCGGCTCGCCGTCTGGACATGTTGCTGGAAAATCCGATTACGGCCGATGATGTCGTGAACGAGAATATGCTGTTTTCCGTGTTCTCGTTCCCGGACATGCGAGTGTTCTGGATTGACCGCGATTACAAGGTGGGTGGCTGCAACCAGGCTTTCTCGCTGGCGTTTGGTATGTCGTTCCCGAAAGAAGTGGAAGGCAAGCGCCTTTTGGAAGTGGTGCGACCCAAGTATTTCTCGATGTTCCACGGCGTCCTTTCGGATGTTTTTGAACGAGGGCTTTCCAAGGCGTGGAAAGGCCCGTTCGGGGTGGAAAAGCGCTTGCTGTGGTTTAATGCGGTTCCTATCAAGCGTTCTGACGGTTACACCCATTCTGTGCTTGGGGTGTACATGCAGTTGGATGAGAATGATTTTAAAAAAGCAAGAACAAATAATACGGAGATCCTATGAAAAAATTAATGCTGATTGCTGTTTCTGCACTGTTCATGATGGCAGGTTGCGAAGAGAACAAGTCTGAAAAGGCTGCCGATGTTAAAACGGCTGCGCCGGCGGTTGTGAACCAGACCGTGTCTGCCACACAGCAGGTTGCTGAACAGAATGCCATCAAGTCCATTGATTGGAACAAGGCGCTTGAAATGAATGCTGCCGGAGCGGTCTTTGTGGATGTACGCAATCTTCCTGAATTGAACGAGGGCTATGCGCCGAATGCGGTGAACATTCCGCTTCCTGAACTCAAGCAACGCGTGGGAGAACTTCCCAAGGACAAGGACTTGCTAATCTACTGCCGTTCTGGCCGTCGTAGCGAAGCCGCCACTCGAATCCTGATGGAACAGGGTTACGATCGCGTGTATAATGTGCTTGGCGGTTATCTTGCTTTCCCGAAAAAATAAACCGAAGAGGCCATCTTCGGAAAGCGAATGAACTTTTTGCAACTAGCTTTTGATGAATCCCTCCTGGCGGTAGGGATTAGTCGGCCGAACCCTGCGGTGGGTGCGGTGGTTGTGAAGGACGGGATTGTCGTCGGGAAGGGGCGTACGCAGCGCCCGGGAAACGCGCATGCCGAAGTGATGGCGCTGCGTGACGCGGGCGAGGACGCCCGCGGCGCGGCCATTTTCGTGACGCTTGAACCCTGCTGCCATTATGGCCGCACGCCCCCCTGCACCAAGGCGATTACCGAAGCCGGAATTGCGGAAGTCTACTTTGCTCATGCAGATCCGAATCCGCTCGTTCGTGGCAAGAGCCGCAAGATTCTCGAAGAGGCCGGTATCAAGGTCTTTGAGGGGCTTGAAGCTTGCGAGAAGGCTGTGGCAGAGGAATCGTGGGACGATGTTTGCGGTGACGAATGTTGCAAGGTCCTTTCGGGACCGGTGGATCCTGCTGCGTCCCGAGCCGAATCCCGTGCCGAGAGTCGGATGCTTTTTCACGAGATAGAACGCTTCTTCGAAGCCTACGATTATTTTGTTCGCAACAAGGCGACCTTCGTCGAAATCAAGTCTGCCGTATCGCAGGAGGGAGTCATAGGAACTCTCCTTGCCGATGGCTCGCGCGCCCCTTTAAAAATTACCGCTCAGGGGGCCAACTGCTGGAATCACGAACTTCGCGCGATGAGCGATGCCGTTCTTGTTGGTGCAGGAACGCTTCTGGCGGATAATCCCGGCTTGGACGTGCGCTTTGCCCGCGGGAACAGTCCCGTGAAAATCCTCTGGGCGGGGCATCGGACTTTCTCTGCGCCCGAAATCGCCGGACTGCGCTTCTTTGACTGTACCGACGCGTCCGCCGATTCCCGGCTCGTGTTTTCATGCGTTGAACAGCCGAACATTCAGGGAATTGAAGTCGTCCTGCTTTCTCACGCAACGTTCGCCGAAAATTGGAATGAGATGCTTGCGAACCTTGCCCGTCGGGGAATGCACCGCCTGATGGTGGAACCGGGGGCGCGCCTTGCGGCGGCCCTGTTCGAATGTGGTGGGTGGAATCGTCTGGATCTGTGGCAATCCTCCGATGCCGCTGTCGATCGTTCGCTGGAGTCTTCGGGCCTTTCCGGAATCCCTTATCCTGAATTGCCCCATGGGGTCGTTGCGAGGGAATCCTTTATGATTGGACCGGATGTGTTGACTGTTTACGAAAAATCGTAATTTGCTATATTGAATGATATGAATCAAGTTGTTTCGCCCGCTATTCAACAGTTTTTGTCGTCCCACGGCTATGCCGATTATGAAGTGACCTCTATTGCCGGTGCCGGTTCGGGCCGCAAGTATTACCGTATTGCAACGGATAATCGTAGTTCCGTATTGCAGGTCTCCGCCTCTGTTGACGAAGACTTCAAACGCTTTGTTGACTATTCCGAATCCTTCAGTTCTTTTGGACTCCCGGTTCCGCGCATCTATTGCGTCGATGAATCCTCCTGTTCCGTGCTGCAGGAAGACTTGGGCGAACATAACTTGCTCGATAATATCTTGCCGCCGGGACGCGAAAAGAAGACGGGCAATGTTCGAATCCTCTATCCGGAGGTCATCGATTCTCTGATTAAGTGGCAGGATGTTTCCCGTTCGCTGTTCAGCTCCCGTTCCGATTTGTGGTTGCGCCGTTTTGATTTCGACGCACTGAAGTGGGAAACGGACTACTTTACTGAAAATTATCTCAAGGCTCACAAGGGTATTGCCGAAATTCCGGAATGTGTCCGACAGTTCTATTCCCTGTTGGCTGTTTCCGTCGAGGCACAGCACAAGGTGCTGATGCATCGCGATTTCCAGAGCCAGAACATCATGGTGAAGCCCAATTCCGAAATCGCCTTTGTTGATTTCCAGGGAGCACGCCGCGGTGCGATGTTCTACGATCTCGCCTCCCTCCTGTGGGATCCCTATGTGGAACTGTCGCTGACCGAAATAAAGGATTTCTTCGAGTATTGGCGAATATCTTATCGTGAGGCGAAAACCTATTCCAAGGATGACGCCTGGGAAGCCTTTATCCATGCGAGCTTGCAGCGCGTCATGCAGGCGATGGGCGCCTACTGCTTCTTGAGCAGGGTCAAAAAAATTGAAAAGTTCGAACAGTACATTGAGCCGGGCAAGCGTCAGTTGCGAATTGTCTTCGATGAATTCAAGAAGATGGCGAAGGCAACGTCTCCGCAGGTGTTCGACTTCATGGACAAGGCTTTGGTTTAGTAGCGAAACTGAATGAAACCTGTTTACGTCAAAAATTACCCAGAATCGGTTGCGTTCCCGAAAGCATTGGGACTCGCTTACGATGCACTGGTGCATGGTCCCGTCGCTTTCGATGCCATGACGGTGTGGAAGTCCTTGTCGGAAAGGGTATCCCAGGGTATTTATATGGGCGAAGGTCTCCTGTTGCCGCATACCCGTGTGGCGGGCCTAAAGGAACCTCTGTTTGCTTTTGTGGTTTGTCCGCAAGGCTTTACGGATATCCAAGTCAAGGCTGGGCAGGTCCCCCGGTTTATGTGTTTGTTGCTTTCTCCGGCAGAATCGGCGACGGCGCATACGCAGTTTATTGCTAAAATTGCATATAAACTATTGAATCCGGCGTGGCGAGAAAAGGCGCTGGTCGCAAATTCTTCCGAAGATTTGCTGAAATTATTTGAAGAATGAATTTCTGCTTTTTCCGGTATTAATACTGGAAACTTCCGCCCACCATGGCGCGGAATCCTTCGTAATCTCCGAAGTAGCGGTCGTATCCGGCACGAATGCTCATCCAGTCGAACGGCTTGAATTCAAGTTTTCCGCCGATTTCAACATAATGGAGTGTGGTTTCGTCGGCGAGAAACTTCTTGTCTGTGGCGCTTTCGGGCGTATGCATGTCGGTGATGTTTCCGCCGAAAGCCGTGTCTTTTGCGACGGCGCTTGCATGTAGCGTTCCCTTGAACAGGGCGTCTTTCAAGACTCCACTTTCGACCTTGTAAAGTCCGCTGACTTCGCTATAGATCTCCTGGCTGTTCGGACCGAGATCGGTTCCGAGACTTTGGGCGTAGCTGCGGTAGGTGTATCCGCCGCCCTTGTGGTGCGTGTAAACCCAGGGCTCGACACGGGTGTATTCCATGTACCAGTTCCAGAGCGTGCTACCGAGGCGGATGCTGTCGCGGGCGATTCCTACGGAGGTGGCCCACTTGTTGCCCCACCAGCCATCATCGAACATGCTCGTAGGTGATTTCATATCGTCCCACAAGAGTTCGCCGTAAAATTCCCAATGCGGAATCGTCTTGACACTCAGATCGAATGCGAGGGAAATGTTGTCCTGGTCGCCTTGCAGGTGTTCCTGGAACACGTAAGGGATAAAAGGAATTACGTAGGCCCATTCAAATTCACGGCCGGAGCTGTCCGCATCTTCGTTCGGGTTCGGTTCCGTTTCGGTGGTGCTTCCGTAGAGCGCCGTTTCCGAAAGCCCGAAGGTGATATTGAAGGGGAGGGAAAGGTCGAGGCGGTGTACGTGCATGTACTTGCCGAAGTTCTTCTTCTCGAATAGTTTCATGGCGTACTGCGAGTAGGCGATGGGACCGAGTTCGAAACGGTAGCCGAAATACGGTGTCGGTGCCGGTTCAAAAATGCGACTTGTGGAATCCTGCCATGGACGGTAATTGTTCTGGTCTCCGCGAAGAATCACATGGTTGCGACGGGCGGGGCCCATACTCAGATAGTCGAATCCTGCAAGCAACTTGACGGCATCCAAGTCGTAGCTGGTGTTAGCGGCAAAAATGTCCCATGTGCGCTTGTTTTCGCTCTGCTTGTTGTAGGGTATGCCTTCGTCGGGGTGGTAGAAATTGTCGGCTATATCCCTGTTGGTGTGGTCGGTACTCACCTTGACGCGCGCATCGAAAAGGAACCGTTCGGTAAAATGCCCGTTCAAGAAAAGGCGGACCGAGGCGGAATTGTCGTAGTGCGTCGGGGCGTTCGTCAGGTTTGTAATTGCAATCGAGTCGTCGAGCTGTGCTCCAATGACAATTTCGTGGTGGCGAGTGGAATCAGCAAAAGAAATGTGGGAGGGCCAGTCCATACCCGTGGCGCAGGCGAGTTGAGCTGCCCCGAAGAACAAGGTAAAACCGATGACCTTCTTAATGCCTAATTTCATAAGATCCCCCGTTCTTTTCAATAAACTTTTTAAAAGCCCTTTCGGATAGACTGATGACGAGAATGGTGGCGATTCTAGAAAATTGCAGTCTTTTGAATCGTAGACCGAGACTGATCAGCAGTCCTGCAAACAGGCTCACCGCAGAGAAACCGTTCCTGAAACCGAAATGGATTCGGTTGCGGATCATCAGGCAGTCGATAAAGTAGGGAACTCCGCCCTTGGCAATTTCGCTGCCAGTCGAAGATCCGATATCGTGCCGGATAATACTGTCAGTAGCCCATGCAAGAGAAAATCCGTTTTTCTTTGCATGCATGCAGTAATCGCTTTCCTCGAAATACAGGAAATACTCTTCGCTCAGGAGTCCCGTCTTTTTCAGGCATTCGTGCGAAATCAAGAAAGAGGAACCCTCAACGTAGTCGAATTTTGTGGCTTCGGGCGAAGAGACGCGTTGCACGGTCGCAAACTTCGGGTGGATGACGCAAACGCCTCCCGAGAATTCTCCGTTAGCCTTCTTGATAAGGGAACCCGTGATTCCTGCTCCCGTTGCAAGGGCCTTGCTGAGTAATTTTTCAAGCGCGTCTGCTTCGGGCAGCGTGTCGTTGTTGAGCAACCAGATAAAACTTCCTGCAAAGTCACCTTGTGCGGCACAGATTCCCTGGTTACAGGCCGCCGCGAAACCGCGGTTTTCGTCGTTCCAAATCCAGCGGACCTTGAACTTGAAGGTGAAGGTCCAAAAGTACTGCCTTGATTCTTCGGTGCTGGCGTTGTCGATAATATAGACGCAGCTTGGCTGTACAGAACTCTTTTCGAGGGCGCGTAGGCAGTCTACGGTCTTTTCTTTGTTCTTGTAATTGACGAGGACAACGCAGACGGAATTCATTATTTCTTTCCGAAAAATTTGGTGATGATAGGAGCGCCGATAATGCCGTAAAGAATTCTCGGAATAAGACCGAAAAGTCCCGAAACATGAGGGTAAAGGCTACGGGCATTTCGGGCGACCCAGGCGGTGTACTGCGGAATAATTGGCTTGTCGAGCCTGTCTTGAATGTAACCGATGTAGCGTTTCAAAAATTTCTGGTCGTCTTCAGAAAGCTCGCCGAAAAGGGGTGTTCCTGCAATCATTCGCGCCCATTGCAGGTTCAGCTTCAGATTGCCCGTCCAAGTGTGCGAGTGTCCAAGACCGATTGCGTTTTGCCCGTGAATCCTGTATTGGATGACCGGGTCGGAAATAGAAACATATCCGTTACGGGCACAGGCGCAGAATGTAATCCATTGGTCATGGACGGGAACCTGCTCGGGAATGGGTAAAATCTTTTCGAGGAGGTTTGCCCTAAAGAGGGTCATGCAGCCGGTTACATTGGTAAATCCGGTCAGGAGAGCCCTGAGGGACAGGTGCTCGGGAATGCCGTCCATTTCTCGCCAGGAATTTCCGATGATTTTCCCTTCGCCGTCAATGACTTGGGCATCTCCGAAAACCAGGTCGGGTTTCTTTGAAATTTCGTCGTTCGTTTCGATGGCTTTTTCTAGAATTTCGAGTTTCTGCGGAAGCCAGACGTCGTCCTGGTCGGCAAGGGCAATCAGGTCGTCGTCGCCCAGTTGCGGGCGGGCGAGTTCCAGCGACTTTGAAAAGGCGCTGCGATGTCCCATGTTCTGTGGCGAAATGGATATCTGGAGTGGCAGGCGGTCCTGGTAGCTTTTCAGAATTTCTAGAGTGCAGTCCTTGGATCCGTCGTCCACGGCGACAATGAAGTCGGCGGGCCTTGTTTGAGCCAATAGGGATTCGAGCATCTGTCTAAGATACTTTTCGCCGTTATAGGTTGCAAGAACGATGCCGATTTTTGCCATGCTACGAATATAGTAAATCGCAGTCGGTGAAGGCTGCCGTGATCGGGAATCTTAAACTTTAAATTCTATATTTGCGTTATGCCCGAGAAGCGAAAAATCCTGTTTGTCTGTGACAAGAACGAATGTACCAGTTTTGGACGCCTGACGATGAACCTCGTCAAGGCTGTGGCGGGGGAGTTCGAACCCCATGTGCTATGGCTCAAGACTCCGAAATTCTTTGGCGACAAGGATAATGGAAAAAAAATTGACGCTTCAAAGCTTGAGAATTCTTATGTTTCTCATGAGGTGTGGGCAAAGTCGCTTTATACGGGATTCATCGGATTCCGTTCACCGCTCAAAAAGCTGGTCAAGAAAATCCAACCGGAAATCGTTTTCTTCATCCGTCCAGAATTGGGCTTCTTGGTTCCCGTGGTCAAGGGGTGTGCCAAGACTGTGATGTTTGTTCACGACACCTTTGCCGAAACGCTTTATCCGAATTCTCTTAAATTTAGACTGCTTAATTTGTTCTATATCCGGCCAACGGTCAAGGCTGATTATTTTGTCTATAACTCGGGCTGGACCCGCGAAGAAGCCTCTAGCTATTTTGGACCGCAGATGTCGCAAAAACCGGGCTCCGTTATCGGCTGTCCCGTTGATAGCGCCCTGTTCAATAAGCCTGCATCTAGGCCGACTTTCGAAGAAAAGAAAAAATTTCTCCGCAAGTACGGTATCAAGAATTTTGATGGTATGTGCCTAAATGTGAGCCTCGACGAACCGCGCAAGAATATCGAGACTTTCTTCGAAATGGCGCGTCTCAGACCGCATGTCGCCTTTGTTCGTGTAGGCAAGTTCTCGGAACGCCTGCGTGCCGTCGTGAATGAAAAGAAACTCTACAATGTGTACCATTTCAGCGAGTTCCATGCGGAGGAATTGCGCGATTTTTATCGCCATGCCGACTTGATGGTTTATCCGTCTTTGTTGGAAGGCTTCGGACTTCCTCCTATCGAGGCTATTGCCTGCGGTACGCCTGCTGTCGGGGCGTCGACTTCGGCTGTCAAAGAAAATCTCGAGGGAGTCTGCCCGTTGGTAGACCCGCCTACAGATGCCGAGGCTTTTGCATCCGTATTGGACCGCGTCCTTGCGGGAGAAAATGTCCTGGATAACGAAAAAGCGGTCGCTTTGTTGGACCGCTGTTCCATGGATGCTTTCCGGCAGAGGGTTGTCGAGTTCTTCAAGACCCTGTAACGGTGCCACCGCTTACTTGTTCTTCTTGTTGTAGACCACGCGGGTGTGTGCGACAAAATCGTGTAGGGCGCGACGCTTGGGGTCAATCATTACGATAAGGTAGCCTAGACCGTAGAATGCAAGTGTGCATTGGGTAAACAGGCTGGCGATAAACCGGATGGCAGATTCTATCCAGCTGATTTTTTCGCCTGCCGCAGATTCTACATGGATATGCACCAGCATCTTGCCGGGAGTTGCAGCCTTGATCGCGGTGAAGGTGACGTAGTAGGCCGCCTGAAGCATGCCCCAAATAATGAGGAATACATGCATTCCGGGGAAGTTCAGCACGTTCATCAGGGCTTCGTCAGAGGTCGGGTTGTTGACATAGGCGTTCATGGCTTCGCCGATGGCGTTCAGGTCTATCAGCTGCGTTTTGCTCATGGTCATCAGAATCAGGAGACCGATGAAGCTCAAGATGATGTTGTCAACCAGGTAGGCGATTCCGCGAATAAGGAACCCCGCATAGCGCTTGCCTTTATTGTGCTCGGCAATGATAGCTTCCAATGCAGCCTTGATTTGTTCTTCTTCGGAAAGCGGAACTTCCTTGGATTCTTCGGTGTCTTTCCAGGGAGTCCAGGATTCCATACCCGAATGCCACACCAAAGTTTCTTCCTTGATGGTGCCGTTTTTGACAAAGTCCCTGATTTCGTCGATATTATAAGGACCCTTGCGTCGTTCACCGTCTGTCACGGATTCATCTATGTAGTACCATATCATACGAGGTAAATATAGAACTTAGAACTTAGAACCTAGAACTTAGAACATCAAATTTGTGGTATGAAACTTGGATTTTCTCTAAGTTCTGCCAACTAAGATCTATCAACTAATAAAAAAAAACTACATTTTGGAGGTATGATGAATTTCAAGATTGGCCAACGCTATGTAAGTCAATCGGAACCTACACTCGGGCTTGGTATTGTCACCGAGGTGCAAGACCGTATTGTTAAGATTTCTTTCCCTGCTGTCCGTGATGTCCGTTGCTACCGTTCTATGGGGGCTCCTGTAGATCGTTTTGAACTTTCGGTAGGCGATACGGCAAAAAGCGAAAAGGGACTGTCTTTTACGGTAGAATCTGTCAAGGATGTCGACGGCCTGCTTGTCTATACGGGCCGTGGCGGTAGGCAGATGAAAGAATCGGAATTGAGCGGCAAAATTTCGATTGCCCGTCCCGAAGATTTGTTCCGTGCACTCCGTGAAAACCGCATTTCGAATAGTGCGCAGTTTGCCCGTCGCGAAAGCGCCATGGAACTTTCTTGCAAGTGGATTTCGTCGTCGGTACGTGGCATGATCGGTCCGCGCACTTCCATGATTCCGCACCAGTATTATTTGTGTAGCCGAGCCTGCGATAGCTCGACCCTCCCGCGCTTGATGCTTTCGGACGAAGTGGGCCTCGGTAAGACTATCGAAGCTGGTATGATTTGGCATGCGCTCAAGTCCCGCGGTCGCTTGACCCGCACCTTGATTATTGTGCCTGAAACCTTGAAGCACCAGTGGCTCATCGAAATGAAGCGTCGTTTCAACCATCTCTTTACGCTGGTGGACGAAGGCTATATTAAGGGTCTATTCGTGAACGACGACGATGACCGCCCGAATCCGTTCACGATTGCAAACGATCTTATTTGTTCCATTGATTTTCTGATCAAACAGCCGGCGCTTATCGAGGACCTGCTCAAGACGAACTGGGACATGGTGATTATCGACGAAGCGCACCACCTGGTTTGCGAAGATGGCTTTACGAGCCACGAGTATCTGCTTGCCAATGCGGTGGTTCAGCGTTCCAAGGGTGTACTCCTGTTGACGGGTACGCCGCTGCAGTTCCAGCCGGAATCGCAGTTCAACCGGCTCAAGATGCTTGACCCGGTACGCTTCAGCGATTACAACAGCTTTATCAAGGACCAGGATGCTTACCGCAAGTTGGTCAACGAGCTTTCCAAGCTGCCGACCGATCCGGGCGAACAGATGAGTTGGGACGACCTGAACGAATGCGTGCCCAAGAAGTCGATGATCCGTCCTTGGCTTGAACAGGAAAGTGCGAAGAGCATGCCTGCTGACGAATGGATTCGCCGCATTGTAGATGCCGTGGGTACGGGCTCGGTGGTGTTCCGCAATACGCGTAAGGGCGTGGGCGGATTCCCGAAGCGCGTACTCGACGAAATTCCGCTGGAACCGAACCAGAACTACCGCGATATGGTGAACGTGGCTGCCGAAAACGATCTCGACATGTCCACCGACATTCAAGAAAACGGCCTTCTCTGCACGAGCTATTCCGATGCCTGGGCACTCGATGAACGCTATGTGTGGCTCAAGGGATTCTTGAAGGAACATGCGAACGACAAGGTGCTCCTGATTTGCGAATCGATTCAGGTGGTGCAGGCTCTTGAAACGCTCCTGACGGAATTCATGGGCGAAGGCGCCTTCTCGATGTTCCACGAGAATATGACGATTATGGCCCGCGACAAGGCTGCAGCGAATTTCAGCCGTGAAAACGGCGCGAACCTGCTGATTGCCTCCGAAATCGGTTCCGAAGGCCGCAACTTCCAGTTTGCCCATCACCTGGTCCTGTTTGACTTGCCTTTGGATGCCTCGTTGGTGGAACAGCGTATTGGCCGTCTTGACCGTATCGGCCAGACCGAAAACATTATCATCCACGTGCCTTATGTAAAGGGCTCCGGCCAGGAAGTCATGTTCCGCTGGTACCACAACGGCTTGAACGCCTTCGGCACTCCGATGATGAGCGGTGGCGAACTCTTCCTCAAGTATACGGACGAACTGATTGCCGCCCTTGCCGATCCTAAGGACCTTCTCCAGAACTTTGTCGATACCGTAATCCCTAAGGTCAAGAAGGATTGCGATACCATGCGTAAGAATATCGAGAAGGGGCGTGACCGTCTGTTGGAATTCAATTCTCGCAATCCGGCGAAGGCGAAGGAAATCACCGACGAAATTTTGAAGATCGATGCGGACCAGAATTTGCAGACGCTCGTGTTCTCGTCGCTGATGGACCGCGGCCTTGAAATCGAAAAGAGTAAGATTAAGGGCTGCTATGTAATTAGCATGGGAACGCAGGTTGAAGCGGGTTCTGTGCCGGGAATGCCTAAATCGGTGGGAATGGCCGGAACCGGTGGTGGCGGCCGCATCACGCAGTCAGTCGGAAACTTCGAAGAAAGTTCGGGAGGCGGCGACGAGGATTCTCGTTTCTGCGATACGTCTTGCCTGACTGTGACCTTTGACCGCAACGTCGCGATGATTCACGACGAAGTAGATTTCGTAAGCTTGGAACATCCGCTGTCGCAGGGCATCATCGACTTCGAGACGACGCTCGACAATGGTGCTGTTTCCTGCAATGTCTGGCCGAATTCCGGAATGCGCGGACTCATGATGCAGTATAACTTTGCTGTCGATTTCTCCATTGCCGAAGAATGGGGCGTTTCCGATATCGCAGGGCCTCGCTACCTGAGCGTGCTCGTGAACCCGATGGGCGAGGATATGTCCGCGAAACTCGATGATTTAAAGAACGCCTGTTTCAAGGATGTTCCTGTTCCGCAGGGCAATGCCGCCGTAAATATGACACTCAAGTATTTCGGTAAAGACGGCCTCGCGATTGCTCGCCGCATTGTTTCTGCAAAGGCGAAGGAATATGCCGAAGAGGCTGCCGCTGCGGTAGAGGCCCGCGCCGAGCAGGAATACCAGCGTATGAACCATTTGCTCAGCATGCGTGGCAAGGCGGGCAACAACGCCCAGCTACAACAGCTTCGCAAGAACGCCCTGGAATGGAAAAAGGTCATTTCGAACCCGCAACTCCGCCTAGACGCGATTAGATTGCTTGTTTGCAGGTAGTTTTGAATGAAAAAGGAATGGTGTCATCCTGAGCGGAGCAACGAAGTTGCGAAGTCTCTTTGATCACTTAGCGCTTTAGCGCTTATGTGAGCATGCTCCCCCTTGCGGGGAGAAGGATCTAAAGCATTTTTGAATAAGATTATGAGTGAATTAAGAAAGAATATTCTCGATGAATCCCGCCGCATTGTCGTAAAGATCGGCTCGCGTATTTTGGTCGACTCCGAAAAGGGCGGCGTTCGCACCCGTTACATCCAGAAACTTGCAGACTCGGTCGCTCGCCTGATGGAAGCGGGCAAGGAAGTCGTTGTGGTGACGAGTGGTGCCGTGGGCACTGGCATGAGCCAGCTCGGTTACAAGGAAAAGCCGACCGTGCTTGCCGAAAAGCAGGCTTGCGCTGCCGTGGGTCAGATTGACTTGATGTATGCCTACCGTGAAATGTTCCGCTGGATGCAGCTTTCCGTGGGACAGATCCTTTTGTCTGCCGAAGATTTCCGCGACCGCAACCGCTACAAGAATTTGCAGAACACCATCAAGGCGATGCTTGCCCGCAAGATTGTCCCGATTATCAACGAGAATGACTCGCTCGCCGTTGCCGAAATCAAGGTGGGTGATAACGACAAGCTTTCAAGCGATGTTGCGCTCTTCCTTGATGCCGACCTGCTTTTGATTTTCACGGACGAAGATGGTCTCTTCGATGACAATCCGAAGAAGAACCCGAACGCCCGCCTGCTCCGCTTTGTGCCCGAAATTACGCCTGCTGTGCTCGCCCTTGCGGGTAAGCCCGGCGAAACGGGTTCTGCCGTGAGTACCGGCGGTATGCGCAGCAAGCTCGAAGCTATCCGCAACGTGACCAAGAGCGGCTGCAACGCCTTCCTCGCGAGTGGAATGAAGGTGCTGCCGCATCAGGTGATTTTTGAAAACGCCGAAGGCACGCTCTTTGTTGGCTCCAAGAAAAAACTCAACAGCCGCCAGCGCTGGCTCAGCTTCATTACGACTCCGCGCGGGGCCGTGGTGGTGGACGAAGGCGGCGTGAAGGCTCTGCGCGAAAAGCACTCGAGCCTGCTTCCCGTGGGCGTGTGCGCCGTCAAGAAGCATTTCGACAAGGGCGACCTGATTGAAGTCTTGAGCGGGACCGGCGAGCCGGTGGCACGCGGTGTCGCGAAGTTCGATAGCGAAACCTTGAAGCTTGTGCTCCACAAGAAGACCGCCCAGATTCATGAACTCTTGGGCAAGGATGTCGCCGACGAACTCATCCACAAGAATGATTTAGTTGTTTTTTAATAGACAGTCCTGATTTCCCTTTGTTAAGGTCTCTGGTATGCTCGGGGACCTTTTTTAAAATATTCCAAATTGGAGCAAGAAAAAACTGTTTTTTTTGTAATAATATTAACGCGTTTTGTGCTTTTTGGATAAATTGCAAAGTATATTTTGCATGACAGTTTTGAGTCGACCCTGTGTATTGGGAAAAATGTATGAAAAACAGAATATTCGCCTTTAAAGACATGATGCAGTTCGAAGGAGAACTGTCCCTGTTCAGCAAATGGTATAAAGAACATGAATCGCCGACGATGTATTTCCAAATCCATTCGGTTATTCTGGAACCGGAAAAGCTAAAACCGGTTTGGGACTGTTTGGAAAACTTTTTCCCGGACGTGCCATGGGTTGGCAATTCTACGAGTGGCAATATCGTGGACTGCGAGGTTGCCACGGAGATTTCTGTGTCGGCTGTTATTTTCGAAAAGCCGACGAGCAAATTCATTGTCCGCCAGTATGATTATAGTCGCGAATCTGTGGGTGGTATTGCCCAGAATATAGTCGGGGAAACCAAGGAAAATCCCTGGATCAAGGCTGTCGAAATTTACCATTGCATTTCCCCGTTCTCGACAACGGCTCTTTGCGAAGGTCTCGATGGCTTGGCATCTGATATTCAGGTGTTTGGAGGCATCGTCTGTTCTCCCGACATTACAAGCCCGAATTCCTGTGTATTCTCGTCGGAAGAAGGCTATACGAAGTCGGGTCTTTTGGTATTGTTCTATGGCGGCCCTGATTTTCATGTCGATTCCCGTAAAATTAGCGGGTGGAAACCGATTGGCCGCAATTTCCATGTGACCCGTTCTGAAGGCAACATTCTTTATGAATTGGGAGGAATTCCTGCTTACGGGGTCTATAACAAGTATCTGAATATCAAGAATGACCAGAATTTCTTCTACAATGCACTTGAGTTTCCGATGCTGTATGAGCATAACGGGGTCTCCATCGTACGTGCTCCAGGCTCCAGTAATCCCGATGGTTCGCTCACGATGTCTTCCGATATCGATGAAGGCTCCATTATCAGGCTTTCGTATGGTGAACCGGGATTGATTGTAGACCGCATCAGGGAAGAAAGTGAAAAATGCGGTGAATTCGGCCCCCAGGTGCAGCACATTTTCTCGTGTGCGGCGCGAAAGGCGTTCTGGTCGCATCGTGAGCCGACTTACGAAATTACGCCGTTCAAGGGTTTGGCTTCGAGTACGGGATTTTTCTCGCATGGGGAATTCCTACGCGAAAAGGGGCATTTGAACCAACACAACATTACGCTTGTAATTGCCTCGATGCGAGAAGATCCTGCGGTAGGGAAAAACCGTGAAAGGGCTGACGATATCCGAGCCGAAATGACGACTAGGCTTCCGCTCGCGGCCCGTATGGCGACTTTCATTCGTGAAACTTCATTTGAGCTTGAGCAAATTAACAGTAAGCTCCGCGTGATGAACGATCACCTGCAAGATGTCGCGACGACGGATTCTCTGACGGGACTCGAAAATAGGCTTGCATTTGACGAATTGCTAAAAAACATTGCCCAGGAAGACTCCGATGCCGGAAACTGGACGATGGTTCTGATGGATGTGAACGGCCTCAAGTACGCCAATGATACCTTTGGACATCAGGCTGGCGACATCTTGATTGTCGCTGCAGGAAAGTCTATCAAGAAGGCTTATGGGCTTCATGGGAACTGCTTTAGAATCGGCGGCGATGAATTTGCCGTAGTGACGAAGGCGCCTTTGGATTCCCTGTTCTTGCTGTACACCAATTTGCAAAAGAGTATTGAGGAATACAACAAGGAGGCTCTTTATCATTTGTCGATCGCTGTTGGCGAAAGTAGGCTTCGCAGCGATTCGGGCATCCGCAAGTCCATTAGTGACTGGAAGATGGAAGCGGACCTGAACATGTATCGCGACAAGGTGCGTTACCATAGGCCGACCGAAATTAGCGAAAATCAGAACTTGAAAGATTTGATAACCTGCCTTATTTCGGTGGAAGAAGCGAAAGACTCTTATACGGCGTACCATTCCGAACGCGTCAAGGCGTATACGGAATTGCTCGCGCGTTTGTTGGGACTTTCCGAGGCATCGGTGTCATTGATTACGCATGCAGCTCATTTGCATGATATCGGCAAGATGGGTATCAGCGACAATGTGCTTGGTAAACCGGGAAGGCTGACTGATGAAGAATTTGCGATTATCAAGCAACACCCGGTAATTGGTGCAAAAATTTTGATGCAGTCGAACTATACGCACGAACTGGTGCAGATTGTGTTGCATCACCATGAACGTTTCGATGGTCGTGGATATCCCGAAGGCCTTAAGGGTGAAGAAATCCCGATCGGTGCCCGTATCATTGCCGTTGCGGATTCGATTGACGCCATGACGAGTAAGCGTGTTTACCGTGATGCGATGTCGCTCGAGTATTGTCGCAAGGAAATCGAGAAAAATCTGGGAATCATGTATGATTCGGCTATTGGCAAGGTGGCGCTGGACCATTGGAATGAAATTGTCGATATGCTGATGAAAATGCAGACAGGACGTCCGAAAGTCATATAAATTGGCTTTCTTTGCGGCCGTTTTCATCCGTGAACAAAAATAATCTTGGAATCCCGCTTTCGGGCGGGACTTTTGAGTATTATTATGATAGATTGTTTTAAAAAGGATGGAATATGGATAATTTCAACTTCTACAGCCCCACAGAATTCGTATTCGGCATGAACCGCGAAAATGAATGCGGTGAACTCGTCAAGAAGTATGGCGGCACCAAGGTGCTGATTCATTACGGTGGGGGTTCTGCCGTGCGTTCGGGACTTATTGACCGCTTGAAGGCGAGTCTCGATGCGGCAGGTGTCCCGCATGTGGAATTGGGCGGTGTGAAGCCGAATCCGCACGATTCGCTCGTGTACAAGGGCATTGAGATTGTCCGCCAGAACGGTATTGACTTTATCCTTGCGGTGGGTGGCGGCTCCACGATTGATAGCTCCAAGGCCATTGCCATGGGTGTTCCTTATAAGGGTGATTTCTGGGATTTTTACGAGGGCAAGGCCTCGGCGACATCTGCGCTCCCGATTGGCGTGGTGCAGACCATTGCGGCGGCCGGTTCCGAGGGCAGCGGTGATTCCGTGGTGACCAAGGAAGAGGGTATGCTCAAGCGGGGGGCCAGTAGCGAACATATCCGCCCGAAGTTTGCTGTGCAGAATCCTGCTTTGCTTTGCTCGTTGCCTGCCTACCAGACGGCCTGCGGCATTACCGACATCATGGCCCACGTCTTTGAACGCTATTTCACGAATACGTTGGAAGTTGAAATCACTGACCGCCTGTGCGAAGCGGTGCTCCTCACGATGGTGAAGGAAGGCCCCCGCGCCATTGCCGACCCCGCCAACTACCAGGTGCGTGCGAACATCATGTGGGCGGGGACGGTAGCCCACAACGGTGTTGTGGGCTGCGGGCGCAGTCAGGACTGGAACAGCCACGCCATCGAACATGAACTTTCGGCGCTTTACGACTGCGCCCATGGCGCGGGCCTAGCAGTCATCATGCCTGCCTGGATGGAATACGTCGTCGACCACAACGTAATGCGTTTTGCGCAGATGGCGACGCGCGTGTTCGGCTGCGAGATGAATTTTGATAACCCGAAGTCCACCGCCCTCGAAGGCATCAAGGCATTCCGTCGCTTCCTGCATTCCATCGGCATGCCGATTAACTTCGCTGAACTCGGCGCGAAGGAAGAAGACATCCCGAAGATGGTGGAAAAACTGAACCCGGGCGACGGCTGGGGATTTGTCCCGCTCAAGGCAAAGGACGTCACCGAAATCTACAAGATCGCGGCCCACGCGACGGTGTAAGAAATGTGTAGTGTGAAGTTCGGCCCTAACCACTAATCACCAACCACTTCTTTATGATTGCTCTCTTTATCGGCGGTACGGGAACTATCAGCATGGCCATCACGCGCCTTGCAGCATCCCAGGGCTGGAAACTATACCTGCTCAATCGCGGGAACCGTCCCGCAGAAGACATCCCTGCTGGTGTCGAAATCATTAACGCCGACATCTACAATGAGTCGGATGTTGCCGAAAAAATCAAGGGCATGCAGTTCGACGTGGTCTGCGACTTTATCGTATTCCACTCGAGTGCACTTGAACGCGATTACCGCCTATTCAAGGGCAAGACCAAGCAGTTCATGTACATCAGTTCCGCGAGCGCCTACCAGAAGCCGCTTTCGGACTACCGCATTACCGAGGGCACGCCTCTCGCGAACTCCTATTGGGAATACTCCCGCAACAAGATTGCGGGGGAGGAATTCTTGATGAAGATGTACCGCGAGGAAGGCTTCCCGATTACCATCGTTCGCCCGAGCCATACCTACGACGAACGCCACATCCCGCTGGGTGTTCACGGCAAGAACGGCAGCTGGTAGGTGGCAAAGCGCATGCTCGAGGGCAAGCCCGTGATTGTTCACGGCGATGGCACGAGCCTCTGGACCATGACTTTCAACACCGACTTTGCCCGGGGTTTTGTGGGCTTGATGGGGAACGTTCACGCCATCGGCGAAACATTCCAGATTACAAGTGACGAAACGCTCACCTGGAATCAGATTTACAAGGCGGTTGCCGATGCTCTCGGTGTCGAACTCAAGCCTTACTACGTGTCTTCGAAATTCCTTGCCGATGTGAGCGACTACGATTTGCTGGGGAGCCTCATCGGCGACAAGGCGAATTCCGTGGTGTTCGACAATTCCAAACTCAAGCGTGTCGTGCCGAATTTTCGCGCCGAAGTCCGTTTTGACCAAGGAATCCGCCATACCATTGATTATGTGCTTGCCCATCCTGAGTTCCAGAAAGAAGATCCCGAATTCGACGCCTGGTGCGACAAGGTGATTGCGACGCTGGAAAAAGCGAAAGCTGCTTTGCGCTAATTTCCTCGGCGCTTGATTGCAGAATTTATCGGCTCAGTTCCACCACATAATCGGCGGCGTTGACGAAGTCCTGCGCATGTTCGATGGCGATGACGGTGTGGCCCGCTTCGGTGAGGCCGCGGATTAAGTCAAGCAGATGCTGGATGTCCTTTTGATGGAGCCCGCGGGCGGGTTCGTCGAAAAGGAATAGCGTATTCGGAGCCTTCGCGCGGGCAAGCGCGATGGAAAGGCGCAGGCGGGCGCGTTCGCCGCCGGAAAGGTGCGACGTGGTTTGCCCGAGTTTCAGGTAGTCGAGACCCGTATCCACGAGGGGCTTTAACTTGTCCGCAAAAGGCTTCATGTTGATGAACAGCTTGTAGGCTTCGCCGATTTCCAAATCCAGAATGTCGGCGATGGAAAGCGACTTGAAGCGGACTTCGAGAATTTCGTCCTTGAATCGCCTGCCAAGGCATACGGGACATTCGGATTCTTCGTAGCCCGCGGGGTCGAGGATGACGCCTTCGCCCTTGCAGTTTTCGCAGCGGCCCCCGGGGGCGTGCGTCGCGAACTTGCTGGCGGTGTAGCCGCGGACCTTGCTTTCGGGAAGTTTCGCGAAAAGGTCGCGGAGAATCGTGTTCAGGTTGATGGCTGAGGCGACGGTGCTGCGGCGGTTCCCGTGGAAATCGCCTGTCGAAAGTATGGAAAGTGCCTGGACGCCGAGGCTTTCGAATTCGCCCTTGGAGGCACGCGGGGCTAAGTTCCTGAAGAAAATCGTGGACTTGCCGCTACCGCTCTGGCCTGTGATGACGCTGAACTTTTGCACCGGAAAATTGGCCGTGACTGGTTTCATGTCAAACATCGCGAAGTTCTCGATATCGATGGCCGCGGCGTTTTTCTTTGGAACCTTCGGCTTTCTCTCGTCTCTCGTCCCTTCGACAGGCTCAGGGCGGGCTTTTAGTCTCTCGTCTAAACCTTTAATCCAATTCCCCGTGGGTGATGCCGGATTCCCGAGTACTTCTTTCGCGGTTCCCTGCAAGAGAATTTCTCCTCCCTTTTCGCCGGCACCAGGTCCCATTTCAATAATCCAGTCCGCCTTCTTGATGAGGGCTGGGTTATGGTCGATGAGTACGAGCGTGTTTCCGCGGGACTGAACCTTCTTGAGGACTTTCCAGAGAGCTTCCACATCGCTCTGGTGGAGTCCGCTGGCAGGTTCGTCGAGAACAATCAAGAGGTTGTTCAGGTGACCGGTGCTGAGGCTCGAAAGCCGAAGTCTCTGGACTTCGCCACCCGACAGGGTGGCGCCTGCACGCCCTGCCGTGAGGTAACCGATATCCAAATCGACAATCGCCTGGATGCGGTCAATCAATGTGCGGAATGCGGGCTGCTGCTTTGCCGTCAGTCGGTTGTCGAACAGGGCGTGCAGCCGGCTTTCGAGTTCCGCGAAAGGCGCGCTTAAAATGTCTTGCCACGTGGTACGGATTTTGCGCGGCTTATCTTTGCTATCTTCGCTGCTTTTGTTTTCGCGGTCATCTTCACTTGAAATGCTTTCAATCGCCGCATTCAAAAAATTCGGCTTGAGTCGAAGGCCCTTGCAATCGGGGCAATCTTCGCTGTTGTCGCCGTTTTCGATGATTCCTGTGCCGCCACATTTTTCGCAAACGCTCGTGCGGCTATAAGGCGACAAGTCCTCGGCGGCGAGCGGCCTGGAAAGTTGCGCTCCATGTTCAGGGCAGCGCGGCACCGTGCTGAAAAGCTTGCGACTCCCGTTGATGTCTAGAATCAATTCGCCGTGGGTGAGTTTCAAGACTCCGTCGACCGCCTCGGCAATACGGGTGCGCGTGTTCTCGCGGACAATCACTCGGTCTACGACGATAAAGAATTCTTGCGGTACGATTTTGCGCTCGGCCGCAGTCAGGTCGGCTAGTGAATAGCTTACGCCGTCGGCTATGGCGCGTGTAAAGCCCTGCGCCAGGAATACCGCCGACAGCTTATCGAGAGTCGCGTGCTTATCAGCTTCAATCCGTGCAAAAAATTGCAACTTGCTCCCTTGCGGAAGGCTCGCAATTTCGCGAATTATGTCTTCGCGGCTCATGCTTTCCATAGGCTTTCCGCAAATAGGGCAGGCGGGCTTCGCATAAGCCGCAAACAACGCGCGTAATGTAAAATCGCATTCCGAGATGCTGAGCGCATAAGCCTTCGCAGGCGTTTCTCCGTGACTCGGGCCTACGGCTAGGCTTGCGGGCAAACCTTCGGCGCTATCCAGCGGAATTATGCGGCGACCGCCGAGCAATTCTGCGGCAAACGGCGAAAGTGTCTCTAAATAGCGACGCTTGGACTCTCCGTGCAGGGTATCAAGTACAAGCGTCGACTTCCCGCAGCCCGAAGGTCCGCACACCACAGAAATCTTGCCCAGCGGGAACTGGGCGTCGATATTTTTCAGGTTATGCAGCCTGCATCCGCGTATACTGATGAAGTTGGGCATTACTCCCTAATCGTAAATCTCAGTTCGCCAAACGGAGTGCAGAAGTCGAGGTTCTCGAGGCCGTTGGTCTCAATGCCATTGAACATGCGGTAGCCACCACCGATAGACACTTCGAGCATCCTGGTTACGCGATAGTTGAAATGTACGGCCATGTCGGCGGTAAAGAAGTAGTCTTCAGATTCGAAAGCTTCGTCATCCGGTTCCATCACGTACAGGGCTCCGCCGCCGACTTCAATCGGCACGGAAATAGCGAAGTCGCCGAGTCTGAGCGGGAAAAGTTCCACGAACCCGCCGAACGACATGTACTTGATCATCTGTTTTTCGGCGACATTGTAGTTGCGGACATCGCTCAGGAGTCTTGAAACCCAAACGCCGGTAGAAATCTGCGGCAAGATGTCGAGACCGATTCTGATGTTTGCGAAAATGGCGCCGTCGTCGGCCACGAGCACGTTACCGCCACTCACGCCGATGAAAGCCTTCAGGCCGTCGTTCGACTTTTCTTCGGGGGTGAATTTTACGCTCTGCAGTTCAGCGTTTGCAAAAGCCACCAGTGCCATAAGGAACAACAGAAGTTTTTTCATAAGCAAAGTCCTTTTTGTACAATGTATAAAAATAATCAGCAAATGGCTTTTGGTCAGATTGCCGCGTCGCGTCGCTTTTTAATTCCGAATTCTGAACTCCGAACTAGAGCCTGTCTTTGGTCATGTTCAGTCCTTCAGTGGGGGATCCTTCCCAGTTCCAGATGCGGTCCCTGGATTCTGGCCAGGTACAAATGGTCCAGACAATGGAATTCCCACAAAGAACGATGGTCCAGATACCGAAAACAAGGAACAGGATAAGGGGGATAAACGCGAGAGAACCGTAGAAAATGGACATCCTGGTGACGAGTGTTGCCTGGATGAGCATTAGGATTCTCACGTAAATTATGATGCTGAACCATGCCAGGAAGGAAATTCCGATGGAGGAAAGGAGCAGCTTTTTCTTGGTGTAATTCTTGGGGTCTGGTCGCGCCGGCAGTGCGTAAAGCGTGAGGAAGATGATTAAGATAATCGCCCCGTGAAACGTCACGTACCAGAAGGCGTCTATCAACGTATGAAGTACGGCCGGGTCAAAATGCAGGCCGTCTACGACGATGACCGAAAGGACATTTTGCACGTGATTTACGAAGCCGGCGTATAGGCCGATGATACCGGCAAAAATAAGCAACAGTGGGGTGTAGATACGGATTTGCTTGTGCAACGGGCGAGAAACCTTGTTTTCCCACACCACGTTAAAATTTGATTCTAGGCTACCGAAGGCGAGAATGAAGGTTACGAAAAGGCCCATGGCGCCGATGAATCCGAGCTTGCCGATGGGGACATGCTCTGCATTCTTCACGATGGCGATGATAGGGTCGATAGGCCAGTCTAGATTCAGAATGTTCAGGAGGTGGGGGAGGTAGTCCGAGACAAAATTGCCGAATCCGACCGCAATGGTAATCGAGGTCAGGAGAATGAGCAGAGGGACCACCGCCAGGAATGTTGTGTAGGTGAGTGCAGCTGCACGGGTCAGGCCGTGGAAGTACAGGAAGGATTTTCCTGCAATAATCGCGATTTTTACGGGAGTGACGGAACGCGCGGCTATCGCGTCGAACATCTTTTCCCAGGAAAAATTCGTGAACCATTCTGGCATCATTGGCCGCAAATCTAGAAAAAAATGGGACTTTTATTGATTGATGTCTACAGTTTGCTCGTTTTTATCCTAAAATGTGGACTTTTTATTTTTGTTACGCTACTGCAAAATAAAGTGAAATATGTAAAAATTAAGAAATTATGTGGACTTTTTATAAAAATTTGATTATATTTGAAGAGTGCAACTATTGTAGACAGTTGTCTTTGGACTACAAAAAAGGAATGTGCCGTGAACCTTTGTTGTTTTTTGAGGATAGATTTGCTTAGAGGTTGCCAAAAAAATGGAGCTTATATGGGTATTGGTTTAAAAACATCGACAATTTTTGCTGGAGCAGTCCTGGCTTTTGGTCTTGCGTCGCCCTCTTTCGCGGCGACCCGCCAAATGGAAAAACTTTCGCGTGGCCTTGCTGTAGCGAATACGGGCAAGGGTATGCTTGTGAGCTGGCGCCTCTTGGGTACCGAGAATCCGGACACGGAATTCAACCTTTATCGCGACGGAACGAAAATTGCGTCCATCAGTAAGACTGCTGGCACGAACTACCTGGATGCCGACGGCAAGACGACTTCCAAGTATACGGTTGCCGCCGTGGTGAACGGCAAGGAGGGCAAGGCGGAAGGCGCACTTATCGTGTTGGACCAGAACAGCAAGGGGTTCCCGTACAAGACCATCAAGGGACTCAATGTACCCAAGGACCAGACGATGCCGGACGGTTCTACATGCAGCTACAGCCCCAACGACATGAGTGTGGGCGACCTGGATGGCGATGGCGAACTGGATTTGGTTCTCAAGTGGGATCCGAACAATTCCAAGGACAATTCCCAGTCGGGTTACACGGGATCGGTGTTTATTGACGGCTTGAAGATGGATGGAACCCTCCTGTGGCGTATCGACCTGGGCAAGAATATCCGTGCCGGCGCCCATTACACCCAGTTTATGGTCTACGACCTGGATGGCGACGGTATTGCCGAAATCGTGATGAAAACTTCCGACGGCACAGTCGACGGCAAGGGCAAGGTCATTGGCGACGGTTCCAAGGATTACCGCTCCTCTTCGGGAACGATCATGACCGGTAACGAGTTCCTGACGGTGTTCAAGGGAAATACCGGCGAGGCTGTCCATACGATTAACTATTGGCCTGCCCGCGGAAAGATTTCGGGGGATACCTACGGTAACCGCGACAACCGCATGCTGGCGGCGATTGCCTACCTGGACGGGGTCCATCCGAGTGTCATCATGAGCCGCGGTTACTATACCGAATTCTTTGTGGCTGCCTATGATTTTGACGGCAAGGAACTCAAGACCCGCTGGCAGCACAGTTCCGACAAGAAGGGGCAGGGGCTTTATGGTGAAGGCAACCACAACCTTTCCGTTGGCGACCTGGATGGTGACGGCTTCGACGAGATTGTCATGGGCTCAGCCGCGCTCAATCACGACGGTACGCTCCGCTACCGTACGGGCTTTGGTCACGGCGATGCGATGCATCTTTCTGATATGGATCCTGACCATCCGGGTTTGGAAGTCTACGATGTTCACGAAGAAAAGCAGAATGCGTATAGTGAAGAATACCGCGACAAGGATGGCAAGGTCATCTGGGGAACGACTCAGACCCAGGCTGGAAATGTGGACAATGGCCGTGGCATGGCTGCCGATGTCGATTCCACGAATCGCGGCTTCGAAATGTGGTCGGGAACCAGCGGAGGAATGCGTACCGTGAAGGGGACTCTTTTGCATGAGACGAAGCCTTCGGTCAATTTCCGCATTTACTTTGATGGAGACTTGCAAGATGAACTGCTGGATGCTACAGGCAGTGGCGGCAGCGGAGGAAAGATTGAAAAGTGGAATTCCAGCAAGAAGACTGTCGATCGCTACTTCAGCTTCTATGAAGTGAATAGTTCGACTCTGAACAACTACACTAAGGCGAATCCTTGTATTGTGGCCGATCTCTTCGGTGACTGGCGCGAAGAGTTCATTGCACGTTCCAGCACGGATCCTTCGACGATTACGATTTTCCAGACTCCCGTGACGACTCCGCACAGGCTCTACACGCTGATGCACGACCCGCAATACCGCGTGAGTGTCGCTTGGCAGAATGTTGCCTATAACCAACCGCCCCACGTGAGCTATTACCTGCCCGACATGGTGAAGAACTTGAAGAAACCCGACATTTACATGCTTGGTACCGAAGGTGTCGTGGGCCTCGCTCCTTCTATTTCGAAGGTGGGCGATGGGCTTGAAAACCAGGGAATCCTGCTAGGTAATGCAATCGAGAGCTTCGGCTACAAGTTTATCGGCTGTGACGGCGTGAAGGTGACTGGACTCCCGAAGGGCGTGACCGCGAAGGTAGAGGGTTCGACCGTGACCATTTCGGGAACTCCGACGGAAGCGGGCGTATTTGCCTACACCGTTGTAACCGAAGGTGGTGAGGGTGATGCCGCGTCTGCGAAGGGTGTGCTCTCTGTTGCCGCTCCGGGAAATGCTGAAGAGGTTGCGACGAAGAAGGAGGCCTCCAAGGTCGATGTTTCTACGCCGGATGCGGGAATCGGCTGGTCCGAGACGACCAATACTGGCTTTGTCGAGAAGGGATACTTCAACTTCGACAATTCCACTGCAAGCTACGGGACATGGAACCTGCATTCCGAACATACTGCTTCTACCACCATCAGCATCCGTTTTGCAAACGGAGGCAGTGCCGCACGCGATATGGAACTTGTGGTGAACGGAGTCAAGGTAGGGACGGTCTCTATGGATGCGACCGGCGGCTGGACGACTTGGCTTACGACTGATGTGAAGATTGACTTGGCGAAGGGACTCAATACGATTACGCTCAAGTCGACGACTGCCGATGGTGGCGCGAATGTGGATATGTTCTACTTCGATATCGAAGGCGTGAGCGCCTATGCGGGCCAGGTCGACGAGCAGACCACGATAAAGCCTGTTGCAGCTTCTGTGCGTGGAATGGTGTTCAACCCCTCGACGGGCGTGTTGTACACCCCGAAAGCAGGCCTTGCCGAAATTTACTTCTACGACATGTCCGGTGCGATGCGCCTGGGTATCTCGAAGAATGTTTCTGCGGGATCTACAGCGATGGCACTCGACCAAGAACTGCTCCCGAAGGGAATGTACTTGGTGAAGGTTAAACTTAACGGAAAGGCTGTTTCGACGAAGAAATTCTCGAAGCAATAAAACACCTCACTGCCTGGCCCTGGTCTTTCGAGTGTTGGACTGGGGCTAGGCAATTTAGGGTCTTGGTTATGAAGATGTTTAATAAAATTTGGCAGTCTGCCGTAATCGCATCGATGGTCGTGGCTCCGCTCACATGGTCGGCGGTGACCATTTATATGTGTGGCGACTCCACCATGCAGGACTGGAACGAGGGCTACTATCCCAAGCAGGGAATGGGGCAGGATTTTGGCTATTTCTTCGATGCTAGTGCAGTTTCGGTCTACAATGCGGGCCGCGGAGGCACGACTTCGCAAACGTATTACGATGGCCATTGGAAAGTTGATTTCAAGAAGAACGGTGTGACTTATCCTGCTGTGTCCGGCCTTGTCCAGAAAGGGGACTACGTGTTTATCATGTTTGGTGCCAACGATAATGGATACAAGACAGGGGAGACCAATTTCAAGAACAGCATCGGTGGCATGGTTACGGAATCGAGGGCCAAGGGTGCAATCCCGATTCTGCTTGCTCCGATTCGCCGTTCTAGCTTTACCAAAAAGGATTCTATATATGAATCCTATCATGCATACCCAATCTACATGCGGCAGGTTGCGGATTCATTGAAGGTTCCGTTGATTGATCTGGACACCCTTTCTAGGAACTATCTGATTTCTACGGGCGAACTTTATGCCCATCGTTTTGTCAATATGTTCATCAATGATGGTGAATATTCGACGAGTGGCTCGCAGACAGATAATCAGCATTTGCAGCAGATGGGCGCAAATGATATGGCGCGTATGGTGACGGAGCAGATGCGTATTCATCGTGATGCGGATGTCAAGGCTCTGGCGAACTATTTGGCACCCATGTATCAGGTAGATGTCAAGGTTAGTCCGGCCGGGAGCGATTCTGCGACTACATTGAGTGCGTATTATCCGCAGGGCATGAAGGTTACTCTCAAGACGATTCCCAAGGCCGGAAAGAAGTTCGTGGGGTGGTTTGATGGCAACGGAAACAAGGTGAGCGGCAATGCGGTAACCCAGATCCGCTCCAATTACATGTATTCCTTTGCGATGGGAAATAAATCTACGCAATATACGGCTGTGTATGAAGGCGGATCCGCTATTAAATACACGGGCGATGGTTCTGCGCGGAAGACTTTCCCGACGGATGTTCCAAAGTGTATTGGAGGTTGTTCGGGGAATGTATCCAGTTCTTCGATAACACCGACTTCGTCAAGTTCTTTTGATGACGAAAGTTCGTCGTCTCACGTAAGTCTCGACATTAAGAGATATTTTGATGCTCATGCACCTGATGAAGGTGTAGGCTTTTCAGAAAATAACCATGAAAATTATACGGGTGAAGGTTTTTTCAACTTTGCAAACGAGATGAATTCCTATGCCAATTATAAAATGGTTTTCCCGAAGGCCTCGCGAGTGACGATGGCGATTCGCTATTCTTTTGCAGGAAATGCGGATAGGATGGTGAATGTTTATTTGGATCATGATTACTATGTGTTCTTTGAACCGACGGGTAGCTGGGATGAATGGGATACAGCCTATGTTGATATTGATTTGCTGAGTGGTGAAAATACGCTTCAGTTTATTTCGATGTCGAATGATGGAGGTCCTAATATTGATGCCTTTGGCTTTAGCATCAATGGCGTTTGCCGTGTTGGAGAAGAGTGCCCCGAAGTTAATGACTCGACCGATTCGTCAGAGACTATTATTGCTGCAAGCGCTGTACGCCCTGAACAGGTCCGGTTAAACGGTGATGTTTTGAAATTGAATGGCATAGAAAATGCACGCATTGATGTGTTTGATATGCGCGGACGCCTGGTGGCAAAGCGGATTGTCGAAAACGCTTCTGAAGTTTCTCTTGCAAACTTGGTGAAATCTACCGGACTCTACCGCGTTGTGGTGAAACAGGGAAGTGCCCGATTCTCGGCGACTTATGCAAAGGTGAAATAAATAAAGTGTCTTTCTTCATGGTCATCCTGGAGCGTAGCGACGGGATCCAACGCTGGATTCCCTCCCTTCGGTCGAGAATGACTGAACCGAAGAACTACTCTACGTACTGTTAACTAATCATTGTTATGAAAAAAGTTTTAAAATTTTTTCTTGCTGCCGCCGTGTTTGCGGGTGTCGCCGTGAGCGATTCTACGAGCTTTAAGGTCCACGTGATTGGCGACTCCACGGTCTGTAACTACAAGGATAGCGCCTACCCGCAAACGGGCTGGGGACAGATTCTGGGGAGTTTCTTTGACGTTTCCCGCGTCCAGGTGGTGAACTACGCTATCGGCGGTCGCAGTTCCAAGACGTTCGTGCAGGAAGGCCGCCTGGATGAAGTCAAGAAAAATCTCCAGAAGGGCGATATCATGATGGTCCAGTTCGGGCATAACGACCGTTATTTTGGGAGCAAGGCTCGCGAGGTTCCCTTTGATTCGCTTGGCTATTGGCTACAAAAGTATGCCGATGTGGCTAAAGGGGCGGGCGTTACCTTGGTGTACGTGACCCCGATGAACATGAACATGGGAGCCAACGGCCGTAATATCTTTACGGAATACAACGTTGTTGGCAAGATGGAAGAACTTGCCAAGAAAAACGGCGCCGTTTACGTGAACCTGAACGCAAAATCCTACAATGCTTACAGCAAAAGCTGGGACCCGGCGTATGTTTCCCGCTACCAGTTCAAAATGTTCCTGGCTGGAGAATACCCGAATTACAAGGATGGTGTCACCAACGACGGAACGACGCACTTCCAGGAATCGGGCTCCATTGCGCATTGCCAGTGGATTGCCGAGGAACTTGAAAGCGCCCTGAAAAATGAATCGTACATCTCTGCCGATAACAAGGCGAATTTGACACAGCTCGTGTCTGCCCTCAAGCCGCGTTATGCCTTTACGGTCAAGGCGAATGTTTCGAACAGCAAGGGGCTCATTACGCATAACCAACAACTTCCTGGCGGCGCTCCTCTTACTTTGCATGTAAGCCCCGGTAGCTTTGGCAAGAAGTTCGTTGGCTGGTACGATGACGACTGCAATAAGCTTTCTGCCGATTCGAACTACTACGGAAAAAAGACCCTCTACCGCGCGGCAACCTATACGGCTGTCTTTGACGGTGGTCCTGCCTGTCAGCCGACTTCGCACGGTGAAGAAGGCTCCGGTGACAATCCGACTTCTTCTAGTTCCGTGGAACCGGAATCTTCGGCCTCTATTGACACGGCGCTCTGCTTTGACGGTGTTGCCGACGAAGCCTGGCCTTCTCCGATTGACATGGCTAACCCCGAAGTGGGGGATGGCTGGACCGAGGCGAACCACGAAGGCTATACGGGCCAGGGATTCTTCAACTTTGACAACACCGCCTACAGTACGGCAACTTACAATGTGACCTCGGACCAGTCCGCGTCGAACGCCCGCGTAATGATTCGCTACTCGTTCGTAGGTAATACTGATCGAGACATGAAGCTGACTGTCGATAATGGTGAGTACGATGTGACATTCAAGTCTACCGGAAGCTGGGACAAGTGGGATACCGCTTACGTCGAGGACGTGTGGGTGGATGCTCTTGACTTTAAGGTGAAGCTTGCTTCGGCCTCGGCAGATGGTGGCCCGAATATCGACATGATTGCCTTCGACATCAAGGGCGTTTACCGTACCGGTTGCAGCCCTGCAAAGGTAAAAGGCGGTGTGGATTCGTCTTCTTCGGAAAGTGGCGAAATGATCGCTTTCGACAATCGCATTGTTGCAGGATTCCATTTTGATGCGACTCACAAGACCGTGACGACTTCTGGAGGCTTGCTCAAGGTTCAAATAACGGATGCCTTGGGAAAGATGGTGGCCCAGGAGATGCGTCAGGTTGCTCCGGGAACGGTTTCCCTGCTGCAAAAAGACGCAAGGATGCCGTATGGACGCTATTTTGTGCGGGTGCAACTGGATGACCGAGTCGTAATGTCTTCTTTTTTGTATATTAAGTGAAAAATGGAGGCTTTATGAAGCTTTTTAAGTTGACTGCATCTGTGTGCGCTCTGGCCGCCGCGGTTTCTTTTACTGCTTGTGATGATTCTTCTTCGGCATCCGATGAAGGCAAGGTCGCTTACGATTGCTCTGTCAAGGATGGCGTAAAGGTCGCTTATCCGAAGGGTGGCGAAACTTTCAAGATTGGTGACACTGTTACTGTTGTTTATGGTGCTGACGTTGAAGATTCGGGATACCGTATCCTTCTTAAGACGGATGAAGATGATGCCGGTATGGATATGCTGGATGAGTCTCTTGATCCTGCCCATCTGGATGGAAAAACTTGCAACGAACAGAAAGTCGTTGTGAAAATGGATTTTCTGCCGGATAGCGTCGAATTGCCTCTCTTGAAGGCTTTGATTCGCGTCTCTCCTTATAACAAGACTGCCAAGGGTGCAAACTCCGGTTCCTTCAAGTTGACCGAGTAATTGAACGCGACTCTTGAATTTGAAGATTCTTCGATCACCGTAGCCCTTGTGGGTTGCGGTGGTTTTATTGGTAGCCACCTGTTGCGGGCAATCTTTGAACGAACCCGCTGGCGTATTTTCGGCGTAGACCTGGATTCGTACCGCATTCAGGAACATTTGGCTAATCCAAGGTTTGAATTTTTATGTGCAGACCTTGCGGATTCCGAGGTGGTGAAGCGTATTGCGCAGTATCCGGTAGTGGTGAACCTGGCGGCTATCTGTACACCAGGGCGATATATGGCCGAAGCGGCTGAGGTGATTCGTAGCAATTATGACCATCCGCGTGCCTTGGCTGATGCTTGTGCCAAGAGCGGAAGCTGGCTAATCCATTTTTCAACCTCCGAAATTTATGGCAAGACGGCAGCGGATTCGAAAGCTCTTCTTGAAGATGAATCCGAAATTGTGCTTGGACCTGTTACCGCTAGCCGATGGAGTTATGCGACTGCAAAACTCTTGACCGAACGCTACTTGGCGGGGCTTGCCGACTTGAATTGGACGGTAGTTCGCCCGTTCAATTTCGTGGGGCCTTTCATGGATTTTATGCCGGGGGTCGATGGCGAGGGAATTCCGCGGGTGCTCGCGAATTTCTCGACGGCGCTTGTTCGCGGCGAAACACTTAAGCTTGTGAATGGCGGTATTGCCAAACGTTGCTTTACCTCGGTGCACGATGCGGTGGACTTTATGTTCTGCGTGTTTGCGGCGGGTTGCAATCCAGAACGTCGCGAAAGAGTTCTTTCGCAGGCTTTCAATGTCGGTAATGCGACGAACGAAGTAACCGTTGAAGAACTTGCGCAGCTGATGCGTTCGGTGTATGCCAATCTTAAGGGAATTCCCGAAAGTGCGGTGCCTGGAGTCGAAACGGTCTCGGGTGAAAAATATTACGGCAAGGGTTACGATGATTCCTTGCGTCGCCTGCCTTCTGTCGAAAAAGCGGAACGCCTTGTTGGCTTTAAAGCGAAAATTCCGCTGAAAGAAGCCCTTGAAGAATCGCTTCGGTGGTTCATTGGTCATTATGCCCTTTGATTATTTTATTTTCATTCCCGCCTATAATGTTGCGACGACCCTTGCGCTTGTCCTGCAAAAGATTTCAGACGAAGTTTGGAACCGTTCGATTGTTTTGGTCATTGACGACGGTTCCGCCGACGATACGCGGGGCTCCTTTGAAAATTTTGTGGAGGCTCTCAACGGCGAATCCGCTGGCGTCCAGAAAAAAACGCGCCTTCGCTATATGCGTTTTGAACAAAATAACGGCTACGGTGCTGTCGTCAAGAAAGGAATTGCAGAAGGGCTTCGATCTGGTGCAAAATTTATTGCTTGTCTGCATGGCGATGGCCAGTATCCTGCTGAACAGTTGGACGTGTTCTTTAAGTACTTGGAATCTCAAGAAAAAATGGTGACGGATGCTACGAAAAAACTTGCATTGGTGCAGGGCTCGCGTCATTTGATTCGTGGGGGAGCCAAGGCGGGTAAAATGCCCCTGTACAAGCGACTGGGCGGAAAGTTCCTGACGGCAGTAGAAAATCTTGCCTTCAAACAGAAATTGACGGATCGTCACAGTGGATTTATTGTCTATTCCTCGGAATTCTTGAAGACTCTCAATCTTGCAAAACTGAGCCCGAGTTTTGATATTGATCTCGAAATGATTTCGATTGCCGATGCACGAGGCTTTAAACTTGCGGAACTCCCGATTCCAACTCGTTATGCCGGCGAAAAGTCTAATCTGAACGTGGTTACTTACGGCTTACGCGTTTTACGACAGGTTGTCCGCCGTATTGTTGCTTGATTTTTTCCCTATTTTTAATATATATTTAAAGCATGGTTAAAGATTTAATTCATGCTTTGAATGGGGTACTGCTCGGAAAGTCCGAGACGGTGGAGCTTTTGGTGATGGCACTGTTGGCGGACGGCCACGTGCTGGTAGAAGATGTTCCCGGCACAGGTAAGACGACGCTTTCGAAGGCGCTTGCCGCGGCGATTGGCGCGGACTTTGCGCGAATCCAGTTTACGCCGGATTTGTTGCCTGCCGATGTGACGGGCGGTGCGGTATTCAAGGCGAATACGGGCGAATTTGAAATCAAGAAGGGTCCTGTGTTTACGCAGGTGCTGTTAGCCGATGAAATCAACCGAGCCTCGCCGCGTACGCAGAGTGCGCTCTTGGAAGCGATGGAAGAGCGCCAGGTGTCGCTGGAAGGCGAACGGTACAAGTTGCCGGAACTTTTTATGGTGCTTGCGACAGAGAACCCGGTGGAATTTCATGGTGTATTCCCGCTGCCCGAAGCGCAGATGGATCGCTTTATGGTGCGCATTGCCGTGGGGTATCCGAGTGCGGAAACGGAACTTGAAATTTTGCGGGCGCATCGTACAAGTCGCCCGATTGATACTTTGAAGGCGGTAACGAATCCCGAAGAAATTTTGAAGGCCCGTGCCACGGTGCGCGGCATTCATATTGATGAATCGCTGGAACGCTATGTGATTTCGCTGGTGCAGGTGACACGTAACGATGGCGGCGTGCGTTTAGCAGCTAGCCCGCGTGCAGGTTTGAATTTGGTGCGCATGGCGCAGGCTTGTGCGTATGTGAATGGCCGCGACTTCGTGAATCCCGATGATATTCAACGCATATTTTTCCCGGTGATGGAACACCGCGTGTTCGCCAAAGACAGTGGCGACTCCGACGCCAGCAAGAAGATTTTGCAGGGAATATTAAAGCAGGTGAATGTACCCAAATAAAAACAATGTGTAATGTGTGGTGTGTAATGACCAAAGACTGTTTTTTTTACACGCCTCATTCCTCACTCCACACATCCTACTTCCAATAATGTCCTTCTTCCACTGGTTGATTCGTTCTATTCCGCGAGCCCCGAAAAAATCGGGCGTTTTGATGGCTGTTTATTTCTGGTGGTTGGACTATTTTACTCCGGCGGGTCGCGCCTTTGCTTCGCTGTTTTTGCTGGCGATGTTTGCCGGTGCGGTACCCGGTTTCTGGGCGGCGTGGATTTTTGCAGGGATTGATTTCCTGCTTTTCTTAGGCTTGGTCTTTAGCTTGTTTGTGACAGCGAAGCGGAGCAAGGTCTGGATTGAATGCGTCTCGGTGAATCGCGTGCGTGAAGGCGAAACGGCTACGGTGGCTGCTTTTGTGGCGGTGCACTCGACGATAGATTGTGTGACTTTGGGAGCGAATCGTTTGCCGCCCTCGCTTACAGGTTTTGAATCGGACCGCGAAAAGATTAAGAAGGGTGAGCCGCCGCGCAAGATGGAATGCCTTGTGCACACGACGCGCCGCGGCTCCTTTATGCTGAATAAGGTCTCGGCGAATGTGCCCGAGATTATGGGACTTTTGCGTTGGCCTTTTGGCTTTAACGGCTCGGTGGAATTGCTGGTTTACCCGCGCGCGCTTAAGGTGCAAGAATTCCCGTTCCTGACGCAGGGGGCTTCGGGCATGGCGTTTGCGCCGTTTTTGATGCCAAGCCTTACCCGCGGCATGAATTTTATCGGCGTGCGGCCTTACCGCGAAGGTGATTCCCTGCGGGACTTGCACCACAAGGCATTTGCCCGCTACGGAAAACCTTTCACCAAGGAATTCGAGGTGGAACGCGGCGCGGGCGTAATTCTGCTCTTGGATACGGCGACGCCGAATTTCAAGTCGCGCCAATACTTGGAGCAGGCGATTCGCATGACTGCTGCAATAGGCGAGTGGCTTTTGGAACGCGAAATTCTCGGAAGATTTTTTATTGACAGTGAAGAAATTGCGCTGGATGCCGGTAGCGAAAGCCGCAAGAATTTGCTGGATGCCTTGGCGAGAATCCCGCCTGCATCGCTTGCGCATGCAAAACAGCCGGAACCTTGGGCACCTGCAGCGCGCCCGATGGATCCGGTACTTCGCGTCGGACTTTACGAAAACGAAGAACCGCTTGTGAATAAGCATATCGTGGTCGGAAAATATCCGGCTTCGACGGAAGATAAATTGCTGGTAGTATCGCCTGAAGAATTGGATGGCCTTGAACGCGGGGTGGTAACGCTATGAAGGCAAGCGAGAAAGTAGACATCCGCTACACCTTCAAGGTGCTGTTCCTTTGCCTCGCCTCGGTGAATCTGGGCCATACCTTTGACTTCTTGTGGCTCGGGATTTTATTTGCAATCTACTTTGTGGTCATCGGTGTGCTGAATGCGACGCGCCGCCGCGAATTTGCGAAGCGCCCGCGTTACAAAAAGATTCTCGCTTACGGCGCGATTGTGCCGCTAGCGCTTTTCTGGGTGATGACTCCGTCCGTTGAAAACGGCGTGTCGCCTTATCTGATTTTCTTGCCGGGAATTTACCTGCTGTATTTGGCGGCGTTGCAGGAACGGAGCCGCGGAAACGGCGGCTTTGAGGTCTTTGTTGCCTTCGATGGCGTAGGTGCTTTGCTCTTTGGAATGTACATGGTGCCGCACGGCTGGGGCTTTGTAGGCCTTGTTGGATTCTTGCTTGCGCTCAGTGCTTATAGCCGCCGCGGTACAGCGCCTTACAAGTACGGGCTCTTTTTACTCGTGATTGCGGCTCTCGGTGCAATTTCTTACGGCGGTTGGCAATACTGGAAATCGCAGCGTTACCGTTACGGCGCGCAGATGGCCGAAAACTATTACCAGCGCGAACGCATGATGGGTTTTGATCCGGTCGCGGCGTTGGGAAGTTTCGAGAGCAATTACAATTCCCGCTACAATAGCCAGGTGGTATTGCGCGTGTGGGACAAGCAGCCTCCGCGTTACTTTAAGGCGGCGAGCTACGAAAAATATGTGGCGGGCATTTGGAAACTGCCGACAAAATTTGCGAAGCGGCTTTATCCTGCCTACTATCAGGTGGACTATGCGGTATTTGAAACCGCGGATTCGCTGACGAAGGCCGATTCCCTGCGCGAAGTGGATCAAATTTGGGTGCAATCGACGCTCAATAACTTTGGCTTTGTGTTTACGCCGTACGGTGCCGTGGGCTTTGCGGCGAAAGACGTGGACTCGCTGACCTATTACGCGGGCGGCATGGTGCAGGGCTTGGACGGAAACGGAAAGCGCTCCGATTGGCATTATTTCAAGTGCAAGCCTGTCTCGGCCGAAATTGCGCCGGAGGTGTGCTCGTTACCGGATTCCTTGCTGGCTCCGAGTGAAGGCGATTTGCTGGTGGGCGAGCGGTACTGGCCGCTGATCGATACGGTGATTGCTGCAATGGGTTTGCGCGACACCGTCCCGACGGATTCTATCTCCGCGAATTCTGCTGCAACGGATTCGACGGCGCTTGCAAAATTGATGCCGGATTCTCTGGTGTTGCAGAAAATGCTCGCTTATTACTTCGTAAATTTCACCTATTCGCTTTCGGTGCCGGGAATGACGCGCTGGAATGGGGCGAAGAATGAACCTTTGGCCGTTTTCTGGCGCGAAAAGCAGGGCTTCTGCGAATACTATGCGACGCTTTCGACGCTAGCGCTTCGCCGCTTGGGAATTCCCTCGCGGTATGTGACGGGCTTTGCCAATCCTGAAGTGGTCGAGGGACTGCCTTATAGTATTTTCCGGCGCAAGCATTCGCATGCATGGGTCGAAGCGTATGTGGATGGCCGCTGGGTGATCTTCGACCCGACGCCTCCCATTTTGCCGCAGTTTGCGGATGCTCCTAGCTGGTGGAGCGTCAAATGGGAGGGCGTGTGCGGGCGTTTCGCCCGCGTGATGCATGCCCTTAAAGAAGGCGAGTGGCGTCGAGTCGTCGATAGTTGGCAGAATCAGTCGACCGCATTGTTGGAAAGCCCGATTCTGTATGTGGTGCTTGTTATACTGGTAGCAGCCTTTGTTGGCAGGAAACTCTATATATTATATAGACAAAGCGAAAAAAAACGGAGCTTTGTTTCGTCGCGGGCCGTCCTCTGGGTTAAACGCCTTGACCGGTGCGAAAAGGAACTTGCCAAGGTGGGGTTCCGTCGTGAAACTGGCGAAACCGTTGGCTGTTTTCTGCGGCGACTCGATGCTGAAATGGCGAAACTTGACGCTCCACAGGATTCCTCGAAATCTACCCCGAACCGTCGAAAAATAATCCGTAAAGCGCTAGAGTTTCTCCGCGACTACGAAATGCAGAGATGGCGTGTTTGACGATGCTTTTACACTTTTCGCTATCTTTGTTCAAAGGTTTTCACTTTTTTACATTGATCTTACGCATTCATCGGCAAAAACTGAAAATTCGTCGTTTTTTTTGAAAAATTTGCGTTTTTTTTGAACTTTTTGCCAAAATTACTTGTATATTAGTATCAAAAAATCCGAAAGGGGTCTTTTGATCCCTAAATCTGTTATTGGAGATATATATGGCAGAAGACTTGCAATACCTTATGGAACGCATCCAGAAAGATGCTGTCGATAAAGCAGAAAACGAGGCGGCGGCTATCATTGCCAAGGCCAAGGAAAAGGCGACCGATATCGTGAAGGCTGCCGAGGCCGAAGCGAGCGCCAAGCTCGAAAAGGCCGACAAGGACGCCGAAGCGTTCACGGAACGCAGCGAACGCACCCTTGAACAGTCCGCCCGCGACCTCCTGCTTTCGGTAGGCAAGAATCTCGAAAAGATGATTATGGACCTGCTTAACCTCCAGGTGGAAAAGTCCCTGGACGAATCCACCGTCAAGAGCATGCTCCTCACGGTAGCCAAGTCCTATACCTCCGACATCGAGGTGGATTTCTCCGACGCCGATGCCCGTAAGCTCAGCTCCTTTGTGATGGGCGAGTTCAAGAAGCAGCTTTCTGCCGGCGTGAAGGTCGAAAGCGACAAGGGTGTCAAGTTCGGCTTCCGCATCAAGCTCGATGGCGGCAAGGTCACCCACGAATTTACAGAAGCAGCAATGGCTGACGCTCTTTCGGCCCTGCTCCGTCCGCAACTTGCCAGAGTGGTAAACGCTGCCGCACAGGCGAAGTAACGCGGGTACTTGATGAGCAGTCCTTCTTACTTGATGGCTTCTCTTCCGATGATTGAGTTCGGCGATCCGGCCCCGCTCAGTATGGAAGATTTTCGCCACCGCTGCATCGGCGTGCTGTCCGAGCCGGAAATTGCGGCTCTGGACGCGCTTTTGGATGACGGTGAATGCGAAGAGTGCGACGACGAGTTCGTGCGCGCTTACAAGGCCCACGAAATCCAGATGAAGAACGTTTCGGGTAGGCTCCGTGCAAGCGCATGGGGGCCCGATATCCGTTTTACGGAAAAGTCCTTCCCGGGTTACGATGTCGCCTTTGCCAAGATGATTCAAGATGCGTTTGCCAAGTCGAATCCTATGGAAAAAGAGCAGGATATCGACAAGGCTCGTTTCTGGCTTGTGGACTCGCTCGCGGGAGTGGGCGAGGGTACCGTCAAGCATGTTTATGCTTATGCGATCAAACTGAAGATTTGTGAACGTTGGGCGCGCCTCTCCGAACAAGCGGGCGACGCTGCCGTGTTGAATGTTATTAATGCAAACGATCCTGCATACGCCCCTGCGGCGGCACAGGAATGACCGGAGGTCCATTTTCAATGGCTAGTATCGGAAAAATCATCGGCGTCAACGGTAACCTGATTCGCGTCAAGTTCGAAAGCGCCGTGTCCCAGAACGAAGTGGCGTATGCCAAGCTTACTCAGAAAAACAAGGACGGCAAGTCCGAAGTTATCCCCCTCAAGAGCGAAGTCATCCGTATCCGCGGTGACTACGCCGAACTCCAGGTGTTCGAAGACACCACGGGGCTCAAGACGGGTGACGAGGTGGAATTCACCGGCGAACTTTTGTCCGTAGAACTTGGCCCCGGCCTCTTGACCCAGGTCTTTGACGGTCTGCAGAACCCGCTCCCGAAGCTCGCCGAAGAATGCGGCTTCTTCCTGCAGCGCGGTAAGTACTTGAAGGCGCTTCCCCGCGACAAGAAGTGGGCATTTACCCCGGTCGCGAAGGCGGGCGATGTGGTGGTCGCGGGCGATACGCTGGGCACCGTGCCCGAAGGCGTGTTCACGCACCGCATCATGGTGCCGTTCCGCCTGCTGGGCAAGTGGACTGTGGAATCGGTCTCTGCCGCTGGCGAATTCACTGTAGAAACTGTTGTTGCAAAGCTCAAGAATGCTCACGGCGAAACCCAGGACGTGACTATGGTGCAGACCTGGCCGGTGAAGATGCCGATCAAGGCCTTCGAAGAACGCCTGCGCCCGAGCAAGCCTTTGACCATGCAGCAGCGCATTATCGATACGTTCTTCCCCGTGATGCAGGGCGGTACGTTCTGTACGCCGGGCCCGTTCGGTGCCGGTAAGACCGTGCTTCAGCAGCTCATGAGCCGCTACGCCGACGTGGATATCGTGATTTTGGCCGCTTGCGGTGAACGTGCAGGTGAAGTGGTGGAAACCCTCCGCGAATTCCCTGAACTGATTGACCCGCGTACCGGCAAGTCCCTGATGGAACGTACGCTGATTATTTGTAACACGTCTTCGATGCCGGTGGCTGCCCGTGAAGCTTCCGTTTATACGGGCGTGACTCTCGCCGAATACTACCGCCAGATGGGCCTGAACGTGCTCCTCTTGGCTGACTCGACTTCCCGTTGGGCTCAGGCTCTGCGTGAAATGAGCGGCCGTCTGGAAGAAATTCCGGGCGAAGAAGCCTTCCCGGCCTACCTCGAATCCGTGATTGCCGCCTTCTATGAACGCGGTGGCGTGGTTCGCCTGAAGGACGGCTCTACCGGTTCCGTGACGATTTGCGGTTCCGTGTCGCCTGCAGGTGGTAACTTCGAAGAACCGGTGACTCAGGCCACCCTGAAGGTGGTGGGCGCATTCCTCGGCCTTAGCCGTGAACGTTCCGACCAGCGCCGCTTCCCGGCAATCCACCCGCTGGATTCCTGGTCCAAGTACGAAGGCATCATCGACAGCAAGAAGGTGGCCGAAGCCCGTCACATCCTCGCAAACGGCGTGGACGTGAACAACATGATGAAGGTGGTGGGCGAAGAAGGTACCTCTATCGACGACTTCGTGATTTACCTGAAGTCCGAATACCTCGATGCCGTTTACCTGCAGCAGGACGCCTATAACGAAATCGATGCCGCCTGCTCCGCCGAACGCCAGAAGTACGTGTTCGACAAGGTTTACACCATCCTCAAGACCCCGATGAAGTTCAGCGAAAAGGACGTCGCCCGTACGTTCTTCCTCAAGCTCACTCAGTCGACGAAGGACTGGAACCGCGTCAAGTTCGATTCCCAGGAATTCAAGGACCTTGAACAAAGTATTTTTGCTTCCGTGAAGGAGGTTTCCGCTAATGCATAATGTGGCATACCATCGTATTGAACGCATCGCCGGTTCCGTGATTACGCTCCGCGCCGAAGGTGTAGCAAACCAGGAACTTGCCCAGGTGACAAGTTCGTTCGGAACATCCCTTGCCCGCGTGATCCGTATTGACGGTGACATGGTGGACTTGCAGGTGTTCGCAGGTGCCCGCGGTATTTCCACCGACTCCGAAGTGCGCTTCCTCGGTGAACCGATGAAGGTTCCGTACAGTGAAGCCTTGCTTGGCCGCGTGTTTAACGGTGCAGGCAAGCCCCGCGACAACGGCCCCGAAGTGGACGGCGAACGCATTACTATCGGTGGCCCCTCCGTGAACCCTGCCAAGCGTATCATCCCGAAGACGATGGTGCGTACAGGTATTCCGATGATCGACGTGTTCAACACGCTCGTGGTTTCGCAGAAGCTCCCGATTTTCTCTATCGCCGGTGAACCGTATAACGAACTCTTGGCCCGCATCGCCTTGCAGGCCGAAGTGGACGTGATTGTTCTCGGCGGCATGGGCCTGAAGCACGATGACTACCTGTACTTGAAGGACTTCCTCGAAAAGAACGGTGCCCTTAGCCGTACGGTGATGTTCATGCACACCGCCTCTGACCCGATTGTGGAATGCTTGCTCGTGCCGGATGCATCCCTTGCCGTGGCTGAAAAGTTCGCCACCGAAGGCAAGAACGTGCTCGTGCTCCTCACCGACATGACGAACTTTGCCGATGCCATGAAGGAAATCGCCATTACCATGGAACAGATTCCGTCGAACCGCGGTTACCCCGGCGACCTTTATTCTCAGCTTGCCAGCCGTTACGAAAAGGCCGTGGACTTCAGCGATGCCGGTTCTATCACCATTCTCGCCGTGACCACCATGCCTGGCGACGACGTGACCCACCCGGTTCCGGACAACACCGGTTACATTACCGAGGGTCAGTTCTACCTGCGCAAGGGCCGTATCGAACCGTTCGGTTCTCTGTCTCGTTTGAAACAGCAGGTGAACGGCAAGACCCGTAGCGACCACCGTACCATCATGAACACCATGATCCAGCTGTACGCAAGCTACAAGGAAACTTTGGAAAAGCAGTCCATGGGCTTCAACATGAGTAACTGGGACCAGAAGCTGTTGAAGTATGGCCAGCGTTTCGAAAGGGAAATGATGGACCTCTCCGTGAACATTCCGCTGGAACGTGCCTTGGACCTTGGCTGGGAAATCCTTGCCGACTGCTTCGCACCCGAAGAAACGGGTATTCCGACCAAGATGATCAACGAATATTGGCCCAAGAAGGGGTAATATGGCGAAGGTCAAGTTAACAAAGAACGCCCTCAAGGCGGAACGCGACGCATTGAAGCGCTTCCAGCGCTATCTGCCCACGTTGCTGCTCAAAAAGCAGCAGTTGCAGATGGAAATGCGCACGCTCCAGGAGAGGGTGATGGCAAAGCGAGAAGAGGAGGACAAGCTCCGCAAAAGCATGGCTTCCTGGATTTCGCTGTTTGCCGAACCCATCGAATGGTCAAAGTACCTGTCGGTGAAGGAAGTGCGCCAGGGTGAGGGAAACATCGCCGGCGTGAAGATTCCGACATACGACGGGGTAGATTTTAATATCTCGATTCCGGATTTCTTCACCACGCCCGTGTGGCTGGACGACGGTATCAGAAGCTTGCAGGGCCTGATATCGCTGCGTCTGGAACGCCGCGTGCTCGAGCGTCAGTATGAACTCCTCTCCAAGGAACTGCGTACCACGAGCCAGCGCGTGAACCTGTTCGAAAAGGTGAAAATTCCCGAAGCGAAGGAAAATATCCGCGTCATCAACATCTTCCTGGGCGACCAGCAGACCAGCGGCGTTGCCCGCAGCAAGCTTGCGAAGGGTAAGGCTACCGCCCGTACCGCTGCCCAGGATGCACTCGCGAAGGAGGCCGCCGCATGATTACTCCTATGAAGAAAGTGACGGTGCTGACGGTTGCAGGTGCGGTTGAAGAGACGCTCCAGGCGCTCCGTACGCTTGAAATTTTGCACCTCACGCCCCTCAAGGCTGCAGCAGGCGCCAAGCTGAACAAGGCCCGCGGCGAAGTAAACCGCGTGCAGAAGGCCCTGGAAGTGGTGCCCGAGAAGGCCCCGAAGGGTGTGACTCCCGTGAAGGATGCCGCTCCTGCCGCAAGCCTTATCGATGAAATCCAGCAACTGGTCGCTGAAAGCAAGCAGGCGGAAATCGACAAGGAACAGGCTGAAGAGGAACTCACCAAACTTTCCATGTTCAAGAACCTGGACCCCGCAACGGCAGCAGCACTCGCGGCGAAGGGTATCTATGTCAAACTGTACCAGCTCCATGACGGTAAAATCCCGTTCGAACTCGATGGCGAAGGTTCTATCGAAGAATTCGGCCAGGATGAAAACGGCAAGTATGTGGCCGTGGTGAGCAGGGGAGAAGCCCCTGTGGCCGTGAAGGGCAACTTCACGGAACTCACGATGCCGCAGAAGTCGCTTGCCGAATACCGCGAAATGGAAGCGAAAGCCAAGGAAACGCTTGCACGCGTCGAGCGTCGCCTGGGTGAACTTTCGGGCGTCCGCGAATCTATCGAGGACAAGCTTCTCGAAGTGGGTGACGACTACCGCATGGTCGAAGCCGAAGCCTCGATGGTGGGCGACAAGAATGTCGCCGCCGTGCAGGGCTTCTGCCCCGCACCGCGCGTGGGCGAACTTGAAAAGGCCGCCCGCGAGCACGGCTGGGGCCTCCTGGTGGACGACCCAGCCGACGGCGACGACATCCCGACTCTGCTTACCTACAGCAAGCTCAGCCGTCCCATGCAGTTCCTGTACGACATCATCGGCATTTCGCCGGGGTACAAGGAAGTGGACGTGTCGGCCGTGTTCCTTTGCTTCTTCAGCATCTTCTTTGCGATGATTGTGGGGGATACCGCTTACGGCCTGTTGTTCCTCGGTCTGGCACTCTTTGCCCGCTCGAAGATGCGGTCAGCGAACCCTGCAGGTTTCCACTTTATCTACCTCATGAGCATCGCCACCATCGTGTGGGGTGTCATCAACGCAAGCTTTCTCGGGCTAACGCCCTCGCTTGCGGGGTGGACGTATTACCTGGACATCACCAACTACGGCTGGTTGCCTGAACCGCTGAAGAACGCGATGCTTTGGATTCGCACCAGTGCCCCGACTGACCCTGCGAAGTTCGAAGCCTACAAGGCCTTCGCCCAGTCGATCACGATTCTGCCCGAAAGCTTCGTGCCGAAGGCGGCGGGTGCCTCCCAGATGCAGCATATCCAGCTGTTCTGCTTCTGCATCGCCGTGGTCCACCTGAGTATCGCTCACGTGTGGAACGTCTGCGTGCGCATCAAGCGCAAGGACTCCACGTTCATGGCGCAGGTGGGCTGGCTTATCGGCTGCTGGGTGATGTTCTTCCTGGCCTGCCAGATGGTGCTCGGTATCGATATGCCGAAGTTCGTCATCCCGATGTTCATCGTGGAAGCGGTACTCCTGGTGCTCTTTACCGTGCCGCCCAAGAGGCTCAAGCAGGACTTCATCAGCATCCCGATGCTGGTGCTGGACGTGGTGAACAGCTTTACCGACGTGATCAGTTACATCCGTCTGTTTGCTGTGGGCATGTCCGGTGCGGCTATCGCCGAGGCGTTCAACGACATGCTCTCGCCGCTGTTCGGCTCCGCTGTCGGTATCGCCGGGGCTGCCTTCCTGCTGCTCTTTGTGCACGGCCTGAACATCGCGCTTGCGGTCATGGGCGTCGCGGTCCACGCGGTACGTCTGAATACACTCGAATTTTCAAATGGACTTGGTCAGGAATGGAGCGGATTCGCGTTCGCACCCTTCGCCAAGCAGAAAAATTAAACCAAGGGATAATTCCCGCTACTTAATGAGGAAAAAACAATGGAACCGAATACAATGGTGACTCTCGCTAAAATGGGTGCTGCAGCTGCGCTTGGCATTGCGGCTATGGGCTCTGCCCTTGGTTGCGGAACGGCCGGTATGTCCGCCATCACGATGTGGAAGAAGGCTTATGCCCAGGGCAAGTCCGCCCTCTTCACGCTCCTGGTGTTCGTGGGTGCCCCGATTTCCCAGACGATTTACGGCATGTTGCTCATGAACTTCATCTTGAGCAAGGCTGCCGAATCCGGCTTTACCAACTGGGGCGGCTGCCTCGGCGCCGGTATCTTCGGCGGGCTTGGCATGATGGCTTCTGCCTGGTACCAGGGCAAGTCCGCAGCTGTGGCCTGCGACGCCCTCGGCGAAACCGGCAAGGGCATGGTGAACTACCTCATGGTGCTCGGTATCGTGGAAACCGTGGCCCTGTTCGTTCTCGTGTTCTCCATGATGGTGCTTTAATCCAGCGAGGTAACACGTATGGATCAAGCTCAACTTTTAACGCTCGCGAAACTCGGCGCAGTGGCGGCCCTGGGCCTTGCCGCGGTGGGTTCTGCGCTGGGCTGCGGGACTGCCGGCATGGCGGCCATCGGGGCCTGGAAGAAGGCGTATCTCAAGGGTAAGAACGCGCTGTTTACGCTGCTCATCTTCGTGGGGGCGCCGATTGCGCAGACAATCTACGGAATGCTCCTGATGATGTACATCCTGAACAAGTCCCAGGCGGCTCCGGCCAACTGGGCTGCATACCTGGGGGTCGGCATCTTCGGTGGCATCGGCATGATGGCATCTGCCTGGTACGTAGGCAAGTCCGCTGCGGACGCCTGCAACGCCCTCGGCGAAACCGGCAAGGGCCTCGTGAACTACCTGATGGTGCTCGGCGTCGGCGAAACCGTCGCGCTGTTCGTCATGGTGTTCTCCATGATGCTCGTGAGTTAGTAGACGGTAGGAAGTAGACCGTAGGAAGTGTCATCCTGAGCGAAACGCCGTGAGGCGTGGAGTCGAAGGATCTCATCTCCTAAACAATGAAAATAGCGGGGCATTGTCCCGCTAATTTTTTATATTTGCACTCAGTTATGAATTATCTTGCGCTTGATTATGGTGAACACCGCGTCGGGGTCGCTTTTGCCGATTCCGAATTCCGTATGGCTTTTTCGCGAGAAACGATTGACCAGAAGACGACAAACCTGTTTGTTCGCCTGGATGAGTTGGTGAAAATCAATAAGGTTGACGCCTTTGTGGTGGGAATGCCGTATCACCCCGATGGCCGTACCGACGGCAAGAACGTGGTGGTGGAAAAGTTCATCGAGGATTTGAAAACGCGTTTTCCGGGCATGCCTGTGTACACGCAGGACGAATCGTATTCCAGCGTGCAGGCGCAAGAAAAAACCTCTTACTTTAGCAAGAAGAAAAAGCAAAAGAATAAGGCGGTCATCGATCAACTCGCTGCCGCCATAATTCTCCAGAGGTGGTTAGATGAACAAGGCTAGCGAATGCTAACCAGATCCTTCGACTTCGCACTAACGTGCTTCGCTCAGGATGACACTCTCTCGTCTTTCATCTACTCTTTGTATTTCTTGATAATCACGACACCGTTATGGCCGCCGAACCCAAGTGAGGCGGACGCGGCGACGTCGATGTTGCCTTCGATACCCTTGTTCGGAATGTAATCCAGGTCGCATTCCGGATCCGGAGTCTCGTAGTTGATGGTGGCGGGGTAGAACGAGTCGCGAATCGCAAGAGTCGAGACGATGGCCTCGCACACACCGGCGGCACCTACGCAGTGGCCTGTCATGCTTTTGGTGCTGGACACCTTGATTTTGTAGGCGTGATCACCGAGGGCGACCTTGAGCATAGCGGTTTCGGTGGCGTCGTTCAAGTGCGTCGAAGTTCCGTGGGCGTTGTAGTAGTCGATGTCGGTCGGGGCAATGCCTGCATCCTTGATGGCGCGGGTGAGAGCCTTCGCGCAGGTTTCTCCACCCGGGCGCGGGCTTGTGATGTGGTAAGCGTCGGCAGAAGCGCCGTAGCCGGCGAGTTCGGCGTAAATCTTAGCGCCGCGGGCCTTGGCATGTTCCAATTCTTCGAGAATCATCACTGCACCACCTTCACCCATCACAAAACCGGAGCGGTTCAAGTCGAACGGACGGCTAGCCTTTTCCGGGCAGTCGTTGAATTTGTCTGTAAGGGCGTGCATGCCGGCGAAGCTCTTGATGCTGTAATCGGTAATGCCGCTTTCGGAGCCACCTGCAAGGCAGATATCCAAGCGGCCCGAGCGGATCGCGTCGAGGGCGACACCGATTGCGTCGGTGCCCGAAGCACATGCCGTGCAGACCGTGTGGGCCTGACCCGTGATGCCGAGCGCGATAGAAACGTTTGCTCCCGCTTCGTTCGGAATTAGCTGCGGCATGGCGAGGGGCGAAACCTTGCGCTTGCCGCCATTCATATACTGCGTGTAGGTGGAATCGATAATGTCCATACCGCCGAGGCCCGTACCAGCGACAATACCCGTGGTATCCTGGGCTAAGTCTTCGGGCGTAAGGCTTGCGTCTTTGACGGCTTCTTTGGAGGCGGCGAGCAGGAATTGCGTGAAGCGGGCCATGCGGCGGGCTTCTTTGGGGTCGATATCGTGTTCTTCGGGCTTAAAGTCCTTGACCTCGGCCGCAATCTTTACCGGACAGCTGCTTGCGTCAAAAAGGGTGATGGGGCCGACTCCGCACTTGCCTTCGCGAATGGCTGCCCAAAAATCGTTAATGTTCTTGCCAATGGGAGTCACGGCTCCCATACCTGTGATTACTACGCGTCTTTTAGTCATGGCTGGGAATATAGAAAAAAATCACTGCCGTACAAAAGATGAGTTCTTGTTTTTATTTATCCGTACCTGTATGTTTTTGCTGCAATTTTAACCATGTATTCTGTCTTGCCCGTCTGGGCAATTAAAAAACATCGGAAAAATCATTTTTTTTAGCTTATTTGAAAAAAAGGGGTCTATATGACAAAAAGGTAATCGGTCGTTGGGTGATGACTGATATAGATGGTAAGGCTTTGCCGACAAATGGTAAGGAGGCGTTCACCATTTATTCAGCCCAGAAGGGTTTTCAGTGCGCAGCCTTTGGCAATAAGATATGGCTGAACAAGGCTGAATTTAAACTAGAAATAGAAGAAAATGTTCTCTTCTGGAGCGTACAACCTAACAAAAATGTGCAGAGTTTCCACAGACATGCAACCAATTTTGTCAATGACAACGAATTGGACGCGACATCTCATGCTATCGTTATCGACAATGGTGATACTATCAAAAATGTTGGATCCATCAGAACGCGGTTCACTCGTGTGACGGATGATTTTGCCAAAGAAATTATCGGGACATGGGAAGGTTAGTTGATTGTAGAACAAGATGAACCGGCCGAAATGGAAAAAGCTGCCGAGAACAAAAAAGCCAGAAAGGGCAAAAAGGACAAGACTGTTGAAGATGTGCAACCGGTTAATATCGAAGAACTGCATCGTTGGCAGTACAATACCGATGGTACTTTTGCCCATTACCTGAAAATCGGCGAAAATTGGGAGCTTACGTCGAATACGGTTTCGGAGTATTTTGTCTATGGAAAACTGCTTTGCTCTCGCTGGGCCGATTCCACGGGTGGCGATTCTGAATGTTGGGATATCGAAATCAAGGACGATGCGATGAAATGGGCCGCTCTTCGTTTGAATGAGGATGGCTCTCTGTATGCGACATCGCTAGATTTTGCGAGCCATTCAGGATGAGGCTCTTTCGTCGGTCTTGGACTGTTCCGTGTTGGCGGAGTCCTTGGCGGCGTTAGCAGCACTTGCGTCTTCCTTATCCTTGTCGCGGATAGAGGCGCGACGGATTTTTCCGCTGATGGTCTTCGGCAGCTCCGACACGAAGTCGATGATACGCGGGCTCTTGTAAGAGGCGGCCACGTTCTTTGCGAACAGCTGGATTTCCTTCGCGAGTTCCTTGGAGGCTTCGTAGCCCTTCTGGAGCACGACGGTTGCCTTCACGGCCTGTCCGCGGGACTTGTCTTCGACTCCAGTCACAGCAACTTCCAAGACGGCCGGGTGCTTGTGGAGCACTTCTTCGACTTCGAAGGGGCTGATGCGGTAGCCGGAGCTCTTGATCAGGTCGTCGGTGCGGCCCACGAACCAGAAGAATCCGTCCTTGTCGCGGGTAGCGGTGTCACCGGTATGGTAGACGCCGCCCTCGAATACTTTCTGGGTGCGTTCTTCGTCGCGGTAGTAGCCGCCGAACATGCCGAAGGGCTTACCTTCGTCAATCTTGATGATGATTTCACCGACTTCGTCGGGGCCGCAGCTTTTACCGTCGGCATCTACGATATCCATACGGTAGCCGGGGGAGGGCTTGCCCATGGAACCGGGGTGCGGTTCCATCCATTCGAAGTTGCCCGTAGTGAGCGTAAGTTCGGTCTGGCCGTAGCCTTCGTGCAGGCGGAGCCCCGTCTTTTCGAAGAACTTCTTGTAAATGTCGAGGTTCAAAGCCTCGCCTGCGGTGGTGCAGTACTTGAGGCTAGAAAGGTCGTACTTTTCGACACCGTGCTGCAGTATGTAGCGGTAAACGGTCGGCGGCGCACAGAAGGTAGTCACCTTGTATTCCTGCATCTTTTCGAGCAGTTTGCCAGGAATGAATACGTTCATGTCGTAGGTGAATACGGCAGAACCTGCAATCCACTGGCCGTAAATTTTGCCCCAGAGCGCCTTGGCCCAGCCGGTTTCGGCAACGGTCAGGTGGCGGCCTCCGTCAATCACGTTCTGCCAGTACTTGGCGGTCACAATGTGGCCGAGGGGGTAGCTGAAGGTGTGGGCGACCATTTTGGGGTTGCTGCTAGTGCCGCTGGTAAAGTAGACAATCATAATGTCGTCGTTGTGCGTGGCAGCGTCTCCTGTGGGGCGCGGGAAACTCGGCGGGCAGATTTCGTAGTCTTCGTAGAAGCTAATCCAGTTCTGACGGGACTGTCCGATGGTCACGAGCGTTTCGACAATGTGCGTGTGTTCGCAGGCGGTGTCGATTTCCTTTTGGAGTGCCGGATCGTCGTAAGAGACGACCATCTTGATGTCGGCGGCCTTAAAGCGGTATTCCAGGTCTTCGGCGGCGAGCATGTTCGTTGCCGGAATGGCAATGGCACCAATGCGGTGGAGCGCCAAGAGGAAGAACCAGAATTCGTAGCGACGGCGTAAAATCAGCATCACGCGATCGCCTTTCTTGATTCCCTTTTCTACCAAAAAGTTCGCGGTACGCTGCGAGGCAATTGAAAGGTCCTTGAAGGTAAAGATGTGGTTTTCGTCGTTGTCATCGCACCAGACTAATGCTTCGCGTTTGGGTTCGTTCTTCGCGTATTCGTCGACCACGTCGTAGGCGAAGTTAAAGTCTTCGGGAATATTGAGCTTAAAGTTGTCGTAGAGATCCTCGTAAGAGGAGTACTCGGTTCGTGTTAGGAATCTATTGAGTATCATTTGTGTCTCTCCGGTCTCTTATAGATCCTGGTACATAATCTTTTCACGGTGGTTCGAGGCAAACTTTACGAGCGAGAGAAGGTTTTGTTCGCCCATGGCCTTCATGTCGCCGGCGTGGATCACCAGGCGAGGTGTACCCCTGTAAACGAGGAGCGCAAGGCGTGAAAATACCTGCGCGGCTCCAAGGAGAGCCTTCGGAATGACTGAGAATGTCAAAATCTGCGAGAAAGACTGCTTGACTCGGCTACCGACCTTGCGGTAGATGTAGAACATGTCTTCGTAGAAATTGAATTCTTCAAGTACCTGCTTCTTGAGGTGCTTGTTGTCGAGCCAGACCGGGGCGATGAATCCGGAAGGGCGGCCGAAACCGTGGGCCTTCCAAAGGGCGATGCTTCGGTTCAGGAGCATCTGCGAAAGTTTCTTGTTGAGGCCTGCAAATTCGGCACCGTTGTGCGAAATGGCAAGGGCGAATTTGCCGATGGGGTTGCGCTTGATGAACAGGTCTGCGTTATGGCGCACGCCATGAAGCAAGATCTCGTAACCTTCTTGCACGAACTTGCCGATTTCTTCACGGAAGGTGTCGGCTTCGGATTCGGGAACGCCCCCGATGGAAGGAACGATGGCAATCGAAATGGGCGAACCGGCGGCAGTGGCAATCTTCCGAATTTCTTCGGCGGATTTCTTGCAGTTCTTGACATTAAAATTGTGGTAGCACAGCAGATATTTTTTCTTCTTATGAAGAATGGCTTCGGCTGCTCGGATGTCGGCAATGTCCTTGTTGATTTCCATAAGGGTAACCTGTCTTGGAATGTTTTACAGGGGTAAATATAGAAAAATAGGGATTGAGAATCCCTGTTTCCGCTTTTCGAAAGCTTTAAATGTCACCTACTTCGCCGGTTGCCACGAAATTCCGAACGGCACGCGTAATGCGCATGCTGCAGAAATTAGGTCCGCACATGCTGCAGAAGTGGCTTGCCTTCGCCTGGCTGCCGGGGAGGGTCTTGTCGTGGAATTCCATTGCCTTCTCGGGGTCGAGCGATAGCGCGAATTGGTCGTTCCAGCGGAAGTCGAAGCGGGCGCGCGAAAGGGCGTCGTCGCGGAACTGCGCTGCAAAGTGGCCCTTTGCAAGGTCGGCCGCATGGGCGGCGAGCTTGTAGGTGACGACCCCCGCGCGCACGTCGTTGCGGTCGGGGAGCCCGAGGTGTTCCTTGGGCGTCACGTAGCAGAGCATCGCGGTGCCGTACCAGCCGATCTGTGCCGCTCCGATGGCCGACGTGATGTGGTCGTAACCGGGGGCGATGTCGGTGGTGAGGGGGCCAAGCGTGTAGAACGGGGCGCCGTGGCACTTTTCGAGCTGGCGTGCCATGTTGTCCTGAATCTTGTGCATGGGCACGTGGCCCGGGCCTTCGATAATCACCTGCACGCCGTATTCCCAGGCAATCTTCGTGAGTTCGCCGAGCGTGTCCAGTTCTCCGAACTGGGCCGCGTCGTTGGCATCCGCGAGGCTTCCCGGACGTAGGCCATCGCCCAAAGAAACGGCAACGTCGTAGGCGGCGAGAATCTCGCAGATTTCGCGGAAGTGCGTGTACAAGAAGTTCTGCTGGTGGTGGCGCATCTGCCAGAGGGCAAGGATGGATCCGCCGCGGCTCACGATACCCGTGGTGCGCTTGGCGGTCAGCGGAATATGTTCCAGCAACAGGCCCGCGTGAATCGTGAAGTAGTCCACGCCCTGTTCCGCCTGCTCGATGAGGGTGTCGCGGTACAGTTCCCACGTGAGTTCTTCGGCCTTGCCGTTCACCTTCTCGAGCGCCTGGTAGATAGGCACCGTTCCGATAGGGACGGGGCTGTTGCGGATAATCCATTCGCGCGTTTCGTGGATGTGTTTTCCGGTGGAAAGATCCATCACGGTGTCGGCGCCCCAGCGCACGGACCAGGCCATCTTTTCGACTTCTTCTTCGATAGAAGAGGTGATGGCCGAATTGCCGATGTTGCTGTTGATTTTCGTGAGGAAGCGGTTGCCGATAATCATCGGCTCGCATTCCGGGTGGTTGATGTTTCCCGGCAGAATCGCACGGCCCGCGGCGATTTCGTCGCGCACGAATTCCGGCGTAATGGGCGAGCCTTCAATCTTGATCTTGCCCTGGGCCTGCAACTCGTCAAGGCGCTGGTTTTCACGTATTGCTACGTATTCCATTTCCTTGGTGACGATTCCCTTGCGGGCGTAGTCGAGCTGCGTCAAGTGGTGGCCCGCTTTGGCACGGAGCGGATGGTGTTCCGCGTTGAAGCGCAAATGGTCGAGCTCGTGGTTTGCACGGCGGGCGCGTCCGTATGCCGATGTCATGTCGTCAAGCTGTTCGACGTCGCCACGTTCCATAATCCACGATTCACGGAAACGCTCGATGCCCTTCGTCACGTCGAGCTTGGCGTCTACATCGCTGTAAGGGCCGCTCGTGTCGTACACGGGAACCACCGGTGTTTCGGGGTCCTCGGTCAAAATTTCGCGCATTCCCACGCGGATGTCCGGGTACATTTTTCCCGGCACATACACCTTGCGGGAATTCATAAAAGGTTTAAGCAGAGAATCCAATGTATACCTCTTTTTCTTTCGGGGCTAAATATAGAAAAGAACACGAATTGCTATATTTGCACTCGAAAATGATTGTGTCCTAATCACTAATCACTAACCACTATTTACGGTTCTATGAACGCAGAAATCGAAAAACGCCGCACTTTTGCTATTGTCAGCCACCCTGACGCGGGTAAGACCACTATCACCGAAAAGTTCCTCTGGTACGGAAATGTCATCCGCGAAGCGGGTCACGTGCGTGCCAAGGCAAACCGCAGCTACACGGTGAGTGACTGGATGAAGATCGAACAGCAGCGTGGTATTTCGGTTTCGAGTTCCGTGCTGAATTTCCCGTTCGAAGATTGCATGTTCAACCTGGTCGATACCCCGGGGCACCAGGACTTCTGCGAAGATACTTACCGCGCACTCACCGCCGTTGATGCAGCTCTCGTGCTTATCGATAGCGTGAACGGTGTAGAAAAGCAGACTATCAAGCTCATGGATGTGTGCCGCATGCGCCATACGCCGATCATCACGTTCATCAACAAGATGGACTTGGATGGCCGCCACGTGCTCGACCTGCTCGACGAAATCGAAAGCATCCTGAAAATCAAGGTTGCCCCCTTTACGCTCCCCATAGGCGTGGGTAAGCTGTTCAAGGGCGTGTATTCCATTGTCGAAAACACCTTCCATACCTTCAATAAAGAAGAAGGCCATCAGGAAATCATCCAGATGGAAGGCCCGGACGATCCGCGCCTTGTAGAAATGTGCGGCGAGAACTGGGTCGCCCAGTTCAAGGAAGAATACGAGATGGTGACCGGTGCCATGGATCCGTTCGACCACGAAAAGTTCCTGAAGGGCGAAATGTGCCCCGTGTTCTTCGGTTCCGCGGTGAACAACTTCGGCGTGCGTCAGCTGTTGAACGCTTTTGCAAAGCTTGCGCCGCCTCCGATGGTGCGCGAAACCGACAAGCGCCCGGTGAGCCCCGACGAAAACGACTTTAGCGCCTTCGTGTTCAAGATTCAAGCGAACATGGACCCCAAGCACCGCGACCGTACCGCATTCCTGCGAATTTGCTCGGGCAGCTTTACCCGTGGAGAAAAGGTTTATCATGTGCGCACGGGCCGCGAAATCCGCCTGGCCGCCCCGACCGCCTTCCTCGCGAAGGACAAGGAAGTTATCGACCACGCCTGGGCGGGCGATATCGTGGGCATTAATGACCCGGGACTATTCCGCATCGGCGATACGTTGACTGACGGCGAAAAAATCAACTTTACCGGCATCCCGGATTTTGCTCCGGAACACTTCGCCCGCGTGACGCTTTTGAACCCGCTTAAGTCTAAGCAGATGGCGAAGGGCCTTGCTGAACTGAGCGAAGAAGGCGCAACCCAGCTGTACGAACCGCTCAAGTCTGCCATCCCTGTGATTGGCGTGGTGGGCGAGTTGCAGTTCGACGTGCTCAAGTTCCGCCTGCAGAGCGAATACGGCGCCGATGTGTCGCTGGACCGCGTGCCCGCTCACGGAATCCGTTGGGTGTCCGGCCCCGAAGCCGACGTGGCCAAGTTTGCCGAAGAATACGCCATGGACTGCATGATGGACAAGGAACGCAACCTCGTTTGCCTGTTCCCCAACGAATACCGCTTGAACCTTGCCATCAAGAACTACGAGAACCTGACCTTCGCGGCTACCTCGCAGGGGTAGTGTCTTCGGCACAGATCCAAGTTCTCAGTTTCCGTCATTCTATTACCATTTTTTATGCCCGCACAACGCGGGCTTTTCTGTTTGAAAGTAAATTAATTTTAACCGCAACTTCGCATCCCACACTCCACATTCCTTCCTACTTCAAACTTCCTACAGTCTACTTCCAACTTATTTTCTCAAATCTCTCGTCTTTCGTCTCTCGTCTCTCGTCTCTCGTCTCTCGTCTAATTAGTATATTTCCCTTACACAGGCGAGTATTGTGCTTGCCCAGATTTTTTAACATCAAAAGGAAAAACATGAAACGTCTCCCCATTGTTGCTATCGCAGTATGCTTCGCTGGTCTCGTCGCCTGTAATCAGGCTTCCGCCGGCGGTTCGTTCAACCAGCAGGCCAGGCTCGACAACCTGGAAAAGGAATTCAAGCAGGTCAAGGAAGAATTCGAAATCATCAAGTACGCTCTTGACAAGCGAGGCATTTCCTTGGAACAGGCCCGCGCCGAAATGGAAGCGGACAACAAGGTCTGGGACATTCCCGACGAAGACAGCCCGGTCTTTGGCAACACCAAGAACCCGAAGCTCACGATTGTTGAATTTACCGAGTTCCAGTGCCCGTACTGCTCCCGTATCGCTCCTGTGATGCAGGAACTCAACAAGAAGTACCCCGACCAGATCAAGTTCGTCTACAAGCATTTCCCGCTCAGCTTCCATGCGAACGCCCGTGCCGCCGCTGCATCTTCTATCGCGGCACACAAGCAGGGCAAGTTCTGGGAATACCGCTATGCGCTCGCTCCGCATAGCCGCGAACTTTCCGATTCCGTTTATCTCGCCGTCGCCAAGGAAGTTGGCTTGAACATTGAACAGTTCAAGAAGGACATGGTGCTTGACTCCGCTATGAACGCCCGCATCGACAAGGACTTCCAGCTCGGTGCCGAAGTCGGCGTGCAGGGTACCCCGAACTTCTACATCAACGGCAAGCGTCAGGACCGTTTCAGCCCGGACCTCGTCGAAAAGCTCTTGAAGGAAGCCAAGTAATCGCATTGGCGGTTCAATCTGTAAACGCGACTTAAGGTCGCGTGCTTCCTTTTTTTACTCAAATTTTTTAATTTCAAATCAAACTAAACACAACCAAAAGGATACGATATATGATGAAGCGTACATTGACTGCCGCTACCGTCGCCCTCCTCGGCTTCGGCGTGACGGCTACAATGGCTCAGCCGAAAGCACCTCGCGTAGTTCCTTACAAGTTCTTTGACGATCAATATCGTCAGGGTGGCTTCGACTACGCATACGGCGGCAAGAGCAAGGGGATCACCATCACTAAGGACGGCGGCTACAAGTCCAAAGCTGCCCTCAACATCAAGCTCGACCCGAGTGAATATTCGGGTGCTTCCGTTTGCCTTTACAACGAAACTTTCGACTTGAACAAGTTCCTCTTGGATTCCAAGCTCGAATTCATGATCAAGGGCAAGAAGGGTGGCGAGTCTGTCAAGGTCGGCCTCTTGGACGAAGAAATTTCCGATGGCAAGAAGACCCAGGTCGTTCTCCCGATGAACAAGTATATCGAAGGCGGCGCCGTGACGACGGAATGGAAGAAGGTTTCTATTCCTCTTATCGATTTCCCGGACCGTGGCCTCTACTGGGACAACACCCGCAAGTCCGAATTCCCGGCCCGTATCGACTGGGACAAGATTGCTGAAATCCGTTTCTCCATCGACAAGAGCGGTGCGAAGGATTTTGAAGTCTGGGTCGACAATATCGAAATCGTGAAGGGCAACAAGAAGGCCAAGCCTAAGGCCAAGATCGTCTACTGGGACGAAAACAACGACGTGATCAACGGACCCAAGAACCCCGAAAAGCTCGACGGCAAGGTCAAGCCGGTTGCTAATGGCGTGTTCTACTCCGATGGCTTGAAGGGCTTCAGCTACAGCTACGGTGGTCTTTCTGCTCAGCGCGAAGCTGACTCCAAGACGGCGGGCAACAAGAACGTGCTTGCTCTCTACATCGATAACAACGACTGGTCCGGTGTGACGTACTCTCTTGGCGAAGGTAAGTACATTGACCTCTCCAAGGTTCGCAACAAGGGCGGTCTCTACTTCTGGATCAAGGGTAAGCTCGGCGGCGAAAAGGTATACGTCGGTATCCTCGACAACCAGGGCAACGACATCAAGAGCCAGACCAAGATCAGCCTGAACGACTGGATTGAAGGCTCCAAGGTCGGCACCGACTGGAAGCTCGTGAAGATTCCTCTGAAGAAGTTCAACGACAAGGGTAAGGCTTGGGACGCTAACAAGCAGGCCGAAGTCGCTAAGGATATCCAGTGGAACAAGATTCAGGAAATCCGCTTCTCCGTGGGCAAGGGTGAAAACGCAGGCGAACCGGGCAAGCCGGCTCCTGTGACCATCTTTGTGGACCAGATTACCTTCACCGAAACCATCGACTGGGTTGACCCGGATATCAAGTGGGACAACTGGAAGTCCAAGGCTCCGGATGTCGTGATTTCCGACTTCGAAGGCAAGTTCGCCAAGGACAACTGGGAACCGTCCAAGGGTCCGAAGTCCAAGGTCGAAGTGGAAATGCCGTTCAAGACCTCCAAGCTTGATGGCAACTCCCTCAACGTGAAGCACTTCGAAATGTCCGACTGGGTTGACGTTGTGCTCGACTTCTCCAAGAATACAGCCAACCACGATAACAAGCAGCGTGACTGGACCAACCACTGGGGCATCATGTTCGACGTCTACTCCGAACGTGCATGGCAGTCCATTACGGTGCAGGTCGGTGATGCTGGCAAGGAACTCTTTGTTGCCAACACTGGTGTACCTCGCGGTCGCACCACGGTAATCGTGCCGTTCCGTGCATTCTCCAAGTTCCCGTACTACCAGCCGCCTGAAGCCAAGGAAAATGGCCAGTTTGACCTCAAGGGTGTTGTATCCCTCGACTTCAAACCGGGTGGAGAAGGTTCTAACGGTAGCTTCGAAATAGATAACATCAAGCTCACCAACCAGAAGGAAGTCAAGGCTGCTGAACGTCCGGCTCTCGTGAAGGTTGAAGTCAAGGGTACCGGCGACGTGCTCAACCCGAACATCTCGGGTGGCCTCTTCGGTATCAACGCTGCCCTTTGGGATGGCGACATGCTTGACAATCCGAAGTTCAAGGTTCAGACTGCCGAATACGTCAAGCGCATCAACCACGGCATCATCCGTTATCCGGGTGGTCTCCGTGCCGATGACGACCACTGGAAGGAAATCCTCGACAACCATGACTGGATGGTCGATACCGACGAATTCCTCGCCTGGTTGAAGAAGACCGGTTCTAACGCAATGTTCACGGTGAACTTCGGTTCCGGTACGGAACAGGAAGCTGCCGCATGGGTGAAGCACACCAACATCGACAAGAAGGCCGGCATCGTTTACTGGGAAATCGGTAACGAAGTCTATGGTAACTGGCACCCGTACTATGAAAAGTATGGTAAGGACGGCGGTACCATTTATGGTAAGCGCGCCCGTAAGTTCATCGAAGCCATGAAGAAGGTTGACCCGACAATCAAGGTCGCAGTCCTCGGCGTGCTCGATGGCCAGTGGAACGATAACGTGCTCAAGGAAACCGGCGACATTGCCGACGGTCTCATTGTTCACCACTATCCGCAGCATTTTGGTGAAGAAAACGACTTCGCCATGCTCTCTGCTCCGCAGGACCTCGTTCCTATCTACAGCCGTCTCCATAAGGTTGTGGACAAGTGGACGAGCCACTTTAAGAAGGACAAGAAAATCGAACTTTGGCTCACCGAATGGAACTCCGTGGACTTCAACCCGGGTCCCCAGACCATCGCTCTCGAAAACGGTCTGTTCGTTGCTGACTACCTCGCTATGCTCGCCACTGAAAACGTGGACAACGCACAGTACTGGGATATCCACAACGATATCACTCCGGAAGGCGGTGACTACGGTTACCTGACCCGTTCTGCAGAAGAATGCATGAACTGCCCGCGTCCGAGCTACTGGGCATTCCAGATGGCTTCTGACGCTCTCCGCGGCAAGCTCCTCAAGACCGAAATCACCGGTGACAAGGAATCGCTCATCACGACCTACTACACCGAAAACGGCAAGAAGAAGAGCCTCCTCGTAATCAACAAGAGCCCGTACAGCGACTACGAACTCAAGTTGAACATCCCGGGCTTCAAGGGCAAGGCCACTGTCCAGACGCTTGACAAGAGCTCCGAAAAGCTCAAGGAAGGCTGGGCAAACGATCCGTCCAAGAAGGCCAAGAAGGGGGTTGACGTGAGCAAGCCGATCAAGGTCGGCAAGCGTACTCTCACCCTCATCACGGTGGAATAATATAAGTCGTGCACAAAACATCGTTTGTGCACGGGCTACACTAGCAATGCATGTGTAGCATAGAAAGAAAATAAAACGGAAGGGCCGCAGAAATGCGGCCCTTCTTGTATTCTTACGCGAATTTTCACCGTCAATGCGACTGATATAGGTTGAATCGGGAAGAAAAAAA
>NZ_CAMGVQ010000002.1:0-126646 GCF_946062555.1 uncultured Fibrobacter sp.
CGCCAGAAGGCTCTTTTGAACCACCCGCCTAGCGGGTGGTTTTCGGTTCATACAATGAGCCCCGGATTTAATCCGGGGATTTTGCTTTCCAGGCGCACGCCTTATTTTCTTTTTCCCGTCACACGGTACCGGACTACCCTTCCGTTTTTCCGCACCCGAATAAAAACGGCCTGTTTCCGTGCATCAAAATAAAGTCGCGGTTTCCGAGAATCCTCTGCTCGCACGCGAGGCGTCGCCGCAATCGCGTCGGTGCTGGCCTTTATGCCTTGCAAATCAAGCATCTTTACAGCATAGCGAGATCCCAGAATCTCGTAACCTTCTCGGGTAAAATGGAGCTTGTACGAGATATGCGTCAAGGCATCCGTTTCCTTAAGTACAGGGCATCCCTGCGACGAAATCAGATGCGCATTGGGAATCAGACTAACGGCTTCCGCAACCGCCGTATTTCTCCAGCCATAGTCGCCCGTCGGCGCAAGTTCACCTATCAATATGGGAGTCTTTTTCGGATCGAGTTCCAGTTCCTTGATAAAATCGTCATAGACCTTCTTGACTCGCTTGGGCCAGTCGCTCATCTGGTTGTCCGCCTCGCCCTGGTGGAACAAGAATCCCTTGATAACGCCTTTCTGTTTAGCAATCTTGCCTATTTCGACGATGCGCTGGTGCAAGTCGCCCCCATATTCGTTCAAGTACGGAATCCACCACCAGGTAGTTCCGGTACTTTTCATTCTTTCAATATACTCTGCATTGCGGTCCTTGTCGAACAGGTCGATGCTTTGCCCTCCGATAGCCACGTTCGCCACGGCAACACTGACGCTGTCCGGAAGTTCCTGAACCATCTTGCGACCAAAGAAATCCGATATGCCGATCATCGACTGGCTGTGCCCCATCGGAGGCATCGCCGGATAAAGTTCCCCCACCTTCTGGTCCGAAAAATCAGCAGCGCGCAATACATAAAAACGCGGGATCGGCACATAGTCCGAACTCAAGAGCGCCCCCTCCCCAGCCATATTGGATTGCCCATAGGCAATATAAATATGCAGATTCGGGTCCTGAGCAAAACTTGCCACACTGATCATAGCCAGCGTTATGAGGACAATTTTTAGCAAACAATATTCCCCTTCTTATGCTATCCGTTATTATAACAAAAATGAACAAAGGGGGAAGTCTCCCCCTCGCTCACACGGCGTTGTTCGCTACCTCCTCTCCTAGGGGACACCCCTAAAACCCAGTTTACCGCAGATTTACTCGGTGCATTTCGCGAGAATCCTTGCCACGAACAAGGTATGTGCCCGCGTTCAGGCCCGCCCTGCGCAGAGATTCTTGCAACGAAATTCGATCTCGGGCCGCATTTTTAATGACTCCCAGGTACTTTCCGTTCAAATTGAACACTTCAAAAGTATCGTCCGCCAAATTCAGGCGCAGGCTTTGAGCATTAATCGTCTTGGAAGGACCCGTTTCAGTCGAATCGTCGGCCACGGCATACCATACGGCCTTATCCAGGCTCGCAGTCGCATCGGTCGGCGGAGTCGTAAGGTCTGCGCCGTAGTTTGCATTGTTAAGCATTCCGTTGTCGACCATACCGTAGAAAATTCCCTTCGAGATTTCCTTGTCGAAGTTGTTTTCAAGGTCGCCACGCAGCTGCGCCGTTCCCGAAAGTTTTTTGCCGTTTACCGCCCACATCACGCCGTAGACTTGAGCATCGTCGGTCACCGTCGTATTCACGATAATCGAAAGCGCGCCAACCTTAGCCTTGCCGGTAATGCTTCCGCTCACGAGCCAAGCATCTTCTTCGAGCACGGCATCGTCGCCGATGGTACCCGCAGTCACGAGCGCTCGCCCGCGGACAACGGCATTCCCGCTAATGGTTCCGCCGTCTACGACCGCGAAATCCTCGATGCGGGCTTTCCCGGAAATCGTTCCGCCGTTCACGACCGCATCGGGGCCCACGAACACGCTCGCATCGACCTCCGCCGTGCTGCTCACGAGGCCGCCGCCGTTGCTGTGCTTAGTGTATCCGCTCGCATTTGCGGGCTTCCAGAAATCCTTGTTGTAGCCTTCGGGAGCGCCGTTTACCACCTCGATCATGTACGGGTAGCGGTAAACGCTGTAGTAGAACTGGTCCCAGAGAATCGTCTGCATTTCAGTCGGAGTCGCCGTCACGGCAAGCCACAAAGCCTTGTCGCTTGCCTTCGTCTCGATTTCAAGATTGAATCCGATTCCATGCTTCATCTCGCTGTAGCGGGGCGTTCCGTCCGCGCCCTCCGCGACTAGCCCGACCGTCCAGCCCGAGACCGGGTCCGGCAGCTTGTCGGGCGCGTAATTGCACCAGTTGTACGTTTTACCGTTGTAGTAATCCGTATTGTCGCCAAAGCAGGTGTAGCCGTTCACGGCCGGCTTGTCCTGCACGATTCCGCGGAACTTGACCGTCACCTTGCCGGCAGAATCCGGATAGATGCGCACCAGATTGTAACCCCAGCGCTGTGGAGCCCAATAACTCGGCGAAATGTAGCGGTCCGCGCACTTCTCGCCCGCCGCGCATTCCATCTTGTTCAGCATGGTCACGCGCGTGTGCCTGCGGTAGTTGTCGCCCCAACTGGCGTCACGACGCGTCTTGAATTCATAGTCGCCATAGGATTTTTTATACAAAGCCTTCTTTGCGGGAGCATACTCGAGCGTCGCGTTTTTCATCGCGAACTTGCCGAACTGCTGGTTCAAGCTATCGAGCGACCAGCCGTAAACCATCATCATGGCGGTAAACGGCGTCTGCTCCATGCGGCCGTCTTCGCCATCGCGGATCGATTCCATCCAGATGCGGTTCACCTCGTGGGCACCCTTGTGGCCGCCGCCGAATTCTTCCTTGAGGTGCTCCAAGAACTGCCAGTTGCAGTAGCGGTCACGCGTAGAACCGTAATACAGGTACGGATAATTAATCAGGTATTCCGAGCAATGGGCATCGTTCGGATTGTACTGGTGCGCCATCCAGTTCGCGTGGCTTTCGGCGAACCAGCCCGAATGGCTGTTGTTGCCCATCCAACCCGCAACGCCTTGCAGGCCGTGCGCGAATTCATGCGAAGTGCCCCAGTAATCTTTTAGCGAGCCCACACCAATCCACATACCGGGGCCAAATTCGTTGTTCAGGCCCTTCACAAAGTCTTGCCCGCCGTAGAGCGCCGCCATCACGGAATTGTCGAACACGTAAATGTTGCTCTTGAGCTTTTTATCCGGGCTACTTGGGAAGGGTAACATCCACCCGAGCGAATCAATGTAGAAGGAATATACTTTTTCGAGCGACGCAAGCACGCCCTGCGCATCCGAGTTCGGAATGGACACATTGTTCGCCTGGCCGTCATCCGTCGCCGGCTTCTTGCAAACTTCAAAGTGATCCGATTCTGCAATCAGCGTAAAACCATTGCTGGCGCACTGCTTTACCCATTCAATGGCGGCGTTCGCGCTTACGGCACCTGCGCAAATTACCGCCATGGCAAAATTTATACCATGATTGATTTTCATACATTTTTCCCAAACAACACACCCACGCGGGCGATATAAATAAATATAAGCTCATTTAGCGAAAACGAACCCCTGTTTACGAAATTAAACATTCCTCACAATAGCTGAAATAATCCCGCACGACTCCCCCGCTATTTAGGCACAGCTACGCTTTGTACTGTGCCATTTTTTTGCCCCGCCCACTTGCGGAACTGAACGGCCCGCTCGTTGTTGACCTTGAACCCCACGGCGATAATCATCTGGAGGTTGTAGTGATTCGCCTAGTAATTTTTCCCGTCGCCAGCAGTTATTAAGTATTTCTTAATAACTGAATCGTCAAGTATTCCGCAGCGGAACTGCGGATAGACACGGGATTGATTTTTGACTATTTCTGCTCATTTGGATACTGAAATATATAAATTGAAAGCACCTGTCAATAGCCGGAGGGGACAATTTGTGTGAAAATAAACTAAATTTGGGGCATTCGCTTCGCATGTTATTTGCTCTGTCCATTCTCCTAGCCCTGCTCGCAGCATGTGGCGATGAATCTAGTAGCTCCGCTCAATATCTTTTTTCTATACCGCAAGAGGTTGATGGAGAAAAATTCATCATGGACTTTCAGAAAGCCGCTCACAATCCGGCATGATGATTTGGTTTTTTAAGGGGTGTCCGCTTTTGTAAAATTGTCAATGATAAGTTAATCCCGAGGTATTCCGCGGGGCTTTTCGCGATATATCTTTATCTCTGGTGTAAAACATGTTTGGAGATTAAGATGAAAAATATCTTATCCGTTACTTCTGTATTGGCTTTGGCTGGAGTGGCCTTTGCCCAGCAACCAATAATCACAACCAACTACACGGCAGACCCGGCTCCCGTAGTGCACGGGGATACGCTCTACCTTTACACGACCCACGACGAAGATAACGCCGAAGGGTTCATGATGTACGATTGGCTGTTGCATACTACCACGGACATGGTCAACTGGACTAGCCACGGGGCTGTGGCCTCCCTGAACGATATCCAGTGGAGCACCAAGACCAATGGCGCTTGGGCCGAGCAGGTTGTATTCCGCAATGGCAAATGGTACATGTACGTCCCCATTCATGGTAACGGAATTTCTGTCCTGGTGGCAGATAATCCCTACGGCCCCTTCAAGGAACCTCTGAACAAGGCCTTGGTTTGGCAGCGGCAACATTGGAACGACATCGACCCCACCGTATGGGTGGATGATGACGGCCAGGCCTATATGTACTGGGGAAATCCCGACCTCTATATGATCAAGCTTAACGAAGACATGATCAGTACTTCCGGCAATATTGTTACCTACCCCAAGATCAAGGATTACCAGGAAGGCCCTTGGCTCTACAAGCACGGTAGCCATTACTATATGGCTTTTGCTTCCACCTGCTGTGCCGAAGGTATCGGTTACGCCATGAGCGACTCCCCCACGGGCCCCTGGACCTACAAGGGCGACGTTATGCCTCATTCCTCACGCAGTAATGGAAACCACCCGGGAATTGTGGATTACAAGGGGAAATCATACGTTTTTGGCCATCATTACCAGCTTTGGCACCAGAAATCCGATAAACTGGGCCTTAAGTTCCAGCACAAGGAACGCCGTTCTGTTGGCGTTGCCGAGATGAAGTACAATGCCGACGGAACCATCCAGAAGATTGACTGGTGGCCGGATAATGGTGTGCCCCAGCTGGAAGATTTCAATCCCTACAAGCGTGTAGAAGCAGAAACCATGTCCTGGGGCGAAGAAGTGAGGGTCCGTAAGAGCGGTGCTGCCGGCAATACGGTCATCACCAACCTTACCGAAGGCAAGTACACCAGGATCAGCGGCGTGGAATTCGGTGACGCCGGTGCGGAATCCTTCTCAGCCTCTGTCTTGAACATTAAGAGGGCATCCTCCGTTACGGTTCGCCTGGACAAGGTGGATGGCCCCGTGGTTGCCAAGGCTGAATTCAGTAAGGACGGCCTGGTGACCGTGCCTGCCGAAGGTGCAGTGGGCAAGCATGATGTATTCTTCATTTTCGCAGGTGATTTCGAAGCCGACTACTGGGAATTTGAAGACAGCAAGACCGCAGTTCCTCAGGGGCCCTTCTGCGAAGAAATGCTGACCGATCCTGAAGCCAAGTGCGAACTTCCGGTTATCGGTGCAACTTTGGAAGGCAAGAAGAACTTCATTGAATTCGAGAATTACGATGTGGGTGGCGCAGGCAAGGCCTACTACGACATGGATACCAAGAACCAGGGTGGCAAATACCGCGAAGATCGCGTGGACATCGTGAAGAACGGCGACGGATTTGCCGTGGGCTACACGCTGAAGGGCGAATGGCTGGAATATACCGTGAATGTGGATGCCACGGGTGCCCTCCCCTACGAACTTTCCTATGCTACCGGCATGGAACGTGCAAGCATCCAGCTCTTTATGGACGGCGAAGCCATTACCGACGAACTGGAACTGAAGGGAACAGGCGATTTTGACGGATACACCACTTTCAAGGGTAAGACCACCAAGGAACTGACCAAGGGTGAACATGTGCTCAAAGTCCAGATAACTACCGATTATGTGAACCTCGACTGGATTGCCTTTGGCGAAAGCGAAGGCAGCGCTGAGGACATCCGCAACGGGACCACGGGCATCGTACCGAAAATCGCCCTAAACGGCGCCGGAGCCGCGGGCATGGCAAACGCTTTCGCAAGGGCCGCAGGCAGCTACAGGGTATTCGACCTGATGGGCTCCGAGCTCGGGAACATCCGCCTGAACGCCGGCGCGACGCTCACGGACCTCAAGGCCGGACTCAAGACCGCCGGTTACCAGGGCGGAGCCTACATCGTCCGCAACTCCTCCGGACAAACCCTGCGAATCAATTTGGGGAGGTAAGTCCGCGAGACGTTCTCGCGCATCTTAAACCGTGCGGAACTCCCCCGCATTTAAAAGCCCCGACCTCTCGTAACGATGGTCGGGGTTTTTAGCGTCAATGTTTAATGCAATTTTATGCAAATTGCAGAATGTTGAATAAAATTGCAGTATTTTTATTAAAAAATATTGCTTTTTGCAGTCAATAAATGTATATTTGTAAGGTAACAAAGGAGCATTATATGGCACAGGCAACGATATCCGCACGCATCGACAGCAAGGACAAAGAAAGCTTTGACAAGTTCTGCAGCAATGTGGGGCTGTCCACTTCTGCCGCCATTTACATGTTCGTGAAAAATGTCATCAACGAGCGCCGCATCCCCTTTGAAGTCCGCGAGCCCTCCCCCCGCTACAACGCTGGCGATATCGAAGCCCTCAAGAAAGGCATCGAACAGCTCAACGCCGGGAAAGGTGTCGAACACGAACTTATTGAGGTAGATGACTGATGAAGAAAATTTGGTCAGACAAAGCCTGGGACGACTACCTTTACTGGCAAACACAAGACAAAAAGACTCTAAAAAAAGTTAACCAGCTTGTTAAAGACATTGAACGCAACGATTTTGAAGGCATCGGAAAACCCGAAGCATTGACGGGCAACCTCAGCGGATTCTGGAGCCGCAGAATCGATGACGCAAATCGGCTAATTTATCGTATCAACGGCGAGTTCATCGATATCCTTTCGTGCAAAGGACATTACGAAGACGTTTGACGATTAAGTCGGCTTATTGAAGGCTCTTGATGAATTCGGGGGCGAAATTGACTCCGTTCGACCATGTGATTGTGTGCGCTTGCAGCGTGAAATCTTTAAAGGTATTGACGTCTGCTAGATGCTGCACGATGGGGCGATGGTCCGACTTGATGACGCTTTCGAAATCAGCGACAAAACGGCATCCGTCGTTGAATTCGACGGATATCTTGTAATCGCCAATATATTTCGTGTCAGTCACATGAAGCATAGTCTAGACCAGTGGATCGATTTTTTGTATTCTCCGGTGTTTGAACATAGTTAGTATTAATGACTACTTCGCTTCTTGTCTGTAATAAAAAATGCGCAATATATCGACTTTTCGTTTGTCATGATCAACACGATAAAATAGGCGATAATTTTCAATCGGCATTGAACGCACATCACATAAGATCCAAGGCTCTTCCTGACATAAGGCAAATGCTTCTGTAAAATCAGATAACGTATTTACCGATTCCTGAAATTTTGCCATTAGATTTTGGGCTGCGATAGGCGAACAAAGCGTTATGCTGATATAGTCAAAAATTTGATCGATGTCAGCCTCTGCAGCGGAAGAAAAGTGGACTTCAAAATTCATACCTTGTATTTCTTCTTGACATCGGAAAGGACCATCGCGGCAGGGCGGGTACGGCCTTTCAGCATATCGTCATAGCCCTTCTCGAGTTCCGCATCGAAGCGTTCTTTTGACCATTTGGCAGCGTTTTCTGGAGCCTTGGACAACTTAACGTCGAAGGGAATACCCTGTTGCAGAATTATCTGCTTATAGAACATGTTGATGGCGCTGGAAACGGATATGCCGAGGGTTTCCAGGACGCTTTCGGCCTGTTCCTTGACGTCGGATTCAATACGGGCGTATAAATTTGCAGTCTTATTCATATCAATCAATATATATATTTGTACGCACAAATGCAATTCATTTTTTTAATTTCGCAAAAACGAATTTAAAGAATTAACAAGGTGTTATACATTCGCCTAATCCCATCTTTCTTTGATCTGACATTTGCAAATAACAATGGCGCGGGCTCCCGACTCCATCCTAAACGATGACATTCCAATCAACAGAATTCGCTGGGCTCTCCCCCACCTGGGTTAATCCCTAAGGCAGCCAATCGGGACGACTTTTACACCGTCAGGTCTCGTATATGCCATTTGCCCACCCGTGACAACCATCAGCAGGTCCGGTTCACGAAGTTGAATTTGGTCGCTTTTCTTATTGTGTTCCCGTATAAGTTCCTTTAAAGTCGTCAGGTGCTTTGCTCCTTCCTCAATTTCGCGACTCCCCAGCTTAAATTCTATCAAGGCATAGCGTCCGTCATTCAAATGCAACACGGCGTCGGCCTCGAGCCCGGTCCTGTCGCGATAATAAGAAAGTTCGCCACGTAGTTTTTGAGAATAGACCTTCAAGTCCCTGATGCAAAGCGTCTCGAAAACAAAACCGAAAGTTTTCAGGTCAGTGTAGAAGTATTCGGGAGAGACGCCCATCGCAGCGACGGCAATTGATGGGTCGGAAAATTCCCTCTTCTTCCCTGAACGGATAGATGTGGCGGAACGGATGGATGGGCTCCAGGCGTCCAGATCTTCTATGACGAATAGTCTGCGTAGCGCGTTTAAGTAGGAATCCAGCGTTATTATGGAAAAATTGTCCGATTCCGATAGAATATCCTTATGGATGCTGGAGGTCTTTGCCAAGGTAGAGACATTCCGGGCGTACGATTTTAGGATAGCCTTTGTCCATTTGGGGTTCCTTTCGACTCCGTCAACCGTGGATATGTCTGTCTGGCAGATGTTTTCAAGATAGTCTTGCGCGACGACAAGTTGGGCATCATCGCCTTTCTTGAAAAGAGCGGCCGGCCACCCGCCACGGCAAGCGGCATGAATTAGTTGCTCTATCGAAAGGCTTGACGTAATCCCGTCAATATCGCTTTCGGGGGCGTCGAACAGTTTTGAAAGTGATATTTGGCCATTGGATTCCTGTGATTCGAAAAGGCTCATGGGGAACATCTTCAATCGTGATATTCTCCCCGTTCCCGAATGGATTGTCTTTGAATGATCAAAACTGGAAGAACCCGTCAAGATAAAGAGCCCGTCTTCTCCCCTACGGTCCACTTCCGTGCGGACGGCGTCCCACAGAATGGGGGCGTCCTGCCATTCGTCAATCAATCGAGGATTTTCCCCTTTCAGCAATAAAGACGGTTTAATCGATACGGTTGCAAGATAACTCTCCCTGAAGTCGGGATCCTGCATCTTGACGACGCTTTGGGCTTTTTGTTCTGCCGTCGTAGTCTTGCCGCACCATTTAGGACCGACTATAAGAACGGCACCCGAGGAACGAAGCCTCAGGTCCAGTTCGTCGTCAACCATTCTGCGAAAATACGTTTTCATATTTACAATATATATTCGTTTTGTAAAATTGTCAAGTTTTGTTTTGTATTTTTGTTTAATTCTGTTTTGTATTTTTGGAAGAAAAATGTCGAATTCTTTGTAAAAACGCATTTTTATAGCATTTTTCTTGAGATATCGGCATGTTTGGGTGCGGGGTGGTTGATTTTGGGGTGGTTTTGGGTTATATTTAGGGGTGAGGTTATTTATGCTGAAGAAGTTTGTTCTGGGGGGAATGGTTGTTGTGGCGGCGTTGCTTGGCAATGCTTGCGGGGACGACGGTTCGAGCGATTCGCCGGCGGGGCCTGCGGATAGCGAGGTTACCCTCTCCTCCTCCAGCGACGATGTTGCCCTTGGCAGCAGTTCATCATCAAGTGTGACCGAGAGCCCGTCAACTAGTTCAGGGCAGGCTCCGCAGTCGGCGGAGTCGGATGGGTCTTCGTCGAGCGAGAAGGCGGTTGATGGCAGTTCTTCCAGCGACGGAAAAACCTCGTCGAGTTCCGGAAAAGTTGAGTCCAGCAGCAGTGAAAAGGCGAAGTCTTCGTCAAGCGACACCCAGAGCGAAGTGAAACAATCTAGTAGCAGCGAAAAGACAGGAAAGTCTAGCAGTAGTGGAAATGAAACTTCGTCGAGTTCGGTGAAGTCGGAATCTTCGTCTAGCGTTACATCGTCTTCTTCTGTAGAGGAACCGAAGTCGAGCTCTAGTGAAATTGAGTCGAGTTCTAGTAGTAGCGAGGACTCAGAACCAGTCGAAAGGTCTTCTAGTAGTTCTTTAGGCGATGTGAATTGTTCGGCACTTCTGGAAGGAAAAACGGGTTGGAGCTGGGATGTACCGAAGGAATGCCGTTTCAATCCTGATATTGACTATGGCACTATGACCGATGAACGTGATGGTAATGTTTATAGGACGGTGAAGATTGGCGACCAAGTATGGATGGCGGAGAACTTGAACTATGCCGACAGTTCCAAAACCCCCAGCCTGCTGAAACGTAGCAGGTGCTACAAGAATGTCGCAAAGAACTGTGATGTGGCCGGACGCCTATACACTTGGGCGGCTGCAGTGGACTCCGTAAAGACTGGCTGCGGTTACAGATCGACATGCGACCTCGCTTCGGCTAATTCGACAGGCTCATCAACCGGCTCAGCGACCTTAGTTCAGGGCATTTGTCCTACGGGTTGGCATCTGCCCAGTCAGACGGAGTGGATGGCCCTGTTCACGGCGGTGGGCGGCCAATCGACTGCGGGCAAGGTTCTCAAGTCTCAGAGCGGCTGGAATAACAACGGCAATGGTACGGATGCTTTCGGGTTCAGTGCCTTGCCCGCCGGCGACAGGGCTAGCGATGGCTACTTCTACGACATTGGCGCCCGCACGTACTTCTGGAGTTCTTCAGAGGTCAATAGCAGCGACGCGTACATCGTGCTCCTGTACCACAACCACAAGAATGCGTACCTGTACAACTACGGTAAGAACCTCGTGTTTTCAGTTCGTTGTGTAAAGGACTGATTGCAGCCCTGAATTTTGAACCCATTTATTTGTTGGGAAAGGAAAGCCCTAAGGCGGAAGAAGATAAGTCGGCGAGCGGACAGTAAAGGCCGAAGGCCGTAATTTGTCCGCGAGGCGAGCTTAGTCTCTGGAGCCGTGGGCTTTTGATATCGGGTTTTTAAGGGCAGAGCCCTTAGGCGAGGGGGTGGTGAGCAACGGAGTGCGAAGCAGGGGGAGGCTTCCCCCACTATTTTTTATGGATTGCTTCGTCGCGTCGCTCCTCGCAATGACGTTTTCACATTCTTCCAAAGCACCGTTCCATTATGAAACATGGCGATTTTGGCCCTTTCTAGGGGTTTTTCTTGTTTCAGAACGAAACAAAATGGCCGTTTTTTGCCAGTTATTAGTGTTTGGCACGGGTTTTGCTTATGTATGGGCGTAAAAATCGCCCCGTTCAGATTGATTCGCGGGCGGCAAGAATTTAAAATAGGAGACTCATTATGAGCAAGATTATCGGTATTGACCTTGGTACAACCAACAGCTGCGTGTCCGTGATGGAAGGCGGCAAGCCGGTCGTGATCGCTAACGCGGAAGGTTTCCGCACCACCCCGTCCATTGTCGCTTTCGGCAAGAACGGCGAACGTCTGGTGGGCCACGTGGCAAAGCGCCAGGCTATCACCAACCCCGAAAAGACCATCTACTCCATCAAGCGTTTCATGGGCCGTACGGCTGGCGAATGCTCCGCTGCCGAAAAGAACATGCCCTACAAGCTGGTTGGCACGGGTTCTGACCCGGTCCGCGTGCAGGTGGACGACAAGCAGTTCGCTCCTCCCGAGATTTCGGCCATGGTTCTCCAGACCATGAAGAAGATTGCCGAAGATTACCTGGGCCAGCCGGTGACCCAGGCCGTGATTACGGTCCCCGCCTACTTTAACGACTCCCAGCGTCAGGCTACGAAGGACGCGGGCAAGATTGCAGGCCTCGAAGTGCTGCGTATCGTGAACGAACCGACGGCTGCCGCCCTCGCCTACGGTCTTGACTCCAAGAAGAGCGAAAAGGTCGCCGTGTATGACCTCGGTGGCGGTACGTTCGATATCTCTATCCTGGAAATCGACGACGGTATGTTCAGCGTGAAGGCCACCAACGGCGATACGATGCTCGGCGGTGACAACTTCGACGAAGTGATTATCGACTGGATCAACGACGAATTCAAGAAGGACAATCCGGGCATCGACCTGAAGAAGGACAAGATGGCCCTGCAGCGTTTGAAGGACGCCGCGGAAAAGGCGAAGATCGACCTTTCTGCCACGACTTCCACGAACATCAACCTCCCCTTCATCACTGCCGACGCTTCGGGCCCGAAACATTTGGACCTCACGCTCAGCCGTGCAAAGTTTGACCAGCTGACCGCCCACCTGGTGGAACGCTCCATGGAACCCTGCCGCAAGGCTATCGCCGACTCCGGCCTCTCCCTGAGCGAAATCGACGAAGTGATCCTGGTCGGTGGTTCTACCCGTATCCCGGCCGTGCAGGAAGCCGTGAAGAAGTTCTTCGGCAAGGAACCGAACAAGACTGTGAACCCGGACGAAGTGGTGGCTATCGGTGCCGCCGTCCAGGGTGCCGTGCTTAGCGGCGACTCCTCCGTGAAGGACGTGTTGCTCCTCGACGTGACCCCGCTTTCCTTGGGTATCGAGACCCTCGGTGGCGTGATGACCAAGCTCATCGACCGTAACACCACTATTCCGACCAAGAAGAGCCAGGTGTTCTCCACTGCCGAAGACAACCAGCCGGCCGTGACGATTCACGTGCTGCAGGGCGAACGCGAATTTGCCCGCGACAACCGTACGCTCGGCAAGTTCAACTTGACCGACCTTCCGAAGAAACCCCGTGGCGTGCCGCAGATCGAAGTGACCTTCGACATCGACGCGAACGGCATTGTGCACGTGTCTGCTAAGGACAAGGAAACCGGCAAGGAGCAGTCCATCAAGATTACTTCTTCCAGCGGCTTGTCTGAAGACGAAATCAACAAGATGGTGAAGGATGCCGAAGCCAACGCAGCCAAGGACAAGGAACAGCGCGAGCTGGTGGACATCAGGAACCAGGCCGAACAGATGGCTTACCAGGCCGAAGGTCAGCTGAAGGAATTTGGCGACAAGCTCCCGGCCGACACCAAGAGCCAGCTGCAGGCTGCCATCGACGACATCAAGGCCAAGAAGGACAACGGCACCAAGGAAGAGATCAAGGCCGCTATGGACAAGCTCCAGGGCATGATCAGCTCCATGGCCCAGGCCGCCGGTGCAAATCAGGCTCAGCCGGGTCCGCAGCCGGGTGCTTCTGAACAGCCGAAGAACGACAAGAAGGGCGATGGTCCGGAAGTCGTCGACGCGGAAGTGGTTGACTAACTAGACGAGAGAACGGACCTTCGGTCCTACAGACGAGAGACGAAAGAGGTCTTAAGCTGAAAATTTAATCTTATGAATAATCTTTCGTCTTTTTACTCTCGTTTATCAAATGGATTAGCTCTCTATTTAGGGAGCAATCCTTTTTGTTTAAAAGAAGATTTTTTGTTATGACGACTGTATTTAGAGATTTTAGAGAAAAAGGTTGGGAGATTTATCTCTCGTCTCTCGTCTCTCGTCTCTCGTCTAATTTGCCCGGAGGGCAAAATGGCTGAAAAAAGAGATTATTACGAAGTTCTAGGCGTCGGCAAGGACGCGAGTGCTGACGAGATCAAGCACGCCTACAAGAAACTTGCCATCAAGTACCACCCGGACAAGAACCCGGGCGACAAGGAAGCCGAAGAGAAGTTCAAGGAGGCTGCCGAGGCCTACGATGTGCTCAGCAACCCCGAGAAGCGTAAGCAGTATGACCAGTTCGGCTTCAACGCCCCCGGTGGCGGCTTTGGTGGCGGCGGATTCGGCGGCCAGGGATTCAGTTTCGAGGATATCTTCGCGAACTTTGGCGATATTTTCGGTGGCGGATTCGGTGGCTTTGGCGGCGGTGGCCGCAGGAGCTCGCATAAGGCCGGGCCTCCGCGCGGGAACGACTTGCAGATCAAGGTTGCGCTCAGCTACAAGGAAATCTTCGAGGGCTGCACCAAGAAGGTTCGCCTGAAACGCTACACGCCGTGTACGGAATGTAACGGCAAGGGCGGCCAGGACATCAAGGAATGCAGCACCTGTCATGGAACGGGTCGTGTGCGCCGTTCTACGGGCGGATTCTTCCAGATGATTACCGAGAGCGCTTGCCCCACCTGTAACGGCATGGGCGAAGTCATCGCGAATCCGTGTAGCCATTGCCGCGGCGAGGGTCGTGTGCAGGAAACGGAAGAAATCTCCATCAAGATTCCGGCGGGCGTTGCCGAGGGCCAGTACCTGAACCTGCGCGGCGAAGGCAACTGCGGGCCTCGCGGCGGTGCCTGCGGCGACTTGCTGGCGGTCATTGCCGAAAAGCCCGACGACTTCTACACCCGCGAAGGCGACGATTTGCACTGCGAAATCAAGGTGCCGGTCCACAAGCTGGTGCTTGGCGGAACGCAGCGAATCCCGACGCTGGACGGTAGCGAAGTGCAAATCAAGATTGCGGCCGGCACTCAGGCCGGGAGCATCTTGCGCCTGCGCGAACAGGGCTTGTATCCGCTGAACAAGCGAGGCGACCGTGGAAGCCTCTACGTGAACATCGGCGTGGAAATTCCGAAGGACCTTAGCCGCGAAGAGAAGGAACTTTACCAGAAACTCGCGGAACTCAGGCACGACAAGGAAACCGCGCAGGAAGAATCCTTCCTCGAGAAGATGAAGAATCTGTTTAAGTAGTGACTAGGATCTAGAGACTAGAGGCTAGTTTCGGAAGAAGTCATCCTGAGTCCCGTAACAAATCCGGGATAAACGAAGTCGAAGGATCCAGATAAAATTTATCCCGAGCAGCGATGCCGGGATTTTTTATTACTTTTATAGTAAACGACATTAATAGTTTCCAATTTCCTATTGTCACCCCGACCCTGGTGCCGGGGTCATCGTTTTATTAGGAAAAATCTCTTGTCGTTTACTATAGTTACAAGCACAGCCTACCGCCTTTGGCGGTTGACAACCTAATCCTTGACGCAACGAACAGAGAAGCCGGAGTACTCTTCGGAGTTGTCCTCCAGGATCGCATGGTCACTGCCGTTCAAGTTCATGTAGTGCGATTTGCGGGCACTACCGGAAGAAGCCCAGAAGTACGCGTCGTCGCCCTCGCCTTCGAAATTTCCATTGTTGAGCCTGAGGCCGGCAGGCAACGCCGAGAACGAGTAGGCGTCCGTTCCGTTGCCGGAATCTCTCCAGCCGGTCTTTGACTTTAGCATTTTACCCGCTTTCGATTCTCCGCCTATGGTTTCAAACAACGTTTCAAATTCGCTATCGCTCGGCAAATGCCAACCAGACGGGCAAGCCTTCTTGGCCGCACCCCAAGTATAGAGCCTTCCGTACTCTTCGCATTTTGATTCATTGTTGTCGTAACACCAACTATCTTTCGTTTCCACCTTCAGGTTCTCCGCCATCCAGGTCTGGGAACCTATTTTTACGGTCTTATAAGTTTCCCCATCACAGGCTACCATTGCGAAAACCGCTATTAGAGCAAACATTATTTTCACCAGCATTTTCATTTTCTCCTTAGGTTTTTAATTTGGAATTCGTGAAAAAATTGAAGATAAAGACAATTTATGGACTTGAACATCTATGCCTCGTTTCACAAAAGGGTTACAGATTTTAAATTTACGGATTCCGGATTGAAAGTCTCCCTCACCGAGCCCTTATCCGCACCCTTATCCGTACCTGTATCCGCATCGATTACAAGTTTCACCTTCTTCTCTGCACATTTCGCCTGCACCAGGCTTTGCGCACAAGCCGAATCAGCGGCAGGCTTTAACTTAAGGGGTGAACCCGCATGAAGAACCAATGCCGTCTCCGATGTTTTCGTCTCTTTTTCAGGCATTTTCTCAGGGCAGAAAACGTTGTATTCGTCATCCCCTTGCTTTAGCAGGTACCCTTCCGTTCCCTTGATTTTAAGTCCCGTTACCTTGCCGTCTAAGGAAATTTCGATTTCCTGGATGGTACATTCGATTTTATAGCTCATCTTTACCTCTCTTACTGTATGTTAAACCCAGTTTTCAAGCCTAGTCCCCTTCCAGTCCACAAAACTTTCCGGGTAAAGGATTTCCTTCACGTCCGCTTCTGTCCCGTCGTAGAATACCTGCGGAATCCCGCCACACCAGGCCCTGACCTGTCCTTTGCCGAAAATGGCAACCGCATTCACGATGGCCTTTGCCCCGCGCCCGACGGCATCACTGGTGTAGCGGTATTTGTTCGCGTATTCCATCATATCGTCACCATAGAGCCAGCGTTTTTCGCCCAGGTGCCCCACCACCACGGTGCAATAGGCCTTGTCATCTGTATCCCTGCGGCAGCGCACCGCCTCGGCAAAGGACTCTTGCCACAAGATATCATCGGGTGGCAGCTGGTAGCCGAACAGCACCACGTGTCGGGCCTTCCGCAGCAAAACGCGGGATTCCCGCTGCACCTCGTCCAAGAAGGATGTTGGCATCCCCTTGATCATGGTCTGCATAATCATGGGGGCGTTGCTTGCGATAGTTTCCCCACCGCAACTGATGCATTCCAGGGAATCGTAACGGAGTTTACTTTTCCATTCATCTTCTTTGGCGGTTCGGTTGAAATCGTTATTTTCGAACAGGGGAACCGGGAATGGCGGGTTCGCGTGGACAGAATCGTAGCCCCACTTGTCGCCCAGATAATACATCATCCTCCCGCAAGAAGGGCATTCTCGCCAGTTGCAGCAGCCATGGGCAAAAAAGAAACTGCCAATGCGGCTAACAGGGTTCCCCGGAACAGTGTATTCGTTCGACCGGAACACCGAGGTCTCGCTTTGCGAATAGGAAAATTTTCCCGCTTCACGGTCCGATTTCTCCGTTGAAATTTTGCGGCTCTTGCTCGGGACACCGAAATCCACCCACTGCTCCAGTCTTTGGGACGTTCGAGAAAGATAGGTGCCGTTGTGGTTAACCTTTTTGTTGGCGTTGAACAGCAGCCACAAAAAGACAATTTCAAAATTCAGGGTAATGATGGAGGTGGAATGCCTGTAGAATTCCGCGGACTGCAGGTTTTCGGTTTCGTCGGCAAAGCGCACCCCCTCCTTTTGCATCAGGTGGGCAAGGGATTCCATAAACCGGACATACTTCTGAAACTGTTCGGCGCGTTTCCCCCTGGAAAGACCGTACCAGGCATTGGCAAAGAGGATATTGGTGAAAAGAACTAGGCAATTCCGTGCCTTGGGCAGCCGCTCCGGCTCAATGATTTCAACTTCGCCACTTAGACTCTTGACCTTGATTCCTTGCTTGTCCCGAAGTTTCATGTCTATCATGGTATAGACATCGCGGACCAGGTTGTCTTCCACCTCGTCGTGGGGACACACCTGGATAATCCTCTTCAGTGCGTTCCAGTCGTATTCACGGCGAAGTTCCAGAATGCGGCTCCGCAGAATGCCCTCGTCTGCACTGTCGCCAAAGACGGCACGCCCGTTCCGCAGGTCTGCTCCATCTACAAGATTCCAGTCCTTTTCCAGGTCATCGCCCAGGAAGCGTATAAACGCCGCCATGATTTCTAGGTTACGCCCTTCAAAGGCGGGAGTCATACCGAAAATTTTTTTCGGCCTAGAATCGGCAAGAATATCTTCCAGCGAATCCGAAGGATTATGGGAGGCTAACGCACGGAGAATCTTAGTCTGCAAATCGGTCTGGGGCATGCCAAGCTGCGCCGTGGCACCGGCACCGATGAACAGCACCACTTCTGGAAAGGATTTACCGCAACTTGTGACCATCAACTTTTTTTCTGATATTTAAAACTTCTCATGCCAAATGTAAACAAAAAAAAACAATGTCAAGCATTTTTTTAAATTTTGACATTTTTTTACACTTTTGGCGTTTTTCGGACCCCTAATTAAAAATTTTAGGGGAAGTCCATATTTTTATCTATAAAATTTACGGGAAAAGTATAAATAATACAGATAAAATTTGCGGGAACGGAATATTTTGCTATATTTAGGCATAACCGGGAGATGAAATATGTCGATTTTCACCTTTAAACGCAAAATCTACGCAAAAATGCTTGAGTGGAAGTCCGAAAGCAGGGGTCGGACCGCATTGCTTATTGAAGGAGCCCGCCGAATCGGGAAATCCACCATTGTCGAGGAATTTGCCAAAAGGGAGTACGAGACCTACATCCTGATAGACTTCAACAAGGCCTCCGAAGAGGTCAAATCCCTATTCGATGACCTCATGGACCTGGAGTTCATTTTTCTGCGGCTGCAGGCAATCTTTCACAAGTCTTTGAAAAGACGTAATTCAGTAATCATCTTTGACGAAGTTCAAAGATGTCCCAACGCCCGGCAAGCCATAAAGTACCTGATCGCTGACGGACGCTACGATTATATCGAAACAGGCTCGCTTATCAGCATCAAGAAGAATACGGAAAACATCACCATTCCCAGCGAAGAAGACCGCCTTCAAATGCACCCCATGGATTTCGAGGAATTCCGTTGGGCAATGAACGACGAGGCGACCGTTCCTACGTTGAATAAATTTTTTGAAAAAAGACAACCGCTTGGGGCCGCCTTCCGGACAACCATGCGCATTTTACGGCTCTACGCGCTGGTCGGCGGAATGCCTCAAGCAGTCGTCGAATACCTAGAAACAAATGACTTGCGCAAGGTTGACGCCATAAAGCGTAAAATCTTAAAGCTTTACACAGAAGATTTCTTGAAACTGGATCCGTCGGGGAACATGTCGAAACTGTTCGAGAGCATCCCTGCGCAACTCAGTCGCGGAACGAACCGCTACATATCGTCCAGCATCATTGGCAAGGTCGCAAAAAGTCGAGAAAACAGTCTTCTACAGCAACTTGAGGACAGCAGGACAGTGAACGTCTGCTACCATTGCGACGATCCAAACGTGGGGATGGCCTTGACGAAAAACCAAGACCGGTTCAAGTTGTTCGTCTGCGACACAGGACTCTTCGTAACACTCGCGTTCTGGGACAAGAACTATACCGAGAACATCATCTACGAGAGGATGCTTTCAGACAAATTATCCGCAAACCTGGGTTATGTTTACGAAAATCTTGTGGCACAGATGCTGACAGCCAAGGGCGACAACCTCTTTTACCACACCTGGGCTCAAGACGAAAAGCACAACTACGAAATCGACTTCATCATTTCACGCGGAAAAAAAATCTGCCCCATCAAGGTCAAGTCTTCAGGATACAAGACACACGCTTCGCTCGATGCATTCTGTGAAAAATTTAGCGAACGGATACAGGACCGCTACCTGATATACACCAAGGACCTGGGCAACAGCGAACAAGTGCAGCACATACCCACCTGCTTCACCCTGTTCATTTAGCTTTCCTTGGAACTGCGGTAATCAGTCCTTGATGCAACGGACATTTGCAAGAGGCATTTCTGAATCTGAAAAATAAGCATAAGAATTATAATCAGAATTTGTATAAGGTTCAATAGTCACAGGTCCCGTCAAATTGAATTTAACTATATAAATACCGGTTGAACCCATTACACCCGTCCTACAAGCCCCATCGTCCGAACATATCGCCTGACTCCGATAAGTTTCTCCAGTACCCCAAAAAAGAGCCGTTTCACCCACAGAGTGATCTACAAAATAGACACGATAAGTATAACCAGTACCAGTGAGGACTCTGTAACGAGCCCTTCCACTTGGAAGCACAGTAAACCCGAAAGCATCTGTTTCCAAATCTCCATTATTAACTTGATTAACCACATTACCAAAAGCATCATAAGTCTTTGTTCCTTCTGCCCAACATATAGTAGACTTTAATGCAGCTCCCGCATTTTGTCCCCCAGCAAAAGAAAGAAGCGTATTCCATTCTGCAACATCTGGAACATGCCACCCCTCTGGACACCAATTGACGGCTCTATCGTCATAAAAGAAGCCGTACAAATCATTGCAAAAACCTACATTTACTCCAATCACGGCCTCATAAGTCTCTGGATTTATAGGATCAGCATTGAGTTTATTTTCCTGGCATCGATACTTCAAATTTTCGGCCATCCATTCTTGATTTCCTATTTTCACCGTTCTATAAACCATACCATCGCGAGAATCTGTCATCGTCCCTGATGCAACTGAAGAATTGACAAATGCTTCTATAGGTGAATTCAATGGACACAGATTGATGGCTTCCCCGCTTTGATTGCCAAGGTTTTCTCCGTCACCCGACTGAGCGGGTTGCTCTGTTTGAGGAATATTTTCTTGAACCAGGGTCCATGACCAGATACCTGTTGCGGCATCAAATGTGCAAATAAAATTTGCGTTTTCCAATGCCGTATAAGCAACAGAGCCGTTCACGCTCTCGTTACAACCACTGTTCGCAACAAGTTCCTCGTAGCTATTGAAAGAAGTGCTTTGCTGCGGTTGTGCAGGAGTCGGAGAAGTATCACTTGAACAACCAATGAAGGCTGCAAGCAAGCCAATAGTTCCAATGAATCTAACTACACTTTTCATGTTCATTCAAACCTCGCTTTTGTTATTATTGTGAAATCTCTTTTCCAATTCATCAAGTTTATCTTTGTCTAGATTAAGATGCACAATGATGTCTTCGTACAGGACTGGTTGCAAGAACTCGATAAGTAAGAGGCAGTAATCTTCATAATCTTTCAATCCTTTACACTTGATTAACCTGTCAAGAAGGTCATTCCACTGACCAGATAATTCCATCAAGAGTATTTCCTTGAGATTTTCTCTTGAAGCTTCTGAAATCAGCTCTGACAAGATTGGAATAAGAAACTTTTCATTTTTAATTCCCATATCTGCAAAGTTACGACAAATGGAAACCCTGATACGGAAATTCTCCTGCAATATGACATTCCTCATTTTTGTTTCCAAGTCATCAAAATCTTCCTTTATCTTGGCTGTTTTCTTTTCCAGTTCCTTTTCATATCCTTTGTTGTCATGCCAATACTTCAGGGCAAAAACAGCACATGCCACGGCGATGAGTCCACCAAATAAGGCGGCGTGGGTTGCGACAAGTTGATTGAAAGCCTCGCTATAAAACTGATACCAGTGGTTCTTTGCCAGCTCATTGATAACATTGTCTGACTGCAAAGCTTCCTTACAGGTCGCAATCACCTTGTTTGCTACATTTGCGTTATACACAACAAAAGCCTCACCACAATTAAAGAAACAGACAGACCAATCCAATAGCATAAAACGGGAACACCTGTAAAAAGCACAATCTCTTTTACCAAGTCATTTTTCATAATTCAATTACGGCAATGCTTCTTTTACCATTGATTTTGTCCAATTCCTGAACTAGAAGTTTTTGAGTAATATCCGCATTTCCGTTTTTTACGAACAAATGTTGATATTCTAGTGATGGCGATCCATCTGATTTCAAATAGATAGATGCCAAAGTTCCTTTGTCCCCAACATTAGAATATTCATCGTTACCGTTCCCGTCAATACAGCGCCCTCTCTTCTGCAAAATTTCCTTTTTCTGTGCATCAATGGAAATATCAGAAGTCATGGCTACGTAGTAGAACACCTCAAATGAGTACGCAATTTTGAATTTTTTCGTCATACCTTACATATCTCCCATTGATTCCACACTTCCAAATGTAAACAAAAAAAAACAATGTCAAGTAATTTTTTAAATTTTGGCATTTTTTTACACTTTTGGCGAACTTTTTTGCCCTGACATGGAGTTTAGGCAGCAAAAATAGGCATATTAAAAAAAACACACGATAAATTTATAAAACTTGTGTCTAGTCACATATTTTACAAATAAAACTTGTATTTTAACAAGAAATTATTTATTTTTATCTCTAAAAGGAGCGACCAATATGATTGAACGGCCCATATACTTGAAAAAACTGATTGACCGTAAGCAGAACGGTCTCATCAAGATTATTACGGGCGTCCGTCGTTGCGGAAAGTCCGTACTCCTTTTCGACCTGTTTTTCAGGCATCTCATTAGCAAAGGCATACTGGATAGGCAAATCATCCGCATTCAGCTGGACAATTCCGATTTTGCCTCCCTACGCAACCCCTTGAAACTATCAGAATATATCAAGTCGAAAATTTCGGAAGACCAGGATTACTTTATCTTCATCGACGAAATCCAGCTTGTCAAGAAAGTCAAGAACAGGGATGTCGAGGGCGACCACATCACCTTTTACGATGTTTTGAATGGACTTCTCGCAAAAAAGAATTTGGATATCTATGTTACCGGCAGCAATTCCAAGATGCTGTCGAAAGATGTCTTGACCGAATTTCGGGGACGCGGCGATGAAGTTAAGGTCTATCCCCTTTCTTTCCGCGAATTTTATTCTGCAAAGGGCGGCTCCAAGGAAGATTCCCTGAAAGAATACATGCTCTATGGCGGGATGCCCTTCATTCTTTCGAGACCTTCTGCCGAATCAAAAATATCCTATCTCAAGAACCTGTTCGAAGAGACCTACCTAAAGGACATCGTGGAAAGAAACAGAATCCGGGACCAAGAACTCCTGGGTTCGCTTATCGATGAAATCTGTTCTGCGACCGGCTCCCTTACAAACTCGACGAAACTGGCGAACACCATCAATTCGCGCTACCAGAACCGCAAAGACAACAAGGTAAACAATAACACCGTCGCCTCGTACCTGTCACATCTGGAAAACGCATTCCTCTTCAAGGAAGCGAAGCGCTACGACATCCGCGGTAAGCAATACTTCAATTCCAATAGCAAGTTCTACTGCGTCGATGTCGGATTAAGAAATGTCCGACTGAACATGCGACAAAACGAAGAAACACACATCATGGAGAACATCGTTTTCAACGACCTGGTGCAAAGGGGATATTCAGTCGATGTGGGAGTTCTAGAAAGTTTCAGCAAGGGCGCTAACGGAAAAACGGTCCGATCAACCAGAGAGATAGACTTTGTTGTCAATTACGGGAACGCCCAATGCTACATCCAATCCGCATACCGCATGGACACCCCCGAAAAGGAACGTGCAGAACTTTTACCTTTCAATATTGTCGGCAACTCTTTCAAAAAAATCGTCATCACGCGGAACGGACTTTCGCCCTGGTACGATGACAACGGAATCTACCACATCGGATTATGTGATTTCTTGCTCAAGGAAAGCATCTTGGAATAAAAAATGTCCGACCCCTCATGATTGAGGGTGGTGGGGTCAAATCGTTAAACTATTCGTCAACACAAACTTGTTTTAAAGAACTTTCCTGTTTATTCAGTATCGCAAAACCAGCAAAATTAAGCAAAGCGTTTCCGACATCTTTCTTTCTTCTATTTCCAAGGAAAATTTCTGTCCCCAATTACAGCATTGAAGAATTGACCAGGTTTAGTTGGTGGGAATCTTCATTTTTGAGTGCCCTGGTGGGAACTGTAGGGATTTGGAACTGCTGTAACCTTGACAAACGATTTTTAATTATATACATTAAAAAGTGTTAATAAGGGTATAAAATGCTTCTGGAATTCTTGAAATCAAAATTCGGGCCGGGGAAACCAATTTTCACCGAAAACGCCGAGCCGCTCGGGCTTTCGGCTGGTAATCTGCGCCAGCAATTCAAGAAACTGGTCGATGCGGGCGAACTTTCGCGATTTGAACCGGGGGTCTATTTTTTGCCGGACCCCAACCACGAATACTACCCCATATCGTCGAACATGGTCGCCGAGTACAAGTACATCACCGATGGCGATGAAATTTACGGTTATTATTCGGGTTACACCTTCGCTAACCAGTTGGGATTGTGTCTGCAGGTGCCGTATAAAGAAGAAATCGTCACGAACAACACCACCGCCATCGCTCGCGAAGTGAAGGTCGGAAAAATCCCATTTTACATTCGTCGCGCCAAGGTCGCCGTCACCAAGGAAAACCGCAATGTCCTTCAGCTTCTGGATTTACTTAAGGATGTCGAGGAATATACCGACTACTGCTGCGAGGACGAAGCGCCTGACATTATCCGCAGGCATATCTTGCGAAACAAGATTCTCCGCGCCGACGTAGATAAATACATCGAAAACTTCCCACTAAAAACATACAAGTATATCTACGACCTGAGGCTTTACGATGTACTTGCATGAAGACAAGGACACCATAGCCTCCTTGCAGAAAATCATCGACCTGGGTGTTTTTGCGTAAAAATGTCACTTATTTAATATTTTTGATTAAGGTATCAGAAATATTAAATACAATTTGCGTTTTTATGAAAAATTATGTATATTTATTTGTAAAAGTAACAGAAAGTAGCAAAAATATTAAATATGAAGATTAAACGTCCGAAATACATCGAAGACCTAAAAAACAGGATAGGCAACGACATGATCAAGGTCGTTACGGGCGTCCGACGCTCCGGAAAGTCCTACCTGCTGTTTGAACTCTTCTACGCCTACTTGCTGGAATCGGGTGTGGAGCGCGGAGATATCATCTCCATCGCCCTGGACGACGACAGGCTCACGCGTCTCAGGGACGTGGACGAACTTGCTGCGTATATCCGCGAAAGGACTCCCGACGAATCGAAGAAATACTACCTGTTTTTGGACGAGATTCAATACGCTATTTCCGACGAAGAAATCAAGTCGACCAAGCCCCCCCGAATCTACGACGTGTTGAACGGATTGTTGCACCGCCATAATGTGGACGTGTATGTGACAGGTTCCAATTCCAGGTTCCTCTCCACAGACGTGATGACCGAATTCCGTGGCCGTGGCGACGAGGTTCACGTGCTTCCGCTTTCTTTTTCGGAATTCATGCAAGCTTACGAAGGGGACATTTACCACGCCTGGGCGGAATATTCGACCTACGGCGGACTTCCGCTTTTGCCATCGCTGAAGACTGACGAACAGAAAATCCTTTACCTGAAAAAGTTGTTCGAGGAAACCTACCTCAAGGACATTCAGGCACGGTACAGGATAAAGAAGAAGATCGAACTGGACGACCTGATAAACATCCTCGCTTCGGCGATCGGCTCGCTTACCAATCCGCACAAGATTTGCCAGACCTTCAGGAGCGTCTACAATTCCGAAATCAGCGAATACACCGTTTCGAACTACATCGGTTATTTGCGGGACGCCTTTATCGTGAACGAAGCGAACCGTTATGACGTGAAGGGGCGCCGATATATCGGGAGCCCCAGCAAGTATTACTTCGAGGATGTCGGCTTGCGGAACGCTCGGCTAAATTTTCGGCAGATGGAAGAAAACCATGTAATGGAGAACGTCATATACAACGAACTCCGCTACAGGGGCTTCTGCGTGGATGTGGGGGTCGTGGAACGGCAAGTCAAAATCGAGGGCAAGCCAAAACGGTCGTATTACGAAATCGACTTTGTGGCAAACAAAGGGAGCCAGCGATTCTATATTCAATCCGCCTTTGAAATATCGACCGCCGAAAAACGCGAGCAGGAGAAAAAATCCCTGGTGAACCTGACGGACGGATTTAAGCGGATTATCGTCGTTAAAGACGTTGTCAAGCCGCATTACGACGACGACGGAATTTTAGTTGTCGGCTTACTGGATTTTTTGATGCAAACGGAATGGAGCGCCTGAGTGATGTCTGGGCGTTCCCCGCTGGCGCGGGTCGGGCTGTCGCGTTATCGCGAATCAAGTTCCCCGAGCCAGCCGATATACGATACTTGGCAACTTGTTGCCTTAGTAGAGTTAGGTTCGAAGGAACAGGATTGATTCGCGTCCGTTCAGCTTCGGCTCCTTACAGTCACCGAATCCGAACCCTTCGGGCTTCCATCCCTAACGAGTATCATTAAACCACACAGCATGTTCTACGGAGATGTTGTTACAATCATCATAATAAACGACTACTATAAGCGCTAAGGAATCCTGTCTCACAAGTGTCTCACCCAATATCATAGTAAGTGTGATTGTCAGATCCTTTTGTAGGACAGGAATGAAGTGATATTTTTTTCAATCGTCCTGCGTTCACTGCTTCTTTCAATTTTTTTCCCATAGTCAATTTTTCCCCTTTGGTCAAACAAGACCATATTCTAGCAAAAATTTCGCTAGTTTCTATTTTTTTTGAGGGACTTAGTTTATTTATCTCTATTTGTGCCTTTAGAACATCAAAGTTATGAGGCCAAGTTTTTTGCGTTGTATTCTTTTGAGTCATAATTCATCCTTTGTTGATAGTGAAACCTTTTTCAAAGAGTGGTACTAATCCTTCACACAACGAACCGAGAACCCGTAGTTCTTGTAGTTGCCGTACAGGAACGCATTGGGGTTGCTGTAGTACAAGTTCATGCCGTACGCGTAGTTGCTATCGTACTCCGTAGAACTCCAGAAGTACGCGTCGTTGCCGTCGTTGTCGAAGTAGTTGCGGTCGTAGTAGCCAGCAGGCAGCGCCGAAAAACCGAAGGCATCTTCTCCATTTCCATTAGATTTCCAACCGCTTGTTGATTTGAGCATTTTTGCTGCGGTTGATTTACCTCCTACATTTGTGAAAAGTGCTTCAAATTCAGCCTTGGTCGACAGGTGCCATCCACTGGGGCAAATTCCACGAACTGGATATGTGGGCGAGCAAATCTTGCCATATCCGCAGCCTTTTCCTCTGGAACTGAATGTTCCAGCACTATCCATGGCGGCAGACCAGGTGTATAGGCGTCCATATTTGGAGCAACTATCCAATTTGTTTTCATAACACCAATTTCGGCCCTTCATACTGGGGTAATTTGTACTATCCGAATAGTTCAGGTTTTCCGCCATCCAAGTTTGAGTGCCTATGACAACGGTCTTATAAGTTTTGCCGTCTCTTTCATCTGTCAGCGTTCCATATTCCCTAGCAAATTCGATACTTTTTTTCCATAAGTCATTATCGCATAGATATACGGAATCGGTAACGGATGATAATTGTTTTCTTATTTCGTTCCCTTCTGTATAGCTGACACACCCTTTATTCAGGGAAATTTCTTGTTCATTTGCTGCTCTAAACGCCCCTGCATCGCAGACATATTTGTTTGTTGAAGTAACTTCTCCAGAGACTATTGAACCATTTGTAAGGCAAGCCTTTCCGTATGTATCATATTCCAACACGGTTGCCGTTTTCCAGGTTTTAGATTTGCAGATATAATAGGTGTTTTCTGATTTATCAACTTCGCCTTCACGAGCGGTTGTGCATCCGCCTAAGTTTTTTTCAACGCTGCTGGCCGCTTGCCACTTACTATTTTTATAGATGTAATATTTGCTGGTATTTACGTTTCCAACCCTTACTTCACCTTCAGTTCCTGCAGTCCATCCATAAGTATCATACTCCAGCACAGTTGCCGTTTTCCAGGTTTTAGATTTGCAGATATAATAGGTGTTTTCTGATTTATCAACTTCGCCTTCACGAGCGGTTGTGCATCCGCCCAAGTTTTTTTCAACGCTACTGGCCGCTTGCCACTCGCTGTCTTTATAGATGTAGTAATTGCCTGTATTTACATTTCCGGCTTTCACTTCACCTTCAGTTCCTACAGTCCAACCGTATGTATCATACTCCAGCATGGTTGCAATGTTCCAGGAATTTGTCTTGCAGATGTAATAAACTCCACCCGAAACTCCAACAAAGCCGTCTTTATCAGAGTTACAGAGTCCTAAATCGGTGCCAATTGAAGTCTCTTGCCATTTACCGTCTTTATAGATATAGTAATTGTTGGCATTTACGCTTCCGGCCTTTATCTCACCTTCCGTTCCAGCAGTCCATCCATAAGTATCATACTCCAGCACAGTTGCAACGTTCCATTTCTCTGACTTGCAGATGTAATACACTTCATTCAGTTTTTCGACAACCCCGTTCTTTGCTGTGATGCAATATCCTAGTCCATATTCTGTAGCGGAGATTTCTTTCCAAGCTTTATTTTCGCAGATGTAGTACTTGCCGTTGAGCGGATGCTTTTCATTTTCGCGAATGGTGACGCACGCGCCGTAGTTGTATTCCACATCGTTCTTGCTTGCCCGCCAAGCCCCGTTTTCAAATACGTAGTGGTTCGAGGTATTTACGCTGCCTGGCTTGACGGCACCTTCCGTTCCGGCTTCCCAGCCGTAGGTGTCGTATTCCAAAGTCGTCGATTTCGTCCAGCCGCTTGTCTTGCAGGTATAGTAGGTGTTTCCGGACTTACCCACTTCATTCAATCGGCTTGTAACACACGCGCCCAGGTTGTTTTCGATTTCACTTGCAGATGCCCGCCACGCCCCGTTTTCATAGACATAATACTTGTCTTCATTTACCTTGCCTATGCGGACTTCGCCGTCGTTGCCCGCGCCGAACTGGTAGGTGTCGTATTCCAGCACGGTGGCCTTGCGCCAGTTTTTATTCTCGCAGATAAAGTACGTAGTATCAATTTTACCGACCTCGCCATTGCGGCTGGCAGTACAAAGTCCCAAGGCAGTTTCATTCTTCGCAACCGTCCACTTGCCGTTTTCAAACACATAGTAAGTCGCCGTCACGTTTCCTTTCTTGACTTCGCCCTCTTTACCTTCGGCCCACTGGTAGGTGTCCTTCTCGAAATCGGTCGCCTTCTGCCAACTGGTCACCTTACAGATGTAGTGGACATTGTAGTTCTTGCTCATTGAGTTCTTGTTTTGCACAATTACGCCGGACCTTGTCGCAGAGCAGCCGCCCAGTTCGTAGGCATTGTTCCAGTAAATGGTCAGGTAGTTTTCGTAGTCGGGAATGTCCAGGATGTTCCAGCTCTTCACGTTGGCCCGCACGGAACCGCCGTCAAAAGCTTCCGCCCAGTCCGCCATGTCCGCCTTCATCTGCCCATTGTCCCACTCTCCGTCTTCCGCCAGGTCGCTCTTGAAACTATTAATCGCATTTTGGATTTCGGCTTCGCTCCTGTCGCCAATGAAAAGCAGCGAAATCGCCATCAGTGTGGCGTTCTCCCCATAATTTTCGCTGGTCGATGGCACGAATGTTTTCAGGTCTTCGGAATACTCCACCGTGGTCGCAAACCCAAAAGCCGTCATGATTTCATATTTTGCCTGTTTCTTGGCGGCAAACACGCTGTAGCCCTTGTTCACCAGCTGTACGGCGCGGTCGTATTCCAGGTGGGTGAGCAGGTTGATGTTCACCTCGGTGCGGCTGGTCAAATCGGTCAGGGCGCGGAGCGTCATGGAATCCTTGCTCCATTCGCCTGTCACTTCGTTGCGCCACAGTCCACGGACTTCAAGCACCGCGTAGGGGTAAACCAGGTTCACCTTCGGAATCACGAAGTCGCCCTTGTTGCTGGAAATTTCGTCGATGTATTCGCGGCCCGTGTAGGTCAGTGCGTCGTCGTGCAAAAGGACTTCGCGGAGCGTCAGGGGCGAATTGAACTTGAAAGGACCCTTCTGCGCCGCACCCAAAATGGACGCGTTCTTCACGATATAGCCGTCGGCGGTCTCGGGCACCCACTTTACGGAATCGCATTTGAAGAAGACGGAATCCTTCTTGACCAAAACACGCTGCTTGGCGTTGCCTGCGTGGCATTGAGGCAAGTTTTCCTTGGCGGGAACGATGTCGTAACCCGGATAGATTTCGTCTTTTGTCCAGCCATTGGCCTTGCAGGTGAAATAGGTTGAATCGGCAAGAACCAGGGCACGTAGGCCAATGAGGCTTGCATCGCAGGTGCCGAGCTGCTCCCTTGTGGTGACCTCGATGTAGGATGTGCGGGCCGATGAGCTGGAACCGCCGTTCAGCGGGTCGTCCACTGTGGAACTGCTAGATTCCGGGTCGTTGCCCGGAACGATGCTAGAAGAAGACTGCGCCGGGTCGGGATTCTCCGGCAGGGTCGTGATATCGAGCCAGTTGTTGCCGGAACACAGGTAGTCGATGGATTGCGCCGTGACATACACGGTATCACCTTCGCGGTCGGGAGTGCAGGCTCCCAGGTCGTAGATGGTGGAAACTTCGCGGACGGGGACATCTTCTGCTCCGCTGGACTTGCTGCCGCTATCGCCTCCGCAGGCGGTGAGAATTGCCATGGATCCTATCGCCACTACGTGGCTCCAGGATGACAGGTGGGTAAATGCCGCAAATGATTGCTTCAATGCCATGATGGCCTCCATCGGTTAAAACCTGTGGAGTTTCACCTTGTCCCTGGAAAACACGACCCCGATTTTGTAGAGAAACAAAAAAGGGGTGCGGGTTCGCTGCGTTTACCTAGTCGAGGCTCAGCATTGCCTAGTACGATAAACGCAAACGACCCACGCCCCGAAAGGGCGACAGAACCGCAAAAGCGGCTTGTCGAAACACGCCCAAAAGAACCGCTATAGGCGGCTCGATAAACGTATCTACGTGAGCGTTCGCCTTGTTCCCGTACTGGTGAAATTTGCTGATTTCGACTAGAGAACAAGAGCAAAAACTCTCTATATTTCCAATTTAAATATAATTTAAATTCAAGCCAAGCACAGCAAAAATTTACAAAAGGTGCGAATTTGGGCTAAAAAAAAGGATATTTCGTTCTTTTAAGTGACATTTTCTAGATTCTGGGGTGTTTAACAGGGGAAAGTTTTATAGAAGAACATTTCTTTTGGATAGAGACACAATGAGAAAAGTGGTCATTTTGAATGCAAGCCCGCGCAAAGACGGAAACATCTGCCAGATGCTGAATATCATAGGTGATACTTTGTTTGAAAATGGCTCCGAGGTCAATATTGTTGATGTCTGCAAGCTGGAATTTCGCCCGTGCATTGGCTGCATGAAATGCCGTAGCACTCACGATTGCGTGATGCCGGAGGACGACGCGAAACGGATTCTGCGCATGGTGCAAGAATGCGATGCCCTTGTGGTCGGTTCGCCTTGCTATTGGGGCAACATGACCGGGCAACTCAAAATGCTTTTCGACCGTTGGGTTTACGGCATGATGGATCACAGCGAACGCGATTACCCGATTCCACTGTTAAAAGGGAAGAAAGCTGTCATTGTTACGACATGCACTACCCAATGGCCATTCAACCTGATTTTCAAGCAGTCGGCGGGCACTGTCCGCGCCCTCAAGGAAATCCTTTGCTGGAGCGGATTCAAGATTGCAGGTGTGATTCAAAAAGGCGGAACCCATAAGCGAAATGGCCTTACGCCCAAAGAAATTGCCAAATGCAAGAAGATTGCCTTGTCACTAGGTTCGCATTAGAAACTTATTCCGCTTCTTGCTGCAGCTGCAGAATCATTTGCGAAGACCAATCCTCAAAATCGCCAGCTTCGATGTGGTCGCGGGCCTGCTGCATCAGGTGAAGGTAAAAATGCAGGTTGTGAATAGTCGAAAGTGTCCAGCCGAGGGGTTCCTCGGTCTTGAATAGGTGCCGCAGGTAGGAGCGGCTGTAGTTGCGGCAACAGTAGCAGTCGCATTCCGGGTCCAGCGGCACATCGTGCTGGTGCGCGAACTTGGCATTTTTGTATCGGAGCACTCCCCTGCTGGTGTACACAAGGCCGTCCTGAGCGTTTTTCGCGGGCAAAATACAGTCGAACATGTCGACCCCGCGCTTGATAAGCGAAAGCAGGTTCCAGGGCGTCCCCACCCCCATCACGTAGCGGGCGCGGTCTTCGGGCAAGTAGTCGGTGCAAAAATCCGCAATCTGGTACATGGTCTCTACGGGTTCGCCTACGGAAAGGCCGCCCATCGCGTAGCCGTCGGGAGCGAGTTCCTTGAGCGCCTCGATGGATTTTTTTCGGAGTTCCTTGTGCATGCCGCCCTGCACGATTCCGAAAAAGAATTGCGGGTAACTGTGAAGCGGCGGGTTCTTTTCGAGCCATTCCATGGCGCGGCGGGTCCATTTGAGCGTCAGATCCAGCGAGTGCGAGGCCTCCTCGACGGTGCTCGGATAAGGCGTACATTCATCGAAAGCCATGATGATGTCGGCGCCGATTTCGCGCTGGGCCTGCATCACGGATTCGGGCGTAAACTTGTGGCGGCTTCCGTCCAACAAGCTCTTGAATTCCACGCCGTCTTCAGTAATGTGGCGAAAATCCTTGAGGCTCCACACCTGGAATCCGCCGCTGTCCGTAAGCATGGGGCCGTTCCAGCCCATGAACTTTTGCACGCCGCCCGCCTCGGCAATGAGCTTGGTGCCCGGGCGCAGGTACAGGTGGTACGTATTCGCGAGAATGATTTGCGCCTGCATTTCACGCAGGTCCCGGGTTGAAAGACCCTTCACGCTGGCAAGGGTCCCCACCGGCATAAAAATCGGCGTTTCAATGTCGCCGTGTGCCGTGCGGATGCGTCCGCGGCGGGCCTTGCTGCGCGGCAATTTTGCCAGAAGTTCGAAGGGATTCTCGTTCACAAAAACAAATGTAGTAATATTGGCTTTAACACTTTTGCATACTTCATATATTAGTTCGGCAAGTCCGCATTGCACGACAAGCGCATTTTTGCTACATTTACCGCGTTCAAAATTATAAACCAAGGATTCAAAATGAGCAAGAATTACAAGATTGCAGTACTTCCGGGCGACGGTATCGGCCCCGAAGTCATGAAAGAAGCTGTCCGCGTGCTGGACGTGGTTTCCAAGAAGTTCGGCTTCGACGTGAACGCCGAATGGGCAAACGTCGGTGGTGCCGCCTATGACGAAAGCGGTTCCCCACTGCCGGAAAGCACCCTCAAGCTGGGCGAAGCTTCTGACTGTATTCTTTTCGGTTCCGTGGGTGGACCGAAGTGGGAACACCTCCCCCCGAACCTGCAGCCGGAACGCGGCGCACTTCTGCCGCTCCGTAAGCACTTCAAGCTTTTCTGCAACCTCCGCCCGGCCCGCGTCTACAAGGAACTCGCAGGCGCTTGCCCGCTCCGCGCTGACATCGTCGGTGACGGTTTCAACATCCTTACCGTTCGTGAACTGACTGGTGACGTTTACTTCGGTCAGCCCAAGGGCCGCGAAGGCGTTCCTGGCTCCAAGGAAGAAATCGGTTTCGACACCATGAAGTACAGCCGCTACGAAGTGGAACGCATCGCCCGCTTCGCTTTCGATGCAGCCATGCTCCGCAACAAGAAGGTAGCCTCCATCGACAAGGCCAACGTTCTTACCACTTCCGTCCTGTGGCGTGAAGTCGTGAACGAAGTCATCAAGGACTACCCGGAACTGACTCTCGAACACCTCTACGTGGACAACGCTGCTATGCAGCTCCTGAAGCGCCCCCGCGACTTCGACGTGCTCCTCTGCCCGAACCTCTTCGGCGACATCCTTACCGACGAATGCGCCATGCTCACGGGTTCCATGGGCCTCCTCCCGTCCGCTTCTATCGCCGAAGGGAGCTTCGGTCTGTACGAACCGGCCGGTGGTTCCGCTCCGGACATCGCAGGCAAGGGTATCGCTAACCCGCTGGCACAGATCCTCTCCGTGGCATTGATGCTCCGCTACACCTTCAAGGAAGAAGAAGCAGCCAAGGCTATCGAAGCTGCCTGCGAAAAGGTGATTGCCCAGGGCTTCCGCACAGGCGATATCTACCAGGAAGGCTGCACCAAGGTCGGCACCACCGGCATGGGCGACGCTATAATAGCCGCTTTGGCTTAATGCTGGAACTGCATCTCCGGCAAGCCAAAGTTCTCGCCACCACGGCTCGTTAAGACGAGCCGCTTGTGGCTCACAGAGAACCTTAGGTAATTGCAAATCACGCCCCGCAAGGGGCGTTTTCTGAAATTCGCTTCCAAATTCTTCACTGGATCCCGTTCGCCACTTCGTGGCTCTAGGATGACAATTTGACGACCTACTTCCTACCGCCTCTACTTTCCACCACCTACTTCCCACAGTCTACCTCCTACTAAACCATGCTCAACACAACTCTCTGCTACATCGAACAAGACGGCAAGTACCTACTGCTCCACCGCGTCAAGAAGAAAAACGACATCAACAAGGACAAGTGGATTGGCATTGGCGGCAAGTTCGAGGAATGGGAATCTCCCGAGGACTGCATCAAGCGCGAGGCTCTCGAAGAAACGGGCCTCACGCTGATTCGCCCGAAGTACAGAGGGATAGTCACCTTCATTAGCGACGGCATGGACCAGACCGAATTCATGCACCTGTTCACGGCGACTGAATTCACTGGCACCCTCAAGGAATGCGACGAGGGCACGCTCGAATGGATACCCAAGGAAAACGTGGCCAAACTCCCCCACTGGGATGGCGACTTAATATTCCTGGCGCTTCTCGAACGTGGCGAACCATTTTTCTCGCTCAAACTTACATACAAAGGAAATTCGCTCACCCAAGCCCTGCTGAACGATGAGCCTGTCATCCTTGAAAGGTTTTTAAAACATTTTTGCAAGTGATGTTTCTCGCACTCTGCATTGCGATTCGTATAAAAGTCAAGGAATTCAAAGGCTATTTTCAGCGCAATTTTAGTAATAATAACTAAATAAGTGTAAATATTTTTGTATTTTTTACAAAAAAGTTTACTCCAACTAAGATTTTATTTTCTATCTTATTGATTACTCCAAACCACCCCCTAGCAGAGTGCATGGCAAACCGTGTACTCTGCTTTTTTTACAAGGTCTATAGAGGCTCTCTTTTTCGTCAATAAGGGAGTGGCAACGCGAAGCGTTTACCATTTAGCAAGGGCAGCCCTCTATATTGTCGGCAACGCGAAGCGTTTACCATTTAGCAAGGGCGTTCGTGATAATCAAATCCTGCATTTTTTCGATGGCGCGGTTCTGACCGTGACGGTCTTCAGTTTCATTCGCCTGCACATCGTAAGTGCCTTCGGCACTCAGCGACTTGGATTCGTAAATAACACGTTCCTTTACGTTGTCGTAAAACTTGACACTTACGCGAATCGTCACGCGGTAGGTTTCCACGTCACTGGAACTGTTATAGTTTTCCGGCTTATTTGTATAGCTCAAGAGAGTCATTTCGAAATCAGCATTGGCATTGTCGTTGACGACACGCACGCCGCCCGCATTCTTTCGGAACATTTCGAGCACCCCGGCGCGGATGTTGTTGGCCAGCACCGGGTCAAGCGTCTTGTCTTCGACTTCGTGAATCTTGACCGTTTTGATATGGCTTGGGAGCGTCGATGCCGTAAAGCTATAGCAACCACTCAAGAGCCCCGCAAACAGGGCTGCCGCTACAAAACAAAGTAAACGAGACATATACCTAGAAAACATACCTCAAATTTAAAAAAAACACCCCCAGAGGGAGTGTCCTTAAAGCAACAAATCTGTTAATTCCTAGAGCGATGTCTTGAAAGTCCTAGATGACCATCTGGTCGATAATCTGCACCACCCATTTAGTATCCTTGTCTCCCTGGATATCCCACGTACTCATCCCCGTAGCACCCCTCGGATAAACAACGACAAAGCCCGCCGTATCAGCAACCGTTTCCCAATGGGTATTGTTCTGCTGGTAATTCGGGTCCTGTTCCATGCCGTGCAGAGAAAGAAGCAACGGACTCTTCGGTGCAAGATTTGACGATGCATAGACATGAATGTCTCGGCCCGAAACAGGCACCTTTTTGTAGTCATTGATGGTTTTTCCGCCGCCGTTGCCACCCCAGTTCCCCCACTGGGCAAAAGACAACACCGAAATTTAATACGCACTCTATTTTTCCGCTTTTTTAATTCTGAAATCCGAACTCCGAATTCCGAATTAACTATCTTTAACTCGTAAAATTTTTATCATCCGAGGCATAAAATGCTTGACATCAAGAAAATCCGTGAAAATCCGGAATACTACATTGCTGAAACCGAAAAGAAATATACGACTGTAAGCCTTCGTGACGTGCTGGCAGTCGATAACGAACGCCGACCGCTCCTCACCGAAGTCGAACGCCTCAAGAGCGAACGCAACGCCCAGTCCAAGAAGATTGGCGAACTCAAGAAGAAGGGCGAAAACGCCGACGAAGCTCAAGCCGCTACGCGCGAACTCGGCAACAAGATCGACGAACTGGACAAGAAGCTCAAGGAACTCGACTACAATCAGACCGAAATGCTCATGCACGTGCCGAACATCGCTCCGCGTTCTCCGGAAGGCAAGGACAGCTCGGATAACGTTGTTGAAAAAGACGGTCCGATTCCGGCCGACTACTACACCAAGAACGACGACTTCGCCCGCGTTGACCACAAGACTTTGGGCGAACGTCTCGGCATTTTTGACTTTGAACGCGGCGCCAAGATTTCCGGTTCCGGCTTCCCGGTCTACCGCGGTCTCGGCTCTCGTCTCGAACGCGCCCTCATTCAGTTCTTCCTCGACGAACACCAGAAGGCTGGCTTCGAGGAATTCACGCCGCCGTACCTGGTGACCCGCAACACCATGCGCGGCACGGGCCAGCTCCCGAAGTTCGAAGAAGACATGTACCGCTGCGACAAGGACGACGACCTGTTCCTCATCCCCACTGCAGAAGTGCCGCTCACGAACCTCTACTCCGGCGAAGTGATTCCGGAATCCGAACTTCCGAAGCGCATCTGCGCCTACTCCGCCTGCTTCCGCCGCGAAGCCGGTTCTTACGGCAAGGACACCCGCGGTCTTCTCCGCTTACACCAGTTCAACAAGGTCGAAATGGTTTACTTCGCTCACCCCGAACACAGCTACGAAGACCACGAAGAACTCACCCGCTTCGGCGAAAAGCTCCTCGAAAAGCTCGGCCTCCCCTACCACCGCTTGGCCCTCTGCAAGGGCGACCTCGGTTTCGGTGCCGCCAAGTGCTATGACCTGGAAGTCTACGCCCCGGTGGAAAAGAAGTGGCTCGAAGTAAGCTCCTGCAGTAACTTCGAAGACTACCAGGCACGCCGCGCCAACATCAAGACGAAGATTAACGGCAAGAACGTCTACGTCCACACGCTGAACGGTTCTGGCCTTGCCACTCCGCGCGTGATGGTCGGCATCTGCGACAACTACCAGCAGAAGGACGGCTCGCTGTTGATTCCTGAAGTGCTGAGGCCGTACATGGGTGGCATGGAACGCATCGAGCCCAAGAAGTAATGCGACAAGGGAGGGCTCGCCCTCCCTAAGACCCTCCCGGCACTTAATAATCCGCGTCGTTCAAGTTGAAATCTTGTGGTTGGCGCGGATTATTTGCGTGGGCACCTTCGGTGCAAACCGACAAGGGAGGGCCCGCCCTCCCTAAGACCCTCCCGGCACTTAATAATCCGCGTCGTTCAAGTTGAAATCTTGTGGTTGGCGCGGATTATTTGCGTGGGCACCTTCGGTGCAAACCGACAAGGGAGGGCTCGCCCTCCCTAAGACCCTCCCGGACTTCGGCAAATTGAGTTTGTCTTGCGCATACGCATTGCGTATGCGTTTTATTTATTTTTTTCTTAAAATCTTTGCTTTTATTTCTTATCAAACTTGTTACTTTTTTTTATATTTCAGTCCAAATTAAACACCTCTCTCATGGAGAATCCATAATGAACATTAAGTTGCTTACCCTCGCTACCGCCGTCGCTGTTTCTGCTGCTGTCGCACAGGACTACGACGAGTACGAAGAATCCACCACCGAAGCTTCCTCTGAAGCCGTTCAAGAAGAATCTGAACCGGAACCGGCTCCCGTTGCTACCGCTCCTCAAGTTGCCCCGCAGACGACGCCCGTTTTCCAGGAATCGGCTCCTGTTGAACAGCCCGCTGCAGCTCCGGCACAGGGCCTGAACGTTCTCCATGGCAATGCCTACAATATGGTTGGCAACGAAGCTGCCGCCTCCACCATCGGTGGCGACATGAACGCCATTTACAAGATGAACGGCCGCAAGTTGATTTACGTCGAACCGTCTGACCAGTATGGCGCATTGGCCCTCGGCAGTGGTTCCATGACTTACCTGCTCGCCTTTGACAACAGCAACGGCCTCGGAATGCTCACCGCAGGTCTCGCCATGAAGAGCTTCGGCGTGGCTGTTGACGTGGCCCTCGACAAGAGATGGGAATCCCGCGAACAGGAAACTGCAAATACCAAGAGCACCAAAGATGCTTCTACCACGAACGCTGGTGACATCTTCGCCCTTCGTATTGGTGCGCTCCTCGGCAATTTGGACCTCACGGCTCGCCTCTACTGGCTCACCTACCAGACTGAAACCGATACCGAAACCGACGCCAACGGCGCAAAGGTTGACCACGACGAAGACTACTGGACTCTCGGTGCAGACCTCGCCCTTTCTAACGGTCCTTCCGCCAAGGGTCTCGCATGGTCCGTCGGCGTGAACTTCTTCCGCCACACCGACTGGGAGAAGGATTCCCAGGGTAACCAGAGCCGCGAAGTCACCGGCGAAGACGCCTACATCCAGTTCCAGCCGTTCTTCAACCTGGGTACTCCGGTCTTCCAGACAGCTTCTGCTAACGTCTTCCTTGGCTTGAACACCTTCGCCCCCATCCGTCTCTATGATGAAATCGAAAATGGCGCAGGCGAAAACACCGAGACCAACAATCGTAATTCCATCAGCCTCTACACCAGCCCGAACATCTTGGGCGAAATGGCCATCAACGAAAACTGGATTGTTTTTGCCGGTGCAACCTACCTCTGGAACGTGTTTAGCCGCAGCGCAACCACCATCGAACAGGGCAAGAACACCGACGAAACTTCCATTATCACTATGCGTACTAACAGCACCATGGCAAACGGCGGTCTCCGTTTCCAGTACAACAACCTGATCGTCGAAGCTTCTATTGCAGACGACCTGGGTAGCCAGTCCTGGAGCGGCCTTGTCGGCAACCTCGGCGTGTTCCTCACGTTCTAATCTCCCAGAGGTGATTTATGTACAAAGTAACAAAGTGCGCACTCGCAGCAGGTATGCTGGCCTTGGTCGCTTGCTCCGGCAAGGGATCGACCGATGCTGTACTTACGGGTGACGAAACCAGTCCAGATGCAAACACGACATCTTACTGCTTGGCCTCCAATGATGAAGAGCCTGTCATTTGCGGTAGTGTGCCTAAAAACCTGTGCAAGAACAACGGCGAAGCTAAAGACAAGTTTACGTACATGATCGTTTCCGCTTGTCCGCCTGGCGCAAAAAAGCAATGTACCTCGTCTATTTACGGAGAAATTTCCGTTTACGACGACGAGATTTCTTGTAGCGATATCGCAGACGACAATGAAGACGAATTGGATATAGCCCCTATATCTATCCAATTCGGGATCCATCGGCAGCATCTGTGACGACTACACTCAGGTTTGTTCGGGCGTCTATGGATGCTTCGACGATGGCGAAGTGTATTCCTGCACATCTAGCAGCTGTACCAAAATCAGCGAGAGTGATGCAATGTCCGCTTGCGGATTCGAGTACTAAAAATCGCAACATCTAAATAAACAAGAGCGGACCGTTGGTTAATCCAACAGGTCCGTTTTTTATTGGGGCACATCGATTTCCATATTGTTTCATTATTGCTATTTTTATGCTATGGTCTTAAATATCATTTGGCTCGTATTTTTCTTTGGCGCCTTTGTCGCCTGCATGATCCAATGGATCGCCTTCGGTGATTCAGGCATTTTCAACAAGGCAATCCTTGGCGCCTTCGATATGTCGAAAACGGCATTCGAAATTGCCTTAGGGCTTACCGGCATTCTTTCACTTTGGCTCGGCATTATGAAAATCGGCGAAAAGGCAGGAGCTGTTCAGATTCTCGCCAAAATCGTCTCGCCGCTGTTTAGCCGCCTGTTCCCTGAAATACCGAAGAACCACCCGGTCATCGGAACCATGCTCATGAACATCAGCGCCAACATGCTCGGTCTCGACAACGCCGCCACCCCGATGGGCCTCCAGGCCATGAAGCAACTACAGGAAATCAATCCGAACGAAGACAAGACCGTCGCGAGCAATTCGCAAATTATGTTCCTGGTGCTGAACGCCAGTGGCCTCACGCTCATTCCCGTCAGCATCATGACCTACCGCGCGCAGATGGGCGCCTCCAATCCAAGCGACGTCTTCCTTCCGCTCCTGCTTTCTACGTTCTTCAGCACTATCGCCGGCATAGTCGCACTCAGCTTTTTCCAGAAGGTCAAGCTCAAGGACCCGGTAACGGTCGCCTGGCTCGGCGGACTTTCGGCTTGCGTTATTTCTATCATGGTCTACTTCAGCCACCTGACGGCAGAAGCCATCGGCACGACCAGTCTCTTGATTAGCGGCATCGCCCTGTTCGGCATCATCGTAGCCTTCCTCGGACTCGCCGTATACAAGAAGGTGCAGGCCTACGAAGCCTTTGTCGAAGGAGCGAAAGACGGTTTCCATACCGCCGTGATGATCATTCCGAACCTAGTCGCCATCCTCGTGGGTGTCGCCGTATTCCGCGCAAGCGGTGCAATGGACTTGTTGCTGAACGGCGTTTCCTGGATTCTTGGGCTCTGCGGCGTGGGTAACGATATCGTTCCCGCCCTCCCCACCGCCATTATGAAACCCTTGAGCGGTAGCGGTGCCCGCGGCATGATGATCGACGCCATGAAGACTCTAGGCCCTGACAGTTTCGCAGGCCGCCTGAGCTGCATGTTCCAGGGAGCCGCCGATACGACCTTCTACATTATCGCGGTGTACTTCGGTTCCGTAGGAGTAAAGAAGACTCGCCACGCCGTTACATGCGCCCTGATAGCGGATGCCGCCGGAGTGATTGCAGCAATCGCAATCGCCTACCTGTTCTTCCCGCCTATGTAATTCAGATTTCGGAATTCGGATTTCAAAATTCGGAATTCAGATTTCGGAAACGTATATCGGAAAGCTCCAATTTTTTTGATTTAGCCCTTCGCTTGCACGATAAGCAGGGCGAGATAGCCGACATAAACGGCTAAAAGAATGGCGCCGGCAATACGGTTCAAGCGGCCATCGCCTTTACGCCTAAAGCCAAGCACAATCAAGGCAACGGTCAAAGCAATCATCAAGGGCATGTCGCGATAAGCGACAGCCTTTTCAATTGCATCCATCGGCGAAACAATCGCCGCAAGGCCAACCACGGCAAGCGTATTGAACAAGTTCGAACCGATGATGTTACCCAGGGCAAGGTCGTTTTCACCTTTACGGGCGGCAGCAATAGAGCTAGCCAATTCCGGAAGAGATGTTCCAATAGCGACAATCGTCAAGCCAATCAGAAGGTCGCTCACGCCAAGCGTACGGGCAATTTCGACCGCTCCCCAGACAAGGGCGCGAGAACTCACGACAAGCAACACAAGACCAAGAACTAGCCAAAAGACAGATTTTCCGAGAGACACCTTTTTCGGTTCGGCAGAATCATCATTCCCCGACAGGCTTTCGGATTTTTCCAACTTGACTTTTTTCAGTTCGCGACGGATGCTGTAAGCCATTGCGGCGGTAAAAACGATTAGCAACAGAAAGCCGTTCCAACGAGCGACGCTTCCATCCCATACGAGAATAATCGAAAGAACGGATACCGCGAGCAGAATCGGCAAGTCTCCGCGAAGCACGGATCGCTGCATCAAGATTGGAGAAATCAGTGCGGTCGCCCCCAAAATCAACGCGATATTCGCAATGTTACTGCCGTATGCATTTCCCAGAGCGAGCTCAGGATTGCCTTGTGACGCCGAAATAGCAGACACTGTAAGTTCCGGAGCCGAAGTTCCAAAACCGACTACAACCATACCAATAAGGAGCGTGGACATGCCGCAGAATTCAGCAACACCTACGGCACCATCCACAAACTTGTCCGCACTCCAGACGAGAACGGCCAAGCCAACAATTACAGCAACAATAGCCAGGAGCATAGACTAGAACGGATAGAGCGTAATACCAACGTTGAATGAGGATGCATCCAAGTTCAAGTTCGTGTACTTCAAGTGACCGTCGTAAAGATCGGACATACCGAGCTTAGCCGCAATATCGAGCGAGATGTACTGGTTGGCCATAATCGAGAAACCGAAAAAGAATGCCCAATCCATCGCATTACGGTAGTCATCCATCAGGTCTACGCGACTAGAGACATGGTTGTCATTGCGATCCGTATAAGAGATCTTCAGCTTGTCATAAAGAGGAATACTCATTTCGACACCGAGATCGAAGTAAAGACTGGATGACGGAGCCTTGAAGGTGAAGAGAACCGGAATATCGATCATCTTCTGTCTAAACTCAAAATTTGTCGGTACCTGGTTAATGTAGTAGGACTCGCTTGCCTTGGCCTGCTCATACATAGCGCCGATCTTGAGGCCCATCGTGTATTCACTCAGGGGAATCAAGGCCATGAGACCCGCTTTCCAGTTCATACCGGTATAGCGGTCGCTATCCCAATCATTGCCGGATATCTGGTAGGCGCCGACAGAGGCGTGCGCACCGATCTTGAACTTCATCGGCTTGAGACCCATCAGATTATCCATGGTCACGGTGTCCTTGCCTTCACGTTCGGCAACGTAAACCGTACGGACGGGCACGCCATCTTCACGAGTATAGACCGTTTCGTAATAAACCACATTCTTTGCATCGCGGAAACGTTCAACCGCCTGAGGATCCTTGTCGGCACCGCGAACAGCCTTCGGGGCCACGACAATGGCAGGTTCCTGCACCGGTTCCGCAGGAACGGGTGCAGCGACATCGGAACTTGAGCTGGCGGGAGACGCTTCAGCGGCATCGGCGCCGCGGACTGCCACGGGAGCCGCTTCTTCGGGAGCAGCTTCAACAGCGGCAGGAGCTGCAGGGGACGCCTGTTCTGCGACAGTTTCTGCCGCGGGAGCAGCAGGTTCAGCAACAGGTGCCGTAGCAGACTCAACCGGAGCCTGCGCAAAGGATATCGCCGTCATGGCGACTACAGCGAGAAAACCTTTAATTGTACGATTCATAGAATCCTCCACTTATACATCAGTATTATAGCATTTTTTACCTTAAAAAGCAAATTAGAGCCTCAAAAAATGACCAGAAGCCCCAAAAAGCGGACAGAAAACCCAAAAGACTTTTTCTACTTTGACTTTTATGAACTATTGCCCCCACTGCCATTCCCCACTCAAGGAAAATGCCACCTTTTGCCCGCACTGCGGAAGCGACAAGGAAACCGGCTGGAGCGAAGGTTCGGAATTTTCCGATCTCGAGACACCGGACTACGAAGAAATTGTCGATAATGAATTCGGTTCCAAGAAAAAAGCGAACCCGCTTGCCATCGTAGCGGCAATCATCGTCACCCTGGCATTTATCGCAGCAATGGTGCTACACTAACCGAGAGTCTTTTCCAGGGAATCCAGGATTTCGGCGGCCTCGCTGAAATCGTAATCTTCAAGCAGTTCTTTCAGCTTGCGCAGAAGAACTTCTTGACTCTTTTCAAAGGCAATCCCGTCTATACCGTCCAAGATTCGTTTGCACTGGGTCGAAGAACAGGTATCCACCGCATCCTTCAAGGCGACAACCGCTTCACGCAACTTCTTTTCTGCTTCGGGATCATCCACTTTCTGGACAGGTTCGTTCTGTTCCGCCACGATATCCGCCAGAACGATATTCAGTTCGTCGACAAGTTCACGCAGGTTTTCTTCGAATACATTGTATTCGCTAAAATTGCACTGTTTCTGTTCCAAGTCCGCTTCGAGCGCTGCCGCAAGGTTCTGGACATGGCCTGCGCCGATAGTTCCACAAAGTCCCTTAATCGTATGCACGATACGGGTCGCCTCTTCGTAATGGAACTGTTCTATCAGGGAACGCAGATTGAACGATTTTCCACCATAATCGCGGACGAAGCCCTGCAAAATCTTGAGGAACATATTGCGGTTGTTGTTGACATGGTAAAGCCCCGACTCCGCATCAAAATTCTTGACCTTCTGGAAATGTGAAATAAAGTCCTTGTCATCCTGCGAGATATCGACTTGATCGTCCTTCGCGGCGCCCTGCGTTTCTGCGGCAACCTGCAAGAACTTCGCCAGTTCCTCGTAAAGAATCGTCGGGTCAATCGGCTTTACGATATGCGCATTCATACCCGCTTCAAAGCATTCTTCCGTATCCTTCTTGAAAGCTCGGGCACTCATGGCGAGGATCGGCACCTGCTTGAAGTATTCGTCTTCGCGGGCACGGATTTCGCGAGTCGCCGTCAGGCCGTTCATAATGGGCATCTGGATATCCATCAGCACTAGGTTGAAGGCATCCTTCTTGAGCATTTCCAAGGCTTCTTTACCGTTGTTCGCAATCATCGTGGTAAGGCCGACACTGTTCAACAAGGACACCGCCAATTCCTGGTTCATCTGGTTATCTTCGACCAGAAGAATCTTGGCTTCCTTGAAATAGATTTTCCCCTTTTCTTTCTTGGCAGCCTTCTGGTACGTGAGCGGATAACCGAAAGCTTCTTGCATGGCACTCAACATCGTACTCAACTGCAACGGCTTAGAAACATACGCATTGAAACCGAGTCCACTTGCAGTCGAAAGTTCACTTTCGTCAAAATGAATCGGATGCATCAAAATCTTGGGAATCGACTTCATCGAATCGCTCAGGCCATGCACAAAGTCAAAACCGTTCAAGAGAGGCATACTGTAATCCACCAGGAACAGATCGTACGGATCCTCGTTGGCCTCTTCATGAGCCTGGATCAGCTCCAGAGCCTCGTCAACGGAACAGGCTTCCTCGACAACGCATTGCAAACGCGTCAGGTAATGGCGAAGAACCGTCCTCAAGTTCGCACAGTCATCGATCAGCAAGATATTCTTGTTGCGTAACCGATTTTCACTTTTCCATTTCGGTTCGCCGGCCTGCGATGCCACGGGCAGAGAAATCGTAAAGAAGAATTGAGAACCTTCTCCCGAAAAACTCGACACCTGCAGCTGACCGCCCATCAGTTCCACCAGCGACTTCGATATCACGAGTCCAAGTCCCGTGCCGCCATACTTGCGCGTTGTAGAACCGTCCGCCTGCGTAAAGGCGTTGAACAGGCGCCCCAGCTGCTCGGAAGTCATGCCAATTCCTGTATCCTTGACACAGAAATACAGCTTGACCGTATTGTTCACCTGCTGCAAGAGCTTAACACTCAAAGTAATGTCGCCCTTTTCGGTAAACTTGGTCGCATTGTTGATCAGGTTCGTGAAAATCTGCGAAAGACGGAGCGGGTCACCCATCAAGATTTCTGGAATATCCGGATCTACATCCACAATCAGTTCAATCGGGCGACCTGCAATACGAACTTCCGCAAGCGCCGTCACCTCGCCGATGACATCCTGTAACACAAGTTGCGTAATTTCCAGATTCTGCTTTTTCGCCTCAATCTTCGAGAAGTCAAGAATATTGTTGATGATGCCGAGCAAGGATTTTGCCGCATGACTAATGCGATCCACAAAACCGCGCTGGTGATTGTCCAGGTCCGTCTCCGAAATCAAATGTGCCATGCCGATAATGGCATTCATCGGCGTACGAATTTCATGACTCATATTCGCAAGGAACTCGCTTTTCGCCTGGGTCGCCTGTTCGGCAATTTCGCGAGCCGCTACCACCTCCGAGATATCAATCATCGATAGCATGTAGCCGACAACGGTTTCTTGCGTCTTCAAGGTGCAGCCTTCGCCACGGAACCACGTTTCCAAGGAAACGCCCTCGGGCTTCAGCATAAAGGAATCCTTCCAGACTTCGTCCTTCTTGAACGAATCAATCATCGAAGCAATAATCGATTCAGGCAGTCCCATTTCGGGAAGATCCATAATCGAAAGACCGATAAACGAACGCCATTCCTTGTTCAAGAATTCAGCAAGTTGCCTTGACATGTACTTGACATGCATATTCTTGTCAAAGATGATCAGGATTGAATGGTCGCCCGAAAGCATAATCGTATCCAAGATGGTATCTTTCTGGATTCCGCTCGTTTCGTCGGTCACCATGATCAGCAATCTTGTCGCACCGTTATCTTCGACAAGTACCTGGAACGACATGCCCCACCATGCCACTTCCCCGTCAGAATTCTGGACTCGCTCAATCGTCTTGCGTTCACTGGCAAGCATCTGGCCGCCCATGGCAACTCTGCGCGCAAACTTTTCAAAGGTTTCCGACTTGAAGAACTTGAACAAGCTTTCGTCCTTCATGTCCTCGCCGCCGTTCAGGAAATCGACCACATAAGCACTCGCATGAAGAATGTCAAAATTCTCGTTCGTAAGGATAATCGTAAAGTTGTCGCCTTTCCACAAAAGTGTATCGAACAAGGTACTGGAATTCACGCTGTCGTTCAGATCGCGCTGGATATAACGACGGAAAAGAATATGGGAAAGAAGGGCAGCAAGTCCCATCATCAGGAACACGGCGATGGCGACCACGCCGAATACCGTCGATGCGTGGTTTTCGATACTCGCGGCAATCCTGTTGTGCTGACTCACGTGGACAATATAGAACGGCAAATGGCTCAAAGGAGTCACCATGAAAATGAGCTGCTGGCGATGTTCATTCGTCTTTTCGAAGCGCAAGATGCGCCCATCCATCAGTGTATCGGAATTGAACTTGTCCGAAACCAGCTGAAGCAAATTTTCGACGCTATCCTGCAGGACCTTTCCACGATTGGTCTCGTACGGGAAATAGGTCAGGAGGTTGTCGTTTTCGCTCCCCACCAGCATCGTGACGCCGCCTTCTTCCTTGGCAAGCCCGCCCATCGAAAGACGCACCTTGTGAAGATTGACATCTTCGGCGACGGCACCCTTGAACTTGTGATTCTTATCCCAAATCGGATACGAAAGCGAAAGCACCTGCTTGTTCACATCTTTGCGGAGAATCGGCCCCGTGTAGGCAAGTCCGCGTTTACGCGATGCTTCCAGGTACCAGCCCGTCGTGCGGAATTCCGTCTTCCCGCTCTCAAGTTTCAGTCCGCGACCCGAAATGAAATCGCCGTCCTTGCTTCCGTAATAGACATCGACAATCCCTTCGCCCCCCTGCTGCGTCTGCTTGTAAAGCATGGGCCGAAGCGCATTGTCCTTCGTTATCTGCTGAAAGCGCTTTGAAAACGAGAGGAACTTATCTTCGCGATTCTTGAGAAAAGCCTCGACTTCGGTCTGAACGCGTTCGTGGAGCGCCTTCTCGGTATTGGCGACCGCAGAATCCACCAGCATGGAACGAACCGCATAAGAAAATATAAAGACCAACACAATCGCCGCTATAAAAGTCGGCAACACATAAACCATTGAAATACGATTTCGAAGGCGACGACGCTGCGCATTGATTGAATTGTGGGTCAAATCAAAACCTCACTAGGATTCTTCTTTGAACCGGTCGTAAATGGCAGGAAGCTGCGATTCCAATTCCATAAAGGCATCGACCACATCCGGATCAAACTGGGTCCCCCTTCCTTCCTGGATTTCCTTGACGGCAACTTCGTGCGGGAAAGCATTCTTGTAGGGTCTCTTGGAAACAAGGGCGTCGTAGACATCAGCAACCGACATCAGGCGCGCACCGACAGGGATTGCGTCACCCTTGAGACCGTTCGGGTATCCGTCACCGTCAAAACGCTCATGGTGATTCAAGATGATTTCTGCAGAAATTCGCACCAGCGGGTGGTCCTTGAGTTCATGCGTCGCATTGACAAGCACATCGTAGCCCATCTGCGCATGCGTACTCATCACGGCCCATTCCTCTTCGTTCAGGCGGGCTGGCTTGCGCAGAATTTCGTCGGGAATGCCCACCTTCCCAATGTCGTGCAAGGGGGCCGCCGTTGCATAGTAGTCGATATATTCGTTATTGGGGATGGCATCCTTAAAACGCGGGTGATTGCGCAACTTTTCGGCAAGCATCTGCACCAGCACCTGGGTACGCTTAATGTGCGCCCCGGTTTCGGGATCGCGGTATTCGGCAAGTGCACCGAGACTCGTGAGCATCACCTTGAGCGTCTTGCGCAGGTCCACCGTCTTTTCTTCAACAAGTTCCTGCAGATGGTCTCGCTGGTGCTTGAATTCAAGCTGGTTCTTGATACGGAGCTGTACCAGGTTCGGATGGAACGGCTTGGTAATGTAGTCGACCGCCCCAAGGTCCAACCCCTGCTGTTCACTCTTGGAATCCGCCTTGGCGGTCAGGAACAGGACCGGAGTATTGTCGACGAGCCTCTTTTCCTTCATCTGGTGAAGAGTCTCGCAGCCGTCCATTTCGGGCATCATCACATCGAGCAATATAAGATCAGGCTTGACCTTTTCGGCAAGCAACAGCCCTTTTTTACCATCCAGGGCAACAAAAACATCGTAATCGTTGGATAAAATGCCTTCGAGCACTTCGATGTTTGTTTTCGTATCATCAATAACTAAAATTTTCGCGCGGGATCGTTCCATACACTCCTAATATATCATTAAAATTTGAAATAAGTCCAATTTATACTATTCCAACTTGGAATAATATGCCTTTTTTTTCAAAAAAAGCTATTTGCAACTTTATTATATGTTTTTTAGAAATTCATGTGACATAAAATACACCTAGACCGTGGAAAAACTATCAACAATCGTATTTTTCAGAGCAAAACGGAGTGAAAATGAGAAATTATATTTGAAAAGGATGCAACACTGGATCCCCTCCCGATGGTCGAGGATGACGCAACAAATTAAGTCATCCTGGAGCGAACGTAGTGAGTGACGGGATCCACAAAAAGGTTAGAAAAGAGGAAAACATGAAACGTTCATTTGCACTTGCGATTATAGGGGCAGGAATCGCCTTTTCCCAAGACATCGTCGAAATTTCGCCGTTCTGGGCCGCGTACGACAGCGTCAAACTGAGCAATGCGATAAATGACCTCTATGAAGACCTAGTCCTTCCCGATTCCACTCCCCGAACCGACCGCAAATACCCTATCACCTGGGAAAGTTCGGACACCCTCTTCCTCGGACATGACGGGCGCATCAACGGACGCTTCGTGGGCGAAAACAAGGAAGTTTCCCTGACCGCCAGCATCAAGAATGTCGGCACCTCGCAGCGAATCGAGAAAAAGGTATTCAAGGTTTCTATCCACGGGTATGAGCCCTACTCCAACTACCTTTTCGTCTATTTTCGGGACAACAAGGATGAAAACATCTACTATGCCCTGAGTAACGACGGCTACAGCTTTACCGCCATGAACAACGGCAAGCGCGTGGTGGCCGCCGATACCGTGAGCATCAAGAAGGGACTCCGCGACCCGCACGTGCTACGCGCCCCCGACGGCTGGTTTTACACGGTAAACACCGACATGAAGAGTGCCGAAGGCTGGGCGAGCAACCGCGGCATGGTGCTCATGCGCTCCCGCGACCTCATCAACTGGGAACACAGCACCGTGCACTTTCCCGATAAATACAAGGGCAAGAACTTCGCGAACGTGACCCGCGTATGGGCCCCGGAAACGTTCTGGGACGACACCTACGACAACGGCGACGGCACCAAGGGCCGCCCACTCGTGTACTTTTCGCTATTGACCAACGATGGCACCATCCCCTACGACAAGGTTTTCTACGCCTACTCGAACAAGGACTTCACCGATTTGGAAGGCGAACCGCAGCATTTCTTTGACCGCGGCAAATCGACCATCGACATGGATATCGTCTACAACCCGATCGACAAGTTCTACCACGCCTTCTACAAGAACGAGGGCGATGGCGGCATCTGCAAGGTGACCGCAAGTTCGCTTATGCCCAAGAGCGGAGCCGCCTCCGGTTCGCAGTGGAGCAAGCCGTGCAAGGCCCTGCAACAGACGACCGAAGCCGTAGAAGGTGCAGGAGTGTTCAAGCTCATCAACCAGAATTCCTGGGTGCTGATGTACGACTGCTACATGAACGATCATTACCAGTTTACAAGCAGTACGGACCTCGAAACGTTCAAGTTTATCCAGAATACCGCAATGACGGGCGCATTCACGCCCCGCCACGGCACCATTCTTCCGATTACCGCCGAAGAGACCGCAAAACTCATGAAAGCCTTCCCCACCCCTGATTTCGAACCGCGGGTAATTGACATCCCAGATTCCATCGGCGTTTGCGACGGCAAGAAGGTCGTTGGCCCCTGCAGCGGCACGAAGATTATCCCCTACGTGAAGGTCGATGAAGGCGGCTGGAACGAGACACTCGACCTGAAGGTCGCGAAGGGCGCTACGGTGCAGTTCGGCCCGCATCCGTGGGACGGCAAGCTCTGGAGCTGGGAAGGCCCGAACGGTTTCAAATCCACCGACCGCGAAAACACACTCAAGAACGTAGACGGCGACTTCAGCGGTTACTACACCGTGATTTACACGAACGAGACCGGTTGCAAGAGCACGGCGCGCATCAAGATGGTCGTCGACGATCCGGACAAGCCTTACAAGGTGCCGGACACGACAGTCAGCATTGCCAAGAAATACCGCGATTTCAGTAAACCCGCCCGCCTAAACCGAAACCCGGTTTACTTTGACTTGCTCGGCAACAGACTCAAGGCCAAGCCGAGAAACGCTGTTTATATCCAACGATAATGCATTGTGGAGTGTGAGCGGCTACGCCGCAATGTGAGGAGTGAAGTGAGAAATGAGTAATTAATAATTACACATCACACGCTACACATTCCATTTACGGCCCTATTTAATTTAATTAACGCATTCACCGGATCGGCATAATTCCAGATACCACCCAGCACAGAGATTCCCTGTAGGGGAAGTTTCTTGATATCGTCCAGATTTTCGTGATCGATGCCCCCGAAGGCGATAACCTGGGGAATCTTGGGCGCAGTTTTAGCCTGCTCCGAATTGGACGAATCGCGAGTTGAAACGCAGGCAATTAATTTATCTACAACCTTCCCGACACCAAGAACTGGAACCGGTTCGTAGACGGACTGCGGCTGGAACACGGGCCCCACCAAAGCGCCCGCCACCCACTCGGGAAGCAAATCAAGCTGTTCCAAATTGCGGCAAAAGGCAATACTGTTCACGCGTTTCCAGCTTTCGGGAATATCTCCCAAAAGCGAAGTCGCCTCGGCAACGCACCCGCGAACATCCAGGCGTTCTGCCAAGTCGGGACTCCCACGCACCCAGATGCGGTCGCGGCATTCCATCGGGAGAGCCATAAGCCAGCGTTCATATTCGCTTTCGGTCGCATAAGGGGCCCCGGTACGGCTCCGCTTCTGCAAAATAAGACGCGAAAGCCCATGAGAAAACATCTGCTCAATATCGTCGAACTCAGCAGAAAAATCGTCAGGTGCGGTCGTAATCCAAAGACGCATAAAAAAAGCCCCGCAAGGAAACCCCTGCGGGAAATCGACTAAAGCTTCACAGAATCCTGAGAGACGAACTTCTTGATCTTCTTGTCACCCATCCAGAGTTTCTTGTGGCTCTGCAGGTCGGTGAGTTCCAGGTCCACCTGGTAGAAGATAACGGACTTGCCGCCTTCCTGGTCCACGATGGTATTGATGGTGCCGGTCAGCATCCAGTCGGCACCCGTTTCCTGATGAAGTTCCTTGGCGGTTTCTTCGGTTGCGTTCCCCTGCTGGTCGGCCACCTCGTTACGAAGTTCGGCGCGTTCGGCGGAATTTGCCACGAAATCAACCGCTTCGGAATTCAGGAGAGTACGTTCCATGTCCTTAACGAAGGTTTCGACACTGATGTGTTCGTGGCTCTTGTTGCGGATCTTGCCAATGACGATTGTCGGAGTGCGGCCCATTTCGCCAATCACGCGTTCGATCTTGGCGCTGTGCAAGCAGCTCGTAATCATTTCTTCAGCAACCAGGCGAGAGTCAGTGTCGTTCCACTTGCCCGACAAATCCGTCGTAGATTTTTCATCGATACGGGTCACGGTCTTGCCACCACCACCGCAGGCAACCATACCGAGAGCACAACCGAGAGCGAGAATCGTGAATAACTTACGCATTAGAAATCTCCTTGTAAATTTTTAAATAAATATATAAAAAATACCGCCGATCGAATGACCAGCGGCATTTTAAATTGTCAAAGAAAAATCGAATTATTTCTCAGCGAATTTCTTTGAGGCGGCCTTGACCTTCGGGTCGTTCTGGGCTTCCTTGATCTTCTGCTTGATACCGTCTTCAATCTGCTTCTTGAGCTTGGCGGCGAGGGCGGGGAAACGTTCTTCCAGGGAATCGCTAAAGACAGCCGGTTTCTTGGGAGCGGGAGCACCCTTACGCTTGGCGTTCAGGGGGCGCTTCTTCTTGGCCGGGGCCTTCTTTTCTTGGGATTTTGTTTCCTGAGGCTTGATTTCTTCTGTGGATTTGACTTCAGTTTCTTCTGACATAATAGACCTCTTGGAAATATTGTTAATTGACGGCGCAAAGATAGTAATTTTTTGATGCTTTCTCAAAAAAGCAATTAAAAATTATGCTTTTTCGAGTCAAAAAACGGGGGTGACCGCCACCTGCGGAACCCCTAGCCGTTCAGTTTCTTGTTTTCTAGCCAATGCGCGAGAACCGTAATGTCGGCCGGGCGGACACCGGGAATACGGCTAGCCTGGCCGAGTGTCAAGGGCTTGTGAGCATTGAGGCGCTGGCGACTTTCGATACTGACGGCGGTCACCTGCATGTAGTCGAAGTTTTCGGGCAGGCGCACGGATTCCATCTTCTTCTGGTCGTCGATTTCGCGGGCCTGCCGGTCGAAGAATCCTGCGTAGATTTCTTCGGCGTACATGAACCACTGGTCGCGGCGAGAAAGATTCAAGTCGGGCACGGCAGCCTTGAAAAGTTGTTCCGGATCGATTCCCGGACGACGCAACACGTTGATCCAACGGGTGCGTTCCGTCGAAAGCGCCTGGCCACCCGCTTCAAGAATCAGATTCGCCTGGTCGGGCGTCGCCGATTCCTCGGCCATACGGGTGCGGGCCATTTCAATCAGATTCTGACGACGCTTGAAGTCCGCATAATCATCATCCGAAATCATGCCAATCTTATGGGCGCGTTCCTTGAGGCGAGCTTCGGCATTATCGCTACGGAGGAACAGTCTGTATTCGGCGCGGCTCGTGAACATGCGATAAGGTTCATCCAGCAGAATGTTTACCAGGTCATCCGCCATGACGCCCAAGTAGCTATCCGAACGACCAAGAATCAAAGGTTCTTCGTCCTTGACCTTCAGGGCGGCGTTGATACCCGCCAAAAGCCCTTGACCGGCAGCTTCTTCATAGCCGCTCGTACCGCAGACCTGACCCGCAAAATAGAGCCCCGGAACCTTCTTGCATTCAAACGTCGGGAAAAGCTGCGTGGCATCCACCGAGTCATATTCCACAGCATAGCCAATCTGCAACACACGGGCGCGGGTCAATCCCGGAATCGTATGGATGGCGGCCAACTGAATATCGGCCGGCAAACTCGAACTAAAACCGTTGATATAAACGCGACCGATATCGGCCTGTTCCGGTTCCAGGAAAAGCTGATGACCGTCACGATCGCCAAAACGGTTAATCTTATCTTCGATACTCGGACAGTAGCGCGGGCCCTTTCCATGAATGCGTCCGCTAAACATCGGGCTGTCCTTAAAGCCACTGCGCAGAATGTCGTGAGTCTTCAGGTTCGTGCGGGTAATCCAGCACACGCAATCGTTTCGAACAAATTTATTCGTCGGATCGCCCCAGAAATAATCCGCATCGCGGCCTGGCACCGTGTTTGCCAGATGGCGGTCGCTCATGGGCCACGGAGTATCGTCGCCACGCTGAATATCGCACTCATTAAAGTCGATGGAATCAGGATCCAAGCGGCTGGGAGTCCCCGTCTTCAGGCGACGGAGCGCAATTCCTTCGCTTGCAAGGCATTCCGAGAGTTTATCGGCGCTCGGCTCACCCACTCGCCCACCGATGCTGGTTTCAAGCCCGGTAAACATCTTGGAAGCAAGGAAGGTCCCACTCGTAATCACGAGCGAGCGCGTGATGTAGCGTTCGCCATTCAGGAGCGAAAGTTCCAAGCGACCGTCAGCCATTCGCGAAAAGGCAGCGAGTTCACCCTGAATCACGGAAAGCCCCGGAAGGCTTGTAATGACTTCGCGTGCCACTTCGCTGTAGTACTTCATGTCGCATTGAGCTCGCGGACCCCACACGGCCGGCCCCTTGCTCATATTGAGCATGCGGAATTGGATGCCCGCCTTGTCGGTGAGTAATCCCATCAGGCCACCGAGAGCATCGATGTCTCGGACAATCTGCCCCTTCGCTACCCCGCCTACGGCCGGGTTGCAACTCATACGCCCGATGGCATTGATATCCATCGTGAGCATGGCGGTCTTTACGCCCAATTTCCAAGCGGCGTGGGTCGCCTCGATACCGGCATGACCACCGCCGACAACGACTACGTCATATACTGCGATTAGAGACATTTCTAGAACTTAGAACTTAGAGCTTAGAACTTAGAACTTAAATAAAAATCTAAGTTCTAAGAGCAGAGCGGTCTAAGTTCTACCAACTATTTCTTTTCTTCAGTCTTCGGAGCTTCGGGTTTCCATTCAACATTCTTGCCGGAAAGGATTCCAGCAAGGTCCTGCTTGAGTTCTTCCTTCTGGCTTTCGAAAGCGGCATACATCTTGTAAGTGCCATCCGGATTTACGGCGTAGACCTTCGGAACATAGCCGTCGCTATAGAGTTCGCCGAACTGGCGGGATTCGTCCCAGACCACGTTAACAGTTTCGTCCCACTTGGCGTTGTCCATGAACTTGCGGATACCGACCTTCTGGTTTCCACCGCTGGCCACAGCAAGCATCGTGAGGCCCTTCGGAGCAAATTCCTTGGCAATCGCAAGAACTTCGGGTGCAGCGTGAGCGCAATGTCCGCAAGTAGCGGAGAAATAGAACACGAGAAGCGGCTTGTTCGCGAACGGTTCGAGATTTTCGAGTCCAGAAGCAATCGCCTTGTCGACGGAAATCTTGGTAGCCTTCACCTTCAGGTTAAACTTCTGCGGCATGCCGTTAGCAAGGGTATCGCCACGGAGCGGAGCAATTTCTTCCTTCAGTTTGGCTTCTTCTTCCTGCTGTTTTTTGAAAGCAGCCTGACGCAATTCCTGGATTTTCTGCTGGTAACGCTGGCCAACCGCGGTCAGAGAATCCTGCGGGAGAGAAAGAGCGACCGTCGAGTCAGCAACCTTGGCTACAGATTCCTTGACACCCAGAATGAAATAGTCGACATCAAATTCAGTCTGGAACTGGTTGCCGATTGCAATAAGCTGGTTTGCAAACTGGAGACCGAGCAGGTAAGAGAACTTGGTATTGTCCGGAGAATCACCAGCAACCGTCACTGCAGCCCCCGTAGAAGCAGGAGCCTTTGCGACAGGCAGAGTCTTCGAAACAGAATCCACATAAGCCTTGATCTTTTCCTGGTTGCCTTCAGCCAACAGGGCGCTATCGGGGCGAAGCATCTCGTTGCGGGTACGGGCGATTACCGTGTAACGCTGGCTCACGGCCTGCAGCGAATCCGGAGTCATCTGAACCTTGAAGTTCGTATCCTTATTCGCCTTTACATTATCGTGAATCGCCTGCAGCAGGGCATCTTCATAGAGCTCTTCGCCCATCTGGCGCGGAATAATCGTAAAGTTCTGGCCACCGAACTGAGCACCCAGCATATAGGCAAACTTCTGGTCGTCGGTAGAATTTGCAGTAATTGCGGCCGGAGCCTTGGATTCGGCCTTGTCGCCACCCATCTGGTCGCAACCCATAAGACCAAAAGCAGCCAACGCTGCAGAACCAAGAGCAATTTTCTTCATGTCCATAAGAATCTCCTTAGAGAAAATTTTTTCGGGAAATAATATAGAAAAATGACTTTTTAAAAAAACTGGCCGACGCTTTTTTCAAATAAAAAAATCCTATAGCATTAGCTACAGGATTTTGCAATTCGAATATACACAGGCAATTAGGGAATCATTTGATAGCTAAAAGCTATCCCAACATCAAGCAGAGCCCCATTTTCATCGGGTCCATAACCTAATTCGAAAAGATAATTGTTAACCTGTTTTTGGAAACAGTATGCATCAGCATCTAAATCTAGACGACGGGCGCAACCAGTCGTTACAGCCCAACCATCTGCTACAAGAGTAGCCATTTTTTCTTCTAACTGCATTTGCGTCATAGGAATTTCAGAATATTTATATGCAGATGTATAAAGGGTACAAGAAACGTCCCCATCGTCGCCTTCACTATTCCAAATAGAATCTTTTTCTGGAATATTTGCCACATAGGCTGCATTTCGGCAATCACTTTCTAAACGAATACTAAAGTGATTTTCTCCTTCATACCAAAGCGTAACACCCATGTTCACACTATAGCTATAAGCCCACGATTGAGACCCTTTTTCAACTAACGTAGGAGCAATAGCCTCACCATATGCACTCAAATTATTCAAAAAATTCATTATAGTTGATGAGTCAACGGCTGTAGGGATTTCAACATTACATTGATTATCTGAATTCACTTCATTGACTGTGACATAAGGCAATTCCGGTTGGACAGGCAAGGCCTGCATGATTTTTTCACACTCATGCGGCTGAAGGATTGCCGATGTATCACCCACCGACGGTGTATTGATCGCTCCCCCGTTCGATCCGGAATTGGTACCGGAATCGCTTCCACAAGCAAGCATCATGGCGCAGACTGCGGAAACGAATGAAGTCAAAAGAATCTCTTTCATCAAACACCTCTGTTTATATTGCCTCTCTCAGAATGTAAGAAAAAAAAACAGCTTTGTCAAGAAAAAAACACCCCTACCGAAGCAGAGGTGATGAATAGCACGGGCTCTTCGTTTACTCTTTAAAGTATGCCTTAGCCTTGGCGACAACGTCGACCACCTTGACCATGGAGAATTCCTTTTCGTTACGGAACTTCCATTCGACTTCGCCGTTGGCGAGGCCCTTCTTGCCGATGGCGATGCGCACCGGAGAACCCCAGAGGTCGGCGTCCTTGAATTTGACGCCCGGGCGTTCATCGCGGTCGTCCACCAGCACGTCGATGCCGGCAGCTTCGAGTTCCTTTTCGAACTTTTCGGCGAGTTCCACTAGTTCGGCTTCCTTGCCGATGGGGACGATTTCCACCTGGAAGGGCGCGATGGACTTGGGCCAAATCGGTCCGAAGTCATCGTGGCTGTTTTCCACGACAGAGGCCATCAGGCGGCCCACACCGATGCCGTAGCAGCCCATGATGGCCGGAGCGGTGGTCTTTTCGGCGGTGAGGAACTTGGCGCCCATTGATTCGGAGAACTTGGTGCCCAGCTTGAAGATGTTGCCCATTTCGATACCGCGGGTCTCGGTGAGGAGTTCGCCGCAGCAGGGGCACTTGCAGACTTCGGATGCTTCGGCGATGTCGGCCACTTCGAACTTCGGGAAGTCGCGCTTCGGGTTGCAATGCTTGAAGTGAAAGCCTTCTTCGTTTGCGCCGGTCACGAGGTCGAAGGAATCGGCAAGCGCTTCGTCCACGATGATGCGCGTATCGTGAGAATTAATCGGGGACGCAAAGCCCGGAACCATGCCGCAGGCCTTGATGAGGCTGTCTTCGGCGGGGTAAAGTTCCTTCGCCTTCAGCAAGTTGTGAAGCTTGATCTCGGAAACGTCGAGGTTGCCCGGAACCACCACCGTGATGAGCTTGCCTTCGAAGTCGAAGAACACACACTTGGCGGTGGATTCGGCGGGCACGTTCAGGAACTTGGTGAGTTCGTCGATGCTTTCGCTGTTCGGCGTGGCGACCTTTTCGAGGGCCGCATTTTCGTCACCCTTGAACGGAACACGCTGGAACTTCGCAATTTCGCGGTTGGCCTGGTAGCCGCACTTCTTACAAAGAATCAAGTAATCTTCGCCGTTCGGAGTGTCCAGCATGAATTCATGAGCGACCTTACCGCCCATGATGCCGGTATCGCTCTGCACCACCACCGGTTCAATGCCCACACGACGGTAGATGCGCAGATAGGCGTCGTATTCTTCCTGGTAGTGACGGTCCAGGTCTTCCTGGCTGGTGTGGAAACTGTAGGCGTCCTTCATCAGGAATTCGCGAACGCGGATAAGACCGCCGCGGGCACGGGCTTCGTCACGGTACTTGGTCTTGAACTGGTAGAGCATCACCGGCAGCTGCTTGTAGCTGTTGAGCACGTAGCGCACGAGGTCGGTCATGGCCTCTTCGTGGGTCATGGCGAGCACCATGTTGTGGTTGTTGCGGTCCTTGAAGCGCAGCAATTCTTCGCCGATGGCCTGGTAACGGCCCGATTCGCTCCAGAGTTCAGCGGTCTGCACCACCGGCAGGTCCACTTCGATACCGCCAATCTTGTTCATTTCTTCGCGGATGATGTTTACAATCTTCTGGATCACGCGGAAACCCATCGGCATCATGGAATAGATACCGGTAGAGACGGGCTTGATGTAGCCGCCGCGCATGAGGAAGATGTGGGAGGGCATGGTGGCATCGCTGGGCGTTTCGCGGAGCGTGACGTAAAAGTACTTGGAGAGTTTCATTTTAGATCCTTCGCCGTCGGAACGGCTCACATTTTTTCGGCGTAAATTTAGCTAAAACGAAGACGCTCGACAAGAATCGAGGCCTGCAAAACTATTCAAAGACCTTTATCCGAAGCATTTCTGCTCCCACTTTTACAAGATAAATCCCCGCTGAAGGCATCTTTACATTTATAAGAGCCATCTACAAGCTGTTTTGTATTAACATGAATACTTTGATTACCGAAATAAACAATCATACCCTGATATTTCGCAATCGAAATTCAAATCTGGAGTTTCCAAGCAAAAAATCCAAGTATAATTGAACCACCAGCATATAGAAGCAAATAAACATTTCTTTATCTTTGTATTCGGATCAAAAGCCTCCCTTTTTTGTATTTTTTTGACATGGAGTTCGTGAACAAGTTGCGGGAAAAGCCCGCTGTCAAAAAATTTGAGAAATTCTTCCCCGCGATAGCCTTTTTGGGCGGTTTTGCATGGGATTCCATTACGCTCGGGCAAATGGTCTATGAGTCCGACATTCTTATCCTACTCGCCTATTACACCGGTGCGCTTATTCTGGTAATCTTGCTTTCGGCGCAGCTGGAACACCCCGAAGGCTGGACCACAGAACGCCTGCAAGCGCTGGCGGAGGCTCAGGCAAAACCCAAGCAAAATACGTCATCAGCAACTACACCACCCAAAACTCACGCTCCTGCAGAAACAGCCATCGAATCTAAATTCAAGAAGGCAGCTGCTCTCCTTGCAGAAAAAGCTCCCGCCAAGGCAATCGAAGCGGCGAACCGAGCAGCACAAGAAGCGAAAGACGCCGCCGCCAAGGCATCCGCCCAGGCAAAGGATGCCGCAGTCAAAGCGAAAGATGCCGCTTGCAAGTTCGCCAAGAACGTCGGCTATGAATCGACCGCCATTCCCGAAAATGCGATTGTCGTGCGCCACCGCTTTTTGGACCGCGAATGGAGCGAAACCTGGAAACAACGTTTCACCTGGGCAGTCCAGTTCTGCTTCGGCGGCCTGTTTAGCGCCCTTGTTGTCTGCTATTTCAAGAGCAGCGGATCACTCGCCTCGTTCCTACTCGTTATTTTGTTAGCAATCCTTTTGGTCGGGAACGAATTCTTGCAGAAGAAATACGAAAGCTTCGGAGTGAGCCTCGCCTTTTTCTGCCTACTGGGCACCATGTTCATGAACTTTGCCATTCCGCACTTGGTTCATCGAATCGGATTCATCTGGTTTTTCCTGAGTACGTTACTTTCGTTCGGAATTTGCATGTTTATTTGGAAAATTTCGCACCGCAAAAAGAGCATTCTCGTAGCCCCGGCGCTCATCAGCATTCTCCTGGTGGTCGCCTATATCATGAACTGGGTTCCGCCCGTTCCGCTCGTGCTCAAGCAAAAAATTGCCTGCCAGAATTTTGACAAGGCAACCTACACCTGCGACATCGATGACCCAAATATTTTCCAGAGCATCGGATTGCAGATTCCGAGCGTACACAAGGTTGATTCTTCCGAGGTTTATTTCCTCGCCTCGATTTACGCACCGGCAAAACTCAAGGCCGAACTGGAATACCTATGGTACTACCAGGATCCTCAAACAGGCAAGTACAAACTGACGGACCGCATTTCTTCGGGACGCATGACGCTAAACGGAGGCCGCGAATCGGGTTTCAGGACGTTCACACGCAAAAAGAACACGCCCCCGGGCAAGTACCGCGTCGAAGTCGCGTACAAGAACGGGGCCGTTATCGGTTCGGGAACCTTCGCAGTCTTTGGCGAACCTCCTGAAGACGGTTTTGTTCGTGACACCCTCCGCTAATTTCTATATTTAAACTATGAACGATTTAGAAAACGATCCTATCCTTAACGCTAGTTCCATTAACAGCGAAGATTATTGGTTTCTAAAACTGAACAACAAAGATTTGCAAAATGAACAAAATCAAGACAGCAACACTGCAAGGCAAGTGGACGGGCAACAGCCAAACCAATAACCAGTGGTACGTGGACCAGGCACTTGCGCTCAAGGGCAAGGGAATCGACCTGGTCGTTCTCCCCGAGATGTTCCACACGCCGTATTTTCCGTTCGAAGAAAATGCCGACTTTTTTGACATGGCCATCGAAAAAGATAGCCCCATCGTCAAGCAGTGGCAGAATATTGCAAAGGAAATCAACGCGGTAATCGTTTTCCCGTTCTTCGAGAAGCGCGCCCGCGGCATTTATCACAACAGCGCATTCGTTTTTGAACGCGACGGAAGCATTGCCGGTCTTTACCGCAAGAGCCACATTCCTGACGATCCGGCTTTCTACGAAAAGTATTACTTCATTCCGGGCGACACCGGTTTTGAACCCATCAAGACGAGCGCCGGTACGCTTGGCGTGCTGATTTGCTGGGACCAGTGGTTCCCCGAAGCGGCCCGCATCATGAGCCTGAAGGGTACGGACATCTTGATTTACCCCACCGCTATCGGCTGGATGAAATCGGAACCCGCTGAAATTTACCCGCGCCAGCAGGACAGCTGGGTTACGGTGATGCGTGGGCACGCCATTGCAAACCGCACCTTTGTGCTTTCGGCAAACCGCATCGGTACCGAAGGAGAACTCACCTTCTGGGGAACATCGTTCGTGGCGGCCCCTGATGGCTACTTGATTCACAAGTGCGACACCGATTTCTTGGGTGCAAGCATCGTAGAAATTGACCTGAAGGAAACCGAAGAAAATCGCCGCTGGTGGCCGCATTTCCGCGACCGCCGCGTAGACCTTTATGGCGACATCCTGAAAATCTGGGGAACGAACTAAGTCAACTTGGATCCCCTCCCGTTGGTCGAGGATGAAGCGATTACAAAAGTCATCCTGGAGCGCAGCGACGGAAACCAGTCTTGGATTCTCCCCATGGGGACCAGCGCACTAAGGCAACAAGTTGCCAAGTGCTGTCCGCCCTCCCTTCGGTCAAGAATGACTCTTATGGTAGATAGTAAATATGACTAAAACAAATGTACGTTACCCCGCCGAATGGGAAGAACAGGCCGCCACGTGGCTCGCATTCCCACACAATAAAAAGAACTGGTACGGTGAACGCGGAGAAATGATCCGCAAATTCTATGTCGATTTGATTCGCACGATTAGCGAATTCCAGCCCGTGAATGTGCTGATTCCTAAAAAGGACTTTTTGACGACGGAAGAAAAAATTTCCGTTGCCGACCGCCCTTACCCGGCTAGTTTCTTTACCATCAAGACAGACGACATCTGGATTCGCGATTACGGTCCGTTCTTCTTGAAGAAGGGAAAAGAAACGATTGTTTCTGAAACGGTCTTTAACGCCTGGGGCGCAAAATTTCCGCCTTGGAAAAATGACAACGAAATTCCTGCTCGAATCGCCGACATTTTTGAATACAAGAAGGACGTAAGCGTCCCGTACATTTTTGAAGGTGGCGCTATCGAAGTCAATGGTGACGGCCTCGGCATTACTACGCTGGATTGCCTGACAGGCAAGAACCGTAATGACGCGAAGGAAATCAGGAAGGTTGTCAAGGCGCTTTGCAAGGCCTTCGGGCTCCGCGACATGTTGGTGCTCCCCCACGGTTTGCACGGCGACCACACCGACGGACACATCGACAATGTGGCGCGTTTCGTGGCGAAGGACCGCATCGTGATATGCGAAGCGACAGACAAGCGCTCCCCGAACAACGTGATTCTGACCGAAGCGAAGTACTTGATCGAAACCTGGCTCAAGAGCCATTACGGCAAGTCGGCGAAGGTCGATACATTGCCGCTCCCGCCGCAGCGCAAGCTCGACGACGGACAGATTTTGCCGGCCAGCTACATGAACTTCATCTACGCCAACGGAGCGCTCATTTTCCCGAAGTACAAGTCGCCGAACGACGCTGTCGCCAAGCGCTACTTTGAAAGCGTGTACCCTGACCGCAAGGTCATCGGGCTGGACTGCCGCACCGTGATTGAAGAAGGCGGTAGCCTGCATTGCATGAGCAAGCACGAAAGTGCTTAAGACACGACCGACGCACTCGCAAAAAAAACTGTGACTTGAAAATCACAGTTTTTTTATTTAGAAGAGTTACATCAAATTTTCTTCAAGCAACTTCTGCACGTGTTGTGCATAAGCCCGCAAGCTCGGATCTCGCGCACCCTATAAAGACCGAATCGGCTAGAATCAACAAGGGACTTCCCCAACGCCGATTCTCTCGCTGACACGACTCGTCAATACGAGTCGTGTTCAGCTCACAGCGATGGGTGTGCTTACATTAACTCTTCTTCGAGTAACTTCTGCACATATTGAGCGTAATTCTGTAGACTCGGATCTCGCGCACCCATCAGCAAAATCGTGTCGCCGGGCTGGGCATATTCCACCATCTTTTCGGCACATTCGTTGCGGTCTTCGATGTAGATGGCTTCGCAGCCCTTGAGGAGCAGATCGTCGGCGAGATCACCGGCGCTGATGTCGCGGGTGACGGTGCCGCCTGCATAGTAGATCTGGCTGAAGAACATCACGTCGTTTTCACGGTCGTCGTCAAAGTCCTTGGGGCGGAGCGTCTTCGCGATAAATTCCACAAGGTCTTTGCGCAGGAATCGCGTGGGGCCAAAGCCGTGAGGCTGGAACCAGGCGATGACGCGGCCCTCGGTAAAGTCCTGTGCGCTTCTGATGCTTGCGGCAATTTTCGCCGGATTATGGGCGAAGTCATCGACAAGCGTCACGCCGTTGAATGTCCCTAAAATCTGGTGGCGGCGGAACACGCCGGGGAATGTCGCAAGGGCATCGGCACAGGTATGCAGCGTTACTCCTGCGCGGAGAGCGGCGGCCGTTGCGGCCAGGGCGTTTTCCATATTGTGCTTGCCCGGGAGCGGCACCACGAACTTCACAAGTTCTGCATTGTGGCGCACACGGAACTGAATGGATGTGCCGACTGACTTGAAGTCCGTGCCCTGCACGCCCACATAGTTTTCGAAGCCAAAATCGAATTCGCGACCGGCGCTAAACTTCTTGGCCAGTGGGTGCGCATCGTTTACAATCAGAATCTTGCCGTTGTCCAAAATGTTGTGGCTAAACTTGAGAAAGATTTCCTGAAGTTCGCTCAATTCCTTATGGTCCTTGTCCACGTTCAGAATCAAACCGATTTCGGGTTCGTAGCGCACCAGCGTTCCGTCGCTTTCGTCTGCTTCGACCACGAGCCATTCGCCCTTGCCCGAAACGGCGTTACCGATCTTGCCTTCTTTCTGCAAGTTCACAAGGCCCGCCCCCGTCATGACCGACGGCTGGAGACCCGCATATTGCAAAATGTGGTAAATCATGGCGGTCACGGTTGATTTTCCGCTGGTTCCGCTCACGGCTATCGTGCGGGCTTCCTTCGAAATCTTCGCGAGCATTTCGCTACGGTGCATTACCGGGATTCCCAGTTCCTTGGCGCGCTTGAGGTCCGGGTTCGTGTCTTCGATGGCGGTACTCACGACCACTGCATTCAGGCCCTCCACGACACCAGAACCATCCTGTGCAAAACACTTGACGCCACATTCCTCGAGCTGGGTCATGACGAGGGGCTTTTCGCACTTACCTGCCAAAAACTCACCGAACTGGCGGTCAGAACCGCTAATTGCAATACCCTTGCCAACCAAATACTGGGCGATGGCACTCATGCCTACGCCCGCAACACCGATAAAAAAGTAAGATTCCATGCGAGGAAATGTAGTAAAAGACGTCTATTTTAGCTATCATACCGGGCTACAGCGCTTCGACTTCTGCCGGAGTAAGCCCAGAAACTGCCACGATTTTTTCCGTAGAATCGCCCATGGCCTTAAGAGCCCGCGCCATTTCACGTTTTCCATCTGCGCGGCCTTCTGCGCGACCTTTAGCAAGACCTTTTGCAAGACCTTTTGCAAGACCTTCAGCATGGCCGTCAGCTTCTCCTTTCGCCTTGCCGTTGAGGTAGGCTTCGGCGATAATCGCTTCTTCCGCATGGCGTTCGTCAAACATGTAGGCCTCCAAGGAATCGATGAGTTCCGGTTTCGCGACGCTGACACGCAAGCGATCAAGCGCACCAGCAAAGAGCGGGTCCTCCGTCTCAGGCACGCCAAGCGGTCCCTTGGAAAGAAGCCTGAGCCAGAACGCCTCGCGGGAATCCACACCTTCGTGCAACTTGATGAACTTGGGCAGGTCAACTACAATATATTTATTTTTGGGGAAAATGGGGAGGGTGGCGCCCGTTTTTACATCATGTTCGCTGAACACCGACCACGAATCCCTATAAATTTCAGGCGATTTCAGGATCGGGAAATTGCAAAGCCAAATAGAAACCGTCTCGGGCAGCTCGTAATACCGAGTCTTTTTTTCGTCTTCGGGCAGCGATTTGAAGTATTCCGACTCGTTGTAGTCGTGCTTGCTGCGGATGGTCAGGTAGGCATTGTACAGCTGCATTCTGTCGCTAAAAAACGGATGCAGGCGGTTTTGCAACTCCACGTTAATGAACCTGTTGTCCTTGGTGGAAATCCAGGCGTCAAGACGGATTGGCTCCGCGCCGGGCATGAACACATCAATGTTCTTTTCGAACTGGTATTCAAGATTGACGATTTCGCGGGACTTTTCTAGATGGAGCAGGCTATTCAGCACGTCCTTGACGGTTTCCTTGTCATCCATCAGGGCGCGGAATGTCTGCGGGTATGTCGGCAGGAGATATTCCACGCCGGCGGCATTCGTGACAATGTAGGGTTTGCGGTTTTTGTTCATGTACAGTATTCCTTTGAAAAAAGAAAAACATCCAATTTCTTGGATGTCTCTGCACACTTTTCAGAACTGCATCGAGAATATAGAAAGACTCTCATTTTTGGCAAGAGTACGTTTGTAAAACTTGTGTAAAAAAAAGATCGCTTTAGCGCATACGAGGCTCTAACGACTCAATTTTATAGCTCTTACGGGTAGAATTCTTCTTGTTGTTCTTGTTTGACATAATAACTTCCAAAAGGCTTTTGACGCCTACGGCGTCCGCTGCGGCGGCTCTCCTATGCGTGCGCAAGCGCCCGCGCAGTAGAGCCTTGCACGCTTTTCCCAAAAGCCCTGTTTTTTTAGTTTAAAATGGATGTCGACAATCGTTGATTAGTCTACACTATAATTCATCACGCAGCGGATGGGTAACTTGCTCGGTTTCTGTTCCGAATCACGAAACACAACTTCATATTCATCTAGAAGTGTTGTTTGCGCATACAAGGCATCATCTCCTGTTTCGGCAGGGAGCCAGTATTCACCATACACACCCATACTTTTATATTTACCCCTAAGGTACCCGCCTCCAAGCAGTGCAGAAAATCCAACCTGATCCGTACCCATAAAAAGTTTCGAAAGCATCTTAAAGGATCCAAAACCAGTCGCCGGAAGTCCTCTCCATTCAAACTCATTCAAGACACGCCATCCATCTGGGCAAATTCCTTGGTGTTGAATACGAGTAGACAAGCTATCAAAAACATCAGGACAGTCAGCAGATGCTCCTAGGAAAAGAGTGTCACACGCCCGGTGGAACCCCATCGCCTCGCTCCAGGAATAAAGCCCACCAAAACCATTATCACAATACCAAGGATCATCGTTATAACAAAACTTTTCGACAACGCCGTCGGCGTTCGTTGCCGAGTCTACGGGAACCATCTCGCCATAATTTAAATTGCTCGCCATAATAACATACGTCGCTTTCACAGGTTTATCTTCATACGTAATGGTTCTGTAGACTTTTCCATCGCGAGGGTCCGTAAACTCACCATACTTGATATTTTCATTATACTGTTTCGACATATCGTAGTAGCTGCTACTAGAAATTTCTGACGAACTAGATTTAGGCAAGGGAATCCAAAAGCCATCATGACATACAAATTCAACACGTTGGCGATTTTCATCTAAAGAAATCTTTTCGCGTCCTTCATATTCTTCTTTACAAGAATCAAGACTACTTGACGAAGATTTGACAGGAGATCCCTCATCGGAACTAGATGTGTCCGAGCCAGAGTTCACTGAGGAGCTACTATTTTTGCCACTTATAGAGCTAGAGGACTTCGAACTTCTACCGGAAGACGTTCCTTTATCCGTAACGGAACTCGAGGAGAGGTTTTCATCATCACCGCTACTGTTCGAAACTTCCGCAATCAGATCAGGGTCGGCACTGCTGGAAACGCTGTCGCATGCCGTAAATACAGCAAAGACAAGGGCCAAGGCAAGAAGTATGGATTCCCTACGCTTCGCTTCGAGAATGACAGACCAAAAATGACACTATGAAAAAATCTTCACAGAAAACCTCCAGTTGTAAAAGCCCACAAAAACCTCCTAACCCAATCTAAAAATAGTAAAATGGCTCAAAAAACTGGAAAATTTAGGGAATTGTACCATTTTTGTCTTTTTACAATCAATTTTGACAACCAGATGACCGTCAAATTATATATTCATACCATGAACTTCTCGGATTCAAGATTCACGACGATTGCGCACCGCAACTTGTGGGGGCAGTGGACTTTCGTGTTCGAGAAATCCAAACTGTGTAGCCTGCGCTATACGGGAGAAGGCGTGCCGAGTTCGGTTCAGGCCTGCGCCTATGCCGAGCCGGATGTGGTTCAGACACTATCTTCGACGGTGGCCCGCGCCTACCGCAAGGCCGTGCAACAGCTTAATTTGTATTTAGCGGGTAAACTCCGCGATTTTTCGCTCCCACTCAAGGTGTACGGCACCGATTTCCAGAAGAAGGTCTGGGAAGCCATCGCCGAGATTCCTTACGGAGAAACGCGCACCTACCAGCAGGTGGCCGGAGCAGTTGGAGAGCCCCGCGCCACGCGTGCCGTGGGCGCCGCCCTCCGCGCGAACCCGCTACAGATTATCCTCCCCTGCCATCGCGTGGTGGGCAAGGGCGGAAGCCTGGTCGGCTACGCCCTGGGGCTCGACCTCAAGCGGCGTTTCCTCGTTATCGAAGGCGCTATCCCGCAGGAACTGTTGCTGGAATAATAAGTACTGGATCCTCCCCATTCGGGGACCATGCGCACTAAGGCAACAAGTTGCCAAGTGCTGTCCGGTATCGACCTACGGTCTCCAGGATGACTTAAATCGTTCGTCTACTTATCACTATTATCAAAGGCCTGGGCATCCTCGGGTTCTTCCACAATCCAGTCGCGGATGTGGTCGGCAAGAGCCTTCTGGCCATCCTTTTCGATCGCATCGGCAAGTTCGGTCAGTTCTTCGGCATCGAGTGTCGTTAAATCCTTTTCGTAGCGGTCCACGTAGCCCGAAAGTTGTTCGTAACGCTTCATGCCTGCGAGCAGTTGCATAAATTCGAGATTCGCCGTATTACCGTTACGGAACTGTTCATGTTCCTTGAGTACACGGTCAGCATCCGCTTCGGGCAAGAAGGCGGCCAAACGCCCTAGGTTCATCACCTTCGGGAAGGTTTCGTACAAGGTACGGGCAATCTTGATGCAGTCGGACTTGCGGCCTTCCTTGTCGGCAATGGCGGCCTGCAAATCGAGGTACGCTTCTTCGTCTTCGGAACCAGGGTTTCGCACATCGCCGAGCCACTGCTTGGCCAGTTCAAGGTTACCCGCCATAAACTGCGCATTGGCAATGTCGATAAGCGTCGCATTGCTCTTGTCAGGATCTTTCAACAGTGCAGCCTTCGCAAAATTTGCCGCATCCTTGATGGAGTCCGCCATATCGCAAATCGCGTCAAGAACATCTTCGCGGTTGCCCTGGTCAACTTCGGTCACCTTGTTAATCAATTCTTCAAGCAAGGCCTGCGCGCGTTCCTTGGGCAAAATTTCTCCGACGCTCAGGAAAACCACCGAGCGGCCTTCGCCACCCACATGGCGCATGGCGAGGTCATGAACCAAGTCCGCAACATAATCCTTGTCGGTATACTGCGTTGCAAGTTCCACAAAGAATGTGCCCGCATCGTAAAAGAGGCTGTCCCAGTATTCCTTTTCTTCGTCCGTATCGGCCTTGAACGAAATAAAGTCCGCACGCAACGTCCAAGCCAAAAGTTCCAGCTGATCTTTCGGATTCTTGAAGTTTTCGATATCGTCAATGCCGTTTGCAATCGCCTCGTACAAGTCTTCGGGGCGGTGTAAAAGCCTGCTCTGTCCGCTTACAATCTGCGTCAGCGTTTCACGGAGCTTGTCTTCTTTGCTGCGCATGGCCTGTGCCATGGCCGGAGATTTCCAAATCTTTTTCTTCTTTGCCATGGGTAAAAAGATAGAATTTTTCCGAGGCACAAAAAAAGACCCGGTGCCTCCCCGAGAGAGAAGGACTGCACCGAGTCAAAACACCCAAGTCCGATACCTTGCGACAACACACCAACGTCGCGGGTAACAACAAACCTGTATTTTGAAATTATACTCCAATGTGACAAAAAACAAGTTTCTATATTGTAAAATAAGACAAACAGTTAAAAAAATGCTCAAAAAAGGATAAAAACGGCTTATGACTTGCTCCAACTTGAAATATTCCAACTTGGAAGAATACTCCGACCTTCTGGCCAAAAACGCCCAGAAGGCAAGCAAGGCGCTCCGTACCCTCCCGGGCGAAAAGCGTAGCGCCGTACTGAACCGTGTCGCCCAGATTCTGCGCGACCGTAAGCCGGAAATCCTTGCAGCAAACAAGCAAGACCTCGAAGCCGCCGCCGGAAAGCTCGACGACTCGAAGATGGACCGCTTGACCTTGAACGATGCCCGCATCGAGGCCATGGCCAAGGGCGCCGAAGAAATCGCCTCTTTTGCCGATCCGCTGAACAAGGTACTCGAAAGCCGCGAACTCAAGAATGGCATCAAGATAAGCCGCGTGGCCGTGCCTATCGGTTCAGTGTTCTTTATTTTTGAAAGCCGCCCGAACGTAACGATTGACGGAGCTTGCCTCTGCTTTAAGGCGGGCAACGCCGTAATTTTGCGCGGCGGCAAGGAATCGCTGAATTCCGCAAAGTGCCTCGCCGGCATTTTCCACGAAGCCCTCGCCGAAGAAGGCATCGACCAAGACGCCGTGCAGCTCGTGACCGAAACGAGCCACGACCTGGTGGGCATGCTCTTGCAGCGTAACGACTGCCTCGACCTCGTGATTCCCCGCGGAGGCGAACGCCTGATCCGCGCGGTCGTGGAACAGAGCAAGATTCCGGTGATTAAGCACTTTAACGGCATCTGCCACGTGTATGTGGACAAGTCCGCCGACATGGACAAGGCGGTGAACATTCTGATTAACGCCAAGACGCAGCGCACCGGCGTGTGCAACGCCATGGAATGCGTGATTATTGACCGCCATATTGACGCGGCCACCACGAAGAAATTGATTGATTGCCTCGCCGACCGCGGCGTGGAACTCTTTGGCGATCACGACGCCCAGAGCCACGACAGCCGCATCAAAGACTTTGGCGACGACTCCAACTACCACCACGAATACCTCGCCCTCAAGGCTAGCGTCAAGTTCGTCGATAACGTCGCCGAAGCCTGCGACCATATCGAAAAGAACAGCAGCCGCCATACCGAAGCCGTGGTGGCCGAAGACGCAAGCGTGCAGGACTACTTTGTTGCGAACGTGGATAGCAGCAGCGTGATGGTGAACGCGAGTACGCGCTTTGCCGACGGTGGCGAATACGGCCTCGGCGCCGAAGTGGGCATCTCGACCGACAAGCTGCATGCGCGCGGCCCGATGGGTGTCGAAAGCCTCTGCAGCTACAAGTGGATTTTGCGCGGCAATGGCCAGGTGCGAGCATAACAGGATTTAAAAGATGAGTGTCGAAGATTTGTCACAAAAGTTGCAGGATTTAGCGAAGGCCCCCAAGTACAGGGGAGCCATTTTCCAGATTGAAGCCGACGAAAAGGGACTCGCCCTCGTCGACGTCAAGGAAGCGAGCCTGAAAGTCTACCTGATGATCGACCCGGAATGCGACAAGATTCTGGAAACGAGATTCTTCACCTACGGTGGTCCCATCTTTACCGCTCTTGCCGATACATTCTGCAAGAAAATCCAGATGGTAACCGTAGACGAAGCTTGCGCCATTACCGCCGAAAGCATCGAACTTGAACTCCGCGACACCCCCGATGTGCGGGCCATCCCCGAAACCGCTCCGGAAATCAAGCAGATGAACACACTCATCGCAAAGATTCTCACGGAGTACCCCGAAAAGAAGGCAACCGCCATCCTCGTTCGCGAAAAGATGGAACGCATCAAGTACCGCACGCAGACCGCCGAAGGCCGCGCCGAAGCCGATGCCGAATGGAATGCCCTGACCAAGGTGCAGAAGATCGAAAAGGTGGAAGCCTGGCTGCACCAGTCCGTCCGAGGAATGCTCCAGGGCGATGGTGGCGACGTAGAAATCCTGGACCTCACCGACGACAACCGACTGAAAATCCGCTACCAGGGCGCCTGCGCCGGATGCGGCTCCGCCATGGGTGGCACGCTGTTCTACATTGAGGACGAACTCAAGAACAACGTCTACTACAACCTGATCGTGGAACCCGAAGACCCGCTCGACCAATATAAAGCGAACGAAATGTCAGATTCCGACCGCAACATGGCCGGCCTTGACGACAACAATCCGCCCCCGAGCCTGTTCTAGTTTTCGCCGAGAGCCTTGTAAAAAAAAGCATTGTCACAAACAGCATCGTCGCAAATTGCGGCGAGCATCCGTTCGTGCGTACAGACTTCCGGCGAAACTCCGTGAATGGAACCTGTAGAATAAAAAGACGTACAGGCACATTCATGCGCATGGCACCGGAAACGCAGGGCGCAACCTACACAATCTTCCTTGTCGCGGTTGAAGAAATCCAGAATATCCCGTGCGACCGAGCCATTCCAAATCTGAGCAGGATCGTCAAAGACTTTCCCCATGACGTAGGGGGCGTCTTTCTTGCTGCTGATAAAACGCGTGCAAGGAAAAAGGTTTCCGTTCGCGGCGCAAGCGACAATGCCTTCGGCCACATGGCAGCTCGTAAGACGGTGACGCGCTCCCGTCAATCGAAATTTTAGCTTGTCCTGAACAGTTCCCAAGTAAAAAGGAACCTTATTCTTTTTAAGTTCAACCCAAAATCCAGCCAACTTTGCGTACTCACGGGCAAGAACATCGAATTCCTCCCCCGTCCACTTGCCGTCGAAATCGACCGCCGTCGTCATGTTCCTGAACCCCTGGGATTGAATCCAGCGGACAGCCGCCGAAAGCGAGCCCATATTTTCACGGGTCACGACTGAAAGAACAACCGTATCAAGTCTACGGAGTGCTGCAATATGCGGTTCTATCAATTTGAAAGAACCCGCCCCGCCGACCTGCTTGCGACAAACATCGTGATGAGCCTCATGACCATCGAGCGAAAGATAGATGCGGAAATTTTCCCGTTCCAAGAATTCGACAACGGAATCATCGAGCAAAGTTCCGTTCGTATTCACCGCAAAGCGCAAGCGGAATTCGCTCTCGTCAAGCCGTTCACGCACAAGATTCTTGGCAAAATCCACGCCCCTGCGGATGGCGTCCATACAAAGCAACGGTTCGCCGCCAAAGAAAGTGATATTCAAAAAACTCTGGCCAAGCTTCAGGGTTCGTTCAAAAGCGAGCCGAATTGCCGTCTCCATAACGTCATCCGTCATCACCAGGCTGCGCGCCTCGTGGCTTACCTTGTAATAGCAGTAGGTGCAACGCAGGTTGCACCGTTCCGTTAAAGAGAGGACGAGATTCATTTTTCGACAGGCTGATTCTCAATAACGTCCGCCAGAGGAGGCGCAATTTCAACCCGATCGCCGGCCAATGGCTCAGGCTCAGATGAACTGGATTGCGGAACCACGTCGCTGAACGAAGAGGACAAGCCCGCAGTCGCAGCACTTGACTCGATACGGCCCTGCGAGGAACTCGAGAGCGTTTTTACGGGAGGAAGATCCGGCGGAAGAATTCCCGCCGAGGGTGGATATTCAACCGAGGAACTCATGGGTGGCTCAAGCCTAGCCGAAGAACTGGATGATTCCAGCGGCGGAACGATTTCGCCAGCGGTCACCTCCAGCGAATCAATTTTGACCGAGGACGAACTTTTCGGGAAATCATCAAAAGCCGAGGACACACCACTTACAGGAGCAATACTGCTCGAGGATACGTTTTTCTGGTCCGCAGAAAACGAAATTGCGTCCTCCGACGAGGAGGAATTTTCATCGGGAGCCGAGATGCTTCCACTAGTCGGCTCAGGATCGCAGGCTGTCAGCGAAACCAGCGCCGAGACTCCCAACGCGGCAGCAAGACGCCTCTGGGTAGACACCGACCATTCCCGATTCTTTTCAACTTTACTCTTGCGAATATCCATCATCGTCCTCCTTTCTTTTGCATCAATATAGATTATTCTACCTCTTAAAGGGCAGTCCAAGTCGAACAAGGCGAAAATGTGTGACAAGAACTTATCAAAAATGACTCCAAAATCAAAAAAAAACTTGACAGAGTCAAAGATATAGTATATATTTGTGCAGTGAACAGATGTTTATAATCAAAATGGTGCAAAAGGTCCTGTCATGATTGAGCAGATTCATGGAATTTTGGTTGAAAAGACCCCCACTTTCGTGGTCGTTGATGTGAACGGCGTAGGTTACGGAGTGAACATATCCGCCTACACTGCAGGCAAACTCCCCGAAGAGGGGGCCGAAGTCACGCTGTTCACAAACCTCGTCGTGCGCGAAGACTCCATGACGCTCTTCGGTTTTGCCGAAAAGACCGAAAAAAACACATTCCTGATGCTCCTAGACGTGAACGGAGTCGGCCCCAAGCTCGCCCAGCGGATATTGAGCGGAAGCACCCCGGCAGACCTTTTGAACATGATTGCAAGCGACAACAAGAGCGCCTTGGGTAAAATCAAGGGACTCGGCAAGAAAACTTGCGAGCAGATGGTCCTGTCGCTCAAGGACAAGGCGGGAGCCATGCTATCCGCCCTGGGCGGTGTAGAAGGCTCGGGAATCGCCAGTATGGGCGCACTCACGGGACCGAAGATGGAAGCGGTTCTCGCATTGCATACTCTCGGCGTGAAGGACCCCGCGGCAGAAAAGGCCGTCATGAAAGCAGCCGAAATTTTGGGTGATTCCGCCGATGCGGCAGCCCTTATCCCTGAGGCTTTGAAGTATCTTTAATAAAAAAAAGACTAAATGTCATTGCGTGCCCCCCAGGGGGTAAAGCTATCTCTAGAAGAACTTGATTATGGACGACCAGCGCATTATTTCTCCGGAACGCAGATCAGGCGACGAAAGCGATGTTGAACGAACACTTCGACCGCCTAGTCTCGAAGAGTTTACCGGACAGAAGAACATCAAAGAGAGCCTTTCGATTGCAATCGAAGCCGCCAAGCACCGTGGCGACGCGTTGGACCATTGCCTGTTCTGCGGTCCTCCGGGGCTCGGCAAGACAACCCTTGCCGGGATTATCGCGAAAGAATTGGGCGTGAACATCCATATCACGAGCGGCCCTGTCCTTGAAAAGGCGAGCGACCTTGCAGGACTCTTGACGAGTTTACAGGAAAACGATATCCTGTTTATCGACGAAATCCACCGTCTGAACCGCGTGGTCGAGGAATATCTCTATCCCGCCATGGAAGACTTCAGGCTTGATATCATGCTCGATTCCGGACCGGCGGCCAGGAGCGTGAACCTGCCGCTCAAGCATTTTACGCTGGTGGGCGCGACCACAAGAAGTGGACTTTTGACTAGCCCGCTACGAGACCGATTCGGGCTTCATTACCGACTGGAGCTTTACGACGACGATGACATCAAGAGCATCCTGATGCGCAGTGCGAAAATTCTGAATGTCGGACTCGAAGAAGACGCGGCAAGACTCTTGAGCGGACGCTGCCGTGGAACGCCGCGTATCGCTAACCGCGTGCTCCGCCGCTGCAGGGACGTGGCCCAGGTTCGCGGTACAGGAGTCATTGACCTGATGTCGGCGAGCAAGACGCTTGAAATGCTTGGAATCGACGGTGAAGGCCTCGACCACATGGACCGCAAGATTTTATCGATGATCATCGACAAGTTCGGCGGTGGCCCCGTGGGGCTGGGCACCATCGGGGCCGCGCTCGGCGAGGAGCCGGACACCCTCGAAGAAGTTTATGAGCCGTACCTTATCCGCAAAGGGCTCCTCGCGCGAACGCCGCGTGGCCGTACCGCCACGCGCACCGCCTACGAGATGCTCCACAAGAACATTCCGAAGGCACTCGCCGAATCCGGAATGCAGGAATCGCTCGACTTGTAACTAGAATCGAGCGGTCTATTGTGAGCCACAAAGCTCCAAGCGTTAAGCTGGAGCGGTGGCGAGAGCGAGACGATATCACAATTCAAAGTATGCAATAGAGTCGAGCGGTCTGTAAAGGGCGTTGCGGGATGTGCCCACAGAAGGGGTAGCAAGCAATGAAATGCTTACGAGGGGAAGGCTTTCCCCTTTCAAAAAAATCAAACGACACACTTATAACATTATGACATCTGCAGATATTGCAGTGTCATTTTTTTCTTTATAAATTCATTATCGGTGAATGTGGATGTGTTAATTGGAGGCATAATGCATCTTAAAACGACTCTTTCCGTACTCGCAATCGCGGCGGTAGCAACCATGGCTCAAGACAAAGCTTATTCCGGGGCAGAACTCTATACCAACGAAACTTGGATGTACGGTAAGTTTGAAGCCCGTATGCAAATGGCCGCCGGCTCTGGTACGGTAAGCTCCATGTTCCTCTACCACAACGATTCCTACCTGGGTGGCAATGAACCCTGGGTCGAAGTGGATATCGAAATTTTGGGCAAGAACCCAAGCAGCTTCCAGTCGAACATCATTACGGGTTACGGTCCCGGTGATGGACAACCCAACCGCAAGATTACAAGTGAAAAACACCACGCCATAAATCCGGCATCGAACCAGTCCTTCCACACTTATGGCATGGAATGGACTCCCGATTATGTTGCATGGACTCTTGACGGCCAAGTCGTTCGCAAGACTGTCAAGGGACAGGAAAGCGGTTGTAAAACCGAAAACGGAGGCCAACAACAGAGCTACTGCAGTCAGGTTCAAGACCTCGGCAAAAAACCGCAGGGTCTCCGTTTCAACCTCTGGTCTCATGAAGATGCCAGATGGGTTGGTGCATGGAACGACAACATTCTCCCCGTTTACCAGTTCATCAACTGGGTCAAGGTTTATGAATACAAGCCGGGACAGGGCGACAACGGAAGCGACTTCAAACTTCAATGGACGGACGATTTCAAGACATTCGACGCAAACCGCTGGAGCAAGGGCGATTGGACTTTTGATGGCAACCGAGTCGACATCAGCCCGAACAACATCTATGCAAAAGACGGCATGGTCATCATCGCCTTGACCAAGAAAGGCCAGGAAAGTTTCAATGGCCAGGTCCCTCAAGATCCCGAAGGGGACGCCATGCTCAACGGATCTTCGCAGCAGTCTTCTAGCAGCGAACAATTTAACCCGCCGAGTTCCAGCAGTCAGGAAAACAATCCGTTCGTGTCATCGAGTTCTTCTGCCGATCCGACCAGCATCCTCCCGACCCGCGTGAAGCTCCAGAACAAGGAAATCCGCGGAACGGTCAACGCCAAGGGCGCTCGCGTGAACCCGAATAACAAGGCCAACTACCAGGTAGACTTCAACTTCTAGAAAATCAACCAACCCCAAACAACCCCGGCCCGCATAGGAACCTCCCCTGTGCGGGTCATTTGTTTACAAACCGCGCGTGCTGCTAATAAGTCGGTTCTTCCCATTGGCTCGCGCTCTCGCCACAGCCCCTGCTTAACGCTTGGGGCTTTGTGGCTCACGACTTTTTATTAATATTTAGGTATGAAACAGCGGATTATTAAGGCTTTGCTCGACATGAACCTCGCCGAGGGCGATAGGCTCCCGTCAGTGCGTTCTATGATCAAGAGTTTTGGAGCTTCGTCGGGCACGGTGCAGGCGGCGCTTGCCGAGCTGGAATCCGCCGGAAAAATTTGCAAGATTCAAGGAAAGGGCTGCTTCTGGGGCACGTCTCCCCTGCGGAGCAAGGTTCCCTACATTCACGAGACGGTCTCCGAAAAACTCGCCAAGGCTTTCGAACGCGACTTTGCGCAAGGCTACCTGAAGCCTTCGCAGCCGCTTCCGCTTTCCAAGGAACTTTCGGCCCGCTATAACGTGTCACAAGGCACGCTCCGCAAATTCCTAGAAGAAAAGGTGACTCTGGGTATTTTGAAAAAAGAAGGTCGCCAGTATGTCTTTTACCGCAAACAGCAGCAGAAAGACGACGCTCCCCTCAGCGAGCTCATCTTTGTCACACGCTGCAACAGCTGGGGCGGATTCAGCGCCGAAAGTGAACGCGAACTGGACTTTTTGCGACTGATTTACAAGACTGCGGGTAAAAACCATTACAAGCTGACTCTGTTCGGCATCAACGATGCCACGGGCAAGCTCATTGACCGCAGCGGCAAGCCCTGCAAACTTTCGGAACATCCGAATGCCGTGGGAGCTGTGCTTTCGACACTTTTGGTGCAGAACTTCAGGCCGCTCCTGACATTTTTTGCCGAGGCCAAGTTCCCCGTAGCCGTATGGTGGGAGCACCCCATTGACGCCGTGCCCAGGAGCTTTTTGCGCAAGGACAACTGGATATTTTTCAACTCCACCTTCGGCAAGACCCCCGGCAAAGAAATCGGCCGATACCTGCTGGGCCTCGGAGTCACCGAAGTCGGTTATTTTTCTCCGTACCACAATAGCTCCTGGTCCAAGGACCGCTTGACCGGCCTCGAAGAATCGGGGCTCGTGGTGCACCCCTACGTGGACGCCGAATTCGCAAGCCCCTGGGATTACAAAGAAATCGCCCGCAAGAAAGTCGAAAAACTCTCTGTGGAAATCATGGCGCGCAGCCTCGAAAAGGACAAGCTCAAGACGCTTGCCGAACGCGCACTAGAATTCCAGGCGACAAACGGCAACAACATGCCCTGGATTTGCGTGAACGACGAGGTCGCAGGAATCTTCATGGAAATGGCCGAAGAGAACAATATGGAAATCCCGCAGCCAAACCTCGGGCCCACCTATATCGCCTTCGACAACTCCATGGAAAGCTACCTGCTGCGCATTCCCTCTTACGATTTCAACACCGACGCGCTCGTAGAACAAATCTTCTACTACATCAGCAACCCCTCGGCATTCGACGGCATCAAAAAAATCCACCACATCCTCGGGAACGTGGTGGAGAAATAATTTTTTCCGCAAATCAGTTTCTTAAACAGCGCACGGAATACATATTCGTGGCGGGATCTATGTCACGAGCGAAATCACCTGGAGGCATCAGGTGCCAACCGTAGGCATCTCCATCTTCATCTGTTGAACTCCAAAAATGCGCCGACTCCCCTAAGCCGACAAATTCATCTGTTGCACGCCCTGCCGGAATGACATCAAAGCCGTAACGGTCAGAACCGTCCCACTTGTCGCGCGATTTCAGGCTTACCCATGCAGCCTCCTTGCCGTCGCTATTTTCAATAAAGTTTTTGAAGCGGATCCATTCATCGTTTTCGGGCAAATGCCAACCAACTGGACAAGCCTTGCGTGCAGCCTCGAAAGTATATAAACGGCCGTATTTTTTGCAGTTTTCAGCTTTGTCGTCGTAACATTCCGATTCGTCCGTCTTGTAATCCAGATTTTCAGCCATCCAGGTCTTGGAGCCAATGACTACCGTACGATACTTGTGACCGTCACGATTATCAACAAACACTCCCGTCTGCGGAAGAGCTACGGCTAACGCAACGAATAAGACAATAAAAGATAAAGCTAGTTTCATACCCCGAAAATACATAAAAAGAAGCCTTTCCACCCTCAAAAAACGCTTTTTTTTAGTACAAATACGCAAAAACAGAATTTGAAAAAAGCTTTTTGTAAACTTTTTTCACCAAAAGAGAAAGAACTAACTATATTTTGCACGAATTATAAACCAATCCGCCCAAAGGAGTAAAAATGAAATCCATGAAACTTTCCGCAATCGTGCTCGGCCTTGCCGCCGCCAGCGCCCTTGCCCAGGCTGCTCCTGCAAATGCAGCCCCGGCTGCCGCACCCGCTGCACAACCCGCAGCCGAAGCCCCCAAGGCTGACGCAGCCCAACCCGCCGCCGCTCCTGCAGCACAGAGCGCCGCACCGGCCGCAGACCAGCAGGCCGTAGCCGCCGAAGAAGCCAAGAAGGCCGAAGAAGCAAAGGCTGCAGAAGAAGCCAAGAAGGCTGAAGAGGCTAAGAAAGCAGAAGAAGCCAAGAAGGCCGAAGAAGCAAAGGCTGCAGAAGAAGCCAAGAAGGCCGAAGAAGCAAAGGCTGCAGAAGATGCCAAGAAGGCTGAAGAGGCTAAGAAAGCAGAAGAAGCCAAGAAGGCAGAAGAAGCCAAGAAGGCTGAAGAAGCTAAGAAAGCAGAAGAAGCTAAGAAAGCAGAAGAAGCTAAGAAGGCCGAAGGCAACGAAGGTTCACTTGTTGACCGTCTGAACATCACCAAGGCAGATGAAGCCCCTGCAGCGAAGAAGGCCATGGAATTCAAGATTTCCGGCCAGGCCGAATTTGACGCTTACGGCCACTGGAAAAATGACGACAAGAAGGAACTGACCCACGACTACTGGTCAACTGTTGACGTGGACTTTGATGTCAAGTTCAACGAAAATTGGTCTGCCTTCGTAGAACTCGAAGCCGATGCCGACAACGAAGCCCCGGGTGTCCATTACAACGGAGCATTTGTCCAATACCAGCATAGCGAAAACGCGGTTTTCAAGTTCGGTGACCTGACCCATGCGGAAGGCGCATTCAACTACTACGACTACAATGACCCCGCAGACTATGCCGCCGGTATGAAGGAACACGACATTCGCGGTCTTGAACTCAACCTCTACGGTCTGCAGCTCGGCTTGGGCTTTGGTCGTGGCAACAATGACATCCTCACCGTCTGCGTCGATGCCGTTGACGAAAAAGGCAATCCGATTCCCAACTGCTATGCTAGCATGGGCAAGAGCTACGACGCTCATGTCGCTTACCAGTTCGACTATGCAGGTCAGTCACTGCGTCCGTTCGCACACTACAAGAGCTGGCAGGAAGCCAAGGCCAACGAACTGCACGCCGGTTTGGAAGCAGCTCTTGAATTTGGTCCGTTCGCTATCCACGCCGTTTACGGCTTGCATGCCGACCGTCTGACCGAAGACGACCCGAAGGCCACGCACGCCTTCTTGGCAGAACCGACCTTCAAGGTTTCCAATGTGAACATCAAGGGCGGTTTCTTCTACGCCCTGCTTGATGACAAGACTCCGACCGTTCACGATAACGAACTTCCCGAATACATGTTTGCCTACGGTGAAGGCGACATCAAGCTGACAGACGCCGTTACCATCGGCCTCCTCGGCGAACTGCATACAAACTCTCTTGAAGATGACACCGACCTCGGTACACTCAACTTCGGTACCCGTATCTACTTCTCTCCGGTCGACGGTCTTGACGTCACGGGCTTCGCCATGGCGATCCTCCCCATGGGGGACGACTGGGAAAAGGACGGTCACGAAGCATTCGTAAGCACCAAGGATTACGGCGAAGACCTGAACCTCTACTTCGGTGTCGAAACCGTATTCAGCTTCTAATCGAAACGATACAAGCTTAAGACCAAATCCTCCGGCTCGGCCGGGGGATTTTTTTGCACCTTTGTGCAGTAGTGTCATTTTTTTGACGAGATTTTTTACTACATTGTGTCCGTACGTTGAAATTTAAGCCTTAAAACGCATTTTTTGAATATGAGCGAAGAAATTAAAGATTCGACCCTTGGACTTTCGAACGTGAACCACCTTGAAAAACTCTACGACGGGTGGTTCCTGGACTACGCGAGCTATGTGATTTTGGACCGCGCCGTTCCTTACTACGAGGACGGACTTAAGCCGGTGCAGCGCCGCATTCTGCATTCCCTTTTCGAAAACCACGACGGCCGCTACCAGAAGGTGGCCACCATCGTCGGTCGAACCATGGCCTACCATCCGCACGGAGACGCCTCCATTGGCGATGCCCTCGTGGGCCTCGGTCAAAAGAATTTGCTGATTGACACCCAGGGCAACTGGGGTAACCCCTTCACGGGCGACCGCGCCGCAGCCCCACGTTACATCGAAGGCCGACTCACGCCGTTCGCAATCGATGTCGTATTCAACCCTGAAACGACCGAATGGATCCCGAGCTACGACGGTCGCAGCCAGGAACCGGTGACACTCCCGGTCAAGTTCCCGCTGCTCTTGGCACAAGGTGTGGACGGCATTGCCGTGGGTCTTTCGACCTCGATCCTCCCCCACAACTTCCGCGAACTCTGCGAAGCAAGCATCGCTATCCTCAAGGGAAAAAAATTTACGCTCTATCCGGATTTCTTTACCGGCGGCATCATCGATGTGAGCGACTACAACGACGGCCAGCGCGGTGGAAAGATCCGCGTGCGCGCGAAGATTGAAAAGGTCGACAACAAGACACTCGCCATCCGCGAAATTCCCTACGGCACCACTACCGTAAGCCTGATCGAAAGCATCGTGAAGGCTAACGACAAGGGTAAAATCAAGATCAAGCACGTGGACGACAACACCAGTAAAGAAGTCGAAATCCTCGTGCACCTGCAGCCGGGCACCGACCCGCAGGTCGCCATCGATGCCCTCTACACCTTTACCGACTGCGAAAAATCCATTTCGCCCTGCACCTGCGTGATCGTCGACAAGCACCCGAAATTCCTCGGCGTCTCCGACATTCTGCGCATGAACACGGAGCACACGGTCAAGCTCCTGGAATGGGAACTCGCCAACGAACTCAAACACCTCGAAGACAAATGGCACATGACCACCCTCGAAAAAATCTTCATCGAAAAGGGTGTTTACGAGGTCATCAAGAAGGCGAAGGACCGCGAGCAGATTATCAACTTCGTGCGCGAAGGCCTTATGCCCTACGTCAAGCGTCTGCACCGCAAGGAAATCACGGACGAAGAAATCGGCAAGCTCATCGAAATTCCGATCCGCCGCACCAGCTATTACGACCGTGAAAAGGCCGACCAGCTTTTGCGCGAACTCGAAGAAAGCATCGCCACCTGCAAGTACAATCAGGAACACATCACCGAATACACCATCGAGCACTTCAAGAACATCTTGAAGAAGTACGGCGAAGGCAAGGAACGCCGCACGCAGATTGCGGAATTTGGCAAGGTGGAAGCCGTGCACGTGGCTCTTGCAAACCAGAAACTTTATGTAAACCGCAAGGAAGGCTTCCTCGGCACCGGCATGAAGAAGGAAGAATACCTCTTCGACGTGTCCGAATACGACGACCTGATCGTATTCAAGGCCGACGGCAGCTTCAAGGTCGTCAAGGTCAGCGACAAGGACTTTGTGGGCAAGAACATCTTACTCGTCGAAAAGTTCAAGAAGGACGACGACCGCCACATTTACAACGTGATTCACCAGGACGGCAAGGACGGGGCCTACTACATCAAGCGATTCAACGTGGGTGGCGTTACCCGCGACAAGGATTACTTTATGGGTAAGGGCAAGCCGGGCAGCAAGATTCTTTACATGTCCAGCAACCTGAACGGCGAAGCCGAAGTCGTGGAAGTCACGCTCAAGCCGCGTCCGCGCACCAAGCTCAACTTCGAGGTGGATTTCAGCACCATCGACGTGAAGGGCCGCGGCGCCATGGGTAACATTGTGACCAAGTACCCGGTCAAGAGCATCAAGCGCGTCCGCAAGGGTGTGAGCACCTTGGGCGCCCGCGTTCTCTACTTTGACGCCCTCGCCGGCATCATCAGCACCCAGAAGAAGGGCGACCGCATCGGCGAATTCGGCGAAAAGGACAAGATTCTCATCGTCAAGGAAAACGGTACGGCCCGCGTGCACGATATGGCCGATCCGATTCTCGTGGGTACCGGTGTCAAGTACATCCATAAGTTCAATCCGGAACAGGTCTTCACGATTCTCTACTTCGAAGGTGGCAACTTCAACTACATGGTGAAGCGATTCAACTTGGAAGGCTGCCCCATGACCACGGAATTCAGCCTCGTGTCTGACCACAAGGACACGCAGATGATTGAATTCTTCGCCACCGATGACGCCCGCGAACTCATGGAATACCAGGTAGGCCGCGAAGTCCAGAAGGAAGAACTGGACCTCACCGAAGTCGCCGAAGTCAAGGGCTACAAGGCTCTGGGCAGCAAGTTCACCGCGAAGAAGGTGAAGCGCGCTACCCGAATCACTCCGCCCGACAGTTTCGACGACGGATCCAGCGAAGACGAAAGCTCCGACGAATCCGATCCGGAACTCTTTGGCTAACGGACTATAGAACTTTATACAAATTAAAATTGAACGGAAGGTCCAAATGGAATTAGGCAAATACAACCGCGCCCGCGTCGAAGAAATCATGCCGCAGGGCTACTACCTGGAACTTGAAACAGGCGGGCGCGTGCTGCTCCCCGGCAAACGGGAAGAATTCTCACTCGAGGAGGGTGAAGTTCTCGATGTATTCGTCTACATGGATTCCGAAGACCGCCCCATCGCGACCCTCGACAAGCCCTACGCGACCGTCGGTGAATTCGCAGTCCTCGAGGTCAAGGACGTGAACCGCTACGGCGCCTTCTTGGACTGGGGCCTCAACAAGGATCTGTTCCTGCCGTTCAAACAGCAACTCGGCGAGCTCCGTCGTGGAGACCGCTGCGTTGTCTACATCCTCGAAGACGACAAGAGCAACCGCATCGTCGCAACCGAAAAAATCAAGAGCTTCCTCGATACGAACACCTCGGAACTTCACCTGGGGCAGCATGTGCAGCTCGCCGCCTACGAGGTCACCCGCGACCACATCGACTTCCTCGTCGATTACCGCTACACGGGTCGCCTCATGGTCACGCCGAACACGCCGCGCATCTACATTGGCGACACGATGTCCGGTTACATCCAGCGATTCACCGAAGACGGTAAGATTACGCTGAACCTCACGCCTGTAGGCTACAAGGGCATCATGAAGAGCGAAAGTCCCGCCGCTATCCTCAAGAAACTCGAAGAAGCGGGTGGATTCCTCCCCTACGGGGACCACAGCGATCCCGAAGAGATTCGCCGCGAATTCAATATGTCCAAGAAGACTTTCAAGAAAATTCTGGGCACGCTCTTCCGCGAAGGTAAAATCGTCCTCGGCGACGACGGTTTCCGCAAATGTTAGTTGGTAGAACCTAGTTTTTTTCTAGGCTCTAAGTTCTAAGCTCTAAGCTCTAAGTTCTATTTATACTCCACCGGAACTTCGTCTTCGTTCAAGACGCGAAGCTCGATGCGGCGGTTTTTCTTGCGGCCTTCCTCGGTGCTGTTCGTCGCGCGTGGTTGCGAAGAACCGTAACCGCTTGCCGATAGACGCCCCCAGTCAATGCCGTTTTCCTTCATGTACTGCAGCACGGCATACGCACGCGCCTCCGACAGCCTCTGGTTCATCTCGTCGTCGCCTTCGGAACTGGTATGTCCCTGGATTTCAATCCTGGCCTTCGGATTTCTCTTCAGCCCCGCGATTGCCGCGTCGAGAGTCGCAAGCGAATTCGGCTCTAGTTCAGCACTCCCCGCCTTGAAGGTCACGCCGGTCAGTTCCACGCGGGTATCGTCAAAAGTCACCGTAATTCCGCCCGTACTCGCCGTCGTCGAGACATACGGCGTGTTGCCACATTCAAAATATCCAGTCAGGCTTTCACAAAAAATCGTGTAGGAATCTTCGCGCGGGATATGGAAGGTCACTTCTCCCTCGCTATCGGTGGTCACCGTAATTTTTTTCTTCGGATCATTTTGTCCAACGAACATCAGTTTCTTTTTCGCCTGCGGAACATCCTCTTCATTGGTAAAAGTCACGGTCAACACGGCGTGCGTCTTATTCGGCTCCAGATCACGGGCGCACAGCGGCTGGCCGAACGCCAACATAACGACAAACAAAGCGGCATATCCGAAACGGTTCATAAACACTCCCTTTAAAAACGCGCCAAAAATAAAAAAATTCCTTGCAAAACACATCGCATATTCTAAATTTGGAACCGAAATTAAACTTCTAAGGAGTATTCATGAACTTCAGGAAAATCGCAGCGGCCGCTCTCGCCATGGGCGTTTCCGCCTTCGCAGCCGACGTCGTCGACAACATGACCCTCAAGGGCAACGTACAGACTCAAGTCACCAAGTCCATCGCCGACGAAGACAACAACTTCAGCAGCGGCTGGATCCGCGCCAACATCGGTGGCCAGTACAAGAGCGACAACCTGGACGGAACCATCATGCTCCGCATTTTTGCTCCTGAATTCGGCAACAAGAACGTGACCGACGTATCTACCGATGCCGACGGCAAGACCAAGACCACCAAGTCCGCACAGGACAAGATTCTCGCCGACCTCTACTGGGTAAACTACAAGTGGGCCCTCGGCGCAGCCGACCAGGTCAACCTCAAAATCGGTCGCTGGAAAACTGACTGGTCGCAGTCCACCAACTTCGGTACCTATGTAGACAAGGATCTCACCAAGCGCGGTCTCTGGATGCGCGATTATAGCCACAACGCCGTTGAACTCGGCTGGAAGAGCGGCCTCAACCAGCTGAACGCCATGGTTGCCGCCAAGAACGGCACCGCCAACCAGGGCTACATCCGTATCGAAGACGACATGAAGTTCACCTTCCCGCTGGAAGTCAAGGTCGCCTACCGTTCCAACCTCGTCGACGTGGTACAGAACACCGCCTATGTGACCCACCGCGTGGCCGCCTACGCCAGCTTCAACCTCTTCCCCATTCTCCGCGCCTATGGTGAATACGCCTGCATCTACACGCAGGACGACGACATCAACACCGAAGTGGACAACTACATCGCCCCCGAATCCAAGTACTTCCAGCCGGGCATCTATTACCAGCCCTTCTACCTGGGTCTTGATTTCGCCCCGAGCGAAGGCATCCTGAACACCCTGATGAGCCACCTCATGGTCGAATGGGAATATATCAACAAGCGCGACAACCTTTATGCCGTGCCGAACCACACTTACGACGACTGGGCATGGACCGTCGCCTATGTCAAGAGCATCGGCAAGTCCAAGATCCAGCTCAGTGTCTACAGCGAAAACGAAATGAGCGACGTGGGTCTCGCCCTCCGCCTGACTAGCACGATCAAGTAATTGTTTCAAATTTAAACAAACGGTTGTGCTTTAAAAGGAGTGTTTCAAAAAGGAACATTCCTTTTTCTTTTTTACCCCGCAGGGAGGCATTTAGGCTTAAAATATTGCGGTTTTAGTAGAATTTCAACGTTTTTTTTACCCGCCCAGGCCAGCAACTTTTCTTGGCACGGAAATTGCTTGATAATGGGCGAAACAAAATAAATAGTCCAAGTTGGACTACCAATTTGGGCAAAACAGTTCAAACATTGGGTGCGAATCCACCCGTAAAAAAGGAAAAAGAAAATGATTAAGCCTCTTGCAGATCGAATCGTCGTCAAGCCGGCAGAAGCCGAACAGAAGACCTCTTCGGGTCTCTTTATCCCGGACAACGCCAAGGAAAAGCCCATGCAGGGTAAGGTCGTGGCAGTGGGCCCGGGCCGCAAGAACGACAAGGGCGAAATCGTCCCCATGGAAGTCAAGGTCGGCGACGTGGTACTTTACGGCAAGTACAGCGGAACGGAAGTCTCCGTCGATGGCGAAAACTACCTGATTGTCAAGGAATCCGACATTTTCGCAACTCTGTAGTGGTTAGTAGACAGTAGGCAGTAAACAGGTTAAGTTAGGCGGCTTCGTCGCGATTATAAAAACTAACCACCAACCACAAATCACTAACCACTCTTTCAAAATTTTAAAAAAGGAACAACAACAATGGCAAAGCAACTTAAGTTTGATGTAGCAGCTCGCGAATCCCTGATGAAGGGTGTCGACAAACTCGCCAACGCAGTTAAGGTTACCCTCGGTCCTAAGGGCCGCAACGTGATGATCGCAAAGGCCTTTGGAGCCCCGAATGTAACCAAGGACGGCGTGTCCGTCGCCAAGGAAGTGGAACTCGAAGACGCCTACGAAAATCTCGGCGCCCAAATGGCCAAGGAAGTCGCCAACAAGACTTCTGACGCTGCTGGTGACGGCACCACCACCGCTACTGTGCTTGCACAGGCTATTACTCGCGAAGGCCTGAAGAACGTGGCCGCCGGCGCAAACCCGATGGACATCAAGCGCGGTATGGACGCTGCAGTTGACGCCGTCATCGAAGAAATCGGCAAGATGGCCGTGAAGATCAACGGCAAGGAACACATTGCCCAGGTCGCCACGATTTCTGCCAACAACGACCCCGAAATCGGTGAACTCCTCGCCAACGCTATGGAAAAGGTCGGTAACGACGGTGTGATTACCATCGAAGAATCCAAGACTGCCGAAACCATCCTCGACGTTGTCGAAGGTATGCAGTTTGACCGCGGCTACCTCTCTCCGTACTTTGTCACTAACACCGACAGCATGGAAGTGGCCCTCGAAAATCCGTACATCCTGCTGTACGACAAGAAGATTTCTACCATGAAGGATTTGCTGCCGATGCTCGAACACGTGGCAAAGCAGGGCAAGTCCCTCCTCATCATCGCCGAAGACGTCGATGGCGAAGCTCTCGCGACGCTTGTCGTGAACAAGATGCGCGGCACCCTGAAGGTCGCTGCCGTCAAGGCTCCGGGCTTCGGCGACCGTCGTAAGGCAATGCTTGAAGACATCGCTATCCTCACTGGCGGTATGCTGGTTTCCGAAGACACTGGCGCCAAGCTCGAAGACGCTCCGGTGACCGTGCTCGGCCAGGCCAAGTCCATCACCATCACGAAGGACAACACCACGATTGTCGAAGGTGCCGGTGACGCAGCTTCTATCAAGGGCCGTATCGCCCAGATCAAGAAGCAGATCGAAGCTACCACCAGCGACTACGACCGAGAAAAGCTCCAGGAACGCCTGGCAAAGCTCGCCGGTGGCGTTGCAGTGATCAAGGTCGGTGCTGCTACCGAAGTTGAAATGAAGGAAAAGAAGGACCGCGTCGACGACGCTATGCACGCAACCCGCGCTGCCGTCGAAGAAGGTATCGTTCCGGGTGGTGGTGTAGCCCTCATCCGCGCCGAAAAGGCTATTGACGCCCTCAAGTTCGACAACGCCGACCAGAAGACTGGTGCCGCAATCATCCGCCGCGCTATCGAAGAACCTCTCCGCCAGATTGTCCAGAACGCTGGCCTCGAAGGCTCTGTCGTGGTGAACAAGGTGAAGGAAGGCAAGGATAGCTTCGGTTACAATGCCAAGACTGACACCTACGAAGACCTCATCAAGGCTGGCGTGATTGACCCGGCCAAGGTGACCCGTACGGCTCTCAAGAATGCATCCTCCATTGCCTCGATGATCCTCACGACTGACTGCGTGATCACCGAGAAGAAGGAACCCAAGCCGGCTGCTCCGGCCATGGACCCGGGCATGGGTGGCATGGGCGGCATGATGTAATCTGATACTTCAAAAAATCAGTCTCCTTATGGACGTCCGGTTCCTTGAACCGGGCGTTTTTTAGGAAAAAAGCGGGAGGCTGCACCGCTTGTGTTACTTCAGCAATGAAACTTCCACGGCGGGAGGCTACTCGGCTTTGACATCGTCACGGCGGGACTCACAAAGCACTTCGTGCTTTGTAGCCTCTGCTACGGCTCAGCAAAGCCCGAGCTAGCTCGGTCACTGCGTTGACGCTACGCGTCTTGTCAAACGGCTCAGTTATAGGTCTGCAAGCAGCCCTGCAACATTCGCCGTGGGGCATACTCGCCTTACGCAGAGGTCGAACCCTTCGGGTTCGCACTTCCTTAAAATTAAAAGACCCGGACACCGTTGGTGTCCGAGTCTTTTATACTCACGGCGGGAGTCGAACCCACGACCCGCTGCTTAGAAGGCAGCTGCTCTATCCAACTGAGCTACGCGAGCGAACCTCATTATAAGGTTGCACAAATATAGTCAAAAAAAGGATGTGCGTCAATGATTCCGCATTTCCCATATAAACAAGTTCATTACAGTTACAGCAATTCCTCGAGCGTCTCAAAGAGTACGTCGGGTTCCACGGGTTTGCTCAGGTGAGCGTTCAGGCCCGCCTGCAGGCTGTTCTGCTCGAGTTCTTGCACGAACGAGAATTCCGCATTCTTGAGCGACATGCCGCCCGATTCGATGCGGCTGATATCCAGGATATCGTTATTGACTCCCAACATGTGCTGCGCCGATGTCCCGATTTTTTGCAAGAGCACCCTCGTTGTCTGCGAAAGGTCGGCATCGTTCATGGCGATACAGTTGAGTCCGATGATGGCGTTCATGGGCGTGCGGATTTCGTGGCTCATGTTGGAAAGAAACACCGTCTTCGTCTTACTTGCCTTTTCGGCGGAATCAAGCGCTTCCTTGAGCGCCTCGCGGCTCCGCTCCAGTTCGCGGCGGTATTCCTCTGTTTCATCCTCGAGCACAAAACTATGCAGTAGGCTTATGCCGAGCATGTAGCCCATCGCATAGAAGGGCCACAGCGGGAAGAACACCTGAACCCCGAGAAACACCACCATGGCAAGACCAAAAAGCCCGATAGCCAAGTGCCGCTGGCGGATATCGCCCTGCGTCTTCGCAGTTGTGTACAAAGTATAAATCGATGTAGAAAGGAACATTGCGATTTGCGCCACGAGTGCAGCATGCCGCATGCAGGCGGTGTGATATTCGCTCTGGTTATCGAACCAGAAAAACACCGGATAGAAGAAGTTGATCGCGATAAAGACGAGGAACACCCAGAAAATCGCCTGCCCCGTGCGCAAGAGCCAGCGTTCAAAGAAATTCTTGCGGTCCAGGTAGGACACCACGTAGCGCGCCCACAGCACGACCGTCGCAATCATGGCAACGAAATAGATAGTAGTATCTACAAGCTGTAGGCCAGTCAGGCGTTGTTCGTCCAGCAAGCCCCACAGCATATCGGTAATGTAATACGCAGTACTCCGAGCAAGAATCAGCGATAATACAGGCGGGTACGCGAATACTCCGACTCGCGCTGCTTCCGCAACACATCGCGGTTGCCGATGAGCAAAAGGATTGTCGCCAGGACGCCAATAATTGAATAAGTCATAATTTCTTCCCGCGTTCTGCTACCGCACCCACTGCGCAAGCGTTTCTGTGAGCATGCCGACATCGATGGGCTTTGCCAGGTGAGCGTTCATGCCGGAGTCTTTCTACTTCTTGAGGTCATCGCCAAAGGCGTTCGCAGTCATGGCGATAATGGGAACGCTAGCCTTCGCCTTGTCGGGCAGGGCACGAATCTGGCGACTCGCCTCGCAACCAAAAAAGCCTTCGACGCTGCCCATGCGCTAAAGGGTGTTCTCGGGAACCTCTCGCTCACGCCGATTTATACGCCGGTTGCAGAAATCACCGAATTGTTGCGCAGGGAAACCGACATGGATTACAAAAGCCGGCTTGATACCATCCTCGAAAAGAAGGATGAACTCGACAAACTTTGCGCGGATTAAACTTTATTTTTAGATTTTTACTATATTTATGCGCGTATTAACATATTTGCATAGACTTAGGGTGCCGGTTCGCCCGCCCACGGAGAAATTATGAAGATTGTAGACATTCTGAAGCAAGACAAGATAAGCCTTTCGTTCGAAGTTTTCCCGCCTAAAAAAGAGACAAGCTTCGATAACGTAAAGGCCGCCACCGAATCGATTGCAGCTCTCGGTCCCGCCTTTATGAGCGTGACTTACGGTGCCGGTGGCGGCGTGAGCCAGTACACGCTCCAGATTGCAAAGAACCTGAAGGAAAAGTTCGGCATCCCGATGCTCGCCCACCTCACCTGCGTTTCCAGCAGCAAGGAAACCATCCGCCAGCGCATCGAAGATATGAGGGCCGCAGGCATCAAGAACGTGATGGCACTCCGTGGCGATCTCACGCCGGAGCTGATTGCAAACGGTCGCGACAACTGCGATTACCACTACGCCGTGGAACTCATCCGTGAACTCAAGGACGCAGACGCGGACTTCTGCATCGGAGCCGCCTGCTACCCCGAGAAGCACCCCGAAAGCGCCAACCAGGCCGAAGACATCAAACACCTCAAGGAAAAGGTCGACGCCGGCGCCGACTTTCTCACGACGCAGATGGTTTTTGATAACAACCTCTTCTTCAGTTTCCTTTACAAGCTCCGCGATGCTGGCGTGAACTGCCCGGTGCTCCCAGGCATTATGCCCATCACGAACGCGAACCAGGTGGAACGCGCCATCAAGCTTTCCGGTTCCTTTATGCCGCAGCGCTTTAAATCGCTTGTGGACAAGTTCGGCAGCGATCCAGAAGCCATGAAGCAGGCCGGTATCATTTACGCCAGCGACCAGATCATCGACCTGTACGCCAACGGCATCACAAACGTACATGTTTACTCCATGAACAAGCCGGACGTTGCCGAAGGAATCCTGAAGAACGTCTCCGACATTTTGGGCAAAAACTTCGCCTAAAAACTCCCTATTCCAACTTGGAATACTCCCCGGCAAAATGGTCCAACAGCCTTGCTGGGGCTTTTTTTTTTGCCCTATATTTGAAAAAAATCCTTTTTTTGAAAAATAAGACAAAAACGTGACACTTTTTCTTGAAATCTTTATATATATTGAAGGTATAGTGTGATTAGCACCGATAGTTTTATTTTTTAAAAGGATCATTATGCTCTCTTACGCAGAAGCTTACAAAATTGCCGCCGATGTCCACAAGAACCAAACAGACAAGGCCGGCGGCCCCTATATCGATTTTCTCCAAAACGTCGCGGACTTCTTGAAGAACAGGGGTGAATCCGAAGAGGTTCAGACACTCGCCATTTTGCAGGACTTGATTACCGATTCTACCAAGAAGACCCCAGAAGAAGTGATTGCCATGGGCGTTCCGGCCGATATGGTCGAAAAGATCCAGAAAATGACATACCACAAGAACCAGGGCTGGATCGACGAATACAGCTGCAAGCTGATGGCCGAAGGCGTCCCCGCCGAAGAAGCGAATTACGAAGCCCGCGAAAAGGAATTCGTAAATTTCATGGGCACCCTCAAGAACGATCCGCTGATGGCCAAGGCCAAGAGCGCCATTCTGAACGTTCTTTTGGAAGACAAGTACATCAAACGCCAGGAACGCCGTGAACTCAAGACCAAGTTCCGCCTCAAGAAGTACCAGGCGGCTATCGAAGCCCTCGGCGTGTAAGTTAGACGAGTAGGTTACAAGGCGAGCGTCGCAGCGGCAAACCTGTTTGCCGATATGACCGAACCGCAGTACCTGACGCCAAAGGCGTCAAAGAACGCCGCTACGCGGCTACAGACTAGAGACGAGAGAAATCTCGTCTTTTTTCTTTATCTCTCGTCTTTCGTCTCTCATCTCTCGTCTAAAAAACAGTAGCCGAAAAAGCCGTATTTTGCTATTTTTACGCGCGTAATTTAAGAGTCCCGTAAACCATGCGGGGCAAAACAAAAAGGAACACAACCATGGCAAATAAAGTCTATAACTTTAGCGCAGGACCGTCTGTCCTGCCCGAACAGGCACTCAAGGAAGCATCTGCTGCATGCATCGACTTCGAAAACAGCGGTATCAGCATTCTCTCCATGAGTCACCGTTCAAAGCCAATTGAAAACATGTTCGCCCAGACGGAACAGTATCTCCGCGAATTGATGGGCATCCCTAAAGACTACGACATCGTTTTCCTCGGTGGTGGTTGCTCCCTTCTGTTCTGCATGCTCCCGATGAACTTCTTGGACCAGGACGCTACGGCAGACTACGCTCTGACTGGCGTTTGGGCAAACAAGGCTTACAAGGAAGCCAAGCAGTTCGGTAACGCTCTCGCCGCTTGCGACACCAAGTCCGAAACCTACAGCCGCATCGACAAGAACCTGAAGCTTTCCGACAACGCGACCTACCTCCACGTGACTGCCAACAACACCATCTACGGTACCGAATGGCACAACTTCCCGAAGCCGAAGTCCGGCTTCCTCATGGCTGACGTGAGCTCCGACTTCCTCGCCCGCAAGATCAACGTGTCCGACTTCGGCGTTGTGTATGGCGGCGCCCAGAAGAACATCAGCTGCGCTGGCGTGACTGTTACCATCATCAAGAAGGGCCTCCTCGGCAAGGTGAACCGCACCATCCCGACGATGCTCAACTTCCAGACCCACATCGACGCTGCCAACATGTTCAACACTCCTCCGGTATTCGCCGTGTACGTGATGAACCGCACCCTCAAGTGGCTCAAGGAATTCGGTGGTGTCGAAGCTATCGAAAAGGTGAACCGCAGCAAGGCTGCTCTCCTTTACAGCGCCCTCGACAACTCCAAGGTTTTCGTCGGTACCGCTGCCAAGGAAGACCGTTCCATCATGAACGTTCCGTTCGTGTTCAACAAGGACGTGGTCGCTGCCGACAAGGCCGATGACCTCGCCAAGGAATTCCTCGAATTCGCAAAGGAACGCGGCCTCCAGCAGCTCAAGGGTCACCGCTCCGTGGGTGGCTTCCGTGCTTCCATCTACAACGCGATGCCGGTCGAAGGCGTGCAGGCCCTCGTTGACTGCCTCGGCGACTTCGAAAAGAAGGTGCTCGGCTAATTAGCCCAAAGCCCTATCAAAACCATTCAAAAAGCCTCAGCTCAATGCTGGGGCATTTATTTTGGCAAGAACCACCTATAAAGTCAAACGGAAAAAGGACTTTATAGGTACATAAAACAAAAAGATTATAAGGATGTACCTATAAACATTTTCACAAGCAACATTTTATAGGTACTTTTTTGCATTTTACAAACAAATTAACCACACAAAATCTCGAAATTCAAGAAAAAAACACCTATAAAACAACGGCCGACCATCATTTATAGGTCGCACATTACTTCGCACATAAAAAGAGTACCTATAAGACACTCAAAAGTGACAACTTATAGGTACGATCAACTCAAACAGATCATTTTTTATAAAAGAGGTCGACCGCAATATAAAGTCACGGTCACGGCAATGCACTATTCAGAGTCTGTCTTCTTAAACTTGTTCACGACATCGGGCACGATGTCCATGACTTTAGAAACAAGCGAACTGTCCTTGCTAATAGGCATCACGCGCACGTCGTCGCCCTTGATGACGAGGAAGGCGACCGGTTCCACCGAGGCGCCACCGCCAGAGGCAGAAGTATCTCCCTTGGACTGATGACCACCAAAACCGAAACCCACTGACACGCGGCTCACGGGCACAACGGTCGATTCGCCGGCCTGAATGGGGTTACCGATAACCGTTTCAGCCTTGGTGATGAAACGGAGCTTTTCCAAAAGAGTTTCTGCAAGTTTTTCAATAGCCATAGCACTAATATAACAAATTCAGAATTCAGATTTCGGATTTCAGAATTGAAAAATGCGCCGATGGCGCCTAACTCACCTCAAAGCCATGCTAAGCAAGGCGAGCACATTCCTCAAAGGCACATCGTGCCGAGCTCATAACCGCTAATATCGCGCCTCGTAAATGCGGTCGCCGGCGGTAAAGAACGTGCGTTCCAAGTCCGGCCAGGACATATAGCCCCAGACAACAGCCACTCGCCCACCGGACAGGCGGCTTGCAATTCCGTTTGAGCCCTCACCCGCCTCAAAGTAAATGCAGTCATTCGCAGGGAAGATGCCGACCGGTTCCACGTGCTTCAAGCCGGAAACCCAGGCTCTGAACGCATCCGATTCGACCTGGTCCCAGCTGCGAGCCACATTCCAGCGCAAATTACCGTCACGATAGCTTTGCACCAGCACCGGAAAGCTCGACTTGACGCCGAGGAAAAACTTCGTCTGAATCGAAGAACGTCCCTGTTCACGGAATTCAAACGGCAAGCTCAGGAATGCCTGCGGGAAGCCGCCATGGTAGCCAGGGAACTTGCGGACGTAATTTTCAAGGTCTGCTCGTTCATAGCGGCGGTAGCTGTCGTGTCTGAAAATAAAGATATGTTTGTCGGCACGGAAACTCTGCTCCAGGAAGTTACCCCTCAGAATCGGAACGCTGCCCTGAAAATGTCCGCTATTCATGTAATAGTCGAGCGCATACACATCGCTTTCGAACTCAAGCACCGTCACGTCCAAAGTATCGCCAAGCATAACCGCATAACGGTAATCAAAGCGACATTCCAGCGAAGATATTTCTGAATTTTTCGAAGAATCTTGTGCAAAGGAAACAGGCTTCAAAAATTTGTACGCAATCGCGGAATAGTCGACTGGGATTTCATCTTTCTCCTGGCAGCCAGTCACAAGCGCCGCAATACTCGCCGCAAGCACAAGCCCCAAGGATTTACAAGAGAAAAACATACGTGAAATGTAGAAAAAAAAAGAGTCAAAATTTCAAAAGTCTCCAAATCTAAACAACTCCGAAATCTGAATGCCGAAATCCGAATCAAATAGCGTAGTTGCAATATTTGCGCAAGGGACATTTGCGACACCGGTTTGTAGCTTGTCGACAGATAAAATCATCCGTACCGTCTTCCAAGTAGAACTGCAGACTATGAGCAGCCACATAGGCGGTCAAGGTGTCGACCTTCGACTTTTTGACTTCGGCATTCTCGGACTGTTCCATCAAATACCGCACAAGCGCCACATACATGTCGATCGCCAGCGTTTGCTTTTGCGAAGACTCTAAATCCGCAAAGCCGTCGCTCGCAGGCCCAAGAATCGAGAGATAGCGGCGAGCGCCCATCGTCAAAGGCAACGGAGGCCATTTCACGGAATTATGCCCGGATTCACATTCAATACAGTCAAGCCCAAGCCCCACCGGAGCAGGAGCAAGCAATCGATAAATCGCGGCACAAACTTTCGGGCGCGGATTCCCCTTGCCCATAAAATAGATTTCACCCAGATCGCGCCAGATTTCTTCGGGCGTGCGAGACTTAAGCCAGCCTTGCAAATCCAGGTGACGGCGCACAAAGAGCCCTACACTCCAGAAAATTCCCGACACGTTCTCAAACATGGACCAGGAGCGACAACCGAAAGCGGTTTCTACACAGTCCTCAATGTCCTGCGCCTTCGGCACCGGCAATGTCCAGAGTTTTTCGCCAGGGAATTTTTCGTTCAGAGTCCGCAAAAGCGTCACAAACTCAGGGTAGCTAACGTCTTGAAAAAGCGCCGTTCCGAAAAGCGTCCAGGCAATACGCGCATTGATATTTTTTTCACAAGTTGCGACGGCAAGAACCAGGTCATCGATTCGCGCAAACAAGCGCACGAATTCAGCCGTCGCCTTGAACAACGCCGGCTCATCGTGAATAAAACGCTTAACAGATACCACCGGAAATACCTAAAGGCAATGCGCCTCGATACTGTATTAGAGCGCCTCGCCCACCTTCACGGCAGTCCCGACACGGCTCTGGAAAAGCCCCGGATTTCTTTCGCGAATCTTCTTGTCAACCACGAGAATCACGGTGCTGCCCATTTCAAAACGGCCGAGTTCGCCGCCCTTTTCCGCGCGGATTTCTTGCGAGGGTTTCCAGTCGTAGCGCTTGCAGTCCCTGGGGAGTTTGCCCGCATTCACAAGGAGCTCGTCCGTGTAAGCGACTCCGATGCGGCCCACGTTCGTAGCTCCGACCTTGACCACCAGCATTTCAGAACCGTCGTCCAGGCGTATATGGCTCGTGAGTCGTTCGTTGATGCAAAACAGGCCTTCCACGCGTTCAACACTGCCGACGTTCACCGGCCAGAGAGTTCCCGGACAATAACTCGCGCCAATAACTTCGCCCGCAGCCGGACTGTGAATGCGATGGTAGTTGAACGGAGCCAGATAAATCGTCGCGAATGCGCCTCCTTCAAAGCGGGCGGCCATGTCTTCGTCACGGAGCAAGTCCTTGAGCGTGTAGGTTTTGCCCTTGGCCTGGATCAGTTCCTGCTTGCCGTCGAAAACGGCCGTCTGCGAAAGCACGCCGTCTACCGGCGATACAATTTCGGAATCAGCAATCGGGCGCATTCCCGGCTTGAGCCTGCGGATAAAAAGTTCACCGATGTTTGCGTAATGTTCGAGCGGATATTCCGACTCTTCCATATTCAGCTTGTAGTAGGCGGCAAACTTATTGCGTGCCACCTTCGAAAGCACCGGCACGCGAAGACGGGTAAAGGCTCCGAATACACGGCTTACCGCGTTCTTCGGCAACAACTTCATAAAGACATAAAATGCGGTATTCATGAAACGAAAGATAGTAATTCAGCGTGGCATGCTGCTGCCACCGGAACTTTTTCATATTTTTTTGTAAAAAAAGCACTTTTGTGCAGTGAAAATATTGACAAATGCCCTTTTGTGCATTATATTTGTGTATAGAAAGTTAATAGCGAGGTAAAATATGGTCAACGGAAAATTCGACGGTTTGGAAAACTCCAAACGCAAGGAATTGACTTCCCGTCAAGAAGAAATTCTTGAATACATCAAGAAATATTCAAAGGAAAACCGTATGCCACCCACAGTGCGCGAAATCGGCAACCATTTTGAAATTTCTTCGACAAACGGCGTGCGTTCCATTCTTGCAGCCCTCATCAAGAAGGGCTACATCAACCGTTCGCCCAGACTCAGCCGCGGCATCGAAGTTATCGACAACGACAAAAGCGGAAATGTCGCCGAAGCCCCGAGCAACACGATCGAAATTCCTATCGTCGGCCGAGTTGCCGCCGGTACGCCGATTCTTGCCGTGCAGAACCTCGAAGGCACCGTCACGATTGACCGCGACTTCCTCGCCTGCCGTTCGGATGTATTCGCACTCCGCGTCAAGGGCGATTCTATGATCAACGCCGGCATCTTTGACGGAGACCTCATCTTCGCTCGTCAGCAAAAGACTGCCGAACGCGGTGAAATCATCGTTGCTCAAATTGACAACGAAGCCACCGTCAAGTACTACCATCCCCTGGCAGACCATGTAGAACTTCGCCCAGCAAACCCGCGCTACCGTCCCATCATCGTCAAGAACGACAAGGACTTCACTATCGCAGGAAAGCTAATCGGCGTCATGCGCAAGGTGAACTAACAGGCAATCTCGCCAAGACGAGATTCATCTGTCGCACCGTTCGACCAGTGCGTCTATACTGTCAATCAGTATCGACGCTAATTTATTGATATATCTAAAAAAATACCGGAGCCTCTTCATTGGCGCGTCCAAGAAAGATGAAAAACTCCCGCAGCCTTGCGAGAGTTTTTTGAAATTGCGATGAATGGAGATATTAGTCGTCCATTTCGGCCAGATCTTCTTCAGCGGCCTTCAGGTCGTCTGCGTCCGGTCCAATAATATCGTCATCTTCTTCATCCAGGGAGTCTCCGTCCATAGCGCCCAGCTGGTATTCCACCTTACGGGCTTCCTTGGACTGGCCGAGCTTAAGGATTGCGGCGCATTCTTCACAGAAGCCGAGGTGCTTGTCGACCCAGAATTCAGGAGACACCAAGTTGCGGTTGCAACGGGTGCACATCTGCGTCGCCGCTTCACGCTCGAACAAGCGGTTCTGTTCTTCCAGTTCCTTGAGGATACGTTCCGTCAATTCTTCCTGCGTTTCTTCGGCGAGGGACGCCTTGTGGCGGATCGGGGAAGTCGGCTTCATGTCCAGGTTCTTGACATCGCTGGACATTTTCTTCTTGTTGGAGCGGTCTTCGGATTCATCGACCTTTACGAACATGATCGTCTTGGCAAGACGCTTGACTCCCTGCAGAAGTACGGCATAGGCGTAGTCCGGAGCATTCTTCTTCTTGACTTCGCCCTTGTCGTCAGCAGCAACGGAAGCGACTGCAGCGGATTCTTCCTTAACCTTGGGTGTTTCTACCGGAGCGACCTTTTTTTCTTCCTTGACAGGAGCCTTTACCGGAGCGGGCGCGGACTTCTTGGCAGCAGGAGCGGCCTTTTCCACCTTTTCAGCAGCCTTCGGTTTTGAGGCAACCTTTTCGACGGTCTTTGCGGCAACAGGTTTCGCGGAGGATTTAGAGACCTTCTTCTCCGTGGCAACGGGCTTCGCGGCGGGAGCCTTCTTTGCAGTAGAAGTCTTAGGAGCATCCTTAGTCACTGACTTTTTAGATTCAGCCTTCGGAGCGGGCTTTGCCTTGGCGGGGGCCTTTTTCGCAGGAGCCGGAGCAGGCTTCTTTGCAGCAGGGGCGACCTTCTTAGCCGGCTTTTCAGCAGGCTTCTTGGCTGGAGCCTTAGCGGCAGCCTTCGCTGCCGGCTTGGCGGCACTCTTTGCAGCAGCCTTGGCGGGAGCCTTTTTGGACTTGGAATCCTTAGATGCGACTTTCTTAGAACTCATAGGTTACTTCTTTTCCACGATAGTGATGTTAATAATGGGGTCGTTCTGTTCGATGCGACAAACTACATCCTGCCCTTCGAGCACCTTGCCAAACACGGTGTGCTTACCATCCAGATGGTGCTGGGGCGTCTGCGTAATGAAAAACTGCGAACCGTTCGTATTCGGGCCACGGTTGGCCATCGAAATCACTCCGGTTTCATGCGTCAACCTGGAAATTTCATCGTCGATCGAATAGCCGGGACCGCCCGTGCCATTACCATCGGGATCGCCGCCCTGGATCATGAATCCCGGAATCACACGGTGGAACAGGAGACCATTATAAAATCCCTTGTTCGCAAGTTCCACAAAATTGGCAACCGTATTCGGGGCGGACTTGAAATCAAGATTAATTACGATTTTACCTTCGTGAGTTTCGATGACAGCCTCGATAGCCTTGATTCCAGAGTAATCTTTATTGAAAACCTTGCCCTCTGCAAATGATAGGCAGAACAGTCCCGATGCAAGGGTGCAGACAACGGCAAAAAAAACTAACGGACGACACCAGGAATGGTGGACCATGCGATTTGAAAATTTTGAAAACATATTCCTGACAACCATGAAGTAATGGTGCTTTTCTACAATTTATATCGGTAATATAGCTAATTTTGTCAAAGCCCATTTGCGCATTTTCTATATTTACCCCGAAAATTAGCAGTATTCACCCGGTAAATCTATCGCACCTATGCCGCAAAACGACAATATCAGAAATTTCAGCATCATCGCCCACATTGACCACGGTAAATCGACACTTGCAGACCGCATGATCGAACTGACCAAGACGGTCTCGAAAAACGAGATGACCAACCAGCTCCTGGACGACATGGACCTTGAACGCGAACGCGGCATTACCATCAAGGCTCACGCCATCCGCATGGTGTACGAAAAAGACAGCAAGGAATACATCCTGAACATGATCGATACGCCGGGGCACGTGGACTTTACTTACGAAGTCAGCCGCTCCCTGGCCGCATGCGAAGGGGCGATTCTCGTCGTGGACGCAAGCCAAGGCATCGAGGCACAAACACTATCGAACCTCTACCTGGCTCTGGAAAACGATCTGGAAATTATTCCGGTGCTCAATAAGGTAGACCTTCCGGGCGCTCAGCCCGACCATGTGGCACAGCTCGTAGGCGACTTGCTCGGTTACGATCCCGACAAGATTCCCCGCATTTCGGCAAAGACAGGCCTGAACGTGGAGCAGGTGCTGGACAAAATTGTCGACGAAATTCCAGCCCCCAAGGGCGATAGCGGAAAGCCGCTCAAGGCACTCATCTTTGACTCCGTATACGATTCTTACCGCGGTGTGATCAATTACATCCGCATCGTAGAAGGTACGCTCAAGGCCGGAATGAAAATCCGCATGATGAAGACCGGCGGCGAATACATGGTGACCGAAGTCGGAACCTTCAGCATGCGCCGCGACCCGCGACCCGAACTTTCGGAAGGCATGGTGGGCTACGTACTTGCGAACGTGAAGACGATTAGCGACGTGAAAATCGGCGACACCTTGACCGATTCGGCAAACCCGGCTACCGAGCCGCTTCCTGGTTACAAGGATATTCTGCCGATGATTTATTCCGGTATCTACCCCATCAACCCGGAAGATTACAAGGACTTGCGCGAAGCCCTTGAAAAACTCCGCCTGAACGATTCCGCCTTGAGTTGGGAACCGGAAACTTCCGAAGCGCTCGGTTTCGGTTTCCGCACGGGGTTCCTCGGACTCTTGCACATGGAAATCGTGCAGGAACGCCTCGACCGCGAATTCAACGTGGACATCATCACGACCGTACCGAACGTGGAATACCACGTGTACATGAGCGACGGCACCATGGTGAAAATCGAAAGCCCCTCCAAGCTCCCCGACGCGAGCCGCTACGACCACATCGAAGAACCTTACGTGAAGGCGCAAATATTTACGCCCAAGGAATTCGTGGGTGCGCTCATGACGCTCTGCGAAGAAAAGCGCGGCGAATTCGAAACCATGGAATACCTCGACGAAGAAAAGGTTATTCTCAAGTACAACCTGCCGCTCGCCGAAATTATGTTCGATTTCTACGACCGCCTGAAATCCGTAAGCCGCGGCTACGCTGGCCTCGACTATGCGCCAAGCGAATACCGCAGAAACAACCTGGTCAAGCTGGACATCCTGTTGAACGGCGACCCGGTGGACGCCTTCTCGGTGATTATCCACAAGGACAAGGCCCACACTTATGCCAACGCCATCTGCGTGAAGCTTAAGGACCTTATTCCGCGCCAGCAATTCGACGTGGCCATCCAGGGCGCCATCGGCGGCAAGATCATTAGCCGCTCTACGGTGAAGGCCGTGCGCAAGGACGTGCTTGCCAAGTGCTACGGCGGCGACATTACCCGTAAGCGCAAGCTCCTTGAAAAGCAGAAGGAAGGCAAGAAGCGCATGAAGAGCATCGGCTCGGTGGAAGTGCCGCAGAAGGCGTTCCTCGCCGTGCTTTCGCTCTCCGACAACTCCACCAGCAACGGGGACTAAAACAAGATGTCCAGGCTTTCGAGAAAAGTTCGACGTTTACAGCGGCGCAATTCCCAAAGCCATATCTTCTTTTTATTCCTTATCCTCATGATAATACTGGGGCTTGCCTTAGCGGCTCGACTTTATGCGATCGCTCCCGTAAAGATCATGGATTCATCGATGGCCCCCAAGTTCAAGGAGCATTCCATCCACTGGATGTGCAAGCTTCCGCAATGCCTAAGCAGAATCCAGGACCAAGACATCGTCTGGGTCGCCCTCAAGAGCGGAGACGCCATGGTCCGTAACGTTCTTGCCATGCCGGGAGACTCCATTGAAATTACAGACAAAGGCATCGTCCGGACACCGCATCGCAACTTCAAATGGAAAAACGAAGATTCCTTTATACAAAGTAAGACCATTTACATTCCCAAGGCCGGCGACACGCTCTATTTTGAAAAACTAAACGACGTCGAACAAGATTATGTTCTCTCTTACCTGCATGCACACGGGCAAAAGGTTGCCGTCAAGTCGAGCCTATGGCAAGGTGACCGCGAAATAAACCTGGACCGTGTCGGCTCCACCAAGATCGCGAACCGCCAGGTCAGCCTTAAGGAAATTGATTTTCTCCCATGGCAGGACCGTTACCTTATCGAGTTGCAAATCCGTCAAAGCGAACCGGGTAACGCCCCCATCAAAATCAAGCGCGAGCTCTTCCGTCTCAAGCCTGCCAAGCTTGAACTAAATCCACCACCGCCGCAGACGCTGGATACAAACGAGGCCGAAACCGCAGCAATCAAGGACTCTACCGTCAAGGACACTGCAGCGATCGTGGCTGAAACGGCGGCGGAACCCAAGCCCGTGGAATACCTCGAAGAACCGCTCAACGAAATTATTATCGACGAAGACTGCTATTACTTGACCTGTTCAAAAGGAACCAGTTGTCCCGACTCCCGTGAATTCGGCTACTTCACCCATAACGACTTCATCGGGCGCTATATCAAGTGGCCTGACCGCATCAAGGACAAGGTCGTTGTCCCAGCGAAAAAACTCCTCGACAAAGCAATGAATTTTGCGCTGTCGCTCCTCGCTACGGAAGATGATGCTGTAGATGGTAGGAAGTAGACAGTAGGAAGCTGGATGGATTAAGAGGACGCCACAAGGCTGACTCCTGAAGCCCCCCCCCGATAACCTCATATAAAAAAGAATCATAAGGCGAACCTTATGACTCTATTTCAAATCGAAACTGTTCAGCAATTAGTCCAGCGAGTGAACCAAGAGACCGTCGCGGAGCTTCGGTTCAAACCAAGTGCTCTTCGGCGGCATGATTTCGCCGGCGTCGGCGATGTTCATGAGCTGATCGAGAGTGGTTGGGTACATGGCAAAGGCGCAGGCGCATTCGCCGCTATCCACGCGCTTCACCAGCTCGCCGAGACCGCGGATGCCACCGACGAAGTCGATGCGCTTGGAAGTACGCGGGTCGTCGATATCGAAGAGCGGCTTGAGGATAAGCTTCTGGAGGAGAGCCACGTCGAGGCTGTCCACCGGGCCGAGGTTCTTGAGGTATTCAGCCTTGAACGTGCAAGCGTACCATTTGCCGCCCATGTAGAAGTTCACCTGGTTCTGCTTGGCAGGGCTCTGCATCTTGTCAAGTTCAGCAACGTCAAACACCTTCTTCATTTCGTCCATGAGCTGTTCCGGAGTACGACCGTTCAGGTCCTTGAGCACACGGTTGTAGTCGAGGATCTTGAGCTGGGTGCTCGGGAAGAGAATGGCGAGGTAACGGTTGTATTCTTCGTCACCGGTGTTGTTCGGGTTCTGTTCGGCGCGGTAGCTGGCGGCGCGAGCACCAGCAGCACTGCGGTGGTGACCGTCGGCAATGTAGCTCACCGGAACGGCTTCGAAAGACTTGCGGATGGCTTCAATTTCGGCGTCATCGTCAATGATCCAAACCGTATGGCCGAATCCGTCGCCCTTGCTCACGAAGTCGTAAATAGGCTTACGCTTGGTCACGGCACCGAACACGTCGAACTGGCCCTGGTCGCGGTAAGTCAGGAACACCGGACCGGTATTGGCGTTGGTGGCTAGCACATGGCGCAGACGGTCTTCTTCCTTGTCGGCGCGGGTCAGTTCGTGCTTCTTGATAATGCCGTTGAAGTAGTCCGCAGCGGGCACACAGCAAACGAGGCCGTACTGTTCGCGACCGTTCATGGTCTGGCGGTAAACGTAGAGGCAGGGCTTCTTGTCGTAAGCGATTACGCCGTCGGCAATCATCTTGTCGAGATTTTCGCGAGCATGCACATAGACCTTCGGGTCGTATGCATCCACAGAATCAGGAAGTTCCAGCTCGGCACGAGTCACGCGCAAGTAGGAATGCGGTAGCCCTTCGGCCATGGCCTTAGCTTCGGCGCGGTTCATCACGTCGTACGGGAGGGCGGAAATCGTTTCGGCTTCGGCCGGATTCACCGGGCGCAGCGCCTTGAACGGATAGATATGCATCATAGGGTGTTTTCCTTTGTGTGCTTCTTTAATTAAAGCTTCGTCTTCAGCAATCAAGCTCTGGATGTAGCCGGTTTTCGCCTCCATCCATTTTTTCTTGCGATAATTTACAATAAAATAGGCCAGGAAAAAGAAGATGGCACCGCCAATGGCAGCCACAATCGTAATTCCGACCATAAATGCCGCCAAATGCCCTGCGGCATCGTGCCACAAGTGCGAAATCAGGGAAAAGCAGTTCTTGAAAGAAAGCCCTTCAAATTCTTCCAGAAAATCGAAATTGATTTTTTCAGGCTTCAACAGCCAGCAACCGATGGCGTATCCCGACGGATAGAAGAAACCGAACTGAGTGAGCGGGTTTGCCACGAAAGAAGAAACAATTCCCGGCACCTTCGGGAGTCTGAACAGGGCACAGAACGCAACCGTCAAAATAATCGCGACACCAATGGTCGGCCAAATACCAATAAATACGCCCGCCGCAACGGACCAAGCCACTTTCAAGGCATCTTGCCGTTTGGGAAACAAGCGGTTGTAATAGATACGGCTCAGTCTCTTATACTTCGACTCGTTGCGGTCGATACGCTTGTGCTTAAATTGAATCATTGCTAGCCAAATATAGCAATAGTAGGAAGTAGACAATAGACAGTCAGCAGAAATATGTAGCTAGTCGTCATCACATTTTCTACATTTAGGTCGATGAAACACTTGATTTCTAAAGAAGGCTTTGAAAAGTTCAAGGCGGAATGGGAACACCTGAAATACGTGGAACGCCCGGCGATGATCAATCAGGTGCAGGCGGCAGCGGCCGAAGGCGACCGTAGCGAAAACGCTGCCTACACGTATGGGCGTATGCGCGTGCGCGAAATCGACCGTAGGCTCCGCGAACTGGACCGCATCCTAGACGGCGCCAAGGTCGTTGAATCGCAGGCAAGCGATGACGGCACGGTTCGCTTTGGCGCCACAGTCAAGATGAAGGACATCAAGACCAAGCGCGAACGCACCTACAGTATCGTAGGCGAAAAAGAAATTGACCCGTTGCAAGGCCGCATCAGCATGAAGTCCCCCGTCGGCGAAGCCCTGATGGGCAAAAAACAAGGCGACCAGGTGCAAGTGCAAGCCCCCAAGGGTGTGATTACTTACGAGATCGTAGAAGTCACTTATTAATTCAGATTTCAGAATTCGGATTTCGGAATTAATAAGTAAAGCGGCAACGCCGCGATTAATTCAATTCGGAACTCAGAACTCCGAATTCCGAACTAATTACCATGTTCATTGATACTCATTGTCACCTAGATTCTTACGAGCAGCACTCCGGCGAAACCGTCGGCGACTTGTTTGCACGCCTTTCCCACGATCCCGACGAAAATGTGAAGCCCCCCGAAGCCTATATTCACGTGGCCTGCGACCCGGCAGACTTTACGCGAGCCCAGGAGCTCTCTGAAAAATACGCGAACGTCTACACCGCTTATGGGATTCATCCGGAATATGTTTTGACGGAAACCGCTGAAGACGAAGCCCGCCTGCAGGAATTTCTAAAGCACCCCAAGTGCGTTGCGTGTGGCGAATTCGGGCTGGATTACCATTACGGTTCCGAAACCAAGGCCGAACAGGTCAAACTTTTCGAGCGCCATCTAAAACTCGGTCTCGCCTCAAAAAAGCCGCTAGTGCTTCACCTGCGCGAAGCAGATGACGAAGCGCTCGCCGTATTGCGAAACACAGACCTTCGCGGAAGCAAGATTCATGTACACTGCTTTACGGGCTCGCCTAAATTCTGCGCACAATTACTTGACCTAAAGTACCGCGGCGCAAACATCTTTATTGGATTTACGGGAATCGTGACTTTCAAGAATGCGCAAAATGTGCGCGATGCCGCGGCACTCGTGCCTATGGACCAGATGCTCCTAGAAACGGACTCCCCTTACATGTCCCCCATTCCTTACCGCGGAAAGCCCTGCCATTCGGGCTACATTCCTTACATTGCACAAGCTCTCGCCCAGGTAAAACAAATCCCCATAGATCAACTCTACAGGGACTGCCGCGAAAATACTCGCCGTTGCTACGGCATCTAACTATACAGTCTGAAGCTCTTCAGGCTGGTAATGCGCCTGCAGGTATTCGAGAGCCTTATCCGAAGAAAGAGGCCTACTGAAGTAGAATCCCTGAATCAGCTTGCAACCTTCAGCTCTCAAGAATTCAAGCTGGGATTCAGACTCGACACCTTCGGCGATCAGGTCAAGATTCAACGATTTCGCGATACCGATCACCATACGGGCAAACGAAGCGTCTTCTTCGTCGTCTGTCACATGGTCGATAAAGGACTTGTCCATCTTGAGAGTATGGATCGGGAAGCGTTTCAGGTAAGAAAGACTGCTATAACCCGTTCCGAAGTCGTCAATCGAAATCTGGATACCCATTCCCGAAAGCGCCTGCATAATCTTCACCGTCTTTTCGGCTTCGCACACTGCGGTATATTCAGTAATTTCAAGTTTCAGGTTCTTCGGATTCAGCTTCGTGCGCAACAGGACCTGCTTCACGTCTTCGAGCATATTATCCAGGGCAAACTGCTTGGCCGAGAAGTTGACCGCCATCTGGACATTATCAAAACCCATATCCACCCATTTTTTCATCTGGATGCAAGCCATTTCAAGCAACTGCGCGCCCAACGGGATAATGAGTCCGGTTTCTTCTGCAATGGGAATAAAATCGGCCGGCGAAATAAAACCGTTCTGCGCCTGGTTCCAGCGAACGAGCGCCTCGAAAGCAACAATGCGGTTTCCATCCGTAATATCGACAATCGGCTGGTAGAACAGCACGAATTCCTGCGCCTGAATCGCCTTGCGGATTTCGAATTCAAGCTTGTAAAGACGCATCGCCTTTTCGCGAATGCCTCCACACGAGAACTGGATGCCCCCATGGTTGACGCCTTTCTTCATTTCACGAAGGCTAGCCGTCGCATTCGCAAGGATATCCTCGACGCAGTCCACTTCGCGGTTCAGGGCAACAGCCATCGAAACGCCAATATAAAGTTCACGGCCTTCCAGCTGGATCGGCAACTTGACCGCATTATGGATGCGACGTACAATTGACTTCACATCGCTATCGCTGCCACCCGACTGAATATCGTGCAGGACAATAGCAAAAACGTCGGGACCGATGCGCGCAATCGTATCTCCCGTACGGCACTGAGACTTGATTCGGTCTGCCACGACCCGCAGCACGTTGTCACCCACGTTGACCGAATAGGATGCATTGATCGCACCGAAACGGTCAATATCCAAAAGGGCAACGGCAAATAGGTAATCGGGGCGCTGCAGGGCCATATCGACATCGACCTTCAGCTTTTCTAGGAAGAACTTGCGGTTATACACTCCTGTCAGGGCATCCTGATAAGCGTAGTAGAAATTCTGCTTGTCAATCGCCTGCTTGTCGGAATACGTGGTGACCGAGCCGATAACACGCACAGGGCGGCCATCCGCATTTTTCTGCACATTTCCCGAAACAGTCAGCTGTTCATTCTTTGATCCGCTCTTTAGCAGCGTAACAACGCAATTGAGCCGATCTCCGGATTCAAGCGACGAATTCAACAGTTCCCTAAAATGATCCCAGTCGCTTTCGACAATCTGCCGACGCAGGACATCAAACGAATCATCCGCATTGGCAACATCGACCTGCAACATGTTCAACGCCCGCTGCGACCAGTAAACCTTGCCAGTAACAAAGTCAAATGTCCAAAAGCCATTAGAAGAAATATCAACCATCATCCGGAACAATTCATCTCGTTCCTGCAGGTCCTTCTGGAAATCTCGCGTCGGGATCGAAGTTGTCGCAGGCGGCACCTTCACATCGTCTCGCATCTTGTTACGGTCCGCCGACGGAAAACGGTACAGGACAGCCACCATGACCAGGAAAAAAACAGCCAAAATATAGGGAATCGCCCATAAAATATGGCCCTTCGCAGCAAAAATTTCCGGAATAAAAGCAGCAAAAAACAGGCTTGCCAACATCAGCAAGGCTCTAAGGAAAAGCTTTCTATTGAATATTCTCATTGACAACCCAATCCGCACCCAAATATATATCTTTTTTTCTTTGTAAAATCTTCTTTTTTAATATTTTTTTACATTCTTTTGTGAACATAACAACATAAAAAGACGAACTCCACACGGAATCCGTCCTTTTTTATAGTGCCAAAGGGACTCGAACCCTTGTTACCGGCGTGAGAGGCCAGTGTCCTGGACCACTAGACGATGGCACCGTTATGTTTGCCCATTTGGGTTCGCCAAATATAGCAAACAATTAGATATTTGTCTACACTCGACTAGTCCCTGTAGTACAGGTCGAGATTGCTTTCGACAGCAGTCGAATTTTCAAGATTTGCGACAAATTCGTTGAAGATGCTCATCACCGCATAGCTCGAAGTATTGGCAATTTCGGACTGCACCGCTTCCTTAACGGCATCTTCCTGCGGAGCCTTCTTGGAAACGACCTTCACCATCACGGCACCGTTATCGGTGGCGATAGCGGAAGACCATTCACCTTCCTTGACATTTTCGAGAGTCTTGGCGAGATGGACATTGCCATAACCAAAGCCCGGGACATAACCGTCGACAGAGGCATTTGCCTTTTCGATGTTCACCTTTTCAATCTTGTTCGCGGCAACGGCTGCGGAATCGGCAGCGCTGTCAGCCGGGACCCAGGCCTTCACCTTTTCGGCAACAGAATTCAAGTATTCTTCGGCAGCAGCAGTAGCCTTGTTGCGAAGAAGCGTACTCTTGATATTGTCGAAATAGAGGTCGAGGCTACGTTCGCCGGCCTTGAGTTCCTTCACCTTTTCGGCAACAACCACCCACTTGCTGTTCTTCATGATCGGAGAAACCTTGCTGGTTTCATCCGGAAGGTTTTCATTCGGCCATGCATAAGCGGCAAGGCCCTTGAGATAGCCGACACCTTCGATATTGTCACCACGGGAAATCCAGTTCGAAGTATGGGTATCGAGGTTCTGTTCCTTGGCGGCTTCGGCAAAGCTCTTGCCAGCATCGACAGAAGCCTTGACCTTGTTCAGAATACCTTCGAGACTGTCAATCGTTTCAGAAGATGCATTAACGACCAGAAGAATGTGCCCGACCTTCACGAGTTCAGCACCGGTAGAATCCTTGGACTTGCCGTAGCTCTTGATAATGTGGTAACCAAAACGGGTGCGGACCGGTTCAGAAACGGCACCGGAATCCAGCTTGAAGGCAACGTCTTCAAATTCCTTCACATAGACACCATGTCCCACATAGTCTTCGCTCAGGAGGCCACCCTTTTCGGCAGTGGTCTGGTCTTCAGAAGAAATACGAGCCATATCTTCAAACGTGGTGGTCGAAGAGGAGTCGGTCAGCTGGTAGTAAAGGGTCATGGCATATTCGCGGATGCGAGCATCATCACCGGCAGTGGCATCGACCGGAAGATAGGCAAATTCGAACTGAACCATATCCTTCTTCACAAAGAAGCTGTCGCGATGGGCATTGAAATAACCGGCAACCATCACGCTATCCACGGAATTGTCTTCGACCTTGAAATCTGCATTGGAGGCGACCGCCACCTGCAGTTCGTAATCGTTCAAGCGACGATTGACTGCCCAGTTCGCTTCGAGAGAAGTCGGGTGAACCGAAGCTCCGACCAGCATCTGCAGTTGGCGCATCGGGATGGTATTGGCCTTCAAATCTTCTTCGAACTGAAGCATCACACCCCAGCGGAAAGCTTCGGGAGTCTTGAGCCAAGCGTCATACTCATCTTTATTGAAGGTAGAGTCCGTGAGGAACTTCGGCAGACTGGCGATATAAGCCTGAGAACGCTGCATCAGGTCTTCCTGGCTCGTTGCCTGCTGCTGAATCATATACAGGTGGCGCTGGGCTTCCTGCACCAGACGGGCACGAACGGCATCCGGATTGCGGCTGAATTCGGATTCAAGTTCCGCGACCGAAGCACTCAGTTCGGCCTTTTCGAACTGTTCGTTCAGGAGAATCTGACGAACAAAGCTACGGAACACTTCAGTACGGAGCTGATTGTACTGTTCGTCTTCGAGGTGCTGGCCCTGGTACTGGTTCTGCACGATATTCTTGATGCGGGAATCAAATTCGGCATAAGTAATCTTCTTATCGTTCACCACGCCGACCGGGTAGCTGTGTCCCTGGTTCGGGACGCGGTCCATGGCCAAAAGGCCCACCACGATACCCGCGGCAAAGATAACGATGATCCACTTGGCTTTTTCATTAATCCACGTTAACATAAAGTAGACTCCATATAAATTTTGTCGCGCAAAATGTAGCAAAAAAAACGAAAATCTTTTATTTTGCATTCAAATAATGCCGAAATAGCGCATTTTTTCTATCTATTAGGCAACAAAATCTAAAACTCTCCAACGGAGTGCGGTCATGTACGATATTCTAGTCCTGGGTGCAGGTATTTCCGGTTTAAGCGCAGCGATCCATGCTGCAGAAAAAGGCCTCTCGGTCGTCATCCTTACCAAGGGAGCAAAACCGGACGGTTCATCCAACTATGCACAAGGCGGTATCGCCACCGTTACCGAAAAGACCGACAAGTTCAAGTTCCACATCGATGACACGCTCGAAGCAGGCGCAGGCCTTTGCAAAAAGGAACCCGTGAACATCCTGACCAAGAGCGGTCCCGACACCATCCGCCAGCTCGTCAAGTGGGGCGTACAGTTCACCCCTAATCCGACCGACAAGACGCAGTTCGACCTGCACCTCGAAGGCGGCCACAGCCACCACCGCATTTTGCACGCGGCAGACCTCACCGGCAAGGAAATCATGCGGGCCCTCCTCGCCGAGCTCCACAACCACAAGAACATTCACTACATCGAGAACTGCTACATCAAGGACCTGATTTGCAAGGGTGAAGGCAAGGCAAAGCGCTGCGTAGGCGCAAAGATTATTCACCAGAAGACTGGCCTTGTCGAAAACCTTTACGCAAAGGCATCCATCCTTTCTACCGGCGGTGCAGGCCGTATCTGGCAGTACACCGTCTGCCCGCACGACAGCTGCGGTGACGGCATGGCGATTGCGGCACGCGCAGGTGCCGCACTGCAAGATATCGAATTTATGCAGTTCCACCCCACAAGCCTTTATGCCCCTAGCCTCAAGAAGCCCTTCCTGATTTCGGAAGCCGTGCGCGGATTCGGCGGAATCCTCAAGAACTACAAGGGCGAAGAATTCATGAACCAGGTGCACCCGCTCCATTCGCTCGCCCCCCGCGACATCGTGGCTCGCGCCATCCACAGCGAAATGCAGCGCCTCGGCAAGCCGAACATGTTCATCGACCTTTCGGGCCGCACGCCGAAAGACATCAAGAGCCATTTCCCGAACATCTACGCGAAGTGCCTCGACGCAGGCATCGACATCACGAAGGAATGGATTCCCGTGGTGCCCGCCGCACATTATATGTGCGGAGGCGTACTGGTCGATACCTGGTCCAGGACCGAAATCAAGGGCCTGTACGCCTGCGGCGAAGTCGCCGCGACGGGCGTCCACGGCGCAAACCGCCTCGCCTCCAATTCTCTCCTAGAAAGCGTCGTCTTTGCCATCCGTGCCGTTGACAACATTAGCGAAAGCGGACTTCTCAAGGAAAAAATCACGGAATCCAGGTCCAGCAAGAAGGAAAAGGTTACCTTCACCAAGGCAGCCTACTGGCGCAAGCGCAAGAAGATTTTGCAGGACATGATGTGGACTCACTGCGGCATCGTACGCACCGTGGCCGGCCTCAACCAGGGCATCAAAGTCATCGAAGAACTCCAGAAAGACGTCGACGAAGCCATCAAGAACAAGGAAACCGAAAACTTCTACTTTATCGAATTCCTGAACGCGCTTCAAGTTTCCAAGATGATCCTGACCGCCGCTCTCCACCGCAAGGAGTCCCGCGGGCTGCACTATATTCTTGATTACCCGAATCTGGACCCCAAGACGAAACACCATACGATTTACTTAAAGGGGTCTGAGCGATGAGGTTCTGAGGACGCCTTGCTTCGCAAGGCTATGTGCTAAATAAAGGCGCCAAAGGCGCGATTATAACTCAAAGGGCGAAAGCCCGAGCTCAAAGCGAAGCGCCCTCAAACCAAAACATTTGATTTATGAGCGAAACGAAGAATACAAAGCCTCCAAAGATTGGTGGATATACCCCGACGCAGGAACTTGGTTCCGGCGCTATGGGCAAGCTATGGCTTTGCCACGACAAGTCGCTCGACCGAATGGTGGTCGTCAAGCAAATGCAGCAGGATATCGAAGACAGCGACACAAACATTCGCCGATTCATGCAAGAAGGCAATATCCTTGCGCACCTGAACCACCCTGCCATTACCAAGCCATACGCCCTGTGGAAAGAAAAAGACGGGAAACTTTCGCTCTCCATGGAGTTTATCCACGGGCTCACGCTCCGCCAAATTCTAGACAAAGTAAAGCAACCTCCGCTTTGGGTCGTCTACGCCATATTGCACGAAATACTCTGCGCCCTGGGAGAAGCCCATCGCAAGGGAATCGTCCACCGCGACCTGAAACCCGCGAATATCATGGTTGACAACGACGGACGAATCCATCTGCTCGATTTCGGCATCGCCCACACCGAATCGCCACTCAAGTTCAGCAAGGACGACGACGGAGAACGCCTGACGCAGACCGGCGCCATTCTCGGTACAGTCACCTACATGAGCCCCGAACAAACCATTGGCGAAGAAGCGAGCCCAGCCTCGGACCTGTTTGCAGTCGGGATCATCGCCTGCGAAATGCTTTTAGGGCAAAACCTTTTCCGCGGAACAAGCTTCAGCGATACAATCCAGCGAATCCAAAAGCTCAAGGTTACCGAGAAAGCCTTTTCCAAGGACATTCCCACGCGCCTAGTCAAGCTTATCGTGAAGTTGCTAAACAAGGATCCGCGCAAGCGCCCGCTAACCGCATTCGACGCTGCAGAACAAGTCTCCATCGTCATGCGGAACCTCCCCCGCGACATGGTCCCCTATATGGCAAACTGGATTTTCGCCATCAAGGATTCCATCAAGCAGAAAACAGACGACCTCGACGAGACGCTCTACATGAACCCGCCAGTCTACCCCACCCACCGCAAAAGGCTCTTTATCGAAGGGGCCATCTCCGGGGCAGCAGTCGCTTCATTCATTTTCTTTTTGATCCGCTCACTAACCAACCTGTAAAAACAACATGAACGCTATTGACATCATCTGTCTGGTTATCATTCTCTTGTTTACGCTGCTCGGCCTTTGGCACGGGCTCCTGCGAGGCATTTTCCGTCTGCTCGCCTGGGCCGCAGCAATCGCTGGCGCCTACTTTGCAAACAGCCTCCTTTCGGAAAAGGTAGCCGAATTCCTTGAAACAAGCGATTTTTCCGCGACGCTAGTCTGCATCTGCATCGGATTCTTGGTCCCCTTCTTGGGATTTCTCTTTATCAGCCACGTCATCAACAAGTCCATTTCAGGAACCGCTGCGGGCAAGGCGGACCGTATCCTGGGGGGCGTTTTTGGAGCCATCAAGGCAATCCTTATCTGCTTTGTCATCCTGACAATCCTGCACATCCTGCCCTTCGGCGGTGTTCTCCACGAAAAGCGTGACAACGCCCTGGCCTACTCCACCTACAAGTGCGCGCTCAAGTTATTCGGATACTCCACGGAACCGGTTGACCTCGTCGGCGTTGCCGAACGCAAGGCAAGCGAATTTACCAAGTCCCTGACGGACAGGGCCGCCGAGAAGGCAAACGAAGTCGCCAAGGAAGCGACCGAAAAAGCCACCGATGCCGCAAAAGACGCCATTAAAGAGGCTACCGACAAGGCCGCGGAATCAGCCAAGGAGGCCGCCAAGGATGTTATCGAGAAGGCTGCAGAAACGGCATCGGAAAAGGCAAGCACTGCCGCCAAAACCGTCAAGGATGACTTGGCGAAATAAATTCGAAGCAATCTATTTGCGATAATATGTTATATTTACCGCGGAATCAACACTTTTAATAAACAACCATGAGGATTTCATTATGGACATGAGCAAAATGTTGCGCGACCTTCAAAAGATGCAGAGCAAGATGATGAAGGCCCAGAGCGACCTCAAGGCACAAAGTTTCGAAGCCGAAGCCGGCGGCGGAATGGTGAAGGTCGCCATGAACGGTAAGGGGGTCGTCACGATGATCAAGATCAATCCCGACGCCGTGGACAAGGACGATGTGGAAGCCCTCGAGGACCTGCTCATGGCAGCAATCAACTCTGCCGTCAAGAAGAAGGACGACGCCACCCAAGAAAGCATCAGCGGCATTACCGGCGGCATGAAAATCCCCGGCCTGATGTAATCAGCGGAATGTTCTTCGACAACACATCTCGTTGTTCTTATGTGCAAAAGACTCACCCGAAGGCGAGTCTTTTTTAGTTCCAGCAATCAAAACACCTTTGGCAATATCGCTGCCCGAAGTTTTGGATTCCTCGACTTTCAAAGATCCATCGATGGAGGCTGTCATCGCTTTTCATTTCTACCCAGGGCGCCACATAGTTCACCATTGTACCATTCCCGGTCGGGCCTAGCAAACTTTTATCCTTGACATTCGCTGTAGACGGCAACCCATAACCAAAAGGGAATGCAAGGCAAGGTTACAAGCGTATAGGAGTTGGGATCTTTTCGATTGTCGTCATTTATCTTCGTTTGTCCATCCCAAATGTAGATAGCCTCCTGATTGCACCAGTTGTCGCGCGTAAAATCCGCATCGTTTATGTTGTAGCTCGTAGGGACTGTGGCTCCACCATTGGCGAAATAATCCCATTCCTGAATCATGGCGGTCATTGAGGCTCCACCACATTCCCCGGACCTGAGTCGCCAAAGGATTCGTTTCTTCGGGAGGGACGCCGGAACTGTTGCAACAAGCAGCAAGCAAGAATGCAGCGGCAACTGCAGGTAATGATGGTTTCGTGATTCTTTTGAAATTCATAAACACATCAATACTGGATAGAATTATCCCACCCCGTCCTACAACACAAATATAAGTTTTTTAATAGAAATAAATCTCGTTTTCCGCTTTTTGTAAAATGTTAAACGGGTAGCGCAATTTGCTTCACACCTCACTCATTTCACTTTTCGCATTTCACATTTTTCATCTCGCATTCCCCCTCCATTCATACCCTTTTTAGTGCATTTCATCCCCTAAACACTCCCCATCCCCTTTTTTATAGAGCAAGTTTTTTTTACATTTGGAGCACAAAAAAACTATAGGAGAAAGAATGCCCAGGCATTTAGCAGCATTATCGGCCATGGCGCTGTGCCTCGCAACCCCGCAATGGGCGGGTGCAACAACTTATACGCGCGAAGAAGCCGTCAAAATCGCCCTCGAAAAGTCCTCAGACGTCAAAACCGCCGAAGAAGAGCTCGTTTCGGCAAATTCACAGGTTGACGCCGGGTACGGAAGCGCCCTACCCTCCATTGACCTCGACGCAACCGTCACCCGCATTTTTGGGCTGGACGATGTGGAAAACAGCAAGAGTTTAAGCAAGGCCGCATCCGCTATGGATGCAGGTGACAATGAACCTTTTGCGGCAAACGCACTTGCCCCAGCCATGGACGGGCTCATTTACGGCATGAAGTCCCAGGGATACCGCTGGCAGTCCAGCATCGGACTTACCGCAACCCAGATTCTTTACGCCCAGGGTAAGGTGGGTAACGGAATCGAAATTGCGAAGGTTTACAAGCACTTGAAAGAAGTAAACCTGGACAACACCAAGGCAAACGTCCGCTACGATGTCGAAAACGCTTTCGACCAGCTCATCTACCTGGATTCCGCAGTCACGATTCTCTACGAATCCAAGAACATGCTCCAGGAAAACCTGAACTTCGTGGAACAATCGCTCAAGAGCGGGCTTGCCACCGAGCTAGACCTGATCCGTGTGCAGCTTTCGATGGACCAGCTGAATTCCAAGATTAACAGCATGGAAAAAAGCAGGGTCCTCGCCCGCAACGCCCTTCTCAACACCATGGGCATGGAATGGGAATCCGAAGTACAATTCAAGGGAGACCTTCGCGACCCGTTGCAGGGCTACTCCTATCCCGACACCTCCATGGCGAACGTGAAAAAGCGCCGCAAGGAGCTTGTGATGCTCGAAGCGAACGAAGAAATGCTCGTCAAGAACATCTCTATCGAAGAGGGCGGATACAAGCCCACAATCGTTCTCGTTGGCGGTCTTAAGTACAGCAACAACAAAAACCACTTCTACCAGTGGGACGCTCCGGACTGGGACGAAAACATCAACAAGTATATCGCCCTTAACCTCAAGATGAACCTGTTTAACGGTATGAAGACCAAGGAAGCTGTGGTACAGGCCAAGTCGAACCTGCGCAGCACCCAAATCAAGAAGGAAACCGCCGAACGCGGATTCCGCGTACAGATTGAATCCTGCGCCAACACGCTCGAAGACGCTAACTCGCAAATCGAAATTGCAAAGCGCCAAATCGATCTTGCACAAAAGAATTATGACCTGACGAATGCGGCCTACAAAATTGGACGCGAAACGCAGCTGAACCTTCTTACTGCAGAGAACAGCCTCCGCACAGCAAAGCTCGACTATATGTCGGCTATCGTCGAATGGAACAAGGCCTACAACGCGCTTCTCCAGGCCACCGGTGAATATTAATAAGAAGAGGAAAGAATGAATAAGACTCTAAAAACCCTCCTGACCCTCGCCACAGCATCTATGCTCCTCGTTGCCTGTAACCAAAAGGACGAGGCCAAGAACAACGAACCCAAGAAAGCCTCTACCATCGAAGAAATCCAGAAGGAAAAGGGCAAGCCGGCCCGCGTGGTAAAGGCCTCTAAAGCAAAGCTTACCGATGTGCGCAAATACAGCGGCACCATCGAAGGTATGAACCAGAATAGCGCAATCTGCAAGATGGGCGATCCCATCGCAAAGATTAACGTCCAGGTCGGTTCCTCCGTGCAAAAGGACCAGGTGCTCGCCGAATACCTCTACACCGGCGACAACACCCAGTACCAGCAGGCCCAGGAACAAATCGCGGTGCTTGAAAAGGCAACGGAACGCATGCGCGAAGTCTACCAGAAGGGCGGCATCAGCCAGCAGGATATGGATGCCCAGGAAATGCAGCTCAAGGTCGCCAAGATGAACCTCGAAGCAGCCCGCCGCGCCACCTTAATTCTCGCCCCCGAAGCAGGTGTGGTGACCGAGCTCAAGTACCAGGTCGGCCAGACTCCCGGAGTCGGCGCAAAGTTCGCAACGATCGCCAAGCTGAACAAGGTCATCCTCAAGCTGAACATTACCAGCCAGGATATCGGCTACTTCAAGAAAGGCGCTACCGCTACTGTAACCATCGCCGGCGAAAAGATGAAGGGTAAAGTATCCCTGATTCCTCTCGCCGCCAATCCGACAACTCGATTCTTCCCGGTAGAAGTGACCTTCAACAACAAGGGCAAGAAGCTCCTTCCGGGCATGTACGTGACCGCAGAACTTGACGCTCGCCAGGTGAACGGTGTTGCAGTTCCGACCGAAGCCGTTGTTTACCGCAACGGTTCGAACGCCGTCTGGATCGTGGACGAAGAAGGCAAAGCCCGTCGTAAGCTCGTGAAGCTTGGCGTGCAGACCAAGGAATTCATCCAGATCGCTGAAGGCCTCGAAGGCAACGAATCCGTCATCGTCGAAGGCATGTCCCGCATGAACGATGGCGACAAGGTCCTGGTTGTCGAATAAGGGAGGCTTTTCCGAATGATTAAAGCAAGTATTTACAAACCGATTACCATGCTCATGGTCATTTTGGCCATCGTGGTGTTCGGTCTCTACACCTACTCTATGATGGTGGTGGACTTGATGCCGAAATTTGACATCCCTGTCGTCACCGGTACCATCGTCTATCCGGGCGCTAACCCGGAAGAAATCGAAACCACCATTATCAAGCCGATTGAAGACCAGGTGGAACTGGTGGACGGTATCGACTATGTGCAGTCCATCTGTATGGAAAACTACGGTATCATTATCGCCATGTTCAACATGGGTATCGACGTGGACGTGGCGGCTAACGACGTTCGTTCCAAAATCGAACTCGCCGCAGCAGACTTCCCGGATGCAGTCGAAGCGCCGGTTATTTCGAAGGTGGACATTAACGCTTCTGCTATTATGTCCATTTCTTTCACGGGTCCGCTGAACTCGACAGAACTTCGCCAGAAGGTGGAAGACGAAATCGAACCGCTCTTCACTTCTGTTTCGGGCGTGGCGAGCGTGGACATATTCGGTGGTACGACGCGCCAGATTTCCATTGAGCTCGACAAGGAAAAGATGATCGACCGCAATGTGGACATTACGACGATCATGGGACTTTACGGAGCAACGAACGTAAACAACCCGGTCGGTGAAGTGATCGGCAAGCACAAGAACACCTCTGTTCGTACGGATGGCAAGTTCAAGACTCTCGATGAAATGCGCAACTTGGACATTCCGACGTCCATGGGCGTTATCAAACTTTCTGAAATCGCAGAAATCAAGGATACCGTCGAAACCATTACCTCTGCTTCCCGTTTCAACGGACAGAGCTCAATTTCCTTGGATATCAAAAAGCGTTCCGACGCGAATGTGGTGGAAGTTTCGGAAGGCGTTCTGAAGCGCATGAACGAAATCAACAAGACCCTTCCGGAAGGCTTCGAACTTCACCTGGTCTATGACAAGAGCGAATCGGTGAACGAATCCATTGACAACGTGATTCAGAACATCATGATTGCCATTGCCTTGACCGCCGTTCTCTTGCTCCTCTTCCTCGGTAAATTTTCGACGATGATTATCGCCGCTCTCACGATGCCTATTTCCGTGATCGGAGCCTTTACCCTGATGTACTTTGCTGGTTTCGGCATCAACATGATGTCCCTCATGGCACTATCTTCATCTGTAGGCCTGTTGGTGACGAACTCGATCGTGGTGCTTGAAAACATTAACGCAAAGCTTGGCGAAGGACTCGACCCGAAGGAAGCCGCTTACAAGGGTACAAGCGAAATCATGGTGGCTATCATGGCTTCCACTCTTACCAACGTCTGCGTGTTCGTTCCTATCGCGTTCATGAAGTCTATTGTGGGTATTTTCTTCCGCACCTTCGGTATGACGATGGTGTTCGCAACGGTCGTGTCCCTGATCATAACCTTTACCCTGACTCCGCTGATGGCGGCCTACCTGTTCAAGGGCAAAAAGAAGGACGAAAACGGCAACATCATCGAAAGCAAGCCTTCGATTGGCGAACGTATTTTCGGAGTCTTCCCCACGGTACTGAACGGCATCCGTTTCGTGTACTTGAAGACCCTTTCCTTCTGCCTTTCTGTTCCGGGTGTTATTTTCCAGGTTCTGGCTCTCGTGGCCATGCTGATGTTTGTGGGCTACATGACAACCAACAAAATGACCGTGGAACTTTCCCCGAAGCAGGACCAGGGCATGATTTCTGTGAAGCTTGAAATGCCCGTGGGTACCAACATCGAAACAACCGACAGTGTTGCACGCATCATCGAAAGCCGCATCAAGGATGTTCCTGAAATCGTGCATTACAGCGTGACCGTCGGTGGCTCTAACGGTATGACTTCCGTGAACCAAGCATCGCTCCGTATCAAGCTGTTAAAAGACCGCGAAGGCCGTACCCGCAGTACCGACCAGATTGTGGACTCCCTACGTCCCTACTTTGCAAACATTCCTGATGCCTACATTTCTATCAAGTCTACTTCCGCTTCTGAAATGAACAACAACTCCAGTGGCGACGTGGTGTTGGAAGTCAGCGGTCTCAAAATGGATTCCGTGGTCAAGGCCTCTCAAATCGTGCTAGATCGTATCAAAGACAAAATCGACGGTATCGTGGATGTGAAAACAAGCTACGAAGCCGGTAAGCCGGAAATCCGTTTGATTCCGAATCGTCAAGCTCTTGCCGATTACGGCGTGACCCTCAAGACGGTCGCAACGTACAACTATATCGCTGTAAGCGGTTACGAAGCAGGTCAGTATTCCGAAGACGGTGAAGAATACGACGTGTACGTTCGCCTGCAAGAAAAGGACAGACAGAGCCATAGTGATATCGAGACCCTGCCGCTCCTCACCCCGAAGGGCTACGTGAATACAAGCGAACTCTTCTACGTAGAAGACGGTGCAGGCCCAACCCGTATTGACCGTAAGCGCAAGCTGAGTCGTATCGACATTTCCATGAACCTTTTGCCGGGTCACACGACCGGTGAAATCATGGGCAAGCTGGGAAAACTCACTTCCGAAATGGAGGACGAAATTCCGGAAGGCGTTTCCTTCGGCTTCGGTGGTAACGCCGATATGCAGAACGATATGGTGCAGGAATTCATAACCGCTATCATCATGGCCATTCTCCTGACCTACATCTTGCTGGTGGCCCTCCTGGAAAGTTTCGCCCAGCCGTTCATCATCATGACTACGATTCCTATGGGTGCAATCGGTGTGTTCCTCGCTCTTATCTTTACCGGCAAGGCACTGTCCATGATTTCCCTAATGGCTATCGTGATGCTTATCGGTGTGGTGGTGAATAACGCTATTCTACTTCTGGACGAAGCCAACAGGCTATTGCGTAGCGGAGCCATGGGCAGACGTTCAGCCGTAATGACCGCAGCCAAGACCAAGTTCCAGCCCATTGTGCTTGCAACGTTTGCCTCCGTGGTGGCTCAGCTTCCGCTGGCTTTCGCCCTGGGTGGCGACGTGGCCGCCATGACCCAGCCTATGGGTATTGCCTCGGTGGGTGGCTTAATTGTGTCCGCACTTCTCACCATGTACCTGGTGCCCACCTTCTTCTGGCTCCCGAACGCCATTACAAGCAAGGTAAAGAGCAAGGCGAACAAGATTATCGCCAAGCGTCGTCGTAGCAAGGAATAGCCTTTAGACAATAGAGAGAGAAACAAGTCCCGGCACTATGCCGGGACTTTTTACTATATTCTGACCTATGAAAATTTCCGACCGGACATTGGGCTATATTTCGCTCGTGGCGCTTATCGGCCTTTTTGCGTTTATCGCCTACTGCATGTGGGATGCTCATCACGAAGCCAAGACCATCATCCAGGTCGATTTCGACGACTTAGGTTCACTGCAACCCGAAGACCAGGTAACCATCCGTGGCTACACGGTCGGAACAATTGGAAACATCCAATGGCTCGGCGACCGGGCCCGCGTCCAGATCAAGTTTAACCAGCCGATTGTCATCCGCGAAGGCACCCAGTTCAACAACATTAACTACGCCATTATGGGACAGCGCGGCATCGAGGTGATTCCCTCAAAAACAGGCAAAATCCTCCCCGATGACTATATCCACCAGGGACATTTTGAGCCGGGCATTGCCGAAGCTTTACGCCAGATCGAAATGGTCAACGAGCAGATTACCTCTATCCGAGAATTAGTCCTCTTGGTCATCAAAGGAGACTCGACGCATCAACCGGCAAGTCAGATATTCGAAGAAATGCTCGTCAGCATTGAATCGGCCCTGCAAAACACCGAACAGACTCTAAGAACGCTGCAGCCCACTATCAACAGCCTCTTCTTGCAAATCAATTCGGCGAGTGCGAATATCACCGAAGCTTCTTTGCAGGCGGACTCCGCCATCCGCAGCATCACCGAAGCCGTTAATGCAAAAATGCAACTTGCCGAAAGCGCCTTAAAGACCATTTCGGACGGGGCGCAAAAGACAAACGGCCTTATTGCCCAAATCGAGACACACTCCCTGTATAACAAGGTTCTATACTCCTCCGAAACAGTGGACAAGGTAAACGAGCTCGTATTCAAGCTCAACGAACTTGTGCGTGCCATCGATACCAAGGGCATCAAGATGCTGGACGAAAACGGCAATCCAATCAAGCCTTTCACCTGGAAAAACCTGAACATCATCGGTAAGACAGCTCGCGAAAAAGCGCGCGAACGCAGCGAAAAGGGCGAAGCCCTCCCCGACTAAAGATGGACCTGAGTAACCTACCCAAGATGGGACCGAAGAGCCTGGAAGCCTTCAAGGCGGCAGGCATCGTATCGCTCGCCGATTTTCTATACAATATCCCGCGTACATACCTGGACCAGACCAAGGTGACACCCATCGGCAACCTGCACGTAGGAGAACGAGCCGTCGTTATAGGAACCATCCAAAGAGGAGGAATCCTGCGGGGGCGTTCTAGTCGCTTTGTAGCGACGCTCACCGACGGCACCGGAGAAATCACTCTGACCTTTTTTAAGGGTGCCTCCTACCAAAGCAGGCGACTGCAACCGGGGACAAGGTGGCTTGCAACGGGCGTCGTAGGCGAATATCGCGGATTGCAGATGACACACCCCGACATGCAACCGATGGATTCAGACGAACAGTTCAACGGGCAAATACTGCCGGTGTATTCCATGACCGAGGCAATGACCAAGGCGCGCATCACGCAGAAATCCCTACGCCACTGGTACAGTGTCATCTTTCATTTTCCGGCCCTTACTTTATCTGGAATCTGTCCCAGGGAACTGACGGACTATCTGCATTTCAAGCCGGTCCTGAAGAATCTCGCCGTCTTGCACAAGCCAGCCGATTTTGAATCCATTCGCAAGTCGAAATTTGAACTTAAAATTCTGGAACTCCTCCCCTTCTGTCTGCGCATGATCAAGCGTCGCGAGAACCAGAAAATTCGCGGACACGAAAGGCAAATTGACCTGGGACAAGTGATGCTCGCCAAGTCCCGCTTGCCATTTAGCCTGACAGGCGGACAAGATGCAGCACTCAACCGAATCATCGACGGTTTGAACGGGAAAAAACAGTTCCACGCCTTGTTGCAAGGAGACGTGGGGAGCGGCAAGACGGTTGTTGCGATGCTTTCGATGCTAGCCGTGTGCGGTGCCGGCGAGCAATGCGCCCTGATGGTACCGACCGATATTCTGGCTCGACAGCATTTTAAGCAGATGAAGCCGTTCTTCGAAGCGGCTGGAATGCGCATTCAACTGTTGGTCGGGGCAACTCCCGCCGCCGAAAAGCGTCTGATTCTGGGCGAATTGCAGATGGGGCTTTGCCAAGCCGTCATCGGAACGCACGCTCTGTTTTCCAAGGATGTTACATTTGCAAAACTCGGATTCGTGATTATCGACGAACAGCACCGCTTTGGCGTGAACCAGCGCGAAGCCCTACTCTCTAAAGGCGAATACCCCGACATGCTCGTGATGAGCGCGACCCCCATTCCGCGAAGCCTCGCCATGACACTTTACGGTGACTTGCAGGTGATTTCGATCAAGGAAAAGCCAGCCGGAAGAAAACCCGTCAAGACACGACTCGTAAGCCCCGACAAGCGAAACGACATGAAGAAGTTTATCTGTAACGAGGCGAAAGGCGGAAACCTCTGTTACTGGATTGTAAGCCGAGTCGGAAGCGACGACGAAGGAAACGTGCGAAGCGTCGAGGACGTGGTGCAGGAGTTGCGAGCATTCGACCCGTCAGTTGTCGTAGAAGGCATTCACGGGCAGATGGACGAAGAAGAACGCGACGGAATTTTAAAGCGATTCGCTGCAGGGAAAGTCCATATCTTGGTGGCGACGACGGTAATTGAAGTTGGCGTTAATGTTCCCGAGGCAAACATCATGGCGATCGACCAGCCCGATCGATTCGGGCTGGCGCAGCTGCACCAGCTACGCGGGCGTGTTGGCCGCGGCGACGTACAGGCGTGGTGTTTCCTAATGCTTCCGGAAGATGCTTCCGCGGACAACACCCTCGATCGCCTTACCCAGTTCAGCCACACCGACGACGGCTTTGAAATCGCCGAACTCGACTTACAGACTCGCGGAGCGGGCAACCTCGAAGGCAACGAGCAAAGCGGCAGTTGGGTGTTCCGCTGGTTTGACTGGATTCATGACCAGGAACTTATCGCCGAAACCCTGCAGATGGCGGAAAACATCTTGAAGGATAAAGACTCCTTCGACGAGGATGCCCGCGAAAAAATCCAGCTCTGGTACAGCGAAAAGAAATCTGCTAACGAAGACGGCGTGCATTAATTACTAAATTTGGGCCATGAATTTCAAGGACCGCATTATCCGCGCTACGGGCAAGAAGACACCCTTCCGCCTGATTGTCGTCGACTTGACCGCGACGATGAACGAAATCGGCAAAAAGCATAACGCCCAGGGTTTCGCCCTCAAGCTCCTCGCCGAAAATTCCATCGCAAGCATTTTCTTGAGCGCTTCGCTCAAGTTCCCGGGCACCGTGAGCTTTACCACCCGTTTCTCGGGCGAAATCACGCTAGTGCAGTCGGACTCCACGCCGCAAGGCCTGGTACGCGCCATGATTCCGCAGCCGGAACTCCAGGCGGTTGGCGGTAACGAACCCGCCCTCATTCCGCAGAGCGTCCGCGTCGTCAAGCTGAACGAACAGGGCAAGCGCGTCCACGAAAGCATTATCGAGGCTCCCGCCGTATCCATGGGCCAGAACCTCGCTACCTACCTTTTGCAATCCGAACAGATCCGCTCGGCCGTGGGCATCGAAGCCGCCTTCAATAAAGAAGACCCGAGCAAGCTCGACTACGCCGTCGGTTTCTACATCGAAGCCTTCCCCGACCTCGAAGACAAGGACGTCAACCTGATAGAAGTCATTATCCAGAATTTGCCGAAGTTCAGCGACATGAACACGCCCGAAGGCTTTGACCTGGACGAGCTCCTGGACCAGCTGCGCGGCCCCTACGAAATCGATATCGTGAAAGAAATCGACCCGAAGGCCTACTGCCCCTGCAGCCGCGAACGCACCGTGGCAACGCTCGCCACGCTCCCGCTCAAGGACTTGCAGGACCTCGAAAAAGAAGGCAAGGACCTCGAAGTGATTTGCGACTTCTGCCGCACCCCGTACCAGATTACGATTGCGGATTTGCGCTCCATCATCAACGAACGAAAGAAATAGCCCTATGTTTACCAAGCAATGTGTCGTTACCCTGGACCTTGAAGGTGTCCTCGCCCCTGAAATCTGGATCGCCGTCGCAGAAAAGACCGGCATCAAGGACCTGCGCCTGACTACGCGCGACATTCCCGACTACGACGTGCTCATGAAGGGCCGCATCAAGATTCTCGAACGCGAAAAAATCAAGCTTTCGGACATCCAGAACGTGATCGCAAACCTCGGCTTGCTCGACGGCGCCCGCGCTTTTATGGACAAACTCCGCGACGAAGCCCAGGTGATTATTCTTTCGGACACGTTCCAGGAATTCGCCTACCCCATCATGAAGAATCTCGGATTCCCGACGATCTTCTGCCACAACCTGGAAGTCGAAAACGACATGATCAAGGGTTACCACCTGCGTCTCAACGACCAGAAGACGAAGGTCGTGAAGCACCTGCAGGACCTCAACTTCAAGGTGTTCGCCAGCGGCGATTCCTTCAACGACACGGGCATGCTCAAGCAGGCCGACAAGGGCTGCTTCTTCTGCGCGCCGGATTCCATCGTCGCCCAGTTCCCGCAGCTTGAAGCCACCAAGACCTACGCCGAACTCCTGGAAAAATTCCACCAGTTCCAAACAACGCTGTAATTAGTAGACAGTAGGAAGTAGACGGTAGACAGAAAAAGGGGGAAGGCAGGTCATTCGCTACGCTCCAGAATGACAGCAGCGATAGGGTCCAGGGCAAGTCTTCCGTTCCCCCCACGCCTAGTGTGCTCCGCCCCCTAAAACCCCCTAAGCGAAAGTAGCAGCTATGCGAGCTTGGCTACGACCGAGGATCAAAGGTTTCTGCAAAAAAAGCAATTTCACTTTCATTAACAGATATATCCGGTTTTTTACATTAGACCCCAAAAAAATACAGGCTACATATGATGCGCTATTTTCTTTTCCTTTTGTTCCTTGTCCCAACAGTCCACGCCATCACCTGCACGGAAGGGCTGCTGATGTATTATAAAGATTGGTATGGGCTTTATTTAGGAGGAACAGACGCTTTCCTTGATAGCATTCTTTTCACTTACGACGGAGAATTTTTTCGTTCCGAGAAAATTCTAAGAGAAAAAGATTACGTAAGATCAGTAGTTAAATCGAATGAAGACGGAATAACCCAGACCGATACGACGATTCAGTTTTATCTAGTAGACGATTTAACTACTCTCTCCGACCGCAGCATTGCCTCTAAAAAAATTTTAGGCGACACGGTATTTATCGAAACACTCATAAGTGGAACTCTAACCAAGGAATCCTCTATAGTAGGATCAAGAACAACTAGGGATTCTTCAAAAATTTATAAAGACGGTGTTGTTCTTAATTATTCAGAATTCTCACAAAAAGAGGGTGAAGATAACTTTTACCTAGGTCATATTGAAGTATCATTAAAAAACGACACCTTGTTCATACTGCATCTTGGATCAGAAGACGGCGCACCGATGGATACTGCCAGTTTTGAAATCTATGTTGCCGACCCAAATGACAGCCATATTTGCCACGAATTCTACCGAGTTCATGATTGCGAAGATGATTGCACAGATAACAACGGGAATCCGATAAAAGATGGAGACATTGTACAGTCATACGACCACACCATTACAGAAAATTCAAACGGCTTCATGATAGAAGAAATCCGACACAACGGAACGAACCAATACTTCATGATTTATTCCGATGGGACAACAACATCCATTGCAAAGCGACCTGCCGCAAAGATGAACAGACTCCGCCGCGACTTCTACTTTGACACCAAGGGACGGAAGCACCAGAAAATCGTTCCCTACAGAGTATTTTTCTAATTCAGTCTTTCACGCAGCGGACACTGACGCCGGAGTCCTTGTAGTTTTCGAACAATGTCGCTGCAGCATCGTTTTCGTAACGCAGAACCAAGGTAATCGACTCGTCGTCATCGACCTCAGTGACACTCCAGAAAAAGGCTCCCGAATTCACAAAGGACTGATGCGTCTTGCCACGTTGCGGAAGGCACACGCCGCCAGGTAGCGCGGTAAAGCCGTAATCGTCCGTACCGTCTTCGTAGCGCTCCTTGTCGCTCTAGGTATTCGTAGCCTTGAGAATCTTCCCTGCCGTCGAGGAATCCCCGACAAATTCAATCAAAGTATTCCATTCCGCCTGGCTTGGCAAGCGCCAGCCGACGGGGCACGCGGTCTTCGCTTTGTCCCATGAATAAAGGCAGCCGTACACGGTAAGGTATTCCATTTCTCCGCTGATTATTCCGGGGTATGTTGAGCCACGAGTCCGGTGTCAGAGAGCCAGGGTT
>NZ_CAMGVQ010000003.1:0-126374 GCF_946062555.1 uncultured Fibrobacter sp.
GCAAATGTTAGTTTATTTGTAAATAGTCGTTTTGGGGTAATTTTTAGAGGTTGCCAAAAATAAATCAGCCTGTAATTCTTTTATACGCAATAGCCGACATAGCCGCTCGAAGAAGTGAATTACATCACTTAGAGGATATTTGCAATACAATTTTTGGTGAACAAACAGGAAATTTGGCCAATGTAAAGAACATGTTGTGCGATTTTTCAAACATAATACATATCAGAACAGATTTTAACGTATCTGCGAATAATCAAAATATTCCTGATTATCATGTTTACAACGATCGAAATGACAAACAAGCTTTTTTTGATTTTTTTAATAGGTAGCAAAATATGCATTTATATATAAAGAAAATCGAAAATAATGATTGTAGTTCTAACGGAATCATGCTAACACATGACATAGTTAGATTCTTTTTCAATCCAGAGAAAACTTTTTTCGAGAATCTCGGAACGAGTAAGTCATACCCCTTTGCACACTTTAAGAATGCAAGCGAAATTAAAGATATAAATGTAAAAAAAACTGATGGTTTCTTTTACATTGATTCTGCTATTGTACAGTTATTAAAAGAAAATCACGAAGATATTGCAATCGAGGATCTTCTGTATGTAGAACAGGTTGAAACAACATATAGAATAAAGCTGATAAAAGTTGGTGATCAAAACTATGAAACATTCAACATTTTGTTGAATAAAAATGATAGGCATCTTTTGTTGTTGTCAGGTGAAAAAGAATCTGATGAAGAAAATAACCTAGAAACGTCAAAAAAGGTAAAAGTTCCTGTTCAACCACTTGACCCGCCCAAACAAATCATCTACTACGGCGTTCCGGGGTGCGGCAAGAGCAATAAAATTAGGGAGAAACTGAAGAACGTTCCTGAGAAGAACAAGGTTCGTGTCGTGTTCCATCCGGAATACACCAATGCCGAATTCATCGGTCAGATTTTACCGAAAGTCAACGGTCACGTCACCTACGAATTTACTCCCGGGCCGTTTACGCAAATTATCAAGCGGGCGTATCTCAACCCTAATGAACAATTTTATCTGGTTATCGAAGAAATCAACCGCGGTAATGCGGCTGCCATTTTCGGTGACACCTTCCAGTTGTTAGACAGGCTCAAGACAGGCGAAACAGACTCTCTCGGCAACGACCCTGCAAATGCGGCGGCAAATACGTTTACAGAAGGCTGGAGCCAGTATTTTGTCCAGAACGATGATGTCAACGCCTATATTCGGGGAACTGAAAATAGCATTCAAATTGGGAATATTCGCTTTGATTCGAATACAGCTATCCGCTTGCCGCCTAACCTTTCCATCTTGGCGACGATGAACACCAGCGACCAAAATGTGTTCACGTTGGATAACGCTTTCCAGCGCCGTTTCGATATGGAGCTGGTTCGCAACGAATTTGACCTCACTAAGCCCGCTGTCAAAACTCAATACGAAGCGGAAATTGACGACACCGGTATCCAGTGGGGAAAGTTCTGGGGATGGATCAACGCTAAAATTACAGCCACCCTCAAAGGTCTTTCTAGTACCGAAGACAAGCGGCTTGGAGTCTGGTTCGTAAGCAACGTGGGCGGCATTATCGACGACAAGGTCTTTGCCGAAAAGGTCCTGAAGTTCCTGTGGGATGACGTTTTCAAGTTCAAGCGTCCGCAGATTTTTGCAGATGGTATCGACACGTTGGAAAAGCTGATTAACTTCTTTGAAAAACCGTCTGAAGGGAAAGAACGCTTTGACGTTTTCAAGGACAAGGCGAATCTTGTCGCATTTGTAGCATCGCCAACGCTGTAATCCTTGATGCAAAAGCTAAACGAAATATGTTCCTGCGAATCCAAGGCGAATTCGGAGACCGAGTTCGTCGGCATTCGTTGCGAAAAATCAAAGGAAGGTGGCGCGCTGGAAACAAGCATCATCTTTCCTTTGGGATATTTCAAGGATGACACGGCTTTGCGCGAACTCCCCGAAGAAGAATTACGGGAATGCGTCGTCAATCTTTTTACGGTACTTTCTGACCCTTTGCTGCAGGAACAGATTCATCAGGATTCGTCCATTTCCACATTTGCGGAAGAACATGGCGAATCTGAATTTCCGATGGTTTCGTACTTGAATGTTATTCGGAATTTTCTTGATTTCGGCTACCTTGACGAAAAGGAAATTCTGTACAAAAAGGGCGCGAACGGGAAAATCCATTGGGGACGGACAATCAAGGCCGTGCAACCTGTCATTACCGAAGATGCACAGAATCTCGTGTACCTAGACTTTATCGCCCGTAAAGTCAGTTATAACGAAGATACGCTCATTACGCAGGTCCACAAGTTCTGCGTTCACGACGCTCTTGTGAAACTCGGATTTTTGTTTGGCGTAGATCCGTCCGAAGAACCGCTGTTGGATTTTGATTATGACCTGTTCTGTAACGCAATTCATTCTAAACTCGCGAAAACGTTTAACGACCGCGATTTGCGCTTGCTCGCCGACTTGGCCCGAATTGTGGAGTATCTTGCCGGGCATAAAACCGAAGACGGAAAAACGGCAGACGATTTTTATTTTGGCGTAAACACCTTCGCCCCCGTGTGGGAAGCGATGGTGGATAAAATTTTCGGGAAGTTGCCGCAGGGAGTTGCCAAGGATAAATTTAATCCGCATTGTGAATGGGATCTGAGTTCTGGAGCCCGCGGATACGAAAATCCCAATTATGCAATGCGTCCCGATACGATTATGTGGGATGAGGAAGGCAATCGTCTTTATGTTCTGGATGCCAAGTATTATAAGTTTGGCGTGACTGGTTCTGCATCAGATTTACCATCATCTGGTTCAATCTGCAAGCAAATTGCTTATGCGGAGTATGTGGAAACACATTGGAAAGAAATTTTAGGCGTGGATTCTATCGCAACGCCTTCGGCTTCGCTCCAGAATGACACTCTGCCCAAGCCTATTTACAACGCGTTCCTACTGCCGTATTGTTTTGATGGCGAGAACTTGAATCTACCGCCGGACGACGGCTTTGAAACGCGTCCTTGCAAGATGCGCTTTATAGGCTTTTGCCATGGGAACTGGAAAAATCTTGATGCAAGGCCGGGCGAGGTCGATTACCGTCCTTACCACCGAATCGCGGGAATCTTGCTGGATGTAAGGTCGGTGATGGAGAACTATGGTGCGTTGGGTGAGGCTCAAAAGACGTTGGCGACGTGTATTTTGAGGGAAAACTCAAATCTTTCTGAGTGAAATAGACGATTTCCCCTATTGACAAGCCCATTATTATTTGAATCAGGATTTGGAAAAAGGCCAATATGTCAGCTACCCATTTTTGCCTATACCTGCAGATAGCTGTGAAACAATTGTTGTAGAAAGAATGCGCCACTACATGAAGAAAATGTGGCAATGGCGTGATTTATGTAGCCGATGATTACGCCTATAAATGACAAAAATCTTGCTATCTTTACTGCCATGAACGAAGAGAAGAAGGTTCCTGAAATTTCTGCTGAAAGTGCGGCTGCCGAAAAGGCGGAGAAGGCTCGAATGGATCGCGTCAAAAGAATGCGTGGTTGGCTTGGAGTTAAAAGCTCCGTGGAAACACATAACCTTGGCGGCGGCGGTGATGTCCTTATTGATGTGGACGCTCCTAATGGTTGGAACCGCTAGCGGTATTCGCAAGTAATACTAGACTAAACCTCTTGAAGAATTCATCCCATTGACAACTTGTCCATGGAATGTTTTTTTATGCCGTTTATTTTTGCGGTGCCGAAAAATATCTTTAGGTTGGTTGAAGAGCGAATTTTGTTTGGGTCGCTTGTAGTGAGGATATATGGCTTTGAAGTTTTTTTTCAATAAGGCTGTTTTTTGTGCCGCTGCTTTTGGCTTGGCCGGCTTGGCACAGGCGGCAACTCAGGCAACTTTTTATGTGGCTCCCGATGGGAGTGATGCTGCAAAAGGCACTAAGGATGCACCTTTCAAGACCATTGGTGCTGCCCAGAAGGCAGTGCGCGCCATTAATGGTTCCATGACAGGCGACATCGAGGTGATTCTTTGTGAAGGCACCTATCAAGTAACCAATACCATCAATTTTGACGAACGGGATGGCGGTAAGAATGGCTATTATGTTCGCTACAAGGCTGCGGAAGGCGAACATCCGCTGATTACCGGCGGCATGCCTATTACAGGCTGGACTCTTCATGACGAAGCCAATAACATCTGGAAGGCTGAAAATGTGGAAGGTCGTTTCCGCCAGCTTTATGTGAATAACCAGAAGGCTGTTCGTGCCTGCTTCCCCAATGTAATTGCCGCAAATGATAAGGGCGTTGGCGGTTTTGACCACGATTTTGTTCGTTTGACTAAGGTGGACTCCACCGGTCGCGCTTTCGATGTGTCTGCGGACTACATCAAGAATATCAAGAACATCGAGAATGTTGAAATCCACTTGATGATTGCCTGGTCCGAGAACATTTTGCGTCTGGAAAAAGCCGAAGTAAACGGCGGTACCGCAAAACTGATTCCCAAGGATCCTGAACGTACCAAGCTGTTCCATCGAGCTTACCCTATGCTGGGCACGGCCTTCATGAGCAATCCGCCCAAGCAGCAGGCCTTCTATCTGGAAAATTCCTACGACCTTCTTGATGCGGAAGGGGAATGGTTCCTGGACGAAAAGGAACATGTGCTTTATTACAAGGCTCGCAAGGGCGAAAATATGCAGACCGCCAATGTGGTGGCTCCCCGCATCAACACGCTGTTCAATGTTCTTGGCAAGGATACCAAAAATAAAGTTGGTTATATGGCTTTCGAAGGTCTGACCTTTGCCCATTCCAATTATACCCGCCCCAGCGAAGAAGGTTTCTTGGATTTGCAGGCAGCCAACTTTAACGTGGATGTCTTGCCGGACCCTAGCCGCGGAAACTGGGAAAAGCTGAACAGTAACAAGTATGTATTGTGGCGCCCCGATGCCGCTTTCCGTGTGGAAAATGCCCATCACTTTTTGGTGCAGGGTTGCGTCTTCTCCCAGATTGCGGCTACCGGCCTTGATTTTGTTTCTGGAACTAACGACGACTTGATTCAGGGCAATGCCTTCTTTGAAGTGGGTGCTGCTGGCATTATGCTGGGGAAGTTCGCTCCCGACTCCCTCAGCGAAATTCATGAAGGATACAACCCCTCTGACAAGGAAGAAATCAGCACTCGCGATACCATCAAGAACAACCTGATTACTAACGTCACCAACGAGCACCAGGGTGCCGTGGGTATTGGCGCTGGTTACCCCCGCTATGTGGTGATTGAACATAACGAAGTGTCTTACACATACTACTCTGGAATTTCTGTTGGCTTTGGCTGGACCAAGAAAGAAACCGCCATGACCAACAATCACATCAACTGGAACAATATCCATCATATTGCCCGCTTGCTGTGTGACTCCGGTCCGATTTACACCCTTTCCAATCAGGGTACCGGTAGCGAAATTCAGCATAACTATATCCACGACAATGGAACCTCAAAGTGGGCTGACTATTGGAATGTGCCCATCTATCTGGATGAAGGTTCCAGCGGCTTCACCGTGAAGGAAAACGTATTCAAGAATTCTCCTGCAGGCGTGGGAACGAATCAGGCTGGACAAAATACTCTTCAGCAGACCAACGATTACTACAACGCCGATGTGGTAAACAATGCTGGCATCGAGAAGGATTTCCAGTACATTCGTAGTATCAAGGAAATTCCTGTGGCAGATTTCTCCAATATTGTCCCTCAGGCTCCTTTCGGTGGGGCCGCTGCCACGATCCCGGGTAGAATTGAATTTGAAAATTACGATGAAGGTGGCCAGAGCATTTCCTACAAGGATAAGGATGCTGTAAACGAAGGTAAAGTTTATCGCGAAGACGGTGTAGACGTTGTAGGTTTGGATTGCGCCGATTCTGCTGCAACTGCAGACTGCAAGGGCTATGCTGTGGGTTATACCGATGCTGGCGAATGGATGGAATATACCGTCGAAGTGGCTGAAACTGCCCAGTTCCTGTTCCGTGCCAATGTGGCAAGCGGCTTAGATGTTGCTGGCTTCCAGTTGTTCCTGGATGGCAAGGCGGTAAGCGATACCATCTCTATTCCCAAGGGCGAAGACTGGAATACCTACGGTACCATCGAAGGTAAGACTGAAACGTTGATCAAGGGCGAACATGTTCTCCGTGTGGTGGTGACTGGCGCTTACGGCAATTTGGACTGGATTCAGTTTGCACTTACCGAAGCAGGATTGGATGAACCTGACGGAATCCGTGGAGGTTATAGCTTGAATTTGGATGTTTCCAATGTGGGAACTTACAAGATATACAACTCCCAGGGTCGCTTGATGGACCATTTGAACGCAACATCTTCTCGCGAGGCCCGCGACATGGTTCGCAGTCGCGTTATGGACGCTGGCATTTATATGGTGAAGACTCCCAACGGCTCCTCCTTTAGAATGAACGTGAAGTGAGGTCCCGAGTTCGCTAAAAACCCGGTAATGAAAAATCCCGAAGATTTCAAATCTCGGGATTTTTCTATATGCTACGGTTTGTAGTATAGATAAAAAAATGCGTATTTTTCTTACGCCTTCACGTGGAAGTAGTCCACATCGGGGTGGCTGATGTAGAGGCCGCTCACGGAGGCTTGCGGGTACATGGCGCCGTTCTCGGTGAGCGATATTCCGACACTGTCGAAGTCGATGAGTTTCGCGACGTTGAAGATTTCCTTGATGTTTGGGAGCACGGGGTAGCCGACGGCCGGGCGGATGCCCTTCCAGCCGTTGGTGCGGGCGAGCTCCTGGCTCAGGTATTCGGCGCCTGCTTCGGCGAGGCGGTCGGCGACAGTCTGCATCAAAAGAACGTCGTAGTCGCTGCCGCCCTGTTCTGCCTTGAGCTTTTCGAGGCGCTTCACGAAGGCTTCGCTTACGGTGACGGCGAAGGCACCCACGATGTCGCGGAAAACATCTTTACCGGCGGGGGCGGCGAAGATGCTTGCGGTATTCGCGTTTGCGGGTGCAACGTAGTCGCAGAGGGCAAGGCAGGTGCCTTCCGGGTTCTGCTGGCGTGCCGTGGCGACTTCGACAAGGTCGGAGTCGGTGCCGGTACGGCCCGTGTTGAAGATGACTGAACTTGCCGTACCGGCGGCAGGGTAGAACGCCTGCACGGCACGCAGCGCATACTCGGGCATTGTGAGACTCTTGATGAGTTCTTCGGCGTCGGCCTTGAGCTTCTTTGCTTCTTCCTGGTCGGCTTTGACCTTCCAGGTGAAGAAGAAGTATTCCCAGCTGATGAGCGGGATGACTTTTTCGAGAGAAATCGGCGGAAGCTTGCTTTCGCCCATGAACGGCGGTTCCACGGGCTGGTACTTGCTCCAGTCGCAACTGTAACGGCGTTCTTCGGGAGTCTTTTCGGCAGCGGCCATGGCATTCGCGGCTTCTGTCTGGATGCCGTTTTGCTTGTCGCGGATACGCTGCTGTTCGACCCGGTTTTCGCGAATGGTCTGTTCGCTAGTCGCCGGATCCAAAAGTTTCTGGGCGAGGCCCGGGTTGCTTGCGGCATCGCGTACGTGGAATACGGGACCGTCGTAGCATGGTGCGATTTTCACGGCAGTATGCGTGGGCGAGGTCGTTGCGCCACCGACGATAATTGGAATGCGCTGGCCTGCGTCCTGCATGGCCTTTGCCACGGTGCACATTTCTTCGAGTGAGGGTGTAATCAGTCCGGAGAGGCTCAAGATGTCGGCCTTGTTTTCGATGACCGCCTTCACGATGACGTCTTCGGGAACCATCACGCCGAGGTCCACCATCTCGTAGCCGTTACAGGCCATAATCACGGAGACAATATTCTTGCCGATATCGTGCACGTCGCCCTTCACGGTTGCAATCACGATTTTGCCGCGGCTCGATGCGTTGGCGTCTTTGCCCGCCTCGATGTAGGGCTGCAAGATTTCTACCGCCTTCTTCATGGTGCGTGCGGTCTTTACCACTTGCGGCAAGAACATCTTGCCTTCGCCAAAGCGGCGACCCACTTCGTTCATGCCGTCCATGAGCGGGCCAGAGATGATTCCCACCGGGCTATCGCCACGGTTGATGAGTTCCATCAGGTCGGGCTGAAGTGTGGTGGAGGTTCCCTTGAGAAGCGCTTCTTGCAGGCGTTCTTCGGGGGTCGTGGGCTTGGCTTCGGCGGCGCTTTCACCTGCGTCCGCGGAACTTGTACCCGCGCCTGTGCTCATGGCGAAAATTGCTTTCGGATCGTACTTGGTGCCCGCTTCCTTGGCTGCAGCGGCGGCAGCGGTCATGCGGCTTGCAATTTCAATAAGCGCTTCGCTCGCGTCCGGTTCCGTGTTGTAGATGACTTCGGTAATGGCCATGCGGAGTTCCTGCGGAATCGTCTTGTATTCGATAATCGCGCTGGGGTTCATGATGGCCATGCCCATGCCGTTTGGGATCGCGTAATGCAAGAAGGTGGTGTGCATCGCTTCGCGCAGGTAGTTGTTACCGCGGAAAGCGAAGGAAAGGTTCGAAAGCCCTCCCGAAATGCGTACGCCAGGAAGGTTGTCCATAATCCAGCGGACGGCGCGGATAAAGTCGATGGCGTAGGCATTGTGTTCGGCCATGCCTGTAGCGACCGTCAAGATGTTCGGGTCGTAAATAATGTCTGAAGGATCGAAGCCGAGCTTCTTCACCATGATGTCGTAAGCGCGGGCGGCGATTTGCACGCGGCGCTCGTAGTTGGTGGCCTGGCCTTCTTCGTCAAAGAGCATCACGATGACGGCGGCACCCAGGCGCTTGATGGTGAGCGCGTGATCAATAAATGCCTGTTCGCCCATCTTGAGGGAGATGGAGTTCACGATGCATTTGCCCTGTGCACACTTGAGGCCCGCTTCAATCACTTCGAAACGGGAAGAGTCCACCATGATGGGCACGCGGCTGATGGCCGGGTCTGATGCGAGTAGATTCAGGAATGTCTGCATTTCGGCGGTGGCGTCCAGCAGGCCGTCGTCCATGTTTACGTCAATTACGTCGGCGCCGTCTTCGACCTGCTTGCGGGCAATGTCTAAAGCTTCTTCGTAATTTTTTTCGTTGATGAGCCGCAGGAACTTCTTGGAGCCAGCCACGTTGCAGCGTTCGCCCACCTTCACAAAATCTTCGGCGTTGCAACTGTTGGCACCGTCGCTGGGGCGCACCTGTTCCTTGAACAGCGGCTCCAGACCCGCGAGGCGTAAGAGCGGGCTCGTGGCGTACTTGGGTGCGGGCTTGCGGCGTTCGTAATCGGCTGGCAGGGCGTCCAGCATCTTGCGCATGGCGGCGATGTGTTCCGGCGTGGTACCGCAGCAACCGCCAATCATGTTCACCAGCTTGTCGTCCAGGTAAACATGCATCTTGTTGACCATGTCTTCGGGGGTGTCGTCGTAACCGCCGAACTGGTTCGGGAGCCCCGCATTCGGGTGACAGCTAATGTAGCAGGGCGCAACCTTGCCCATGCGGCGCAGGTAAGGCACCATACCGTCGGCACCGAGCCCGCAGTTGAGGCCGATGGAGAGCGGGTGCATGTGCATCATGCTTATGACGAACGCTTCCACCGTCTGGCCCGAAAGCGTACGGCCCGAGGCGTCGCTCACCGTCATGGAGAACATGACTTCAACCGGCTTGAGGTCCGCGGCTAAGGTCCCTGAGCTTGCCGAAGGGCCGGCGTCGACAGCGCGTTTTTCCATCACCTTGGTAAATGCACTTGCGGCAGCCTTCGCATTCAGTGTATCAAAAATCGTTTCAATCAGAATCGCATCGACGCCTTCTTCCACCAGCGCCTGGATCTGTTCCAAGTAGGCGTCTTCCAGTTCGTCGAAAGTAATGCTACGGCTCGCGGGGTCGTTCACGTCTTCGCTCATGGAGAGCATCTTGCTCGTGGGGCCAACGTCGCCCAGGATGTACACCTGGCGGCCGTACTTTTCCATGGCCTCCGCCGCGGCCTGCTTCGCAATCTTCACGGCAGCGCGGTTCATTTCGGCGATGCGGTGTTCCTGGTGGTATTCGTGCTGGCTTACGCGTTGGCTCGAGAACGTATTCGTCGTCAAGCAGTCCACGCCCGCATCCACGTAGCGGCGCTGGATATCGAGAATGATTTCCGGCTTCTCGATGGAGAGCATGTCGTTGTTCGCGCCCTTGATCCCGTAAGTCTGGATGACAGAACCCATGCCGCCATCGAGCAGCATCATCTTGCTTTCAAAAGCTTCGCGTAGAGTCATTTTCTTTTCCATGGCACGAACCACCATACTTATATTTGTTATGCATTTATTTAATTTTATGCATAAATATAGAAAAGTTTTTATTTAGTCTGCATATCAGCATTGCGAATAATAGGGAATCCGCCACCGCCTTCGTCTTTTTCATAATCGAAATCGCCTTCGACAATAATGGCATCGCCTTCGGCCGGGTATTGTTCTGGGTACTTGCGGGGTTTCGCAAGTTCAAAGGCGAGTCCTTGCGAACAGCAGGCGAGTGCATCGGCAATGACGCCGCCGTAAAAGCGGCGGTCGATTTGATCGTCGTAGAAGCTCGAAAATACCGCCGCCCATCTTGATGTATTTTCCCTGGAACTTGGCGGGTTCTGTCACCATGCGGTGGACTAGGGCGAACACGACGGTGCTGCTCATTTTAGTCAAGTCAAAATGAAGGGCCTTGACTTGGCCTGGTTTTTGCGCGAAACTCGGTAATGCGAGCGCGAATAAAACGAGGAATAAGAATATTCTGGATATTAAACTCTTTTATCGCGAATCAGGCTGACAAGGCAAATGATTCCGAACACCACGATGTCCATGGCCACGATGGTCGAACCCACAGGCGTCCCTGCCAAAATGGCAATCAAGATTCCGATAAGCGAGCATAGGACTGAGATAATGCCTGCAGCAACGGTTACCGAGAAAAAGCTCTTGAAAAGACGCATGGCCGAAAGGGCCGGGAATACGACCAAGGCAGACACCAGCAAGGCGCCCACCAGGTTCATGGCGAGAACGATGATGACGGCGATAATCACGGCGACGAGGATGTTGTAAAGCATCACGCGCACGCCTGTCGCCTGAGCGAAATTTTCGTCAAAGGTGATTGCAAAAATTTTATGGTAGAAAATAACGAATACGGTAAGTACAGCAATGGAAAGTGCCACGCAAAGGTAGACTTCTTCTACCTTGAGCGTGAGAATCGATGTAGAGCCGAAAAGCGTGGTGCATACGTCGCCCGAAATATTTGCCGATGTAGAGAAAATATTCATGAGCAAGTAACCGATAGCGAGCGCCCCCACCGATACCATGGCAATGGCGGCATCGCCTTTGACCTTTGCCTTTTTGCCCGAGCACAAAAGCAGTACGGCGACTGCGATGGTGATGGGGAGAATAATCAGCATGTTGTTGGTTACCTTGAGAACGGCTGCAATCGAAAGCGCACCGAAGGCCACATGAGAAAGCCCGTCGCCAATGTAGGAATAGCGCTTGAGCACGAGAGTGACGCCCAGGAGCGACGAACACAGCGATACGAGAACGCCCACGATAATCGCATAGCGAACGAAAGGGAAATCTAGATAGAACGAAAGTTTTTCGATAAGTTCAGGCATGGGTTAGTAGAGAGTAGGCGGTAGACAGTGGTCAGTAGGAAGTGATATGAGTTTTTTTTAAGTCATTCGGGAGCGTAACGACGGAATCCAGTACTTATTTTTCCTTGGTTGAAATGGTATTGAAATCCAGCACGCGGGTGGCATCGTCGAGGGCAGTGTCTACATCGTGAGTGACCATGACGACGGTCATTCCTTTCTGATGCAGCTCTTCGATGATACGGTACATGGTTTCCGTAGATTCTGGATCGAGGCCTGTCACCGGCTCGTCTAGGAGCAGCAAACGTTCGGCGGCGCAGAGGGCCCGGGCCAAAAGAACGCGCTGCCTTTGGCCCCCCGAAAGTTCGCGGAAGCAAGATTTTGCGAGGCTTTCGGTCCGCGTAAGCGCCATGCATTCCATGGCGCGATCGCGGTGGGCCCTATTGTAAAACGGCAAGAGTCCCTTTTTACCTTGGAATGCCGACAGCACGATTTCTTCGACCGAAGCCGGAAAATCTTTCTGCACGTTCGTGATTTGCGGCAAGTAGCCAATCTGGTTTCGCGTAAGGCCGTCGCACAATTCGATACTTCCGCTCTTGGGAGAAAGCAGTCCCGAAATGCCGCGCAAAAGCGTGGTCTTTCCGGAACCGTTGCGGCCCACGATGCACAGGTAGTCACCTGCGTTTATGTCGTAGTCGAAATCGCTTACGATATCTTTGTTCCCGTACCCAAGTGTCAATTGACGGCACTTAATCAAAACCATAGTGAACCTACTTCAAAGCCTTTTTGATCACTTCGAGATTTTCGCGCATGATATCGAGATAGTTTGCGGAATCCATCTGCGAATTCTTGATGGACTGCATCGAATTCAGCGTAAGAACCGGCGTTTCCTTCGACTTCTTGCTGGCGTCAAGAATCGCGCGCGCAATTTTCCCGTTGCTTCCGTCAATCGTGAAAATCGCGGGGAGCGCAAGCGAATCCATCTTGCCGGCCAAGAAAGCTACCGTCTCGAAGCTCGCTTCGCTTTCGGCGGAACAGCCAACAAACGCGGCAAAATACTTAATGCCGTAATCATCCACCAGATAACGAAACGGGAATCGGTCGCCAAACAAAATGGTCTTGAAATGGGCACTGTCTGTTGCTGCGCGGTACTGGGCATCCAGCGCGCTAATCTTTGCGATGTAAAGGGCCGCGTTCATGTGGTATTCCGTAGCGTGTGTTGTATCCGCTTTCGAGAGGGCGTCGGCAAGGTTCATCACCAGCAGTTCTGCATTCTTCAACGAAAGCCAAATATGTTCATCGTTTTCGACTTCTTCGGCATGGGCTTCGTACTCGAGATGTTCGTGTTCTTCGGCGTGTTCATGATGGTGTTCATGTTCCTCTTCGGCTTGCATGCCTTCGACGATTTCTTCGGCCTTGACGCGGTCGCCCAATGCCTCGAGCAAGTTCACCTGCACGCGCTTTTCGTTGGGCGTTGCTTCAAGTGCCTTTTCGATCCATTTGTCCGATTCGCCACCGACGTACACGATCATATCGGCCTTGGCGATTGTCGCGATGTCGGCAGCCGAGGGCTTGTAACTGTGCAAGTCCATGCCGTTCTTGACCAAGAGCGTAAGGTTCAGGGAATCAGCCTGGTTGCCAAGGATTTCTTTGAGCCAGGCGTATTGCGGGTAAATGGTGGCGACAACGGAAATCTTTTTGCCGTTGTTTGCCGCTTGTTCCGAATTCTTCTTTTCGGAATCCGAGTTGCACGCTATAAAGAGTGTAAGTAGCGCAAAAATAGATGCAATGAATGCAATCTTCTTCATTAAAAGTCCTTCGCCGTTTTGGCGTGAAATTGAGTTGATGCTTTATTTTCTGTGACACGAGCCGTGCCGAAGGGGATCATCAATTCAGTAGCAGGACTTTCTGTGAAACAAGAGTTGTCGACGGCGCGACTGCCGCCTTGAAGCAAACTAATTGGAAATAGAAAAACCGTAAAGCAAGTTCAAACGGCGCCACCACCAGTTCCATGCAAACCGAAATCAGTCCCAGGCAACGGTGGATGTGGTGGCACACGTGGCAGTGTTCGCCGTGGCAGTGGTGTTCCAGATGCTTGGCCACGTAGAGCGATGCTAAAAATACCAGCAACTTGTTGAAGAGTGCTTTAACCATGACGCCTCCGCGAACAGCCGGAGCAGCGGCCGAGCAACACGGACTGTTGCTGGTCAAGTTCGAATCCGCTGCGTTGCACCGAAAGCTGTAACACCTTGAGGGCGGGGCCTTCCAGGTGAAAGAACTTGCCGCATTCCTTGCATACGAGGTGCATCTTTTCTTCGCACTGGCCTGGACCCGTGTAGCGGTAGCGCAACTCGTTGTTGTCGTCGGCACCGACAATCTGTACGACGCCGGCCTTTTCCATACGGGACAGGTTCCTGTATATAGTACTCAGTGAAACTTCGGGCAAACTTTTGGCGATTTCGGACGCCTTGAAAATCCGGTCGGGATTCTCGGCCATGTAGTCCGTGATTTTTTGCCTTGTTTGCGTCTTGTATTCCATTTTTCCTCGTTTTTCGCAAATTTTCGCCGTTAGGAGGGCGCGCGATGCGTCTTGCACGGGATGAATTTGCGAATCGTTCGCAAAATATAGTAAAATTTCGCAAAATTTGCTACTCATTTGCAAATTGTGAGTTTTTTTCTGCGAAATGGGGCTGCGTACAGGCCAAACGGGTTGCTCCCACCCCACACCTCTCACCCCTCGCCCTTCACACCCCACCTCACCCCTCACTTCACATCGCGCCTCTGTGACTTGCGTCACAATCCGCTTGGATAAAACATCCATGCGAAAATCACACTAGGTATATGTTTCTTTACCTGCAAAGTCTATTTTATTTATGTAAATATACGGGTAAAAAATTATGGTTACGTTTTCTGACATATCGGATTACCGCGACTTCTTGAAGGAGTACTACGACCGCAGGAAGGCTGAGATGCCTTTCTACTCGTATCGTATGATGGGGGACAAGCTGGGATTGGATTCCAGCTACCTTTACCGTGTGCTGCAGAAGAAGCAGCACCTCCCGGCTCATGCGCTCCCCGCCGCGAAAGAAATCCTGCATCTGTCCGGTCGCGAGGCCGAATACTTTGACTTGCTGTTCTCTGCCGCTGCAACCAAGGACAAGAACAAGCGCGAGGAGCTGATGGCGAAGGCCCTCGATTTGAGGGACGTGGACCGCCACAGTCTGCAGGCAGCCGAACTCAAACTGCTCGAAAACTGGTGGATTCCCGCCGTGCGCGCCTACCTGGAACTGAACGGTGGCGTGGTGAATGTCAAGCAGATTTCGCGCGATATCTGTCCCCCGATTACCGAGGAACAGGCAAAAGAAGCAATTGACACCTTGCTCGAAGTGGGCCTGGTGAAGAAAATGGCGTCGGGTAAACTGGCACTGACTGATGCTCACTTGACTGTGGGTGGCCCCGAAAAGAAACAGGCCGTGCGTCATTTCCAGAAAGAAGTGCTTTCTTTGGCTAGTAATGCGCTTGACAATATTCCTGTGGACGAAAGAAATATTTCTACACTTACATTGTCCGTTGATCAGACTTGCTTCGATGACTTGGGAGAAATGCTTAGGGAATTTAGGCGTCTGGTCCAGAAGAGAGTGGATGGTGCCAAGAATTCCGACCGGGTGATGCAGCTTTCGATGGCGTTCTATCCGATAGCGCGAAAGGGCGGTGTCCGTACCGTTGATGCTGTGGAGGGTGACAAAAGGGAGTCTAAATGAAGAAGTGGGTGTGGCATATAGGTTTGACTACTGCGGTGGGTGCGCTCATTGCGGCGTGTACGGCCGGCAAGGATACGGCTGGTTCTTCGCTTGAAACGGAGAACTCGGTCGCGGTCGTGCTTACGGTGCAGAAGGGCGATGGGACGCCTGCTGCCCGTACTAGGGTTTTTGTGCGTCCTTCCGATTTCTTGGCGGGCGCGAATAGCCTTACTTTGAGTGATGAATCCGATAATCTTGAATCTCCGGTGGTCGAAACTGATTCCGCGGCAGGCATTCTGAACGCCGAAACCGACGACCAGGGCCGGTTGAACCTCCCGAGACTGAAACCGGGTAGCTATACGATTGAGGCGCGCGAAAATACCCTCAAGGATTTCAAGCGTGTCGAGGTGACCGACAGTTCTTTGGATTCTGTTTCCCTCAAGGTGGCGGCGACGGGCTCGATGTCCGGTCAGGTGTTTCTGCCCGAAGATGTCCGCTCTGTAACCGTGGGTATCCAGGGATTTGATTACTTTGTTCAAACTGACTCGCTGGGCAACTTTGTCTTTGAAAACTTGCCGGCGGGTAATTTCAGCGTGGTGGGCTTTGTCTATAGCACCTACGAGGTTGCCGGTCTTGACGGAACGGTTTCGTCTTACGACAGCTTCTTGCCGGTGGGCGCCCGCACGGTTCACGTGTCTTCCGAAAAGACTTCCGAGAACGTGAAGATTGGTGTCGCGGCCGATACGGTTTCGAAGGACACGGTTCCGAAGGATTCCGTGGTCGAGGATACGGTCGATGTTTATCCGGTGGTGTTGTTCGAAGACTTCGAGGACAGTACCTACGGCTGGTACACGACTGTTTCTCAGTACGCTAGCGCCAAGCTTGGCACTGATTCGGCCGGGCTCGATCGCGAAGGGCTGGCGGCGCACTTTGTATATACCAATGACTCCAACTACAACTGGGTATTGATGGGCAAGACGCTCCGTGGAGTGACAGACCTTTCGGAACTTGATTCCGTTGTGTTCTGGGCTCGCGGCAGCGAGGCGCGTGAAGATTCGGCACAGTGGATTAGCTTCTCGTTCGACGTGCAGATGGACAGTGTCGATTTGGAAAAGAACGGCTACGAAAACGGCAAGGCGTGGGTGCACATGACACTCGATACCGCCTGGACCCGCTATGTGGTGACTCCGGAAGATGTTGCCGATACGGTGAGAATCGGAGGCAACATCGGTTGGGAAAAAGTCAAGGATCACGTGACCAACCTGAACATCTTTGGCGGTGGCGTTGGTGGCCCGTTTGAAATCTGGGTCGATGACATCACCATCTACGGTGTCAAGGACGTCGATTAGTTAAATCCTGAATTTTGAAGGCGAGCCCCGTGCAGAACGGGGCTTTTTCTGTATCCTATGGACAATATGTCAATGGAAACCTTCTTTGCAGGGTGAAAAAATCCCTTTTTTAAGGGTAATTTTAGGATGAGAAGGTTTGGTGTGTTTTGCCTTCAAGGAGTCCTTATGGATTTTAGGAATGTTTGGAAAGATTTTGGCCTTAAAAAGGCTGCTTGTATGGTTGCGGGTCTCGCTGCTTTTGGTCTCGCAGACAACCCGATTTCTACCTATCACTACCTGGCAGACCCGGGTGCTGCCGCCGACGACGAATACTTCTACATCATTACGGACTCCGACGACCCGGCGCCCGCAAATTCCGATGGCTACAAGATTTACGCCCTCTATGCATTCCGCAGCAAGGATATGCAGAACTGGACCGATTTCGGCATTATTTACGATGCACGCAAGGTGAACGGCATTAACGATATCTGGGCATCCGGTATTGCAGTGCATAACGGCACGTTCTACATCGTGTTCCCCGATGGCGGTGGCGGTGGCATTGGTTACATCAAGGCCCCTGCAATTGACGGCCCGTGGACAAACGCCGTGGGCCAGGGCAAGGACAAACTGGTGGGTGGCCGCGGCATTATCGGTTGCGATGGTGTCTCGTGGTGCTTTGACCCGGGCATCTTTATTGACGACGACGGCACCACCTATGTGACATGGGGTGGCGGCGAAAGCAATAGCCGTCCGAATACCGACAACTTCGATATCGTCAAACTGAACGACGCGAAGGATGCACCGGTGGGTAACGGCTCTCACGTGAAGGTGAACAACCTGCCGACCCGCAAGATGCTCGAAGCGTCGTACATCCATAAGCACGGAAACAATTACTACTTCTCTTACAGTACCGGTTGGCAGCAGGGGGCGCCTACTATCGACTATGGCATGTCGAACAATGTAATGGGCCCGTACACCTGGAAGGGTACGATTCTTGGCGACCCGAGCATAAACGGCAGAAGCGTCAACGGCAATAACAACCACCACGGTATTGCCGAGTTTAAGGGCCATTCTTACGTTGTCTATCATGACCGCCGTATCGCGAAGGGCCATAACGGACTTGAAATTATTCCGGCCGATGACGGTCAGCCGAAGCCGAACGAAGGCTACCACCGCAGCGTCTCTGTAGACGAAATGTTCTACAATGCTGACGGTACGATTCAGACGGTGAAGGTGACGGATGAAGGCCCGAAGCAGATCGAGAACTTTGATCCGTACGACTGGTATCCGGCGCTCACGAGCTCCAAGCAGAAGGGCATTCGCAGCCGCTCCAACTTTGTCGTGGGCAAGAGGGCTGAACATGTGCTGATTCCGCTTTCGAGCAAGGAATCCTGGATTCGCGTTTCTGGCGTGGATTTCGGTACTGCGGCAACGGGCTTTACGGTCGAGGCTTCGAGTGCTGCCGACGGCAACAAGATTGAAATCCGCACGGGTTCTGCATCGGGAACGCTCGCAGGCACTTGTACCTTGAAGAATACCGGCAGCAAGAACACTTATGCCGAAAACAAGTGCGAAGTTTCTGGCCTCAAGGGCATTGTGAACCAGCTGTTCCTCGTGTTCAAGGGCAATCAGGATTCGACCATGTACGTGAAGGCTTGGGGCTTCGAAGGCAGCGGCACGACACCGCCGGAACCGCAGAAACCCTTTGGCGGCAAGGCTTGGGAAATTCCGGGCAAGATTGAGATGGAAAACTTTGATGAACCGGGTACGGGCCGCGGTGCGGGTGTCGATTCCTACAACGAAAACGATTCCGATGACCATGGCGCCGAAAGCAATGGCGGCAAGAGCTACCGCGAAGGCACCGGCGTCGATATCTACAAGAAGGCTACGGGTTATGTCGTGGGTTACAACCAGGCCGGCGAATGGCTCGAATATACCGTGAATGTGAAGGAATCCGGCGACTACACGATGTTCGCGGCGGTGGCTTCCGCCAATGCGACCTCTGGCTTCAAACTCTCTATCGACGGCGACGACATTACCGAAGAAATTGCGGTTCCGCAGGCGAGTTCCGGCGAAGAGAACTATGACGACTACAACAAGGTCTCTGCCAACGTGAAGCTGACTGCTGGCGAACATATCCTCCGCTTCACCGTTACGGGTGACTGGATGGATATCGACTACATCAACTTCGTCGCGGGCAAGGATGCCGACGATACCGACCCAATCGGTACGGACGCTATCGGTCAGGGTGCAAAGTTCAATGTCGCTGCTTCGGCTAGCTTCGACGTGTTCAACTTGAAGGGCGCGAAAATTGCAAGCTTTACCGCCCGCAACATGGCAGAAGCGTCCAAGCTTTGGCGTGATGGCTCTATCAAGGGTGCAGAGAAGGCTAGCGGAATTTGCCTGATCCGTAACCGTGCCAATGGCATGATTGCAAAGGTGCGAGCAGCCCGTTAAGTTTCCCATAAACACATCCAACCAGGAGGACACCCCCGAACGGGGGTGCCTTTCCTTGAAACCGCGCTGGATGCTTGATTTTTTTTGAATAAGGGATGGTTCAAAGGTGAAGTGCGCGGAAAAAAGGAGTAAAAAATGACAATCCAAAAGATTGCAAAGAGTGTGGGTTTCGTCTTTGGTGTGGCGGGACTATGGAGTATGGCTGCCGCTTCGACGGTCAATGTGGATCTTGGTGAAGAACACCAGGTAATCCGAGGCTTTGGCGGCATGGTGCATAACCAGTGGCAGGGCGGTGGCGGCCTTTCCGAAGCTGATGCCAAGATTGCCTTTGGTACGGGCGACGGAACGCTTGGCCTGAATACGCTGCGTATTCCGGTGTATGCAAATTCCAGCGACTTCAACAAGGAAGTGCAGGCTGCCAAGTGGGCCAAAAAGTACGCCGGAGATGATTTTATTTTGTATGCAACCCCGTGGACATCGCCTTATGCGGGCGCAAACCAGCACATGGCTGCTTCGAACTACCAGAAGTACGTGGACCACCTGAACAGCTTTAACGATTACATGAAGAACCAGGGCGTTCCCCTGTACGCCATCTCCATCAGTAACGAACCGGACTGGTGCGGTGAATGGGCTTGCTGGAGCGCTGACGAAATCTACAACTTCACCAAGGGCTACGCCGATAAAATGCGCAAGAATGGTGTGAAGGTGATTTCGACGGAATCGTTCCGCTACGACAAGAATCTTTACAACAAGGTCTTGAACGATGCCAATGCCCTTAAGAACTGGGACATTCTCGGTGCGCACTTCTACGCCAGCGACAGAAGGACCGGGGATAACTTCTTCCAGTATTCTTTGGCTGACCAGAAGGGCGTGGAACGCTGGATGACGGAACACTACACCGAAAGCCAGGGCAGCGGTAACTACTGGCGCACGATTACGAATACGGGTGACCAGGCGAACGCCAACAAGCGCGATACCGTGAACGCCATGGATGTGGCTTACGAAATCCACCGCGCCATGGTGGTGGGCAATTTCAATCAGTACACCTGGTGGTACATCCGCCGCTGCTACGGCCTAATCATGGAAAAGGACTTTGGCAATAAGCTTCAGATTCCTTCCAACGAAATCGGCAAGATTTCTAAGCGCGGCTATGTGCTTTCCCAGTTTGCCCGATTTGTCCGTCCGGGTGCTGTCCGTGTGGGCGCTACGGCTAATCCCGAAAAGGAAGTGTTCGCTTCTGCCTACAAGAGTGCAAACGGCGACAGCGTCATCGTGGTGCTCGTGAACCGCGACTACGGCTCGGCTAAAACCGTGACGGTGAACGTGCCGGGAGTATCGAAACTCGAAAGCTTCCACATGTACACCACCAGCGAAGCGAAGAACGCAAAGGACGAAGGCTTTGTGGATGTGAAGAATGGCTCCGTGACCATCACTATGGAATCGGGTGCAACGAACAAGGACTGCATCGTGACGCTCGTGGGCGAAATCGGCGATGTGGTCAAGACTCCGCGTGAACCGTTCGGCGGCAAGGCCGTAGAACTCCCGGGCAAGATTGAAGCCGAAAACTTTGACATTCCGGGAACCGGCAAGGAAAATAAGACTTACAACGAAAATGATGCTGACGATCACGGCGAAACCAATTACCGCGAAGGTACCGGTGTAGACATCTACAAGAAGGCGACCGGATACATCGTTGGCTACAACCAGGAAGGCGAATGGCTGGAATATACCGTGAACGTGAAGGAAGCGGGCGACTACACCTTCTTTGCTGCGGTGGCTTCAGCGAATGCGACGTCGGGTTTTAATATGACGCTCGACGGCAAGGAACTCACGGGCGACATTTCTGTCCCGAAGAACGACGGCGAAGAAAACTACGACGACTATAACAAGGTGCAGAAGAACGTGACTCTCCCGGCGGGCGAGCATATTCTCCGCTTTACGGTGGTGGGTTCCTGGATGGACGTGGATTACTTCACCTTCGTAAAGGGCAAGGATGCGACTGATCCTGAACCGATCGGTGATTCCACGACCTTTATGGAAAATCGTCTGCGCCTGCCGACCGAAGCCGAAAATTACCGTATTTTCGACATGAATGGCGGCTTCCTTGGCTTTGTCCGTGCGGCAGGAGCCCAGGAACTGAAGTCCAATACGGCAAGTCTCGTGAAGCGTGGCGGTGTCTATTTGGCGAAATCTGCAAATGGCCGCGTTATGCGCCTCCAGGTGACAAAATAAGCCCTAACGCATCTTGTAAACTTTAATAAACCGGGACCCGCTGAAAAGCGGGTTTTTCGTTACGTTTCGTTATCTCCCGTTGACTATTTGTCCATATTTTTTGGCGAAATTCGCGGAAATTTGCCGTTTTTTTGGATAATTTTAAGGGAGTAAAAGGAGTGTTTTATGGATTTCAAAAAAGCTTCTGAGTTGCTGACTCTGGCCCTGTGGCTCGTGGGTGGGCTTTTGATGCTCGCGACGCTCGCGAATGCAGCGCCGAACCCCAATTTCCATATCTATATCGCTTACGGCCAGTCCAACATGGCGGGTAACGGCGATATCGTTCCGGCGGAGGACCAGGCTACTGCCCCTAAAAACTTTCTGATGATTGCCTCCCATACGGCAAACGCAAAAAGCCGTAGCGGTAGCACCACCCAGTCTATTGAAACTGGCAAATGGTACCCGGCAATTCCCCCGATGTTCCATCCGTTCGAAAACCTCTCCCCGGCGGACTACTTCGGCCGCGCGATGGTGGATTCCCTGCCGGGTGTCACCGTGGGCATTATCCCGGTTGCTATCGGTGCGGTGAGCATCCGCGCTTTCGACAAGGATCAGTACGAAGCTTATTTCAGGGGCGATGGCAAAGACATCATGAACTGGGGCTGGCCCAAGGATTACGACAACAACCCTCCGGGACGCATTCTGGAACTCGCCAAGAAGGCTAAGGAAGTGGGCGTCATCAAGGGCTTCATTTTCCACCAGGGCGAAAGCGACGGCACCGACGACAACTGGCGCCGCACCGTCTACAAGACCTACAAGGATATTATCGACGCACTCGACCTCGACGAGAACGAGGTTCCGTTCGTGGCCGGCGAACTCCTCCAGGAAGGCCAGAACTGCTGCTCTAGCAAGAACGGCGGCATTGCCCTGCTCAAGAACAACTTCAAGAAGTTCGGGCTTGCATCATCGAAGGGCCTGCAGGGCAACGGCAAGGACCCGTACCACTTCGGGCGCGCGGGCGTGATTGAACTCGGCAAGCGCTACTGCTCCGAGATGCTCAAGCTTATCGACAAGACGATTGACCCGGATGCCCCGCCGGTAAACCTGGTGGACCCGAGCCAGTCTACGGTTCCTGATGAACCGCCCGAGGAATATGGGCCCTATACCGACCCGATCGAAATCCCGGGCAAGGTACAGGCCGAAAACTACAACAAGGGTGGAGCAAACATTGCCTACTACGATTTGAACAAGGGTAACGAGGGCGGTAAGCTCCGCAAGGACGACGTGGACATTTACCAGCCGAACATGGGTATTGTCGTGGGCTACAACCAGAAGGGTGAATGGCTCAAGTACACCGTGAACGTGGCTGCCGACGGCGAATACGAGATTTCTGCCAACGTGGCGGGCGAGAACGGAACCGGCAGCCTGATGCTTTACATGGATGACCAGCCTATCGGTACCGAGATGGCCAATACCGGGAAAGGCTTTGATGCGTTCGAAGTTGTAAGCGGCGGCAAGGCTACGCTGAAGGCGGGTGAGCACGAACTGAAGCTTGAAATTACCAACGACTGGATTGACATTGACTATGTCGAATTCAAGGCGGTTTCCTCCCAACAGCCTCTTGGATTTAAGGATGTCCGCCTTGACGTGACCGAGGCGGAAAGCAGCTTCAACCTTTTCGACCTACAGGGGAAGCATGTGGCGACTTTCAAGGCTGCCGGTATGGATGATGCTGTCCGTATGGTCAAGGATGGTATCAAGGGTGTCCGTCAGGGCGTGTACCTGGTGCGCGTTGCGGGTTCTGCAGGTATCAAGCAAAAGGTGGTGGCTTATGAAAAGTAGTGAAATCACCATAGTCAAGCAGATTGTCGTTATCTCGATACTTGCGGTTGTGCTCGGTCTGCTTTACGGGTAATTTAAAAGTCTTCTCTCTCTCGTTAACGACCGTTCGCTCTCAAATAAGTGAATTCGTCCCCAACGAGCTCTCTCTCGCAACCGCCCCTGTTTAATAACAGGGGCTTTTTTGCTCACAAAAGCGACCGCAAAGTCTAAAACAAGCAGTTCAATACGCTTGGGCTTCGCTCTCGCAATAGCGTGCAAAATGAGCGTCGCAAAATTATGCTTGCATAATTTTATGACCGAGTGAAGCCGCGGACGCCCAAGGCGTCAACCATGCCTCGTTAATACGAGGCATTTGTTGCTCACAAAAAAAGCCCCGTTGGCGGGGCAATTTGCAGAATGGCGGAAAACCGGCCCGGTTTCCTTAAGTTTTGGTAGAAGCCGATGGCCTAGAACAGTTCCTTCAGGCTCGGGACGAGGGAGCAGACGAGAACCCACGGGTAAGAAAGCGAACCCCTGAGCCAGCCGGTCTTGGCGGAGATGGGCGCGACCGGGGCGACGGTGTTCAGCGAGGTGTGGAGACTGCTGCGGATTCCTTCGATGGAGCTATCGAATGCCTGCTTGTTGGCGGAGGCCGAATTAATATATTTTTTGAAACGATAGTTCATATTTTTTTCCTTAGATTCTCTTTCTTGTGTGTAAATTTAGAAACATTTTGTATCAGATGCAATCCCTTTTGTAAACGCAAATTTACCCGTTCTGTCGGGACTGTCTAATGTCATTTTGGATAAAATCTTTGAAATTTGTGTAAAAACGCGAATTTTAGAGAAAAAAGTTGGTCGGCGGGGGCGCTTTATTTGTATTTTAGACCCGAAAAGGGCGTATAAAAAGTGTTCGCTCTCTGTTCCTGTCTCTAATTTCTATTATTGTTTGTGTTTCAAATCACTATTCGCCAAGGAAATAGAATGAATTTTAGCCGTCTTTCCTGTGCTGTTTTACCCCTTTGCAGTGTGCTCGTTGCTTGTGGCGGTGCCCAGAAACCCGCCGTGGAACCCGCTCCTGCTGCCGATACGACTACGGTGGTCGTGCCCGCGAAGCCCGACCTGAACAACCCTACGAACCGCTATAGCTATGCGCTGGGAATGGATCTGGGCAAGGCGATTGCGAATGTGAACGTGCCGCTGAATTTGGATGTGCTCATGGGCGCGATCCAGGACCAGGTGGATTCGGCGCGGCCGGTGCTGATGGCCGATACGGTCGCGGAATCGGCGCTGCAGGATTTGCTGTTGCAGATGCAGAAGCAGAAGGAAGCCGACGAAAAGGTAGCGGCCCAGAAGGCCCTTGAAGAACAGACGAAGTTCTTCGCCGCAAACGCGAAGGATACGACGGTCAAGGTGACTCCGAAGGGCGTGCAGTACAAGGTCCTCAAGGATGGTGCGGGAATCGTTCCCAAGCAGGGTGACCGCGTGCAGGTGCACTACATCGGCTCGCTCCTGGACGGTACCGAATTTGACAATAGCGTGAAGCGCGGCGAGCCGCTGGAATTCCCGGTGAACGCCGTGATCGAAGGCTGGCAGGACCTGCTCCAGGTGATGAAAGAAGGCATGAAGGTAAAGGCCTGGATTCCGAGCGCTCTGGCTTATGGCGAGGCGGGCGTCCCGCCGATGATTCCTGCGAATGCGATGCTCGTGTTCGAGGTGGAACTCTTGAAGGTGTATGCCGAGATCCCTGCGATCGACAGTACGGCGATTGCGCCTGCTGCATCCGTAGCCCCTGCCGCGGAACAGGCCGGTGCTGCGCCCGCCGCAACGGAAACGGCTCCTGCAAAGGCCGAAACGAAGCCCGCAACCAAGAAGTAGTTTCAACTTATGTCATCCTCGACCGACTCTGAAAGAGGAGGGTGGGGATCCAGTGCCGAAATCCCCGCGAAAGCGGGGTTCTTTTTTTTTAATTTTAGGTGACACTTTCGACCTCCTCGGGTGTTTCACTGGTATGAACGGGAAAAATCTCTCTGAGCAATTTGCGTTTTCGAAACTGTACGAGGCTTACGCCCCGATGGTTTATCGCCGCTGCATGTTTCTGCTCAAGGACGAAGCCGAAGCGAAGGACATGGTACAGAATGTGTTTCTGCGCGTGTACGAGCGTGTAGAATCCATCGATCTTTCGCAACCGTCCAGCTTGCTGTGGAATACGGCGACCAGGCTCTGCCTGAACCGCATCCGCGACAAGCGCCGCCGCGGACTTGACGTGGACTCGAACGGGCTTCTGCTCAACATCGCCTGCGCCGAAGACGATGGCCGGGAAGCTAGTGGAATTCTCGCGAGGATTTTTTCCAAGGAACAGGAATCGACCAGGACAATCGCCGTGCTCCATTATGTGGACGGCATGACCCTGGAAGAAACTGCGGAGACTGTAGGTCTTTCGGTGAGCGGCGTGCGCAAGCGTTTGCGTACCCTGCAGGCGAAAGTCAAGAATCTGGAGGTCGAAAGATGACGAATGTCAAACAAATTTCCGATTTCAAGTTGGAACGCTACCTTCTGGGGGAACTCCCCGAAGTCGAAATGGCTGCTCTGCGCAAGCGCGAGGCTGAAGACGAGCTCTTTGCGGCCCGTGTAAAGATGATGCGCGAGGAGGGCGAACGCTTCCTTGCGGAAAATCCGTTCAGCGGATTGGAAAATAAACTGGAAAAAGAGGAACGGGAGGTGAATTCGCCGAACCAATCCTTTAGCGGGTGGTGGCTCCGAGTCGCTGCCGTGCTGGTCGTTGCGTTCGGCGTTTTCTCGTTGGTGGTGCTGAATCGCCAGACGGAAATCGTGAATGAATCTTCGGCGAATTCCGGAATGGATGTCGCGATGGCGAATATCGATAACGGTACGCGCATCAAGGGAATGACCGCGGGTCTCGAAATCTGGAAGAAAATGGGCGATAGCGCCGTGCAAATGGTGAACCTGGGCGAGGCCCGCGAAGGTGACGAAATCCAGCTGCGCTACCGCGTTCCGCAAAAGTGTTTCGGTATGCTTTTCAGTATGGACGGTAACGGTACCGTCACGATGCACATGGGCGAAGGCAACCGTGCGGTCGAACTGGAACCGGGAAAGATGACCACGCTCCCGTTCGCCTACAAGTTGGATAATGCGCCCAAGTTCGAAAAGTTTTTCTTGCTCACGTCTGGGGAAATGTTTGAGTTTGACGGAAATGATATCGACAAGACCCTGAAAAGTAGTGGTGTTGAATCGGTTTCGTTTACGTTGCGCAAGGTGGAAAAGTAAGGGGGAGAACGATGAAAAAGTTTGTCGGAAAAATTTTGAGTTGCGATTTTGGCGTGAGTAGCATCGCGGTTTGTACCTTCTTTCTGATGGCGGTCCTTGCGTCGGCGAGTCTTGCGCATGCGGCGGGCGTGTCTTCGGGCTCGATTGCGATTGAACGCTACGTGTTTGCGGTGAGCGCGAATAACGGCGGCAAGGAACGCCCGCGTCTGCGCTATGCCGAAACGGATGCGCGCGCCTTTGCGGAAGTGCTTTCGCAGATGGGCGGCGTGCCGAAGCAGAATGTGTACCGTGTCACGGAGCCGAGTGTAGAGAGCCTCCAAAAGCAACTTGATGCGCTTGACAAAAAGCTTGTCGCCGCGAAATCGGCAAAGGCTGCTAAAACCGGTAACGGTGCGGCTGAAGATTTCCGCGAAGAAGTGCTGGTGTATTATAGCGGTCACGCCGACGAAAAGGGGCTTCGCCTTGGTGAAGAAGTCTATACCTGGAAGGAATTCCGCAAGCGTATCGATGCGCTGAATGCCGACGTGAAGATTGCGGTGATCGATGCGTGCGGCTCGGGCGCCATCACGCGAGTGAAGGGCGGTGTCGCTGTCCCTGCGTTCATGGTCGACAAGAGCAGCGACATGAAAGGCTACGCCTTTATCACGAGCAGCACGCAAGATGAATCTAGCCAGGAGAGTGACAAATTGAAGGGCTCCTTCTTTACTCATTCGCTTGTAAGTGGCCTCCGCGGCGCCGGTGACATCAGTGGAGACGGCAAGGTGACCTTGTCCGAAGCCTATCAGTTCGCTTTCAACGAAACCTTGCAGAAAACCGAAGCGACGATGGGCGGCGCGCAGCATCCGAGCCGCGACATGAACCTCGCGGGAACGGGTGATGTGGTGATGACGGATTTGCGCAGCACGAGCGCCGGCCTGGAATTCGACGACGATATCGAAGGCCGCCTCTTTATCCGCGACGACAAGGGTGAGCTGGTCGCCGAAGTGTACAAGAAGCAGGGACGCGCGATGAGTCTCGGTTTCCCTGCGGGAAAGTTCAGTGTTCGCCTGGAACGCCCCGCCGAATACAAGGAAGCCTCGGTGACGCTCCAGGACAATTACCGTGCGCGTCTTTCCCGGAAACAGTTCGCGGCGGTCTCTGCCGAGCGTACGACGCTTCGCGGCGAAATCAAGAACGAAAACCGCCTCGATTCCGTGGAATATTCGATTGACTCGCTGGACCACAACGGAAAATACCGCGTGACGTTCAACCTGGTCGATAAGGATCGTGAACCCCGCAAGGGTGTGCAGCTGGGCCTGTTCGTGACGCGTACCGACAGCTATATGCTGGGAACCCAGGTGAGCCTTTTTGCAAACATTGCCCGTAAGGAAATGCATGGTGTGCAGCTGTCGGCTGTGTACAACGGGTCGAAGGAACATTTTGAGGGCGCCCAGGCTTCAGCGGTTGTCAACTACGCAAAATCCTTTGACGGAGTACAGGTGGCGGCAGCGGCGAACGTGACGAAGGACAAATCTTCGGGCTTCCAGATTTCACCTTCTCTCAACTATGCGGGTGATACTTTATCTGGAATGCAGCTTGCTGCAGGCATTAATTGTGCCCGCAAGACCAAGGCTCAGGTTTCTGCAGCCATGAATGTTGCGAGCGAATCCAACGTGCAGGCGACTGCCGCGATGAATATTGCCGGTAAATCCGATGTGCAGGCGACCGCCGCCATAAATATCGCGGGTGAGTCCGACGTGCAGGTTTCGACCTTGAACATTGCGGGTAAACTCGACAAGGCTCAAGTGGGTATCCTGAACATTACGGGCAAGGCCTCGGGCCGCCAGGTTGGTCTCGTGAATATCTGCGGTGACTGCGAAAAGACTCCGGTAGGCCTGATCAATATTGTGGGTAACGGCGTATGGAGCGCTACCGCCTCGATGAACGAAATGGGTGCGTTCGGCCTGTCTTTCCGCATGGGTACGCCTTATCTATTCACCGCTTTCGAAGGCGCCCGCCTGATTGAAAAGGGATCGCATTTCAAGAAATTCAGCGATATCTATGAAACGGGTGTGGGCCTAGGGACTCAGTTTGGTAAATCTGGAAGCCATTTTGAGCTTGAGTATATGCTCCTGACGGCGCGAACCCTCGATGTAGAGTGTGATGAAGACGGCGAAGAAGTAAAAGTCGAATTCGAAGATGACGATGGTCCCAACTTTCATCACCGCCTGCGCTTGAGCTACACGACACAAGTATTTCCCTTCCTCGGACTTTCGGTGGGCGGAACGCTCAACTGGGCAACTATTGGCTATGCCGATAAAGTGTGGTTGAAACCGCGGGCTGAATACCACGACGACTTCGGCAGCGAAAAGCATGCGGGCCGTTGGTGGGCCGGTTTCTATGCCGGCATCACCGTGGGTAAGTTTTAACAGCAAACTTGTCACGTTCGCGGAGCTGTCATGCCCGCGAAGGCGGGCATCTCCTTTTTTACTAAAAAAAAAAAGTGACGCTTTCTACTCCTTCAGGTGTTACAATAGCAAATAAGGTTATCTTATTTGCTATTTTTAATTAGAATGCGAGATTTTGTTTGAAGTTTCAAATTTGCATTATCGTTTTGCTGGCGGCAATCGCTGCTATGGCGCAAGAGACCGCGTCGGTTTCCCTTGCGCTTGATACCCTTGCTCCGAAGGGGATTGTCTTTAACGGCGTCGTGCTGGATTCCTCTTTTGCGGCAGACGAAAAGCTGAATGTCGAAATCCTGGAATCGGGCGAAGCCCTGCAAACGACTGTCGGTACGCCCTTCAGCGTCGTGCTCCCCGAAGATACGCTCTGGAATGTCTGCGTTACCAATTCCGACACGGCCGGTGCCGAGAAGGAAAAGTGCTATGAACTCAAGTATATCGGTGCGGAACGCCAGTTCTCGCAGGCGCTTGGCGAAGCTTTTGTAGACGATGCGTCTATGGATTCCGTCGCCCCTGCGGGGTTCCAGAATGACGGTTCCAATGCCGTTTCGCATGACTCCGCTAGTGTCATTGCTCAAGATGGTCATCCTGGAGCGCAGCGACGGGATCCAGAACAGTCCGCTTCGGATTCATCTGACTGTACCAAAGAGGATGTCAATGTCGCTGCGCTCCTCGCAGAAGGTGACAATTCCCGCGTGACCGAACTCAAGAAAGTGGTGGTACAGCTGCGTCGCCGTCCGAAGCGCAAACCCGGCGAATCCGTGGTTTCCGCGAAGTCCATCAAGCGTATGCCGGGGCTTGCCGAAGCGGATGTCATCAAGAGTATCCAGGCGCTTCCGGGTGTAGTCGCAAGTTCCGATTTCAGTTCCAAGATTTATGTGCGCGGCGGTGCCGCCGACCAGAACCTTTTCCTGTTCGACAATGCGGTGGTCTATTCGCCGGTGCATTTTTTCGGACTGTTCAGCACCTTCCTGGTCGAAGGCATAGACGATGTGCAGTTCTACAAGAGCGGTTTCCCGGCGCAGTACGGCAACCGTCTGAGTTCCGTCCTCAAGATGGATGGCCGCGCAGGCGGCCAGGATACGGTCGACGAATGGTTCAGCAAGTCGAGCATCAAAATCAGCACTTTCGCTGCACAGGTCCATACCGAAGGCCATCAGGGACCTGTGCGCTGGATTTATGCGGGCCGCACCACTTACATCGGCTATGTGCTTGACTTTTGTAACTACATCGGTCTTCTTGACCTGAGCCTGGATTATGAATTCACGGACTTGCAAGGGACCATGATGTATGATTTCTCCAAGGATACGCGCTTCAAGTTCAGCTATTACATCGGCAAGGACCGCCTGACTTTCGACCCGCTCTATATGGATTGGGGGAACATTGCCATTCCGTTCGGCATTTACCACCGCTTTAACGGGGACTGGGATTACAACGCGACGCTTGCCTTCAGTGAATTCTACCAGACCATGAAAATCGGCGAACTCATGTCGATTGAAATGTATCTGTATACCTTCGCCGGCAAGCAGTGGTTGAATTACCGTGGCATTCCGAACCATACGTTGACATTGGGTTACGAACTGGAATACGATTACGAACGTTACCAGGAAGCGATGGCGTCCATCAGTATCGCCGATATCCAGAAGCCATTCCACCATGTGGCCTACGTGCAGGATGCCTGGAAACTCGCTCCTGATTACCTGCTGCAATATGGCCTCCGCTTTAACTACCAGACGGCGGCGGAACATTTCGGCGTGGAACCCCGAGCCTCCTTGACTGTGAACCTCGACGATTCCAAGACGCTTGAGTTCTACGGTGGCTATTACTTGCAGTACCTGAATTCGATTGTCTACACCGACCAGGAAACATTGAACGAATTCTACTATCCGGCAACGACAACTACCAAGGGGACGCATATCGATCCTGCTTCGTCGTGGCTGTTCGCGGCGGAATACAGCCAGCGCGGCATTCTTGACGATTACGATGCGACCGTGGGTGTCTATTACAAGACGCAGAACAATTTGAACACGTTCGTGATGCAGCTCGACAGCAACGAGGAAACGACTTCGTCCGATTTCGTGATGGCGGACTATTTCGGCACGGCGGACGGATATTCGCTCGGTTACGAACTTTCGCTGCGCAAGGATAAAGGCTGGTGGTTTGGCGGGATCAACTGGAGCCAGAGTATCAGCGTGATGCGTACCAACGACGGTACCAAACCGTACTATCCGAGTTGGCATCAGCCTTACGCGCTCAAGATGGATATGGGAATCAACTGGAGCGGCGGCGAGGATGCCCTCCGCAAACACAAGAAAAAAGGACGCTACTTCCGTTCGTCGGTCATCATGAAATATTCGGCGGGAATGCCTATCAGCGAATACAAGGGCTACTATATGTCGCAGGAACTGGGACACCAGCAGTATAGCGACGAGGTGGTGGTGCTGCCGGGAAGCCGCAATGCGGGCCGCCAGTCGGATTACTTCCGCATCGACGTAAAGGCAATCGATGTCGGCCGCGAAGACAGTTGGAACTTCAGCTGGACCATCATCAACTTGACCAATCACGAGAACATGTTCTACACGTTCTACGATACGAGTAAGAACCCGCCCGAGAAGACCGAGATTACACAGTTCCCGTTCTTGCCTATTATGTTAAGTTTTGAGATGTATTTTTAAATAGAAGGCTTTTTAGTAGGAATGTTTAGTCATCTAGGAAGGAGTGAAGCGACTGGCGGAAACCATGGTTGAAGTAGAGATTTGAATATGATGAATGTAGAGAAGCAGTCATCCAGGAAGGAGTGAAGCGACTGGCGGAAACCATCGTTGCATTAAAGGTATGAATTTGGTGAATGTATAGAAGCAGTCATCCTGGAAGGAGTGAAGCGACTGGCGGAAACCATCGTTGCATTAAAGGTATGAATTTGGTGAATGTATAGAAGCAGTCATCCTGGAAGGAGTGAAGCGACTGGCGGAAACCATCGTTGAATTAAAGGTATAAATTTGGTGAATGTATAGAAGCTGTCATCCTGGAAGGAGTGAAGCGACTGACGGGATCCATAGTTGATAAATAAGGCTGATTTATGAATGATTGGAGATTGATAAATAAAATTGATGGATGGCAGAAGAGCCTTTGTTCCCTTGCGGTGTTTTTCTTGGTGGCCTGCAGCGATTTTCACGGTCCGTGGGAATACACCCCGGAAGAACGTGAAATCTACACGGGCATTTACACCTACGGCTATGTGGTCGAAAACCGTAATGCAGAAATCTGTTTTTCGAAGGTCTACGAATTGGACGAAACTGCTGCGGAAGATTTTGCGTTCTACGACAGTGCCTATGTCACGCTGCAGGGTCGCTTCAAGCGTTCGTTCCTTGGCGATGTGGATACGACCATTGAACTTCATGGTGACAACTGCTTTACCAATAGTCTTTTTGAAGGTGTCGCGGGTGAATCCTATACGATGAACGCCTACTTTGAATGGGACAGCTCGGGACACCGGGCAAAATCCAGGTACAAGGCAGTCGCGACAATTCCGAATGGCGTGAAAATCAAGGGAATGAACGTGCCTTTGCGCGACGGGAGCTATGTGTGGAAGGCGAACGAAAATTACGAAATTGATAAGGACATTGGAAGAAACGCGAACTTTACCGTCAATTTCCTGGAATTCCCGATGGATATGGAATTCTTCAAGTGTGCCCTGGAGTTTGACAACACGGTGGGCGGAGTCCTCTCGGTCTTGAATTACGGGATGGAAAACGGGGAATCGGTGAAGACGACGTTCAACCAGATGTTCAAGGGAATGACCGATGCAGATTCGTCGGGGTACCGCGGCATTTCAATGCATGACCCGCTGGAAACGCAACAAAATTACGGCTATACGCTCAATCGTTGGATTGCCGGGTTCAATAACCTGGATACGCTCTACCTGATGAACATGATGCTGCCTATTGGCGAAGTCTCTGTTGACCTGTATGCGACGGACCGCGCCTATGTGGATTACGTGGAAAAGGTGAAGGAATCCGTATCCGATTCACGCGTCGTTCCCGAGTCGAATATCGAAAACGGCATGGGGGTTTTTACTGGAATAGCCGTCTCGCATGTTAACTTGAATGTGAAGGGGGAGGGCGTGAACTTCAGTCATGTGGCCGATTACAACTGCGACAATTTGGAAAAATCCTGGGATTCCCGTGGATGCAGGCTCTTCCAGGATGTCGCGTGTGCAGGGTGGTCTGACTTGCATGGTTACGAAGACTTGATTTCGGCGAATGCGCATGCCTATGAACAATACCGGGATACGGTCTACAACAAGGACTTGAAAAAGTGCTACGCTTCCAACGTGAAGGCCGCCATGATGCTCGATACGGCCAGCTGGTCAATCTTCTTGCCCGATTCGATGGATGAAAAGGAAAAGTCCAATGCGTATGCCGATGGTCTCAAACGTTATTGCGCCGCTAGCGGCTTTGAAAGTAACCATATCGCGGATTGCTCGGAACTTGAAAAGGAATGCCTTGAAGATCCCGAGAAGAACAACTGCAAGGATTATCTGTGGAACTGGTGTGCCGACCGCGGCTGGCCGGAATATGACCAGTGCAAGAGCGCACTTGTGAGTCGCTATTACCTGATGAACCAAAAGTCAAGTATCCTCCAACGCGAGGTCGAAAAAATCTGCAACGAATTTCAGCTAGGTGATAGCGAGAAACCTGCAGACGGCAAAATCAAGGTCAAGCTGGAATTCAAGACATCGATATGCAGAAATTGGTGCGAACTTGATTCTGCCAAGGAACATGCCGAATGCAAGTAGCGGCGGAGCTTGTTGCGGATTTCAAGCGTCATTTTGCGGAGCTTGCGCGCAATCAGCTTGCCGACAACGATGACTATGTGTGTCAGCAGCAACAGCGCCCACGCCAACCGTGCGTCGAACCAGCGCATCAGTAGGAACGCTCCTACCAGTCGATGGGCGTTCGACTTTTTCACCATGGCGGAAGCGGTCATATAGTAGTACACGAGCCTAAGGACGATAGTGCCTACCATGGTCAGCACCAGGAACGCCATCATGCGTGCAATGTCGTCTCGGGAGCCCGTTCGGATGGTTTCGTCGATAAAACGCTTGCTCAACCATACCATCAGCAATCCGAGCGCAACGCGCCCGGTTCCCGCCAAAATCCGAATGGCGATGCTTGTGCGGAAACCCCGCATCGCCTGCCACAGGTAACGGGCGTATTTCATTCGACCACGTTGACCTTCTGCCATTCGCCGACAATCGCGATGACATCGGCCTTGGCCTGTTCAGGGGAAACTTCGTATTCGTTCAGCAGAACTTCGGCGAGGGAATCTACAGTCCATTCGCCAAGGGTTTCCGCCCGTTTACAGGGAAGGTCACGCAGACTCCGTCTTGAACGAGTCGGATCGCTTCGGACAGGATGACATCATCGGAAATCATGCGATAGTTTCCGGGCAAAGTTTTGCTGCGGTTTCGTCTGGCAGGCATTCCGGGTGCCATACGGGAACATGGGTGGCCAGGGCGTTTTCGGTTTGGTGGATTCCGTTTGCAATTTCCTTGTCCCAGCGCATTCCCGAAATGCAGGGAACAAGTGCGGCGTAGGCAGCGACTCCCTTTAAGGAAAAAATCTTGTTATACGGAGCCTGCGAAAGCAGGATGAATCCACCGACGTCGACGACTTCGTTCTTGTAACACGGGGTCTTTCCGCTTCAGGGGGAGCCGTAGACCTTCGCAGAAATCTTGCCGCCGTCCGCATTAAACAAGCGTACTATGGGGTTGTCGTCGTTGAGCAAGGTGGAACCTTTGATGTACTGGAGCCATAGCCTCGCAGGGCGCAATGCAATCCATTAGCCATTTTATAAATCCTTTAAAAACTACTCTTCAATCTCGAAAATCTTTCCGGCGAGCATCTTGAGCAGCGCCTTGGAAAGGGCTTCCTTCGGGGTGAGCTTTTCCGTATCAACTTCCTTGCGCGTGCCGCCAATGTCAAAGGCAAGCATTGCACCGTCGTCGGCGACTTTCATCTGAACTTCAGCTCCCATCACGATTGGAAGGTTGACGTCGTCATGACCCGCCGGGAATCCGCACATTACGGGAATGTCGTATTTTTTCAGGTACTTGGAAAGCATGGCCTCGGCGCTTTCGTAGTCGAGGTCGGTACCGGAATCCACGAATTCGCCGAGGATAACGCCCTTTACATTTTCCATGACACCGTGCAGTTCGATCGAGTAGAACATGCGGTCAATGTTGCGCAGGTTTTCGCCGATTTCTTCCATAAAGAGGATGATGCCTTCGTTCTGGAATACGTCGATGTCGGATGCGCCGATGAGAGGGACGAAGGTCGACATGTTGCCGCCCACGAGAATGCCCTTGGCGGTCCCGTTCTGGTTATACTTGTGCGAAGGAACCTTGTATACGGGAACATCACCCTTGAGAAGGTCGCGCAGGAGCTTGCTGTTGTCTTCGTCGCCACCGGTCTTTGCGATGCTTGAGCTCATGGTACCGTGAATGCTCGCGATTCCCGCCTTGGTCTGCATGGCGTGCAGCGTGGTGATGTCGCTGTAACCGATGACCCACTTGGGATTTTCCTGGATGAGCTTCGGGTCGATGAGGTCCACCAATTGGATTGTGCCGTAGCCGCCACGGTTGCAGAGAATCGCCTTGATGCTGGTATCCTTGAGTGCGGCCCTAAAGTCGCTTGCGCGTTCTTCGACGGTGCCTGCGAATTTGCCTGCATCGAGCTTGTCGACATTTTTACCGATAACCGGTTCGAAGCCCCATTCCCTAATGACATCGGCCGTTTTCTGGATGTTGGAATCGGGGGTGGTGTACGAAGGAGAAAGCAATGCAATCTTGTCGCCCTTTTTTAGGAATGCCGGAGCATAGCTTTCGAGTGGTATCGCGAACTTCTCGTTTTCGGCAGCAGTACTCTCGATGGTGTCGCTGCTACAGGCCGCAAAGGCCATGGCGATAGACAATGCGATTACGGGGCGTACCTTGCCTTTTCGGAACGAGCATCCGCTCTGCGTATTCTTCATAAAATTCATAAACACACCCTTTTTTGTAATTGCCTCGGCACTATGAACGGGGGACCTGCGCTGATAACTTTGTAAACGCAGGCATTTGAAATTCGTTGAAGCACCTCTTTTTCTATGTAAAATATAATATACTCGCGAGTTTCGGGCATTGTCATACTACGGAAATCTTACGAGAATGATGGTGGAAAATGATGCTGAACATGAAATTTTTTTATTGCATTCCTTGTAAAAATATATTATCTTCAGTGAGGAATAAGGAAAAAAATGAAAAGAATTATCGTGTCTGCATTAATTGCTTGCGCAACCGTTTTTGCTCAGGAAACGGTTGTAACCGCCGATACGGCAGCCAAGGTCACCGACTCTGCTGCCCAAGTGGTGGAACCCGCAACTCCGGTCACTGAGTCCGCCGAAACGGCTTCTGCAGAACCGGCAACACAGACTGCTGAAGTGGTGGAGCCTGCCGCCTCTGCCGAAATGGCTGAGCCTATTGCTCAAACCGCCGTTCCCGTCTCCCAGCCTGCCGAAGGGCCGGTTGCCGAATCTTCCGCTACGGTTTTCGCCGCCTCTGCTCCCGCTCCCGTTAACGCTCCTGCCGCCGAAAAGACCTGGACGCACTTGTGGGGTGTCGGTGCGACGGTTCCTGTGGAACAGTACAAGTCTCGCGGCAATAAAATTGACTTGATTAACTACGGCCTCGATCTCTCCTATACGGGAGTTGCCCGTTTTGGTCTTGCGTTGCATCTGTCCATTGCGGCGGGTTCTTCGTCGACCGACAACATCCGTTTTGAAAAAAACGACGACAGGTTGGTCGGATCTTTCGGTGCGGTTGAAGCGGGTCTCGGTTTCAGCCCCGTGAACACCAATGGCTTTACGTTGGTCGTGCTTGCCGTGGCTGGCTACGAATATGCCGAGTTCGAATCCGACGAAAATGAGGTTCGCCATTCTGAACTTGGAATCGTCGAACGCCGTTTCACGGAAACCATGGGCGCACTCTCTGTCGGTGGTGACCTCGTGCTGCGTTTCGGACTTTCCGAACATATCGGCATCTTCGCGAGCGTGGGTGGCCGATGGCTCCCCATTACGGTGACCGAATCTTCGGTGAGGTACGAGAAGGATGACGATTACGTCCGTACCGAAAGCTACATCGAAGATGATCGAGGCGTCTATAGCGTCGTTCCTGCCATTGGTGCGATGTGGAAGTTCTAGCAAAACAAAAAAATATGTTGTCTAGGTAACACTTTCCGCTTGGTAGGGTGTTTTAAATATGTAATTTTGAAACAAACCCTATTGTGGAAAGGTATGAAACGATTGAAATTAGTGCCCTTGGCACATTTGATGCTTTTTGTGTTGCTTTTTTCGGGGGTAGCACTTGCCGACCGTGATGCCGAAATTCGCGATCTCAAGCTCGAAAAAGAAAAGCTCAATTCTGAAATCCAGAAATTGAACCGCCAGATAGCCTCGACCGACTCGATGCTCAAGGCGGACGATTCCCGTTACAAGACGCTTACGCAGCGCTACAAGGCCGATACGGAACGCCGCCGCAGCGAAATCGATACGCTGAACAATAAAATCAAGGCGTTTGCGGGGGAGCTCCAGACGGAACGCAATAAGCAGGCTCGCGCCAAGAACCGAAGCGACAATGTGGCTGCCAAGCGCAAGGCCCTGCGTGCGGAACTGGCGGGCATCAGCAAGAAACTAGAGACTCAGGTGGCCGAAACGCTCCCCTGGGAACGCGAAAGCAGGCTTGACCGAGTCAAGTCGCTCACTCGCGATATCGAAAGTGGCAATGCCAGCGAAGAAGAAGCTTTTTCTCGCCTTAAGTCGCTCATTGCCGAAGAAACCAAGTTCGGCGACGAAGTGGCAATCATCAACAGTCCGCTTACCCGCAAGAATGGCGAGCTGATTAACGCCTCTATCCTCCGCATCGGAAACCAGTGGATGGTCTACAGTGACGAGAACGGAACCGTTTTCGGAACGCTTGTGCGTAAAGTGGAAAACGGAAAGGTAAACTACGATTGGAACGAGGATCTGAATCTGGAAGAACGCGCCGCGGTTCGGCTTGCTATCGATGTGAAACAGGCTAAGAAACCGCCCCAGATCGTGAACCTGCCCGTGAGTCTTTCTGTCGTGGGGGGTGAAAGATGAGATTAGACGAAAGACGAAAGACGAAAGACGAGAGAATGTATAAACACGTCATTGCGAGCGTAGCGAAGCAATCCAGAACAGCTTTATTTGCAACGGTTCTCTTCCTCTCGGCCTCCTCCGCCTTTGCGTGGCCGTGGTTGGGTTCCGGCGAAAAGAAGGTTTCCGCCGAAGACCAGGCGCGAATCAAGGATTCGTTGCAGATGGAAGAATTCCGCAACTTGCAGCGCGAAGTGGATGCCTTGAGCCGCATCCGTTTGCAGAAGGCCGATTCGCTCGAAAAGCTTGAGGCGGAACATTGGCGCAAGCGCTACGCCGAATCGCAACTGACCGAAGAACATCAGGCGCAGTCGCGCGAACTCGACGGTCGCTATTCCAAGCTTTCAACGGATCTTGGCCGCGTGAGCGAAGAAGTCATGGCGAGCAAGAATATGACTAGCGATGCCGAAGAACGTGCTCAATCCGAGGAATCCGCTTACGATGCTTTGAATACGCAAGTCAAGCTTTCGATTGACAAGACACTCGGCGATGTCATAGGTGATTATCCGGTGGGTATGAACGGCCGACTGCTTCGGCTCCGTCAGGCTGCAGCCGAGGCTGACAAGAAAGTTCCGAACACCATCGGTGCCACGCAGGGTTTTATGGATGACCTGCTGCTCCGTCACGAAATGACGTATACGCAGTCCTATGGCCGCGAGGTGTCCCAGGTGGGTTCCCGCCCCGACGTGAACGTGAACCGCTTGCGTTTGGGAACGGTTTTCCTTGGCGAAGTGGCGCAGGATAACGGCGATGTGCAGGCGTTGCTCCGTTCGGGCGCGCTGCAAGGAAAAATCTTTGAATGGAATGCGGCGCTTCCGCCCGAAATGGCTGCAAATATCAAGCTGGCCGTGACGCAGGCAAGTAGCGGTTCCGTGGTCAGTGTTCCGCTTGATGTTTTGCAGAACAAGGCAATCAAGAACACCATTACCGATACGAAGGAACTTACCTGGGACGAAAAACTCAAGGCGTTCTTCAAGAAGGGCGGAATCGTGATGTATCCGCTTGCTCTCGTGGCAATCTTTGCACTGCTCCTTTGCCTGGAACGGTTCCTGGTGTTGACTCACCGTGGACATCTGGGATGCCTCTTTATGAAGAAACTGAACGCACTCGTAAAGGATGGACTCTACGAAGATGCCGCCGCCCTCTGCCTCAAGAAGGAAACGAGCCTTTCGATGGTTCTGTTCGCCGTGCTGAACCGTGCCCGCGACAAGCGCGAAGATGCGGAACGTTCCTTGCAGGAAGCTCTGCTTCGAGAACAGCCGAAACTGGAACGCCGTATGGGGCTGTTGGCGGCCATGGGGACGATTGCTCCGTTGCTTGGCCTGCTGGGTACGGTGACGGGTATCATTACGCTCTTTACCGTGATTACCGAGGTGGGTACGAATGATGCCCGCGTGTTGGCAGGCGGTATTTCCGAAGCCCTTGTGACGACGGAAACGGGCCTCGTGATAGCTATCCCCGTGATGATTCTGCATGGCCTTTTGAGTGAAAAAATTGAAAAGATCACGAGCGAACTCTACGTGCAGAGCACCTCGCTCCTGAACAGAATCTTCGGGAAGGAAGCGTAAAATAGGGAAGGTCGGACTAATAAGGTCCCTGAGCTTGTCGAAGTGAACGGACAGAAATAATAAGTTGCAATGAGCAATACGCATTACATATTCTTAGAATCCTTGCAGAACAATTACCAGGCGGGTGGCGTGGTCATGCTCCCGATTCTGCTGGCGGGCGTTATCGGATTCTACTTCCTGTTCTCGAGTTGGCTGCGCATCGGTAAGGATTTTTTCCGTGCAGATGTTCACAAGGTGGTCAAACGCATGCGTCGCGACTTGAACGGCGGTGAACGAGACCGCTTAAATAGCAAGTCGTCTATGGGTGTAGAGATGGCTATTAAGCGCTTGCGCAAACGGGGCGGCCTTTTGGGCAGGGAACTTTGCAATGCCGTTGAAATTGCTGCGAAAAATCCGGATTCGTTTCGGGATTATATGCAGGTCCGTATGATGAAGACCGTCCGTTACATGGAACAGGGAACCCACATTGTATCGGTGATGGCGTCCGCGGCACCGCTTTTGGGCTTGCTCGGCACGGTGACGGGCATGGTTTCGACATTCGAAGTGATAATACTGTACGGAAACCAAAACCCGGTGCTGATGGCCGACGGCATTTCTGAAGCGTTGATTTCAACGCAGAGTGGTTTGCTCGTGGCTTTCCCGCTGACACTTCTGAAACAGCGCCTTGACGAACGAATCGAAATTTTACGGCAGAACATGGAACTGGGTGCGACTGTAATAGAGAACTATTTAGTAGAGAAGGTGAGCTGCTGACACGTCATTGCGAGGCGCGAAGCGACGAAGCAATCCAAGGACGAAGGATTTATTATGGAATTCAATTTGCCGAGACGAAAGCAAAAAGATATGGGCATCGAGATGGGCCCGCTGATGGACATCGTGTTTATCTTGCTCATCTTCTTTGTGGTGACCTCTTCGTTTACCCGCGAAACGGGCGTGGATGTGACCAAGCCGCAGGCGCAGACCGCAAGTCAACTCGAAAAGGAAAACCTGCTGATAGCCATTACGCGCGAAGGGACTATTCACATGAACGAACGCCAGGTGGATCTAGCGAGCCTGCAGGATATCTTGAAGCAATCTCTAGCGAAAACTCCCGATCGCGAAGCCGTTGTAATCGCGGACAAGGAAGCGGAAACGGGTGTGCTGGTGCAGGTGATCGATATGTGTAACTTGGCTGGAGTGAAAAAGGTTTCTATCGCGGCCCAGGCGGAGTAGGTTTAGACGAAGGAACGGCGCTTTGCGCCTACAGACGAGAGACGAAAGATTTTTAAGAGAATTGTAACCGAGGTTTGTGGTAAGTGGTTGGCAGCGTGCCGTGATGCGGTCATCCTGGAAGGAGTGCAACGACTGACGGGATCCAGAGAAGAAGGTTCAAGTAGGATGTGATTAGTGATGAGGGTCGAGAAGAATCGTCATTGCGAGGAATGAAACGACGAAGCAATCTATGTTAGAAAGATGATTTATGTTTAGATATTTGAAAAAAATAGTGAAGCGTTTTAGCATTTTGCTTGCGGCGATTCTCGCGAGTATGCTTCTCGTGTTCTCCGTGACGATGGCGAATTTGTTTTTGAGCGGTAAGGTGTTTCACGAAAAGAAGTACGCGAAGACAGAAGTGAGTGTCAAGAAGGTGGACGAGGTCGAGAAGAAGGTAGAAAAGAAAAAGCCGACTCGCAAGCCGAACCGTATGAAGTCCAATTCGCGTTCGCCCAAGGCAGGGCCTCGTTTTGCGATGAATCTCGGTGCTGCCTCGGGAACGGCTGGAGCCGCTATCAGTGATGAATTGGTTGCCGATTTTCGTGGCGGAGCGCTTTCAACGGAAAAGGGCGATGTCGACAAGAAACCGGAAAGCCGCAGTATGGCAAATTTCCAGGTGCCTCCCAAAATCAGGGATAACGAAATTGATGCGACGCTCCGACTCGGTTTTTGCGTGGACGCGGGTGGTCATGTGTATGACATCAAGGTGTTGGAAGAATCCCCGGCGGGTTCTGGCCTTGCCGCTGCTGGCCGCGAAGCCCTTTCTCGCATGACATTTACTCCGGCTGAAAAGGCGGGAAAAGCGGTGCCCTTCTGTGGTATGGAACAACCGTTCGAAGTGAAGTTTAGGGACTGATTTAGACGAGAGAACGGACCTACGGTCCTACAGACTAGAGACGAAAGAATTATAATGGCGCTTTGCGCAAAGAGTTTAAAAATGATGATGAAAGGAATGATAAGTAAGTACAATAGTTTAATGGGAGATTCTTGTATTGCATCACTCTCGTCTTTCGTCTTTCGTCTCTCGTCTGTTTTGCTTTTCCTCGCTGTTTCTTCCTTCGCGGCGCAGTCTTCTTATGACCTGATGGAACGCGCGAACGCACTTTACCGCGACGGAAAATTCAAGCAGGCCATTATGCTTTACCGCAAGGCGGAATCTCGTGGCGCCGACCCCGTCGCGACCAGTTTCAACATCGCCAACAGTTATTACCAGCAGAATGACTTGCCGAATGCCGCCGCCACTTACCGCAAGGCAATCGATTTTTCGAACGGTTCGTTCGCTCCCGCTCTTTTTAACATGGCGAGTGTCTATTTTCGGCTCAAGCAGTATCCCGAATGCGTGGCGGCGTATCACCGTGCGTTGAAACTGGAACCGGAAAATGTTTCCGGTTGGCTTTACTTAGGCGAAGCCTACAGTAAAACCGGCGACGCGGTCGGCGCCCTGCGTGCCATCGAAAAGGCGTACCAGCTCGATAAAGAAGACATCAGCATCGTGTACCAGCTTTCCGAAGCGAATATCGCCCTTAATGATTTTGGACGCGCCGTCGCCGTGATTCGCGAAGGCTATGCCGCCCACCCCGAAGAAATCGACTTCTTGGTTTACCTGGGTGATGTTTATCGCCTGAATAAGCAGTACGAAGAAAGTGCCGCCGCTTACCGCGAAGCATTGGGCGTTCGCCCTGATGACCCTGCAACCATGTATAAGCTCGCCGATGTTCTCGCCGAAGACAACAAGCCTTTCGTGGCGATGGACGTGCTCAACAATCTCACGCAAATCAAGCCCGATTTTAGCGACGCCGCCATCTTCCTCGGGAACCTCGCATACGACGCCAAGTTCCTCGATCGCGCCGAATCCGCCTACGAACTTGCCGCCAAACAGGGGAACGCCGAAGCCGTATTCGGCTTCAAGAATATGGCCTACGATGCCCACGCTCAAAAGCGCGACGATGAAGCCCTGCGCCTGCTGCGCACTGCCCAAACCTATTTCCCGGATGATGTCACCCTGCAGGCCGACATCATGGAATTCGAGAAAAATCAATAAAAATTCTGATAAAGGGCGGGGATAAACTTTGTTATATTCTCCCTAATCGGAGTTGCCCTATGGAATGGAATACGACTGTCAAGAACCGGATTGAATCTCGCCTGAACGACAAGGAAAATTCGCTTGCGCCTTACGCTTGCAAGTCGGCGCAGGCGGTTCGTTTTCATGAGGCTCCGCAAGATCTCCGTCCTAACTTTTTCCACGATTCGGACAAGATCATCCATTCCTATTGCTACAGCCGCTACATAGACAAGACCCAAGTTTTTTACCTGGTCGAAAATGACCACATCACGCATCGCGTGCTCCATGTGCAGCTGGTGGCGAAAATCGCAAGGACCATCGGGCGTTTCTTGAACTTGAACGAAGATTTGATCGAAGCAATCTCGCTAGGACACGATGTCGGCCACACGCCTTTTGGACACGACGGCGAACGCATTATTTCGGCATTTTTGCAGGAACAGGGCGCAGGCATTTTTGAACATAACGTTCAAAGTTTCCGTTTGTTCCACGACCTCGAAGCCTACGGAAAAGGCCTGAACCTTACCGCACAAGTGCTTGACGGAATTATCTGCCACAACGGCGAAATCCTGCAGAACAGCTACGGCTGCGACCGTAACAAGACTCCCGAAAAATTGCTGACGGAATACCGCGAAAGCCTCAACGGGAATTTCAAGTCGAAAGATATGGTCCCGATGACTCTGGAAGGCTGCGTCATGCGCATCTCGGATGTAATCGCCTACATTGGCCGAGACATCGAAGACGCCATCGTCTTGAAATTGGTGGATCGCGAAAGCCTGCCCCGCGAAATCACGGAAGTGCTTGGCAACAAGAATGGGGAAATTGTCGACACGCTTATCAAGGACCTCGTGAACAACAGCATCGACAAAGAAACTCTCCGTTTTTCGCAGGAAGTTTTTGATGCGCTGAATCGCCTGAAAAATTGGAACTACAAGAACATCTACCTGAACCCGAAAAAGTCAACGCAAGACAAAAAAATCAGGACGATGTTCCGCACCGTTCTGGTGGAATGCCTCGACGAACTCGGCTCTGACAAAAAAGTCACCGGAATCAATCACTGGTTCAATTCCATGAGTGCTGAATATAAAGAGGCGACCCCCAAGCCACGCGTCGTTGCCGACTATGTTGCAGGTATGACCGATGATTACTTGATGAACGCCTACAAGGAAATCGTAGTTCCCAAGTCGTTCGGGATTAACTTTAAGTAAAAGTTTTACTTGCGACATTATTTGTCGTATACACCTCCTATATTTTTATTCGTGAACTACGGCCCGGGTATCCGCTGGAGTAAGCGAACTAGCGAAGCGTAAATTGGTGTTTTTGGCAAAAAAACGGCTTTTTTACGTAAAGTCCCTTGAAAAAGTCTGTCTTTTTGTTGAAAGTCGTTAAAAAAATCCATTCAAAAAGCCTCTTATCATAAAGGGGTGTAGGCAGTGCGGCAAAACGCATTCCGTTTTAGAGTTCTCCCACAAGAATTACCAAAGCGTGGTCTATCTCAATTTTTTCAAGAATCCCGAATACGCCCAGATTTTCGAAGGCCCGCTTGACATAGATACGATTACAATGCAAATTGGCGCGACAATCCCTGGAACAAAATTTCTGCCACACAAGACGGTGATTATCCTGGATGAAATTCAGGATGCTCCAAACGCCCGCACCGCGCTAAAGTTTTTCAAGGAAGATGGTCGTTACGACGTGATTGGAACAGGTTCGCTACTCGGAGTACAGGGCTACGGGAAGTCTCCAAAATCCATTCCCGTCGGTTCTGAAACCGTCATTACGATGTACCCGCTAGATTTTGAAGAGTTCCTATGGGCAAACGATATCCAGCCTCCAGTATTCAAGAAACTTCGCGAATGTTTTGAACAAGTTGTTTCTGTCCCCGAAGCTCTTCACAATCGGATGCATCAACTGCTACTGCAATACACCGTTGTGGGTGGCATGCCCGAAGTCGTGCAGGAATTCGTAAACACCCACCAGATGGATACCGTGTTCCAACTGCAGGAATCCATTGTCAATTCTTATCGCGACGATATGGTCAAGTACGCTTCGGCGTCCAACAAGGTTCGCATCAGGGAATGTTTTGATTCCATTCCGGACCAGCTCGCCAAGGAAAACAAAAAATTCCAATACTCGCTCATCGAGAAAAAAGGAACCGCCGAAAAATTCGCGGGCAGCCTGCAGTGGATTGAGGACGCCGGAATCATTACACGCTGCTACAATCTGCATACGACGGAACTTCCGCTAGAAGGCAATGCAGACAAGAGCGTTTTCAAGGTCTATATGAATGATATCGGGCTTTTTGTCAGTATGCTTGAACAAGGAACGCAGGGCGATATTTTACGCGGAAATCTTCTCGGATACAAGGGAGCCATTTTTGAAAATCTTGCCGCAAGCATTCTCTATAAAATGAAACGCAAGCTGTTTTATTTCCGTAAGGATTCTGGGCTGGAAATTGACTTTGTTATTAGGCACAAGGGCGAATGTACGTTGATGGAAGTCAAGGCCGAAAATGGCAACGCCAAGAGCGTAAAGACCGTATTGAACCACCCCGAAAAATACCATGTCAATAGGGCTATCAAATTCGGGAACTACAATGTTGGCAATACGGGCAGCGTATTGACGCTGCCGCTGTATATGCTGATGTTTATGGACGAACGGTGAAGATAAATTATCGCTATATGCGTCTTTAATTGTCGCATTCCCGTTGTATATTATGCCATGTGGTCCTGAAGTCGGCCGCATAAGGAAAAAAGTCCAATTAAGAAACCGGTTTTTCCTGTCGGAAAAACCCGACCACTTAAAAAAGGAATCGTAAAAACACGAAATTCCAAAATTTGACAAAATTCGATGGCGTGGTGTAAGTAAATTTTTATTAATAAAATATGAGAAGGAACGACAAATGATGTCATATCCCGTAGCCAGGTGTCAATAACCACGTGACTTCCCTCCTATTTTGGCTAAAAAGCGCACAGCGGGGGCAAAACGCATCATTTTATTCTTTAGTTGCAAAATAATTGCATTTTTCATTCCTTTCGGAAAAAAAAGTTATATTTTTTGATGAAAATGTATGGTATTGTGGAAAATCGCCTCTGGGTGTCAACCGGCATAGGCCGGCCCTTTTCCCTGTTTACCCCCCCCCCCCGTGTAAATTTTAGTTTACGAAACAGATCGAGCAGTCATCGCGACGTAATGCGTCGTGGTGTTTCGGTGTTGTTTAACTAGAGGAGATTCGCATATGTATTGTGAAAACTGTGGTGCAAAAATACCTTCTGGTGCAAATTTTTGCGAAGAATGTGGCGCAAAGATTGATTATGCCGATGGTTTAACCGAGGAGTCGACACCTAAAGGTGGAACCTCAAAATCATTTGGCATTCTAGAGCCTGATGTTTTTGATAACTCGGATTGGAAGTCCAAATGGCTTGCTGCCGCACAAAAGGCTAGTGGATTGGAATTGGGGATCATCCTTACCGATGTTAGTACCCTTTCAAGGGATTTGAATTGTTCCGCTTTGCAACTTAAGGAACTGATTGCGAATTATATTGATGCGGCACATCAGCGTGATGTCCATTATTACCTTCTGGATGTTGCCGAAAACAGTGTGCAAAATGCGGACGGTACCGATGTGCAATCGGTGGTGGACTTGCTCAAGACGGTATGCGATGTGGCTCGACCCAAATACTTGTTTATCCTTGGCAACGAAGAAGTCGTCGCAGTGGCGTCATGGGATAACCAGGCGAGTGATGATGACTATGACGTTCTTGCGGATCTGCCCTACGTAACCCTTGATACGACTTCGCCGTGGGAAGGTCAAAAATATAACTTTGGACAAGTTCTTAGGGTTGGGCGACTTCCCAGTTTCGACGGCGAACGGCTCGATGAGTTCGAGACCTACTTCGGCAACGCCATTCGCGGTATCGGCAGGATTGACGAGGTTCGTCCGTTTGGACTTTCCGCCCTTGTGTGGAAGGATGCTTCGCAATCGCAATACGCCGGTATCGCTTCCGAAAATGTCTACACTTCACCGGAATTGTCTCTCGACAATGTGGATGAAGAGCTCCCATCGGATGCCAATCTTCTGTATTTCAACCTGCATGGCCGCGATTCTGCCAAATTCTGGTACGGACAGGAGGGTATGACCTACCCCGAGACTTTCGCGCCCGGTATGCTTGAAAACTTGACTGGACCTTATTTCTTGGGTGTCGAGGCTTGCTATGGTGCACGCTACACCGAAGGTCTCACTCCCGAAACAAGTGTCCTTTTGTCGGCCATGTTGCATGGGTGTTTGGCCTTCTTGGGTTCAAGCAAGATAGCCTTTGGCCCTTGTGTTGCTCCGGGGAACTGTGCCGACATCATGATTGGAACCTATGTAAAAAAATTGGCTAACGGCGAAAGCGCGGGCGATGCCTACTGTGCTGCCATGAAAGACTTGATGAACGATGAAAACCCTGACGATTTGACCATCAAAACGCTCGCTGAATTCTCGCTTTACGGAGACCCTTCTGCCCGTATGGGAAAGAACAAGTCCAAGTCTGTTTTGGCCAAGGCGTTCGGTGGTGTCGCGAAGGGATTGCGTGTGCCTATGCCGGATGTGCGGCGGGCTGTAAAATCTATGCAGATTGATGCGAGCAGCAAGGCTGTTCAGGCATTCCAGAGGAAGCTTTCTACGAACATGAAGGCGTTCAGCACGGGGTTCAACATCATGGATTACATGCAGGGTGTAGAACCTAACTATTTTCAGGTGGGTAGCAAGAACCTGTTCCAGGCTTCTTATACAAAAACTATTGGAAAATTTACACAAATTGCTAAGGTCTATTTTGACGACAATGGCAAGATCAAGAAAACTCTCCTTTCCAAGTGAGGCAAAAGATGGAATTCGGAAAAATAAATCTTGAAAAGGGAATTGAAATGGTTCTGCAGGGGACCATCGTTTTCCTTGTTGCAAATGAAGGCAGCAAAAGCGAAGGTGTTTATCCTCACCTGTATCAGGATCGTGAAACGAAAATCAAAGTTTTCAAAGAAGGTGACAATCCATTCGAAAATCACGGTTTCGATGATTTCGATGGAAAGCAGGTTGAGTTGAAAGGTTCCCTTGGACGCGGCAATATATTTGTCGTCAAGGAAATCAAGGCTATTTAAAATTACAACAAAGAAGTACATATATGAAATGTTTTGATTGCGGAAAAGAACTGAGGGATGGAGCCAAATTCTGCTCTGGTTGCGGAAAAGCACAACCGATCGCACAGTCGGCTCCAGCACCGGCAGCAGGCGGAGTTACATGCCCTAAGTGCGGCAATGTCATTACTACAGGCAAGCCGTTCTGCTCCAAGTGTGGAACCAAGCTGGGAGATGCACCCGCCCCAGAAACTGCCAAGAAAGATTTCTCGCTCCTTGGTTCTTATATCCATTGGAACATTCTAGATGGCCAGATTGCGGTCAAGATTGACGAAAACGACATTGCCGCCTATGGCAAGGTGAAGGGCCTGAACATTCAGGATGGCGTCAAGGCCTTGTTCTTTGCCGAAGGAAAGTTCATTGCCGAACTCGGTGGTGGAAGCTACACCTTCAAGGAACTGGGTTCCGATACCATATCTAAGCCGGAACCGCCTAAGCCAAAGCCGCAACCGGTGGCCAAGGCCCCGGAACCAAAAAAGAAAAGTTTTTTCGGTTTTGTCAGCAACCTTGTGGGTCACCTTACCGGTCATAATCGTGAACGTGCGCAGGCCGCAGGTTTGACCTCTAGGGTTAGCGCCGATGTGCCGTCGGTATCTATTGTGCTTGTCCGCGATGTAAAGTTCCCGTTGCTGTTCGACTTTAAGGGAATCAACACCGCCTCGCTCCAGAGCGATGTCGCCCTCCACCTTCTGTGCAAGGTCGTGAACATCAACGAATTCTACAAGAACCAGCTGCTGGACAAGAAGTTCGTCTGTTATGATGAATTCTCCAAGCAGCTGAACCCGCTAGTGCAAAAGGTGCTGAACAACGCCCTTGCCGGAGTGCGAGCCGACGAGGTTGCAGGCAATACGGTGCTTTATGCCAATGTGCTTGCCATGTTGAAAACCGTCGTTGCTCAGGTTTATCCGTTTATCGATGTGACCGATGTTCTTGACATGAGCGGCAAGCAAGAAGACCTGGACAAGCTCCGCAAGCTCAAGGAAGAACTCTATGTTTCGGAACTTGAGCTGGAACAGGCCACCAAGCGCAACGCCTTCTTGAACCGTCTCAAGGACGAATCCAACGCCCAGGCGATGCACGAAGCCCGCACGCAGGTGGACTTTGTAGATGCAATGGCGAAGATTGACCAGCAGAACGAGCTGAATCAGTTCGAACGCGAAAAATTCGCACTGATGCTGGCCGGCCAAAAGAAGCTGCACGAGGCCAAGAGTGAATCTGAAATGCAGGCCGCTCTTCAGGATATCAAAAAGAGCGATATGCTACGCGAAGATGAATTTGAAGCGTTGGAACTAAATATTAAGACGCAAAAGATTCTGCGCGAAGCGAGCTCCGAAGAAAATGTTCAGGCGACGCTCCAGGAATACAAGAAGAACGGGCTTATTCGCGATGACGAAATAGAGACGCTCGAACACAACATCCGCCAGCGTGCCGATTTGCGGGATTTGAATGACGAGCAGATCCTTGCGATGGCAACCATCCAAAACGAGCAGGCTCAGGAACGCCAGCGGATGCTCTGGGATTTTGAGGTAGGCACAAAGCGCCTCGAAAATGAGTTGCAGTTGCGTCGGATGCAGGATTCTTACGACGACGAACGTCGTGAAAAGGATGCCGCATTTAACGATAGTCGTCGTGAAGCGGATCTGGATTTCAACACCCGTAGTCGCAAGGCAAACATTGACCTTGATAAAGAAGAACAGCTTTCTCAGCTTGATATCTTGAAGCAGGCACAGGCAATTCGCCAAGAGCGCGAAGATACCGAACACCGGCGCCAAGAAGAAGCTTTGGCCTCTGCTCGCCAACACGAAGCCCAAATGACGGGCCTCGACATGCAACGCGAAGCTCAGGAGCAGAGACACGAAGAGGAAATGCGCCGCATGTTCCAGACTATGTCGGTGGAGCAGATTATGGCGGCAAACCCCGACTTGTCTCCGGCTGCCGCTGAAGCCATGAAGGCGAAGTATGCTGCCGAAGCTGCTGCCAACGCCGAAAAATACAAGGCCGAGGCCGCCATGGCGCAAAACGGTCAGCTCGAGGCAAAGAACCAACAGATGTTTGCCATGATGCAGCAGATGATGGCAAGCAAGGATGCAGACCGTTCTGCAGAAATGGAACACATGATGCAGATGTCCGGTATGAACAATGCCAATACGCAGCAGATGATGCAGATGTTTGCTCAGATGGGTATGACCGGAATGCAGGCTGCCGCTGGAGCCAATGCCGCAGCAGCCCAGGCAAAATTGCAAGGCCAGGCAGACTTGACTGCCGCCTACAAGCAGCAGACCGCAGAAACCCGCGTCGATGCCAATGCGGCACAGGATCGTTTTTTGCATGGTATGCAGACAACTATCGGTGCCGTAGGCGGTGCCATGCAGCAACCACAGCAGGTTTACATGCAGCAACCCGCAGCAGCTTCCCCGCAGCCGGTTCCACCGCAGTTCACCCAGGGGCCCGTGCCTCCTCAGGCCCCTGCAGCGCCGGAACAAAAGTCAATGCCGCAGGTGGCCGCTACAGAAAGGCGTTGCCCCCAATGTGGAGCCGTTCTAGAAGAAGGTGCCGGATTCTGCGATGAGTGCGGTGCAAGCGTTTGATTTTTAATGGAGAAAATATGTCAAAGTGCTTAAATTGTGGCAGTGAAGTAGAAATCGGTGCAAAATTCTGTGCGGAATGTGGAGCTCCCGTTCCAAAGCAGACGGAATCCGAAGGCTTTTCAATAGGTGACAAGAATGTCATTGCAGGCGATGTGCATAACGTAAAGAACGTTAACACCGTCAACAATGTCTCTAATACCGTTATTGACGAAACAAAGAAGGTCGTGCTTTGTGCCGTTTGCGGAAAGCATACGGCAAATGTTGATGCCCATCGATGCCCTTCATGTGGGCAGATGGTGTGCGAGACCCACTTCGACGCCCAAAGAAACCTCTGTCGTTCTTGTCTGGGCGAAATCCACCAGCAGGCAGTAAGCAAGTATCGTGCGCTACTAGCGGAGGTGTATGCCGATGGCAAGATTACCGCCGACGAACGTGCCCAACTCGAAACGATGCAAAAGAACCTTGGCATTAATGCCGAAGAGGCTGCCGCCTTGGAAAAAGAATTCCACAGGCAGAACCTTAACCTGACGGTGTCGGAAAAGGTCGCCATGGAAGATGCTGCGGCCTTGCTTTTGCAGAATAATATCGATGATGCATATCTGAAGGTTTCGAGGATTTACCTGAATCACCCGAAAGAAGAAATAGTGTTGTCGCTTTATCTGCGGATTCTTAAGCGCTACGATCCCAAAGAAGCGCTAAAAATTATTGACGGCCTGAATGTCGACTTTAGAGAATCCTACCTGGCCGCCATCGATATCTTTTTACAAGATGGATTGCTGGACGAGGCGGAACGCCGAATCAACATGGCTAAGCAGATTTGGCCGAGTGACCTGCTAATCCGTTGTGCCGAAATTCGGCACCTTTGCGCCCTGGCCTACAAAACCGGCAAGCCAGAATTGCTGAACGGTGTCGAGGATATTTTTAATTCTATCCCCCAACCGTGCAATGATTACGAAAAAGGCGCCCTGCTTTGCGCAAAGGCTATGTTCAATGCGGCAAGCGAAAACTCGTCAGATGCAATCGACAATTTGCAGACATCGCCTTATTGGGTTGAAACAGCTAAGGACTTGTTCGCCCTTTCTCCCGAAGAGCGCGAGCGGCTTGAACGGGAACGCCTTGAAAAGGAACGGCTTGAACGTCTTGAACAGGAGCGACTTGAAAAAGAGCGCACTGAACGGGAGCGCGAAGAACAGGAACGCAAACGCCAGGAAGAGGAACGGCTTAAACAAGAAAAAGCTGAGGCCGAAGAGCGGGAGCTGCGAGAACGTGAAAGAGCACTCCAAGAAAAGAAAGCCAAGATGGAAGAACAGCGCCGGGCCCTGGAAATCGAAAATCGGCTACGTAGCGAAAGAGAAAAACAGGATCTCATGACCGAGCTTTTGCGGCAAAGAACGCCCGAAGCCAATACCAGTAGCAAGAACAAAATGGTGGCATTGATGTTGTCAGTATTTTTAGGATGGATTGGTATTGACAGGTTCTATTTGGGCTACGCCGGTTCTGGCATTGCCAAAATGTGCACTTTTGGCGGACTGGGAATCTGGTGGCTCATTGATATTCTGCTCATTGCTGCAGGTTCCTTAAAGCCTAGTGATGGAAATTGGTCAAATTAATTAACAAAAAAATTATGGAGCACAATATGACTGACGAAGTAAAGAAAAGGATTCTCGCCGAAGAAGAGGCTTTGCTTAAGCAAGAAGAGGCTCTTTTGAAGCAGCAGGAACTGGAATTGAGAAAAACTCAAGAACTTAAGGACCAGGCTCGCTTGGAGCGTGAGCGAATTCTTGAGCAACAAAAAGCCGAAAAAATGGAAAAGGCAAAAAAAAGAAAAAAAAAGTGGATAATAGGATTGGCAATATTCTTTGGCCTAGGTATTATCGGTCAGTTCATGCCGGATAAACATTCGGCGGCCCATGCAGATTTTGAAAAGAATCGTGAAGCCCTGCAAAAGGAGCTGAGTGAAATGCAGAAAAAGATTCAGGGCTCTGTCAAGGCGATGAATCTGGAATCTGTAGATATCGAAGATCGCGGTGGATTATTGATTCTTTCTCTCAAGGATAACTTGTTCGCAGTCGGCTCTGCCGATGTAGGGACAGACCTGAAAATTAATCTTGCAAAGATTGCAGGTATCCTCCTGTCTAACAAAGATGTAAACATTGATGTCCAAGGACACACCGACAATACCGGCGATTCCACGATGAACCAGAAGCTTTCGGAGCTGAGAGCCATGAATGTGGTGTCGGTTCTCGTTGAACAGGGTGTCGACAAAAACCGCCTGACATTTAGGGGTCTTGGGCAGACTCAGCCGATAGCAGACAACTCAACAGAAGACGGTCGCAAAAAGAACCGTCGTGTTGATTTGGTGATTGTTGATAAAAAATAATTGATATGAAATAAGATCTAATTATTACCGTGAATGTGGAACCTAGTTAGAACCTGGTGACACATTCTGCGGTAATTGCGGCGCTAAAATCAAATAATTTTCTAAAGGCGGCTCACTATGACAAAATCTCAACATAATGACGAGAAAAAGCTCTTTACCAAGTCGGCGTTTAAGATTGCGACACACTGTCCGATGCAAGCTTACTACTACCGTAATCCTGATGACTATGAAAACCAGTCCGCGACGGACGAGTTCCTGAAATCCATGGCCGAGGGTGGTTTCCAGGTCGGCGAACTGGCGAAAATCTATGGCGAGGTTCCGCCGGAGAACGACCTGGAGGGCTGTTTTGGTTACGACGAGCCCATTAAGCGTACCCGCGAACTCTTCGAGCAGGAAAATGTGAATATTGCAGAAGCCGCGTTCCGTTGCGGAGACTGCTTTGTCCGCGCCGACGTGGTGAAGAAGAAGGGCGATTTTATTGACCTGATAGAGGTAAAGGCGAAAAGTTGGGACCCGAATAATCCATTTGTGAATACGCCGACTAGAGGGGCCAATGCCGGAAAGAATGTCGTGAATTCAGGAATTCGCGACTACCTCTACGATGTAGCCTTCCAAAAGTGGGTTGTCGAGAATGCACTGAAGATTGATTACCCTAACAAGACGTTTACAGTGCGCGCCTACCTGATGATGGCGGACAAGAGTAAGGTGAATACTATCCCGCGACTGAACAGCCTTTTCCGCATCAAGAAGAGCGTGGGGAGCGATGGCGAAAAACGCGCCCATGCCGAGGTCGCGCCCGAAGCCATCGAGATACTGAAGAATCCACACGAGCAAGTCCTGACACCATTCTATGTCGATGACGAATGCAAATTGATTATCGAAGGCAAGACTGCCGAACAGGCGGATGTGTTGGGCATGCCATTCGTCCCGTTTATTGAAGAAAAATCAAAGTGGTTCGTGAACAACGAGAAGCATTATTGCCTTCTGGGCAGCAAATGTTTCAAGTGCCCCTTCCAGCTTTCGGAAGAAGGCAAGGCCAAGGACTTGAAAAGCGGTTACGAGGAATGCTGGCGCAATACTGCCGGATTCAAGGACGAAGATTTCGAAAAACCGTTGCTTAAGGAATTGAACGGGACCGGTATAAAGAGAGATGACTGGATCCGCGCAGGAATTTATTTTATAAAGGACGTTACGGAAGCGGTGTATCCCCGCAAAAATGACGGAACGGGAGCAGGGTGGACTATCAATGAACGCAAGTGGGTCCAGATTGACAGAACGAATGACGGTAGCAAGGAACCCGTTATCCTGAGAGATGAGCTCCGTGCCGAGATGGCAACGTGGAAGTTCCCGTTTCACATGATTGACTTCGAGACGACGAACTCCGCTTTGCCCTACTTTGAAAAACAGCGCCCTTATGAACAGGTTGCGTTCCAGTTCTCGCACCACGTAATTTATGAGGACGGCCGCATTGAGCACAAGGGACAGTTCCTAGAAACCCGCCCGGGATATTTCCCGAACTTTGACTTTGTCCGTGAGTTGAGAGACCAACTGGGGGAAGACGAAGGTTCGGTGTTCCGCTATTCGCCTCACGAAAACAACATATTGAATGCGATTCGCGAACAACTTATTGCGTCAAAGGAACCTGACAAAGCCGAACTGGTTGAGTTTATCGAAAGTATTACGCATCGGGGCAAGAAGAAAAAAGACGGCCATTACGAACACGAAGGCGAGCGCGACATGATTGACCTCTGCGAAATCGTCAAGCGGTTTTACTGGCACCCGATTATGAAGGGCTCGAATTCTATCAAGCAGGTGTTGCCCGCCGTGCTCAACAGCGGAACCTACTTGCAGGAAAAATACGGCAAGCCCATATACGGTAGCGAAATCAAGAGCTGCAACTATACGGCGGAATCTCCGCTTACGCTGATTGTCAAGAACGAATCCGGCGAAGTCCAGAACCCGTACAAGGCATTACCGCAGCTTAAAGAAATCCAGGACGAACTCATCGGGGAAATCGCTGCGCAGGGCCTCTGGAGCAAGGAGGAACTGGAGCAATACGCGCAAAGCGCATCTGCCGACGAGATGGACGCCGATGAGGATACCCGTATCAACAATGGCGGCCTACCGCTGGTACTGTTCCGCAGCTTCCAGGCGCTTGACCCGAGCGTGGACTGGGAAAAAGCTATTACAGCGGCGAACCCGTCCGCGGATGCCATCAAGTACAATGCACTCCGCAAAGGCCTGCTCAAGTACTGCGAACTCGACACCATGTCCATGGTGCTAATCTGGGAATATTTTAACAACGCCGTAAACGGCTAAGAATAAATTTAAACGTGCAAAGCACAAAGGAAAATGAAAGATGGAAGAAAATAAGGAACCTTCTTTGGAAGAAAAATTAATACAGATATACGAAACATTAGAAGATAAAAGTAAATGTACTTGGTGGTCTGAAAAGAGTGAGTGGGAAGACGTCGAAGATGAGATTAAAAATAATTTAATCGATTTCAAGGACAAATGGTTGGATGACAAATATCTTTTGAAGGAAAAGGCTTTTGCTGAAATAAAAAATTATTATAAAGATCTGCCAAACTCTATTGAAAAAATCCCTATTGGTAGTGCTGGCTTAAAAGGTTTGCAAATTGGTTTTTACTTCGGGAATGATAATACGTTGACGGATGAAACCATAAAAAATAAATTTGAAACAGTTTGTGCGGCGAAAAGAACTGTGTTAAATAGTTGCCTAAATGCAGGTACATCCGCAGATCTTTCTAAAAAGAATGATTTTTCTGCTTGGGCTTTTCTGATGAAACTTTTGGTTTGTGTGAACTATAAAAAAGCCATTGATAAACCAGACAACAATAAATATGGCTATTTCTTTTATTATAAAAAAGCTGAGATAACCAAAATGTATAAGCATTTTGTTAACGAAGGCGAAACGGACTTCGTAAAACAAAATGCTGCTATTTTTAGTAAGGGATGCAAGATACTTTCTAATGCGAATATAACAACGGAACCTAATCCTGAAGGGGATTTAAAAGATGCATTAAAATTATCTGTCGCCCTAGTTTACTTACTCAAAGCACCTGATTTTGATGAACTTTCTGAAAAATCACCCAATGTTATTTATTATGGTGCGCCAGGTACTGGAAAAACACACGCTGTAAAGAATATAATTGATTTAGTGTGTCAAGGTGATTCAAACCGTTATGTATGGACACAGTTTCATCCTAACTTTTCCTATGAAGATTTTATTGATGGAATAAAGCCCGTTGGAATCACCAATGGAAACGTAAAGCTAGAGTTGCTAAATGGTTTATTTAAGGATTTGTGTATTCGTGCAAAAAAATGATATTAAACATGAATACTACTTTATTGCTGATGAGATAAACCGAGCCAATCTATCAGCCGTATTTGGAGAAACACTATCGCTGCTAGAGGCGAGTTATCGAGACGATCCTGAAAAAGATAATAGGAATAATTTAATAAAGACTCAATATTCAAAAGTTGAATCAAAATTGATTGAGGATAAAATTATTGATGAGAAAAGCGCCTATGAATACGATGAAGAACAGGGCTCCAGGTTCGGTATTCCTAAAAACATTCGCTTTATAGGCATGATGAATGATGTGGACAAAAGTATTGATGCTTTTGACTTGGCTTTGCGGCGTCGATTCAAATGGATAAGAAAAGATTGTGATTATAATGTTATTAAAGAAACTGTAAAAGACAAAATAGGCAATATAGACGAGTCATCTCTTGAAAATTATATCAAGTCGTGCAAATTGTTGAATAATTTCATTTCTGTAAAGGAAAATGGATTGAAACTCGGAAAGTCCTATGAGTTTGGTCATTCGTTCTTTATGAAAATAAGTGACATTGTAGAAAATAACAAAAATGATGACGCTAACAAAATAACAGATAACAATAAAAAGACTTTATTTGATAATTACCTTTCTCCAACTTTAAAGGAGTATCTGCGAAGTTCTTGTTCAGAAGAAGAAATAGATGCCAAGCATAAAAAGGCTAAAGAAGCGTTTGTAAAAGAGCAAGAGAAACCAGGTGGAAAAGCTAAACCAATGAATCCTAGCGTCCCACAAGCAACGTAATATGGATGATTTTTATTAATGAGCGATAAAAACGAAAAAAAACAATCAAAAAAAAGCGACTCTTCAAAAAGTGGCGTTTTTGACGCGTTAACAAATCAAAATTACTATTGTGAAGGGCCTTTTGTAACAACACCTACATCGGCATTAGAGAAACTTGCCGGTTCAAGTTTATATTTAAGCGACATCTCAGAAACGCATAAAGAAATTTCTCTTATTTCCTTTAGCAAGAAAGAACTTTCAGAATCGGAAAAAAAGCAAAGGTTGATTCTTGCGATAGAGAAAAAAGGTGCTGGCGACGAAGAAAAATATTACATAAAAACAGGCCTTTATGCCGGACGGATAACCTACAACGGAGTTGCATTTGATATTCAACCGGATTGTAATGATGCTTTATATAAGCATATGCTAAGATATGCTAACCACATGTACCTTGACGAATCCGATGAATTGGGGAAAGAAAAAAAGAATAATAGTTTCCCGCTAATTGAATATCTCTTTTTGAGTTCTTTGCAAAGGGTTTCCGTCTTAGGACTTCCGCAGGAATATTCAAAACAAAGGTATCATGATTTAAAGGTCCATGGTGGATTGGATATCCAGAACTTTATAAAAAAAGACATTCCGTTTAAAGGTAAAATATCCTCGCAAAAAAACGAACGCCATTATGTGCAATGCATTGTAGATGTTCTTTATGCAGCAATGAAAGCGTGTAAGGGTGAAATTGAACGAGAATTCCGAGGATTGAGCCTTATCAAGAATGAATTGAGTTCATCTTATTCTGGAAAATTCCCTTCGCAACAGACTATACAGAATGCCCTAAGCCATAGTTCTCTGCATAATCCAATGTATGCTGATTTTAAGCGAACGCTTACTTTTGCAGAAATTGTGATTAGGCGCAATACTGTCTTGCCCGACAAATCAAAGGATGCAAAGAATAAGGCATCGGGTTATTTACTAGATATAGCATCGCTTTGGGAGGTCTATTTAGAGCATGTTCTTCGTGAAGGATTGAATGAGTGGGATGTGTCTGCTCAAGAAGAGCTAAACCTATATAACGGTTGCTTTTTTGAAAGACCCAATTATCCTGATTTAGTTTTGCGAAAAAAAGACGACCCTTCCAAGGTTGTCGTCCTTGATGCAAAATTCAAGAAGATGCGAATGAGCTCTAAATTTGTAGATGTGGACAGAAGCGATCTACATCAGATTCACTCCTATGCAGGCTACTACCGCGAAAAGCGCGACACGGTTGTTTTATGCGGCTTAATTTATCCATTAAGTTTGGAAAAACCTGTTAAAAATAAAGAGAACCTGTATGGACTTGATAAGCCAAAAACCTTGTTCGTGATAGACGGAATTTACAAGGGAAAGAAATCGAAGCAGGAGAATTCTCGAAAAACGGATGATAACGCGACCGAATCGGCGGAAGATAAAAATAGTGAGATTGCAGAAGAGTTAGATAAAGGATATTCTTATGCCGAAGCCGAAGAAGCTTTTATTGGTCGCTTGCAGGAATATTTAAATAAGGATGCAAAAACCTAAAAGAAAATTTCACCGGAAATGCTTCAAGGCTATCTAGATTTTTTTAAAGAGGATTTTAAAAAGGAAATACAGAGTGCTATTTACGCGTCAATAAGCAAGAGAAATGGCAGAAAAATTTTAATCGAATGATGGAAGATTTTTAACAAAGAAAAAACGATTACACCAAGAACATGTTAATATAGTTTTGGAGGATTATTTTATGATGACAGTAACCACAACAATCACAATGGACGAAGGAAACATCCAGAAGTTCATTAAACTTTATGGCGAAGGCAATGGCGATTTTTCGCTGTCACTCGTTATCCCCGAACCTGATTACGAAAAAGAAAAGGCCGCTAAGTCTTCTGCCAAGAAAACTGCTTCTGTGAAGAAAAAATCGAAGGCGAAAAAGAACAGCAGTTGCGAGGATTGGTACGAGTGGCGTATAGAAAATTGGGGTACTAAAACCGATGCCATGGATTACGGAGACGGACTTGCCTTGCACGACATTTTGTGCGGAGACCTAAATTTTCAAACAGCCTGGAATCTGCCTATCAAAATATTTGAAAAGATGGCCGCAGACGGTCTCGAATTCGATATATATTGGGAAGCCGAAGACGTAGCCGAATTGGGAATCGGCAAGGGCAAAGCAAAAGACGGAAAATTCTGGCACTGCATAGACTTTAACGAAACCGCAGAGCGGTATAGAGAATTAACCGATGAAGAATGGGATCCGCGAGATTGCGCTTTTGTCAACCATGTTGACGAATATGGGAACAACTGCGAAATCGACACATCGCGTGTTCTTGTTTATGCCAATGACTTCCTAATAGTTCCTGTAAAGAAAATACTGGAAACGGGTTCCGAATTAGATTGTTGTGCAGATAACGCTTATAAAATACCCTCTTATTTTAGAAGTGTTTACGAAATAGAAGATTGGGGTGGTGACATTGAGTATTCCGACTATCTTCGTTACTCAGGCGATTCAGACGATGTTTTCCTCCTCGATAAAAAAGGGAACAAAATTAAAAGCCTATCCGATTTTGACCACAGTGAAAAAGATGAGAACGGCTATGTATATTACCCGGTCCCTTGCAGCGACATGAAAAATGATTGCTTGACCAAGACCGCCGAAGAAAAATGGCGCAAGAAACTGAAAATAAAGTAAAGCGTAGCCTTAGGAGAGTATCGCGCGATATTGTCGCCGTGACGCCAGAGATGGCGTCGCGGTGGCTTTCATATAACCCGCACAATCGTAGAATTTCCTGCAAGAAGGTAGACTTGCTTTGCAGAAAAATCAAGAGCGGGGAATGGCGACCGTTTCCCGGTATAGAGGTTTTTGATACGGGGCGACTTTGGAACGGACAGCATCGTTTGATGGCTATCGTCAAGACGGGATTGACAGTACCTTTGTGCGTCTTTGTTTATAAGTTGGTATAGTTCAAATTGCTCTCGCCAATCGTTCATGCTCATGATGCAGTTATTCCAATTTTTCGAATAACAGGCTCTTCCTCAAGTTCGCCACTCTTGAAAATTTCCTTGAGATGGTAGTTGACCGTATTGACTTCTACCCCGTAAAGTTCCGCCATGCGATTCTGTGGCATCCAGAACGTGTCGTTATTGAAGATCACCTCAATACGGGATTCGCCGTGGCTCGTCTTATACTGCAGGATGCTTGAAAAATCGGCGTTTGTGACGGTCGGTCGGGAGTTTTCGCTTTGAGAAAAGTATGCCAGGGCGACTTGCACTTGAGGCTTCTTGCGGTCGGCATTTTCAACAATCAAGAGGCATGCCTCGCGTGAAAGATGGATGTTTTCCACCTTGCGGAAAGCCCCGATCCGAGTTTGACCATTTCAACCACGTGGTTAAAATGGTCTGCTAAATTCAGGCCTTTTACCTGTGCAGTGACCATAGATTTATCTAGGAGGCGGCTGTTCTTGTTTGTTTATCGGCCTTGCCGCACAGCAGGCGGATTCTGTCTGGTTTCTGGACAGGCGCTATACGCGCACGCACCGGGACGAGGACAGGCGTCTGGCCAAACTCTATGTGGAGAATAAGGAAATTCTTTTAAAATTTTTTCCGGAGTATTTGGAATTCTGCGACATCGGCGAGGACGAAGATTCCAGCCGGTAGGGTCAAAAATTTCCCGAAAATGCAAAATGTTTTAGGCCAATATTTCTCGAAAATGCAAAATCTTTTTGTGCTATTTTTCCCGAAAACGCAAAATGTTTGGCTGCATATTTTACCAAAAGTAGCCAAAATTCCCTAAAAATTACCTGAAAACGACAAAATCGAGACAGTATTTGTCGCATGGGGGTTGTATATTATGTTTTTAGATTTATGCGTATATTTACATTTATGCATAAACAAGCGATAATATAATGCAGAAGGCACGGTAGTGTTACTGCGCAAACTCAGTGCATTTGACAGGAGGTCATTTATGGCGACAATACATATCGACGACTCGAATCCTTTCCCGAACTTTCCGGTCGAGCCGGATAACCGGCGCGAATCCTTTGCCGATTTTTGCAAGCGGGAGGCGGCCGGGCTCAAGCTCGTGAGCGACGAGATGGAACAGGAAAATAGGGAACAGGAGGAACTGAACGCCCTCCAGAAAAAACGTTTTGAACGCAAGTGCGCGTTGCTTTACAATAATCTGGACCTGATTCTGCGCCACAGGGAAGAAATTGTCGCGACCCCGCGGTACGCGGATATCGACGTGCATTACGCAATCAAGGGTGGCGGGCTTTATGTGGGCCACCTGTCCGCTGTAAGGCATTTTAACTTCGTCGGCACCCTCGTCAGCATCGGTCTCAAGCTTTCCTCGCTCCTCGAAATCTGGGACAACGAACAGTTCAAGGTGGAATGCAAGTGCGGCGGCACGGCTGTCATCCGCTCTTTTTCGGGTTCGCCCCTTTCGGGCGGTTCGCAAGCGACTGCGATTTGCCCCAAGTGCAAAAAAGAAATCCTCGTCAAGAACCGTAGCTTTGGCGGTTATTGTGGCCTGATGCATGCAGGGCACGACAGGGATATCGAAAAGGTCGTGAAGAGTATTATCGCCAAGTGGACCCTCGCCGAGGTCGCGTACGAAAAGAATGCTGCCGAAGGAAAAGATGCGAAATGGAGAAAAGTGGGGCTCAAATTGCGTGACGACGGCGAGCCCTGTAACCTTGAAACTATGATCAACGAACTGAAACTGAAGGAATTTCAACATGCTTCACGATGATGAAATATAAGGAGGATAAAATGGAACAATGCAAAATCAAACCATGGAATATCCGCAAACTGCACTTTGCAATCGATCAGCTGCAGGGTGCGGGGAAACGCAGGGACCGGAAGGAAATGCACCGTGAACTGGATGTCATGACGCACCTGCTCTGCGAATCGCGCAAGATGACCTTGCCTGACTATGGCCAGGCGGGCGGTGCGCCTGTTTCAAGCAACGGGTTGAACATGGCGGTGTTTACCGTCAAGAAGGGAATGTTCCCGCAAGAGATTGAAATGCAGGAGAATTTCTTCCCGTGCAGGCTTGTCGAGGGTGAGCGCGGCGATTGCCTTGTTTGCGTTGTCGCCTCGGCAGAAATTGCCAAGGCGTTGGCTGCGAAATTGGAGGTGGATGGCTACATCTTCATGGAACGCGCAGGCGTCCGTGCGCCTGAATTCTCGCAATACTCCAAGACGACGGATGACACCGGCTATTACTATCTGGTTCAGGTGAATTCGAGCCTTCCGCTTCAGGAACCGTCGGCGGTATTCGATGCCATCACCCAAATCGATGCCCTTGTGGATGGGCTGGACGAAAAAACGCGGAAGATGCTTTCTGAAGAGAACGTGGATGTATTCCAGAAATTCCGGAAGCGGGCGTACTGTATGCACAGGGGCCTCGGAAAAGACGAAACTTACGAGGCTGCCCTTGAATGGCTCAGGTTACAGCAGTTCGCGTTGGTGGAGTTGCCGGAATCGGAAAAGAAGCTTACCCCCATGTTCAACCTTACCCGTTTTGAACTCTGCATGAACCATCTGGGGTACGCCGTAAAGAAGATTGCAGGGGACTGCCGTTACGTTGTATTCAATACGCATGAATCGGCGACCTTCGAGCTCAACATGCAAACGGTCGCGGAGCGCATGCACGCCGTAAAAATCCAGATGTCGCCGGAAGGGTGCTGCCCCTCGATTGCAGAAAACCTTTGCAACGAAGTGCTCTGCTACGACAAGGATAAATACTACAGCGTAGAAGCCCTGAACGAGAAGGAGTATTTCCCTATAAACGCGAGTGTTCCGAAGCGCCTAGGGAGCTTTATGCGGGCCGTGTACTATTGGGGCGCTGCCCTCAGCCCAGTCTTGGACCTGAAATGATGGGTGAAAATACGATAAAAGAGCGGTTTTAGAAAAAAAATTATAAATACTTGCATATAGAATAGGGCCCGGTCTAGAACCGGGCTCTATTTAAATGGCATGTAATATAAAGGCTGTCTGGATTAGAAACCCTTAATCGCAAGAAGGCTACCGACGCCGATGGCTGCCCACAGGATAACGCCCTGAATAAAGGGCTTGGCACCGCACTTCTGAAGGGCTGCCTTGGAAAGTCCCGTACCGATGAGGAACAAGGTAATGGCGAAACCGCGCTTGGCAATAGTTACGATGGTTGTTCCTACTGCAGAGGGAACGCCAATTGCCGGGAACAGGTAGGTGTTGATGACCATGGCAATTGCAAACAGGAAGATGAACCAGGGGATTACATCCAGCTTGCCCTTACCGCTATTCTTGCGGAAGAACAGCATGGTAACGAGAGCCAGAGGCAAAATCCAGAGGGCTCGGGTACACTTCACCATGGCGGCCACCTGGAGGGATTCATCGCTGTAGGCTGCTGCAGCACCTACCACGGAACTGGTGTCGTGAATGGCAATTGCAGCCCATTCGCCAAACTGCTGGTTGGAGAGTTCAAGATAGTGGCCCAGGGGCGGGAAGATGAGGAGCGCCAGGGCGTTCAGAACGAAGATGGTTCCTAGGGAAACGCTCATCTGCTTGTCGTCTGCGTCCACAACGGGAGCAACTGCTGCGATGGCGGAACCACCGCAAATTGCCGTACCGCTACTGACCAGATAGGAAGTCTTGGTGTCCACTTTCAGAATCTTTCCTACGATGAAACCGAGAATCATGACGGCTGCCACAGAGATGATGGTAAACATCATGCCGTCTTTTCCGGAGGCGAGGGCTGCCTGCAGGTTCATACCGAAACCGAGCCCCACGACGCAGCCCTGCAGCAAATACTTCTGGGTTTTCTTGGCGAACTTGGGAAACGCCGGACCGCCAAAGATGAAGGCGTATGCAATACCTGCCATTAGTGCCATCCAGGAGGCAACACAGGGACAACAGGCGGCGAGAATTAAAACTACGAAGGCAATCTTTGCAATTTTTGCTTTCATTGTATCCTCTTATTCTGTGGGAAGTTTTTTAGTGCGGCGCATAAAGGCTAGAGTTTTCTTTTCACCTTTTCCCGCAAGCATGGTTAAAAGGTAAATTTCTATGCTTGGTAATGGTAATGAAATGGCGGATAGGATGAATCATGAATGAAAAGATAGAAATTTTCTTTTTTTATTATTAGTGTCCGGGTAAATCGTCGAAAATGTCTAGGCCCTAGAATTTGTACGGTCTAGACTTTTATTTTGCCGTTGCAAGCCCCTCCCTAAAAAGGACGCTATGGCGGGCTGGGCGAATGCTGCAACATGCGCTCCCAGTCCCTTTTAAGTCTGCGCTGCACAAGCGGCAGGAGCAGATTCGCGATGAGCGTTATCCAGATTTGGATCTTGATCGCGTTCTCGCTTACGCCATTGAAGTAGCGCAGCGGAAAGCTCTGTTTAAGTTGTTTGAAGAACGGCTCGATTTGCCATTGTCAAAGGTTTTTGGCCCCATGGGGAGCGAACAGGCCGACAGCATGTGTATAAGCCTTTTGTTGCCTGAACGCCTGCAGGACCAGTTCTGTTTCAGGAGTATGGCAGCCCTTTCTAAACTCCGGTTTGTGAAATCCGAGCGGGTTGTTTTGAGGTAGTCTATGTCAAACGACAAAATTTTGTTTTCCATGGATTTGACGGCGCTTATGGCGGTTGAGAAAATCGCAAAGGAAACCCAGAGATCTCCCGAGGATGTCCTTGTAGATTTTATGGAATCGAATACAGCGAAAATGCTTTACGACGATTCGAATAAACTTTGGTGGGATGGCCCAGACGCCACCGCCGAAGAATTCAAGCGGGAAACGCTTTAGGCTTTCTCTTTCAAAAAACACTAGGCACAGAAGGATGCACTTTTTCGGTGGAAAAAGTGCAGTCAAGAGCCAATAATTCGGTAGGAAAAGTGCGTTTGTTTCGAAAATCACACTTTTTTAATGTTTTTCGTGGAAAAAAATCACACTTTTTTATAATTTTATGTGATTTCTGGGTAAAAGCATCCTATATTTAAGGCATGAAACGCATCATCCTTGAAAAACTGAATAAGTGGAAAACATCTAAAAGGCGCAAGCCCCTGCTTTTGCGCGGCGCCCGTCAAGTGGGCAAGACTTGGGTGTTGAAGGAGTTTGGCAAATCTTTCCCGGACGGTTTTCTCCACATCGATTTTGACAAGCAAATCGAATACAGGCAGTTTTTCGAGCAGACCAAAGACGTAAAGCGCATCCTTGCGAACCTCGCAATGGCGAGCGGAAAAAAGATAACCGAGAACACTCTGATAATCTTTGACGAAATCCAGGCTTGCGAAAGCGCTTTAAACTCATTGAAGTATTTTTGCGAAGACGCTCCGCGATATAGCGTTGTCGGCGCCGGCTCCCTTTTAGGATTGAAGCTTGCATCCGGATTCCCCGTGGGCAAGGTTGAATTTTTGGATATGTATCCCATGACATTCACCGAGTTCTTGCTTGCGAGTGGAGACAAGAACCTTGTTGAATACCTCGACACCATCGAAACACCGGAGAACATTCCGCAGGCATTCATGGGACCGCTAGAAGAAAAATTGAAAACGTACTTTGTGACAGGCGGCATGCCGGAATCTGTACTTAACTGGGTCGAAGATCAAGACGTCGCCGCTGTCGACAAGGTTCTTTCTGATATTCTAACAGCTTACGAAGCGGATTTTGCAAAGCATGCGGACAAAACCGACGTGCCGAAAATTCAATACATTTGGGATTCGCTACCGTCGCAACTTTCCCGCGAAAACAAGAAGTTCCTGTATTCGGCCGTAAAGCCCGGTGCGCGCGCCAGGGAATACGAGAACGCCCTGAATTGGCTCAACAACGCGAATCTCGTGAAGAAAGTTTTCCGTTCCACGAAACCGGGCCTCCCGATATCCGCCTACGATGACTTGACATCTTTCAAAATATACATGGGCGACGTCGGGCTATTGCGAAAAAAAGCGGGGCTTGCGACTTCGGCATTTGCCGAACAGAACCGCCTATTTACGGAATTCAAGGGCGCTCTCACCGAAAATTTTGTATTGCAGAATTTGTCGGGGATGTTTGATGTCGCACCGCGCTACTGGAGCGACAACTTCCACGAAGTCGATTTCATTATCCAAAAAGAAAACACGATTATCCCCATTGAAGCCAAGGCGGGCACAAACATCAAAGCAGCCAGCATCAAGTATTACGACAAACAGTACGACGCACCCCTGATGGTGCGATTCTCGATGCGCAACCTCTCCCGCGACGGAAAGATGCTGAACATCCCGCTCTTTATGGCAGATAGACTGGATGGACTGCTAGAAAAGTGGGGATAGGCTAAAATTTACGAGTTTTAAAGAAAAACTGAAAAATATGCAAAAATAATTCCTAGAAGGATGTGAACGGTATTTTGTGCCGGCCTTCTATGACGAAAATGGAATTTTGACCATGAACGTCATTGATTTCTTGATGGAGCCGAATAGTTTGATTTCCTTGGGGTGACGCAATCGCGACTCTTTCCGCCGTGCAGAGCTTGTCGAAGCAGAGCGGGGGCTCAGATGTCACCCCCGCAACTGGTCACGTTCTCTAGGTTCAGCGAAAGAGAGGGCTGGGGCAATCTCTTCGATGGGACTAAACTGTCGATTGTGCTGAAGGGGTAGTTTCACCGAATTACTTCCTTTTGGCTTGGATAGCGCACTAGCGTAATGTCCCTTGCTATACATAATTCAAAAAACCGTTTATCGACACTACCGTAAATAAGTAATGCCCTCGGTTCAAGCGTTTCAATCATCGTGCAGACACCTGAATAAAATATCGTCTTGTGATCGGCTCGCGCCTGCGTTCCGAGAGCTCCAACAAACAGTATTGAATCTTTAGGAATATCCCGAAAGCAGAAAGGGTAAGATTTTTCGTCCCCAAAGCGGACGTTGATAATGTATGGTATCCCATTCTGTGCGAATATGTCACGGCTATGCCGGTTCACCTTATCGGCATCCGTTTGTATCTCAAGATTGTCGCATCAACCGATACTCCTGTCCAAAGTCAAGGCTCCTCCAAAATTTTTGATATGTTCAAGGCAAGGAGTAAGCCCTTCCGTATACACATCGCATCGGAAATCTTCTTCATAGAAATGAAGCCAGGAATCATAAACAGGATAACGAAGTGATTCTGAATACGACTGAAGTTCCTTCGGAATTTCACTCATGCTAAAATTTCGACTTTTGTGCAAAATTTGCGCACAACTCACGATAGGGTGCAGCATATGCATCCTCCTTTGTTAAACATTGATGTTGTTTGTTGTCCTTTAGATTTCGCCCTTTGCCTTCTGTTCCTTGAACTTGGCTTTTGCTTCAATCCATTCGTTTATAAGGCGATGGAGTTCCAATGTATCGACCGTTATTTCGTTGGGAGTCCCTTCAGGCGCGAAGTTGTCCACGATAAGTGTTTCCTTCGGGCCAATATCCCAGCAGCAATCGTTGCCGGAACATTCAACATGTTTCTTCTTTTTGGAGAGAACCTGGTCGATTTGTTCAAGAATGATTGAGGGGAATTCTTCAACATCAGAGGCAAAAAAGGTTGTGAACACATTAGGGCCTTCGTCAAAAACGAAATTCAGCGTTTTTGTTCCGTCTTCGAGCGTCGTATAATCAATTTTGTAATTATAATTCATCAGTTTTCCTCCATCAAGGGATATACGTTAACAATTTTTCCGTTGGCATTAACACGCATTCGTATACGGACTCCTTCAGAAGATGAACCTTCATACATATTGAGTGTGTTTGTTTTGAGCCGCTTGTTTGCGTACGCCTCGTTTATCGCATTCACGATATGTTGCGGCGACCAGTGTTCGGGGAAGAATGTAGACATTCCGCCCATTGTGCGCTTTCGGATGCCGTTGACCGTTACCCTGCCTTGATATACTCCTTTTTCATTCAGTTCTGATTTTGTACCGGGGATAATTCGACCTTCCGCATTCCTAATCACTTCGGTGTGGTAACCGGTCGCCTCGAGTCGTGTTTTCCCTTTACCTGCTGAAGCTGTCTTTACCTCACCATTAAATATATGTTTTATCAGGTTCGGTTCAAAGAGCTCCGTATGTTCCAAAGCTTCCAAATCACCCTTGAGGTATTTTAGTGGAGGATTGTCCAGATTTTCTGTCCGGTAAAGTTCCGGACGATTCTGTTTCGCGGGTCCCTCTTCAGGAAAAAGCGTTGTTTGGATATACTTTTGCGGGAGTTCATTCAGCAAATGCTGATACTCCTTTGGTAATTCCGGTAGTTTGTAAACACCCCCCGGCTGGGTTGAGGCTTTAAGGCCCATGATACTTCTCCTTGCCTTGCGGCGGAAAATGTGGATTATATTTTAAGGCAACAATCCATAACCTGCCGGGCAGTTTGCCCGGCAAACCTGATTAAAAACACGATGTCATCTACTCTATGGTTTTATAAGAACCTCCATTGATTCATATCCATATTGTCGTAACTTCAGTATGCCCACGCTTTTTTATGAATGAAAAAGGCGTGGTGTCGAATGCACTTACCTATCCTGAGGGCTACCACACCCTTTTACACAATAAGTACAAACGACCCACGCCCCGATAATGGTGCGTAAGATCCGATGATTTCTTGTGTAAATTCCCTGAAGGTGGTAGTTTCAGGATAGGGAAACAAGAATCTTTTCAGTCTATGTCAAATACAGTTATCTAAAGTGTTGAAAGTCTCCTTAAGTTATTTATCACACAAACATCAATAATTTCTACAGTCCTTCAACGATTGCTTGCAGGTTTTCCTGTTTGAGTTGCTTTTTGAAGCGAACCTTCACGCCTTCGTTTTCCAAATTTTCAAAGAACACTTTGGCAGATTCTATTTTGAGCTTCTCGCCACCGCGCAGATCTTTGTCGGCATTCTCAACATCCTTGCATTCTACAATGAGATTCAATTCGTTTTTGTCTTTACGACGAACGATATACATAAAGTCGGGACTGTAAGTTTCTCCCAAAATAGTCGGAATGCGCACGGTACTTTTCGGAATTTTTCCGAAGACTTCAACGCCTTCTACATCGTTCAGAATGTCGTCCTTCTCTAACGGAGAATCATAAGCGATACTATCGTAGAGATATTTTTTAGGAACTTCGCCCACATCCATAAATTTACCGACAAGTCCCAAGGTGATAAACTCTTCGGAACTGCCGTCAGTCTTGTTGAGGCTTGTTTTCTTGATGCGGGAGCGACTTACCTTTTGATATGTGAAACGACCCATCAGTTTTTCAAGTTTCCAACGATGGATTTCCGCACAAATATTTGCAAGGCTGCGTTCGTTGAACATTGGTTTTCCGCCATCTTGAACGAATTTGCATATTGCCTGGTGCATTGCTACAACGGGAACAGATTCTTTTTGCTGAATTCTCTGCAGGAATTTTCCGTAGTCAATTTTTCGTTCCACTTCATAACTGTTGCCACTAGAATCGTGCACTGTTGCAACGCCATTTTGCGTAGTAACTTTTTGACGAACGCTTTGCACAACCGTTTTTGCAAAAAGATCCTGCTTGATAAGGATTGGCAAGGCTTTCTCCAACTCGTCATTCAATTTGTCATCAAATGTGAGTAGGTAATGCTCGTTCATCTTAAGCCAAAGAGTCTTCAACTGGTTATAGCGATCGCTTCGAATTCTGATTTTATCGCCGCCTTTTTTCTTATTACGGTCAATAATTTTGCGACCTGTATCACGGACCTTAAACAACTCGGGGTATTCGTCTGCAAATTCGTTGGTTTTTTCTGGATTTACAGGGTGTCCCGGCATATCCCCTTTGCGCATTTTGATGAACTTTTTCCCAAGGAGTTCCATAAGCCGGTCTTCCGCCTCGATTCCTATCTTTTGGGCGAATTCTTCAATTTGGGCGTCAGTGATGAACATCATTTCTTCGCGTTCGCCGTTGATTTCTGCGACAAGCTTGTCGGCAAATTCCTTTTCGGTATAGTCAACGATATAGTTAAGCGTGAATTCTTCATCGGTAATACGTTTTCCAAATTCATTTACGGGGAGACGAAGTCCACGCCCCACTTCTTGCAACTTGCTGATTTCAGAACCGCTACTACGGAGTTTCGCTATCGTGAATACATTCGGATTATCCCAGCCCTCCTTGAGTGTCCACTTGGAAAAAATGAATCTTCTCAAGTTATCCATTGAAAGCAACTTTTTCTTGTCGTGTAGGATTTCTGAAATCTCTTGAGCAACGGATTCTTCGCTGCTTGAGTTGTCCTGCGCAAAGTAGCCGCCATGTGTTGCGGAAATATCGGCAAGAGATTTTTGCAGATATTCACGATATGGGTCTTTTTCTTTTAAACCTTCAATTTTTTTATTGATTTCTGCTTTCAAGATTTTTTCAAACGACCGACGCAAAGCGCCATTTTCATTTCGATAGGCAGAAATGTCATCAATAAAGAAGAGTGCAAGTGTCTTTATCTTGTCTTCGCGATTGAAATTCTGTTCTTCGGTCTCCAAATGTCGACGAATTGCCATCCGCATCATGGCTTCTTGGTAAGCTGTGGCGTACATATCGGGCGTAAGGGTACCGCCAACCTTTAATACCACGCCATTTGAAAGACGAATTTCTTTCTTGTCAAAATCTTCTATGACAAGGTTTCCGAAGTTTTCATGAATTTCGGAAAGAGGTATCCCAAGAGCCAATGTCTTTCGATGTGATTTGCCAAGGGCATCTTCCCATGTGAATCTTGTTTCGCAGTTATCCTTGTCTATTTTGGTAATTTCAGCAACCTTGACCTTGATGTTTTCGGCATCCTTTAGCGGATTGATATGTTCCTTTGCGATTCCCTTGATAAGATTCTTATTGAAGGATTCGTACGCATCCAGATTATAAACTAGATTCTTGTAATCCTTGACAACAGTCTTCTCTTTTCCTCTGCCGACTGTCGTTTCGGGGAATGTCGCCCCAAAACGAATCAACATTTGCGGACAAAGATTCATGATGGCGTCCATTGCCTTGTTCCCGTCAGAAAAACGGTGCGGTTCATCGATAATGACAATGGGGCGAGTTGCCTTCAATGCTTCCAAAGGGCAATAAAAATTGTCTATGCCGTAATCAAAATCGTCATTTTTATAATTGGAATTGGTGAGCAACGCACTATTGAGCAGCAGTACCGAAATATATCGTTCAGATTCTCCAGGATTTTGGTAAAAGCCTGAAACAGCAGAAGGGAAAAGTTTCTTTTTCTTGTTGCCTTTTTGCTCCGTTCCTTCAAACAGACGAATTTCTGCGCCATACCCACATGTGTCGCGAAAGTGCCTGCGCACATCGGGATCTTCAATGAAGTTTTTTGCTCCAGCCTTGATTGCCTTTCCAGGAACAATCAGGATGAATTTTGAAACGCCCAACTGTTTGTGCAATTCGTGGATGGTTTCGGTATAGACGTATGTCTTACCAGTGCCGGTTTCCATCTTGACATCAATGTAAAGGCATGGTTTGGGAGCGACACCCACGGCTTTTTGCGCCGGGGTAAAACCTTTCATATTGAGTTGAAAGTCTTTTTGAATTTTGCCTAATTCCGCCTGAATTTTTGAGTCGTTTGGATAGATATCGCAGTTGGCGAAATGATTGAGCGAATGCTCTGCATGCAAAGTCCCAGTCAAAGCAAGAATTCTTTCAATTGCTTCGCGTTGATGCGGCAGGTTTTGTTCAAATTGAAATTCCATAAACACCTCAGTAGCGGATTTCAAGATGAATGTCGATGCCGTCAACGTTCTTGATGTTGGCTTTTAGCGTATCAAGTGTCGTCATGCCGAAGCTGTAGCCAAAAAGAACGATGTGCTTTGGCTTGAAATTTTTGTCTTCATCGTATTTTTTGAACAATTCCTTAATGTGTTTGCCTTCTATACCACTATCGATAAGGTACAGGTAATCGTTAACCTTGTATGCGATGTAGCCGTTCAGATTGATTCTCTCAACATTTGCATTGAACTTGTGGCCATCATCCACCATCCATGTGGCAAGCACTGTTTCGGCGCCAAATTGTTTTAGAATCGTTGATTCACCTAAACTCGGATTTGGCACAAATTTTTTGATGGTGTCAAGCGATTTTTCAGCAGGTTTTTGAATAGTGTAATGTTTGAAACCGAAATCGCATGTGCTGTCGGGATGTTCTTCCTTGATTTTGGCGGCAGCACGACGGATGCGTTCCATGCCGATTTGGTCTAATGTGTGGGGCTTGTGGATGGAGTCACAAACGTCTATTGCATTTTGAATGATTTTTTTGCTTTTAGATGTAGATTTCCTTAGTTTTTCATCTAATGACTCTGGAATTTGTACCGCAATATATTTTCTTTTCCCATTTTTCCTTTTTACTCCGTTGCCAAACAAAATGGAATGGGCTGTTGTTCCGCTTCCAGAAAAGAAGTCTAGAATCACATCTCCATCTTGTGTTGCAAAATCAATAACTCGGTACAAAACATTTAATGGCTTGGGGTTGTCAAATACTTTTTTTCCATCAAACAAATCCGCTACTAGCTTCGTTGAAGCACGATTGTCCTCGTATATAATTGATTTTAATGAATCCATAGCAGTTTCAATTCTTTTCTTCACATGAGGTTGCGTTGTATGATCTACGCCCCATTCAACTTGCCCATTTTCAGCATATTGCCAAAATGTCTCTGCCGGCCATCGCCAACCATTTTCGGGTATAGGGCAATTTCGATGAGTTGTTGGATGCGTAATATTGTACATATATCCCCCAGGATGAGGGTTAGAAGAATTTCCTGAACTACTATAAACACCAAATTCATCAACATTGTTATAATGTTTAACTTGGTCTAATTTAAGCTTGGAGACGTTGTCTTTAATCCATTTTCTTAATTTTTCTTGGATAACGGCAATATCTTCTTCTCTTTCTTTAATTTTTTGATATTGCTCGTTTATTAGTTCGGCAGCTTCACTTTTTCTAGACCATTTGCTTATAGATTCTCGATCTCTGCAATAACAGACCATGTATTCATGTTCTGTATCTATTTGCGATGGATTGTTATCTGTTGCTGTTTCTATAATAAGCTGACCAATAAAATTTTCTTCTCCAAAAATTTCATCGCATAAAATCTTCAGATTCGCCTGTTCATTATCGTCAATGGAAATGAAGATGACTCCGTCATCCTTCAGCAAATCACGAGCCAGTTTCAAACGCGGATACATAAATGTGAGCCAGGCGGCATGGGAGCGTGAGCCACGCCTGCGCATGTTCATTATTTTTTCAACCTGAGCATCGTCATCTAAACCGAGTTTTTCCTTCAGGTCTTTTTCGGTAAAATCAAAAGAATCGTTATAGACAAAATCGTCCGAACCCGTATTGTACGGTGGGTCTATGTAGATACATTTGACTTCGCCTTCATAGGAACGGCGCAGGTGCTTGAGAACTTCAAGATTGTCCCCTGAAAGATAAAGGTTTTCGCTGTTCTTGTTCTCTGATTTGGCGTTGTTCTCTTTGTCGGGAGTAATGACCGTTTCCGTGTCCAACGCATAGAGCAGACGGGCGTAATCCTTGCCTAAGAAGTTGAAGGTCTCGCGCTCTTCCGTTACGAGTCGTGAATCTCCTGTGGCGCGCTCTGCCCAGTAACGGATGGCATCGGCATCAATAGAGCCGTCTTTCGCGATGACTCCCGGTATCAGGGACTTCAGTTTTTTCAGAAGGTCCGCATTCGGGTTCACCTTCTCGTTCTTCTCAATAATGTCGCGCACCATAACGGCTCCTTGAATAAACATTCACGAATCCGCTCTATTCCGTGCCACGATTTCCACAAATAAAAAAGGCGTGGAGTCGTTAGCACTTACCTGTTCTGCGGGTCACCACAACCCTTCGCGTGATAAGCAAAAACGACCCACGCCCCATACAGGACGTGAGCGTTCGCCTTATCCTCACGCTATTTTGAAGTGGTGAATTTCAGAACAGAGAATAAGAGACGAATCTCAAAAATTCCGGTCGCTCCGCACCATTCAGTACGGGGCTATGTCAATATCAAAATAGCATAAATTTGCGACAAATATATCCGCATCCGCTTTTTTTTGAAAAATTTCGCGTTTTTCCCTTGACGACAGTTTGTGATTAGTGTATATTTGTGCAGTAGTTTTTAAGATGTTCGCCTTTTCTTGCATGTAGGCGTAAGGAGTAGAAGATGAAAGCAAACGACCCATCAAAAATGTGTGGACCCGCAGCGTGGCGAAGAACCTGAGCGGCAGCAAGGCGTCGCGCACGGCAATTTTCGACTTGCATTGCAAGGATGATTTGGGGAACCTCATCGAGATAGAGGTGCAGATTCGCGAGATGAAGAATTTCGTGAAACGCCTAGCGTTTTACGCTAGCGAGATGGTGGTGAACCAGGCCGAGCCCGGGGACGATTGGAGTTTTGATGTCCAGCCAACCTACGTAATCGCTCTGACGCGTTTCTCTGTTTTTCCCGATGAACGCGCTGTCCATCGTGCAACGGTAATCGACATGGAAAGCGGAGAACAGCTTGTGGATACCTATAACTTTACTGCTATTGAACTTTCGAAGGTTCCCTTTTTCATCGAAAAGACTTCCAGCGATTTGAGCAAGTGGCTGTTCTTCTTCCGCTACTTGAACCGGCTCAAGGAACTCCCCGAAGAACTGGACGATGGAAAGTTCAGGGACTTGACAGAAAGCGCAAAAGTATCTAACTTCAACAAGAAAGAATTCGAGGCATATCGGAATATGTACCACAAGGTATGGGACCATAACGCCCTGAGGGACGGCTTCTTCAAGGAATTCGCGGATGACGTCAACGCGAAGATTGAAGAACGTATTTCTGGTAGAAATCGCGAGTTTGCGAAGAAAATGATAGTACTCGGCAAACTTTCCAATGAGGAAATTGCCGCTGCTACGGATCTTTCCCTGGAAGACGTCGTCGTGCTTCGCAGTCAGCTTGAAGCATAATTTATAGACTATTTTACAACATTTAAAAAAATTATAGCCTGTCGTAATCCAGCTAATTTCATTTCATCGTCGTTACAGGATAGGCGTGCTGAAATCGCGTATTTACACGATTCGCGGACTCAAGGTGATGCTGGACGCCGACTTGGCGGAGATTTACGGGTATAGCACCGGTGCTTTTAATCGTCAAGTGAAAAATAACATTGAAAGAATTGCAGAAGATTTTCGATTTCAGTTGACTGAAGAAGAAATGCAAATCTTGATGTGCAAAAAATGCACATCAAGTTGGGGTGGAACAAGAAAACTGCCTTACGCCTTTACGGAACAAGGCTTCAAGTAGCCTCGCCTTATTCATTTTTTTTAGGTACTTATTGACAAGTAATAAAAAGTAATATATATTTATTATGTACAATGTTTTAATGTCAAGAAGCGTCTCTAGGGCTGTTTCAACGATGCCAATAGCGCAACAAGAAAAACTTGCTTTGCTTGTCGATGATATTAGGCTGAATGGACCCGTTAGGACAAACTGGCCGAATTACGGAATTCTGGCAGGAACATCAACTCATCATTGTCACCTTTCCCACAAATGGGTGGCATGTTGGATTGAAACAGAAAAAGGTATAACAGTTGAGGTAACATATGCTGGCAGTCGTGGAAGCGCCCCCTATGCAGAACACTGATGAACCCGTGTCGTTCAGAGTTTCGGGCAAGAACATTCCGAAGCCCGTCATCGCCTTTTTGGATGCTCTTTTCCCTGATTCCGTCCGTATCGATGAAGACGATGATGCGCTTGAGCCGGTGGAAGAATTGGGTTGGTACAAAAAAGCGAAGAAGAGGATGAACCCCGCAAAAGCGTTGAAAATAATGCGGGTAAATGCGGGGCTTACCCAGGCGCAATTGGCCAAAAAGGTTGGTCTCGCAAAACAGAATTACAATTCGCTTGAACGTGGCGCCAGACCCATTTCTATGCTCATGTCAAAGAAATTAGCCGATGCCCTCGGGACATCTTATTTGATGTTTTTCCGCGAAAATAAAAGCAAGTTATAGTCTGTCGTAATCTAGCTAATTTCATTTCTTTGTCATTACAGGATAGGCGTGCTGAAATCGCGTATTTACACGATTCGCGGACTCAAGGTTATGCTGGACGCCGACTTGGCGGAGATTTACGGGTATAGCACCGGTGCTTTTAATCATCAACCCTTATTTCAGTAAAAGGGAGATTTCCGTCTTTGATGCGAAAAATGGCCTAAAATGAGGAGAAATGGTCTTTTTTAAGGTGGTTTTTACGGAGAAATGAAATACTATTTCACATCTCCGTCATTTTCGGTGGTTCATCACATTTCTCCAAATCCGAAACTAATATTTTTCAATTATTTAGTATCATTTTTCAGAGTAGTGACTTCTAGGCTTTTTCGCAGGATAGATGAGCCTGATTTCTTGCTTGTGCGGAGAGCGCTCTTTATACGTACTTTCGATTCGATATTCGTCAAACGAATTGCGTTGGGGCAAACATTCCATTTCGGCGAGTTCAAGCAGTGCCTTAAACCACGCGGTTGCATCGGTGCCGGGAACTCCGTTCATCCCCCAACGGATTAAAGGTGGTTGGTCGGCATCGGGGCTTGTTCCCTTTTCCCAGCTTGCATCATGTTTCCAGTATTTGAGTTTGCCGATTTGTTCCGTTAGCGTTTTGGGGATTTCCTCAAATACGATATACCCTTCACCAAACCTGCCGGGATGCCCTGAACAGCAATAACGAGTCCTGCAGCCATCCATGCTGTTAAGCCGCATAATGGTATCCGCCAGCGCCGTATCAATGGCTCTGTAACCGTCCTTGTACAGAAAAACAAGTTCCTGAATGTTTATCGGGTTTTCACTGATATAGCGACGCTTTTCAAAGTTTACGAAAGTTATATCGGACTGTAACATGTTGCTAATTTTCGGGCTCTCCATATCCCTAACTAATGTAATTTCTGTCTTTTTCATATTCGGTTCCTGTTGGATTTCTAAAATATCTTTTATATGCGACAAATATTGTCGGTTGTCGCTCTAGCGTAATTTTTTTTGGGGAAGAAGGCTTTATGCGACAGTAGTTGTCGGATAGTATGTGTATATTTACGATGATTTCCTTGACGAACTTTACAAAAAGAGGCTCTTATGAACAGCGATACCCTTTCACTTGTTGACGTGGTGACGGATTACGCTTTTGCGCTGGATACGCTGGACGATTACGACCACCAGCGGCTTGTGCTGCGCAAGTCTGCCAATGCGGAAAAGTTTTACGCGACTTACGAGAACGCGATGGCGGCAATTCAGGGGCTCAGGGAGAAGTTCGGCGGCAGCGAGTTGTTTGCCCACGAGAAGGACGATTCGTTCAAGAGCAGCATCGGACAGATTTACCAGACCTTCGGCGGGGTGGAACTTTATCCGAGCGTGGAACAAAAAGCGGCGATGCTCCTCTATCTCGTCACGAAGAACCATTCGTTCAGCGACGGCAACAAGCGCATTGCGGCGACGCTCTTCTTGTGGTTTTTGCTGAATAACGGCATTTTGTACAGGGCCGACGGTTCCAAGCGCATCGCCGATGCCACACTTGTGTCCATGACGCTGATGATTGCCGAGAGCCGCCCCGAGGATATGGAAATGATGGTGAAAATCGTGGTAAACTTGATGGGGTAAGATTGTCGAATCCCGCAAGTACCTAGATTGCGTTTTGCACGTAATCAAACCCGCTACATCTGCCTCGATATTGCAGAAATGATGCGGGTGTTTTAAAACCCTTGGCATACGTTAGTATTCCGAATTCAAGCGATAATATTGTCATTTGTTGCAAATGGAAACTATGTTGTAGGATAGAAAAAAGAAGGATAGTGTGTTTTTTAAAAAGCAAACTTTTGAGCAGGATGCCCGCAAGTATTGGGAAAAACTTCTTTGCGGAATACTGGTTCCCGGAGAACGAGGGTGCTCGCCTTCCGAAGGCGAAGTCCTTTGTATGTATAATGACATGAAAACGCGGCATCCTAATTGCGTGTGCAATATATTGCGGTCGGGGAAAGGTCAAGGCGACGTTTTTCAGCCGGGTGACAAAATAAGCGGTATCAGGATTTCCTTTACGCTTGATGCAGCGTCGTCTGTTGAGTTTATTTTGGCGTCTTCGCTGTATTATGTGCATTTTAAAACCGGTGGAATCGCCCCTTTTTCGCGGCGGGTGGATACCTGTGACTTGTCGCCGACTATGCGGAATATTGAGGACTTCGTCAACAATTTTCCAGCACACCTTGCGGCGTTTGAAAAGAAGAAAATTGAATTTGAAAAGAAAGCCAAGCTTAAGGAAATGGCGAAGTTAAGCCTGAAAACATGCGTTTCCCAGATGATGGAGGAATTGGGGTACGGATGGAACTTGGCGGATAAGGGAAAGTTTTTCCTGCTTCGGGTTACATTGGGCGAAAAACGGATGGTTGAAGTATCGCTAAACGAAAAAAATTTCGCAAAGAGCATTTCTGTCTTACCTGGGATGCTCAAAAAAATTGAAGGCCTGCTAGAAACGATGCCGTTCCCGGTGAATATCTCGAATTTTTGACAAAAAGCCGTTCTTGTGCGATAATAAATGTGAAAACGATTAACGAGTAACTATATTCTCACTATGCTACACTTGAAATTTGCCCTGAATCTGGAACATCTCGCCGACGAGATGATAGAAGCCATCTCAAAAGAATGGAAAGACCCGTTCAACGCCCCGGTCGTGATATTCCCAGACCCGAAACTGGAACAGTGGTTCCGCCTCCGTTGGATGAAGAAGAAGGGTGTGCTCGCCAACCTGAACAAGAGCACCATCGACAGGTTCTTGTTCGATATTCTGGTGGGAGAAGGTGTCGTCACGGATAAGAAAGGCAATACAACTCGCCTCTGCAAACTCTCGGCGGATATCCTGATGAACGTGATTCTCGCCTACCTGACGAGCGAAACGGACGGTATTCCGAACTACAGGCGCATCGACGACGAAGTGACCCGCTACCTCACGAATGCGAACGACCCGGAGGGAGGACTTGACGAAAACCACCTGTTCGATTTTGCCCTGAAGATGGCATCCCTCTTCCTGGAATACGAGACGAGCCGCCCGAGCGGTTTCGCAAAAAATGCAAATGGCGATGTAGATGGCATTCTCGACCACTGGAAAGCAGGAAAACTGCAGCCGTTCTTTTCGAATTTCAACGGCAGGCTCGCGGGGCGCGAGGCATGGCAGCAAAAGCTGTATTCGGCCATTTTCCACAAGCAGGGCGACAATGAATCGCTGTTGACCCGTGCTTTCAAGGAAATGTCCCAGAAAATGCACGAAAATCGGAATTACCTCACCATCCCGTACCTCTTCGAGGCTCTTGAAAACGGTAAATTCAACGAAGAAAAACTTCCGCACGGTAGCAACGGCAAGGCACTTCCCGTCTTTATCTTCGGGCTTTCGGGCATGGGGCAGTTCTACCGCGTCATATTGCAGAAATATGCCAGCGAGCACGACGTGTACGCGTTCATCCAGAATCCGTGTATGGAATTCTGGGAAGACGCGTTTACCGCCCCCGAGAAGATTTGCAGGAATTGGGAAGTTTCCAAGACCGGTGAATGGAAATCGGGTACCGGCGATGCCGCGCACATCAGGGACAAGATGAAAATCATGGAAACGGGGAATCCTGAATCCGGCGACCCGACGACGGACATTGAGGATATCTCCGAATACGCTGGCAACGGCACGCAACCTGCAGCGCAACCGGCAGAAAACGACCTGCTCGTAAACTGGGGCCGTTCCGGACGCGACAATATAAAACTCTGGTGTCAGGCGACCAACTACGATTTCGACTTCAACGGCATTTTCGACAGGGAGGGGCACGAAATCGAATTGCCGCAAGACTCCCTCCTGCACAAGATTCAGTACGCCGTCGCACATCGCGAAAACAACATGGACGGTCTCAAATCCTGCGTAGGCGACGGTTCCCTCGACGTGACCGCGGCGCCGACCCGAATCCGCGAGATCGAGAACCTGCACACCCAAGTCTGCAAGTTGCTCAGGAAGGGCGCACGCGTCGAGGATATCCTGGTGGTATCGCCCTGCCTCGACGATTACCGCACGGCAATCAACATGGTGTTCGACCAGAGCGAAAAGATGCGCATCCCGTTCTCGATAGTCGATTCGCCCGCAAGGAGTTCCCTGACCGAAAATGCACTCGCGAGCCTGTTTACCGTTCTCGACCAGAAGGGGATTTCCAGACCCGACTTCTTTGCGCTGGTCCGCAATCCCGTTGTGCAGGCGGTCCGCAAGATTACCAACGAGGAGGTGGACGCCTGGCAGAACTGGGTATCCGAAACGAATACGTTCCGCCCCCGCGACAAGCAGGATGACTGGGACAAGGTCAAGAACCGCCTGCTGATGGCCCAGATGACGACATACGACGTCAAGTTCGACGGCGATACACTACGGCCCTTCTCCGATATGGCCTGTTCCGATAAGGCGTCGCTCTGCAAGTTTATCGACTGCATCGAAACACTTGAGAATTGGGTGGAATTCGGCAAGAACAAGTGTTGCGACCTGGACCTGCTCGCAGAGCATCTCGACAAGTGGATTGCCCTGCCGTACGTTCCCGATGTACTCAAGAGTGAATCCATCGTCTACAGGCGCGTCGCCGATGCGATTGCACTTCTCGGCTGGCAGAATGCGGCCGGCCAGAAGGATATCTCGATGAAAATCGTGGAACAGGCCCTCCTTACCGCCGCACAGGGAACCGAATACAGTTGCGGGAACATTTTCGTGAACGGGATTACCTTCATGAAGTTCGCCCCGAACCGCACGCTCCCCGTAAAACACCTGTTCTTTATCGGCGCCGACGCGATGTCGTTCCCGGGGGCAAAACAGCACAATACGCTCGACCTGCGCAAGTCCTGCAGGCCCTGGCCCGGTGACGATTCGCCCGTACTCAAGAACCGCTATGCGTTCCTGTGCCAGCTCATGAGCACGGGGGAAGGTTTCCACCTGAGCTACGTGAACAAGGATATCAAGAAGGATGCGGAACTGTACCCATCGTCGGTGGTAAACGACCTGCGGAAATTCATCGCCGTGGAATGGAAGGAAAACGAGATTAAGCTCGACGAGACGCGCGATGTAACTGAACTGTTCACGCCCAAGAGCCTGCGCAACAAGGAAGCGTACGAATGGATGCGCCTCTCCGACGAGGAACACCAGGAGAAAATCAGGAAGCGCCGCAGGGAAAGGCTCGGAAAGCTGGACAGAAACAAGCTGAAGGAATACCTGGTGCGTATTCCGGAAAGGGTCGGCTTCTACACGCTCGCAAGCTTCCTGAAAGATCCGTTCCAGTTCCGCATTTCACTGATGCTGATTGACGAAGATGACGAGAATGTCGAGAAGGAACTTTTTGAACCCGTCTATTTTGACCATCTGGATACAAGCATCGTGCTGAAGAAGGCGCTGGCCGCCGAACTTTCGGGAGAATCGGAAGAACTCGAAAACTTCAAGAAAGACCTCAAACTGAAGGGAAAGACGCCTAACGGCGAATTCGGGGTAATCCAGTGGCAAACTATCGACGCCAAGAAAAAACTGATTCTCACCCAGATGGGTGGCACTCCCGAGGCACCCGGCCTCGTGCAGGACATTCAGGCAAACTGGTCGTACGGCCAAAAAATCCAGGATTTGCAATTTGCACGTACCGACGGATCCCGGTGGCTCCTTTCCGGCAAGCTGGACTGGAGCAACGCAAAGAAAATCGAAGACGTGACGGAAATAATCGAGGTCAGCTCGACTAGCAGCAAGAACGAAAAAATTTCCTTCGACAAGTACATGGCCCCCTATATCAAGGCGCTTGCCGTCATTGCGTACAAGGGCTCCGCCAAGCCCGAACTTGAAAATACACCGCAGACAATCGGCGTTTCCATCTATTCCTGCGACAAGGAGATGAGCGGCCCCGCAAAGACGAGCGTAATTATGACTCCCGCAGACGCCCGCAAGAAAATCGAGACCATATACGCCACCGCGTTCGGTGACGAGGCGACAAAATCCATGCCGTTCAGCAAGGCAGTCCCTGCCGACCTCATCGGCGAACTCAAGGAAAAGAACATCTTCAGCTATGCCGAAAAGCTTCTGCGCGATTCATGGGCATTTTTCGACAAGAAGAGCCTTTTCAACCCCTTGACCGATGTCGGATTCTCTCCCGATAATTTCGCAAGCGAATGGGACGAGGCGACCGATAAAATGAACAGGCTCATCGCCATCAAGAAGTACGCAAAGCCTAAAGAGCAGAACAGCGCGGCGACAACAAAGAAGGCTGAAACAGGCAAGGCGGCTACGACTAAAACTGCCGCTAAAAAGACTACGGTAAAGAAAGGCAAGGCAAAGGAGTAGAGTTGAGTATGTCCGAAGAAATCAATGAATTCAAGATAAACAAGTTCACTCCTTCTAAGAGCATCTACATCGAGGCTTCCGCAGGCACCGGCAAGACCTATACTATCCAGCTGATAGTCGCGCGTATGGTTGCCGAGGGCACTCCGCTCAAGAAAATCCTGATCGTGACCTACACCGAAAAGGCGGCAGGCGAACTGAAGGACCGTATCCGCAAGAAAATCGACGAGGTCCTGCAAAAGGGCAGAATCGACAAGAGCGAGCCCGAACTTTCGCCCGAACAGATGGCAAATTTCCGCAAGGCCTACCAGGACGTGGACAATGCGGCGATATTTACCATCCATTCCTTCTGCCAGAAGGCGCTCAAGGAGTACGCCTACGATGCGGGCAGACCGTTCGACATGGCGATGGTCGACGATTCCGCCGTCGAGGACATGGTAGACCAGTACATTCGCGACAAGTGGAGCAAGGATGACGAATTCATCGCCCTGCTGAGAGAAGCCGAAAGCACTTCTACCCTTATCGAGAACCTGAAAAGCTATTTCATCAAGGCTGTCGACATGTACAAGGGAGTCGATGCAAACGGCAAGGAAATCGTCACGATTGACGAAGTTGAAATGCCCAAGCTAGGCGAAAAAGCGCTGTCGCTGGAAGAACTGGAAAAAATCGCGCAGGCGAAGAATTTCGAAGAACTCGTGTCTACCCTTCATCTGGAAGGCCATCTTGAAATTTTTGAAGATAACACGGACAAATTCTTCACAAAGAAAAACACGGGGCCGATTCCTGAATTTCTTAGCAGTCTAAAGAAATGGAAAAAGGGTTCTCCGTTATACGACGGTTCGTTCAAAGATGGAAAATGCCCGCAAGAAGACTGGCCCAAGGACATGTATGCGTCTTTTTGCTACCTAAAGGAACTCAAGGGATTCCTTTCCGACATCGACAAGAAGGTTGAAAAGGTCAAGCTCCACAAGTTCCTTATTGCCCATACGCCACAACTTTTCGACGCATGGCAGGCATACAAGGCCGAAAACAAGTTGCAGTCGTTCAACGACATGATTCTTTCGGTCCACAAGGCTGTCATGGAGCCCGGCAGTGCGCTCAAGGAACGCCTCAGCGCGCAGTACACCTACGCCATCATCGACGAATTCCAGGACACGAACCAGCTGCAGTGGGATATCTTCAGCAATGTGTTCAAGAACTTCGTAGTGGGCGACCCCAAGCAGTCCATCTACAGCTTCCAGGGCGCCGACGTGAACGTGTACAAGAAGGCGACAGGCGAAATCGGCAAGAAAATTGACCTCGTGCACAACTTCCGCTCCACGGACGGGATTATCAACGGCTGCAACGCGCTATTTTCCGGCAATTATTTCGCACCCGCAGAAGGGATGCCCGAACTCGTGAAGTTTACGGATTCATACCCGCCCGACGGCGAAAATGCGGACCAGAAAAAGAAGGCACCCGAAATCGACGGCAACGAAGTCCGCTCCATCTGGCTCAGCGAGAAGGACGTCTCGGCAGACAGTTTCGCCGCAACGGCAGTCGCGCATATTATCGACTGGTGTTCCTTCCGCGAAGACGGCAAGACGACGCGACTTCAGGTGTTCGACAAGGATTACGGCAAGCCCGGTCACGATTCGGTACTCAAGAACGTGACGTTCAAGGATTTCGCCATTCTCGCTAAATCCCGCAGCGAGATGGAGAACATCGAAAGCATCATGCGGAGCGTGGGCGTGCCCTACACGCAATACAAGGAAACGAACCTATTCCGCAGCAGGGAATGCGCCGAATGGATTTCGCTCTTCCGCGCGATAAACGCCCCCGATTTTTCTTCATGGAACAGGCAGCTGCTCAGCGAAGTGCTCATTACCGACTTCTTCAAGGATGTCGTCGCCGAAAGGGAACGCGCCACCCGCGGCTCGGAACAGTCCAGCGGTCTCGAGGAACTGCACTACGCCGAGAGCAAGGAATTTGACGACCCGAACAACCCGGAACGCCTGCAGATTGCCTCCTGGAAGACCCTCGCGCTGAAACGACGCTACGCCGAGATGCTGGAACGCATCTACGACGACACGCAAATAGAATACCGCTTGATGGATGTTTCCCGGTTGCAGAGCATGGCCCGCCTGCGCCAAATCGGTAACTACGCCATCGACTACCTGTACAATCACAGGTGCTCGCTCGACGACCTTATCCGCCATCTGCAGGGGCTCGCCCGCTATGAAGAATCTGCCGACGACGAGAACGGCGACCTGGTCGAAAAGGGCAGCGACTTCAACGCCGTGCAGGTAATGACCATCCACGCGTCCAAGGGCCTCGAATTTCCGGTAGTCATTTCGGTCGCGGGCTTCAAGCAGTTGCCTAATTCCAAGCCGCCCTACATCACTCACGGCAAAGACGAGTCACTGCATCTTGGCTTTGGCGACACGGCGAAGGAATGCCGCCAGCGCGAAGAGATGGAAGAATGGAAACGCCTGTTCTACGTGGACTTCACGCGCGCATCTTCGCTGTTGCTTATCCCGCGTTACGACGTGTGGTACAACAAGCCCAATAAAAATGAACCCGCAACAAAAAGTGGCTACTTCAAGCATGTCCACTTCCTGATGGACGCCCTTGAGAACTTTGCCGAAAAAAGCACAAACCTGTACGACCGCTTGCTAAAAAGCGATCAGTGGGTCACCGCACAGGAAGGCATCGCCGAGAAGGCGAACCTCGTCAAGGACATTCTCGCCAGGACAAACGTGGCAAACAGCAATACGGTCGACCTCGACAAGGCCATCACGGAACAGAAGGTGGAAATCGCTTCTCTGCAGGGGAAGGTCGCAAGCGCAAGCATAATGCAGTATTCATACTCCTCGCTTTCCGGCCGAGCCGAGACGCCCATTGCCGAAGCCGACGACAGCCGTACCGAAAAGGAAGGCGAATCTACGGCAGAAGAAATCCCCGTACCGGGTATGGAAAACTACCCGCGCGGGACAAAGGTGGGCGACGCACTCCACAATATCCTCGAACGCATGCGCTTTATGGCATTCGGGGAAAGTTTCAAGTCCCTCGAAGATGCGCTCGGGCACAATCCGAATATCGAAACATCAGAACTCGAGAACGTCATCGAGGAGGAATTCAAGGCGCAGTCACTCCCGATAGCCGCCCACAAGAAGGAATGGACCGAAATCACCGCGCGCCTCGTGTGGAACACGCTGCACGCAAGCCTCCCCGTAATCGAGGGTGCAGAAATCCACCGCGACGCAACCTTCAGGCTGGTAGAACTCCCCCTAAACGACCACAAGCCCGAAGTGCAGTTCGGCATGAACGCCTATGCCGGAAACCCGGAGGATAGCGGCACGGACGCACCCCCTGCAGAAACCGAGGCACTTGCGATTCTGCACCGCGTGTGCAAGGGTTTCATCGATCTGCTTTTCGTGCGCGAAGTCAACAAGCAAAAACGTTACTCCATCCTTGACTGGAAATCGGACTCGCTCGAAAACTACGGCGACGCAGAAATCAAGAAAAAGGTGGACGAGGACTATTCCGTCCAGCGGGTGCTCTACAGTTACTGCCTTATCCAGTGGCTCAAGCAGTTCTACGGCAAGCGCGCCGACGGATCGGGCGAAGGCCTTGACGAACAGCAGATTTTCGAGCAGCACTTCGGCGGTATTTACTACGCGTTCCTCCGCGGTACGGACGGTGCCACGGGCAAGGGAATCTACGCGCACACCTGGAAGGATTACGCATCCCTTGAAAATGCATACGGAGAAGTCAAGAAGCTGATGAGCAAGAAAAAGAAGGACGAGGGAGAAAACTAATATGGATACGAAGATGATAGATACGTTCTTTGACACGCTCAAGGAAATGCGCGGCATCGCCGAGCTCGACAAGCACCTCCTTCACGCACTGTTCCGGATGCAGCCCGACATTAGTGAATCCGCACAGAAATTCCTGTGTCTCTGCTTTTCGCTCTGGGACGATGGCAACACGCGCATCCTGCTAGATGCCGACGAATTCTTAAAACGCTGGACGCGCAAGTGGAACGGGCTGCTCCTCCTGAAGGAAACTTCCGGCCACGCGACCACTTCTACAGCCAACATTGGTGATTTTGAACAAATTATTAGTGCGGGTGTAGAGGAGATTCTCCACAACTGCGCTAGCAAATTTACAAGCATCATTTCTACTCTCGAGACAAGCGAAGTCAGCGAAGGCGCCATATCCACCCCGCTCATACTGACACGCGTCGCGGGCGAGCACCCCTACCTATACCTCGACAGGCTTTTCCGGGCGAAAATCCTCATCGAGAAATACGCCGGCACGCTCTTCAAGGACGGCAGCGACAAATTGCCGAGCGAGGCGGATATCGAAAGCATCCAGAAAAAAATTGCAGGCATCGCCACGTATAAGAAGGGCAATCAAGTCCTTCCATTAAATCTGAACGCAGAACAGGCGCAGGCCGTAATCCGCGGACAGCGCGAAAACCTCATCATCACGGGCGGGCCCGGCACCGGAAAGACAACCGTCGTGCTGTACATCCTATGGAGCCTTCTGACTCAAGACGACCTGAAGACTCCCAACGACGAAACATGCTGCTGTTCCATCTACCTCGCGGCACCCAGCGGCAAGGCGGCCGACCGCATGCAAGAAAGCCTGCAGAACGGGCTCAAGGGCATAAGGGATGCATTCAAGTATGAGGCCGGTTCGGGCCACACCGCCGAGAAGAAGGAATCAAGAGTCTACAAGAAGCTCAAGGATCTCGAAGGTTCCACCATCCATCGCCTGCTCAAGTATTCCAGGAGCAACAACGGATTCTCGTACAACGCAAAGGAACAGTTCTCCGAAAAATCCATCTTCGTGATTGACGAAGCGAGCATGATCGATATCAACCTGTTCGCATCGCTCCTGCAAGCCATCCCCGAAGGTGCCAAGATTTTCATTCTCGGTGACCCGTACCAGTTGCCTTCCGTAGACGCGGGTGCCGTGCTGGGCGAAATTCTCAAGCCCAGGTCAAAGAAGGATTTCACCGTCAGGCTCATAAAGTCGAACCGCTTTACCGACGATTCCGTCATCGGGAATCTCGCAAAAGAAATCAAGGCTTGCGCCGAAGACAAGAACATCGCCGCTCCTGTCCACAGGTTCTCTCTGCATCCGGCGCTTGATAGCACCGTAGCGCCGGACGCTCCCGCGAAAGACTCCGGCACGGAAGTTCCCGCACAAAGCGAGAACCTCCCGAAGGACGCGGTATTCTACTACTCGCTCCCCGCAGGCACGCAAACCAAGAAACAGGAAACTGACACCCTCGAGAAAATTCTCAAGACCTGGATTGGCGGTTTCTATGAACTTCCGAAGATGGCTCTCGAAATTGACCCGGAAAATCCGGACAAGGACAAGTGCGAGGCAATCTGGGAACTCTCGCTTAAAAAGAGAATCCTCTCGGCAGAACGCCGCGGAATCTACGGTGTAGAACAAATTAACAAGTCTGCGTGCAAGCTCATTCGGGATTACGGCGCCAAGAAATTCACCGACCGCTATTTCCCGGGAGAACTCCTGATGATTACCCAGAACCAGGCAATGTACAAGCTGTACAATGGCGATACAGGTATCGTGGTGTACAAGGATTCCACACCGTACATCATGCTCAAGAAGGCGAGCGAGAATGAAACAGGCTTCGTGTTCTATCCGCTTTCCTGGTTCCCGACCGATGCCGTGGAACCGGCCTTCGCGATTACCATCCACAAGTCGCAGGGCTCCGAGTACGATCACGTGACGATGTTCCTCCCTAAACAGGAAGGCCACCCACTTTTGAACAACCAGATTCTCTACACGGGAATCACTCGTGCGAAGAAGACCGTGACCATCATCGCGACCGAGGAAACCTTCAATGCGGCTTGTGAGACTGTCATTGAGCGTGACACAGGTATCGAGTTGTAGGGCTCGGTGTCCCGGTTACTGACAGCGGCGTTCCATTCATAGGGTGTAGCGACCTGATTCCGCCCCAAAACCGCGAATTTTGCCGAAAAATCCGTTTTTGGTAGAATTTTGCCGTTCGGGGTGTTGAAAAATGCTGTTGTAAAAAATGCAACGGAATTCGTCAGCATTTTGTAATATGTAAACTTTTTCTACCTTTTATTGGGTAAATTATAGGCATGCCTGAAGTATTAGACTATTTGGAATACCGCGAGTTCCTGAGGGACTGGTTTGTCGAGACCAAGAAAGGCAGCCCGTTTACTTCGTACCGTTATCTCGGCCAGAAGACCGGCGTGGACCCGGCCTGGCTTGTGCGCGTGTTCCAGAAAGAGGGACACCTGAACGAGAGCACGCTTCCCGCGTTCATTCGTATCTGCGGCCTGGACGACCGCCGTGCCGAATACTTCAAGACTTTGTACCGTTTTAATAAGACCAAGGCGAAACAGGCTCTTTCGGAATTGTATTACCGGCTTATGGAGCTCCGTTCTATGGAAACGCGAGTCCTGTCGACACCTGAACTTTCGTATTTCGGTAGCTGGGCCTGTGCGGCTCTCCGTGCTCTGATCGGCATCACCAAGGACACGAGCGATGTCGGCAAGCTCGCCAAGGGGCTGAATCCGCCCATTTCGCAGGACGAGGCGCGCTCGGCGCTCGGAATCCTGAAGCAGCTTGGCCTTGTGGTTCCCGACGGCAACGGCGGCTGGAACATTACCGACCAGATTATCAGTACCGGTGGCGAAGTCAAGAGCCAGGCGGTGCGCGATTTCCATAGGCATACTCTCGAGCTCGCCCAGGAATCGATTGACCGCCATAAACCCGAGGAACGAGACATTTCGTCGGTCGTGTTTACTGCCGACGAATCCGACCTGCCCGAAATTCGTCACCGCATCGAGGAATTCCGTCGCGGCTTGCTGCAGTTTGCCCGCCAGAGCGAACGTGCCGACCGTGTGTACGCTTTGAATATCGCGATGTTCCCCCTTTCCGACAAGGTGGACGACCCTGATACGGGTGGCTCCCCGCAAAACAAGGGGGTCTAATGTTCGGTTGCAATGAAATTTTGTATTTTTGGAATGTGCAACGTAAATCGTTCGACATGGCCCGTACGGCAAAGACCGTATCTTCTGCAGCCTTGCTCCTGATTTTGGGGCTGGGTCTTTCGGCATGTGGCGATGGCGGCACCAAGACGGCAGGCGGTGGCCCGAGCGGTACCGAGGCGGGTAACGCCATTACTGCCGAAATTTTGACTGCGGACAAGGCTCCTGCGGCTTTGGCTAGGGTTCGCCTGATGGACAGCGAAGGCCTGGATTGCGATAAGGCTTATTCCGCCCAGACCGACAAGAAGGGTAGAGTGACTATCGAGGGCGTGACCGAAGGCGACTATACGCTAGAGGCGAGTCTCAATGGCGAAGCTCTGCAGATTCCGGTCAAGGTTTCCGGCAAGGATGTTGACTTGGGCAGCGATGAGCTCAAGAAAATGGCGACGGTGTCGGGCAGTGTGGGCGATCCTTCTGCCAATGGTACAGTCAAAGTTCGCGGTATGGAACACTCCGCCAGGGTGGTGGACGGCTCTTTTACGCTCGATTCACTTCCCGAAGGCGCGCTTAGCTTGGTGTTCATTTCTGATGCCGATCATCAGGACACGACGAGCACTTACCTGAAGGCGGTTGCCGGTGAAAAGTCTACTTCCAGTACGTTCGCCGAAGAAAGCCGTGCGCTCCTGCTCGACGATTTCCAGGATTCCAACTACCAGAACCGCTTTATGCCGGCCCGCACCTACGATGGGGGCTGGTGGTTCTTCAGCTATTCCGAAAAAACGGTGACTCCTGACAGCACGCTTATTTTCGGCAACAATCACATCTTTAAGCTCGAAAATGAAGACGGAAATATTGTGGCCCATGTGGCTGCCGAGATGGGCGAAACCTTTGAAGATTCTACCGGCGAACAATATTGGGCGTGGGCAACAATGGGTGTTGAACTTGGCAAGAGCGACAAGAAACTTTGTAACGACATCTCGTCGGTCGATTCCGTCGCATTCCGCATCAAGGGTAAGGGAATCATTGTCTTTACCGTGGTCGATGCGAACTTGCCGATAGAAGACCAGAAGATAGCCAGGTTTGAATACAGGATGTCTGACGAATGGGAGCGTGTGAGCGTTCCGCTGGCCGATATTTTGAATAGCCGGTATTCGTACAAATGTGTGGACCAGCTCGACTGGGATTTCAAGACTAACCCTGCAGAACCGGTTGTGGAAATCTGGCTCGACGATATCGAACTGATCGGCGGTGACCGCCTGTCCATTTGGGAAAAATAGTGCCAGTTCGTTCTGTAACTAGCAACCAAGAAGACATCTATAGGAATTTAGAAGCCGTGGTGCGCAAGTACGCTTCCACGACTTTTTTGCGCCCTGTGGCGGACCATACTCGCGAGGCGTTTGAGAAGGTTTGCGAGTTCGTCTACAATTTCTATGCTGCGCGCAATACAGGGGGCGTGGGTGCAGACCGTGTCGGTGCAGATTGCGTTGAATTGGTCCTCGATTCCGGTTGCGGTACCGGCGAAAGTACGCTCCACTTGGCAAGGAAATTCCCGAATGTTCCGGTTATCGGAATAGACAAGTCGGCGGTGCGCCTGACCAAGGCGGGGAACGGACGGCAGCTGGAAAGTGCTGCGGAAAGTGGGTCGTGTGGCGCCCCCGCAGGTGCGTCTACCGGGATGGCTGTACCTTTGAATGCATTTTGGGTGCGCGCGGAACTGCTCGATTTCTGGCGGCTTGCGCTTGAGAAGGTGTTGGCGGGGGAGTGGGAAATTTTGCACCATGCGCTCTACTATCCGAACCCGTGGCCCAAGGAAAGCGAAGCGACCCGGCGCTTTCATTTACATCCGATTTTCCCGACGATGCTCCGGTTGGCTCCCGTGACGGAACTCCGTACCAACTGGGAAATTTACGCTCGCGAATTTGCCGAGGCGGCCCGCATCGCTGGCGACTGTCTCTCGTTAAATGTTCATGTCGAGTGCGCGGATTTTAGTCCCGAGAATCCTGAAACGGCTTTCGAACGCAAGTACAAAAATGCCTGCCAGCAACTGTGGCAGGTTCTCGTTTGCTCGAGTTGTTAATTCCGAATTCCGAATTATAGTCTATCCTTGATCCACTTGAGGAATGCCTTGTTGTTCCTGGTGAACTTGACTTCGATCGGGGCGCCTTCCTTTACGATAAATTCAGAGAGTCCGTATTTGCGGTCCGGATTTCCCCAGTCGTAGGTGTAGCCGAGTCTGGTCCACGGATGTCCGCCGTCCCTGCTGTAGATGGTGGCACTCGTCTTGTCGAACCAGTTCTTGAACCACATCGCGTTTTCGCTCATGTCTTCTTCAAAGGAGTTCGAGAAGGTGGTATTCATGAGTCCACTGTTGATTTCGGGATAGTAGGCGGGACGGAATACGTCGGATACGTTCGCCCAGAATACGGTAAAGTAGTTGTTGTTGGTTTCCGGCGACATGCCGATGAGCTGCTTGAGTCGCAGATCCCAGTTGTCGACTTTTTCGTGGTTTTCGCGGAACCAGCTGAGGAATTCCTTGTCGGTGAACGCCCAGACGACCTTGTCGGTATGCGATATGGTCTGGCCATCCTTGAATTCGTCGGGGCTGTTGTGCCAGGTGACCAGGATAACCTGCGAGTTGTCGCCGCTCAGGCTCGCCATGTCGGAATTGCCTTCGATGGAAACAAGCGGGTAGATGTCGTCTGCGGTCAGGCTCTTGGCTTTCTTGACGGCCTCGGCGTAGAGTTCGCGGTTGAGCGAGTCGCGGTCCATGAAGGTGACGACGTTGCCCTTGGTGTCGATGACATCGCAGTAGGGAATGTTCGGGTAGCCCGCGGCGACTTCGTTCCGTTCGAAGAATTCCTTGAGGAGTGCGTCGTTGTGCGAGAACAGGTTGTCGTTGTCGAGGAAAGAAATGACGATTTTGCAGAATCCCTGGTCGGGAATCTTGACGGCGTAGGGGAATGCCTTCTTGCCGTTGTCGGTGGTGTCGAGCTTGAGCCTGGTCTCGTCATCGCCGCAGCTGTATTCGTAGCTGTAGAGCGGGGCGATTCCCGGCTTCATTTCGCTGATGAACAGGTTGTCCTGTTCGTTGCTCCAGCCGGACTTGACCATGATTTTCTGGGGGCCGAGCGTCATGTACTGCGGCATCACGTTTTCGCAGTAGAAGGCCGACTGGCGGAATACGCCGATAATGCCAGTCTTGTTACGGTAAACATCGGGGTCGTTGGGCTTGGGTCCCTTGGAGCAACCCGTAAGCGCGGCAATGGAAATGGCGATAGAAACGGAAAGTTTAAGGAGTGATTTCTTCTTCATCGCGGCTAAATATATAAAGAATGGATTGTTCCTATGACAATCCGGTCCGTTAAAAGCTATCTTTTAACTCGTAAAAAACATAACGAGGTCTATCATGACGTTTGAAGAAATGTTCGCACTGGCCTGCCAGCGCAAGAAGGAAATGCCCGAAGGCAAGGGTACCACGGAACTTTTCAAGAAGGGCCCGCACGGTATCGGCAAGAAGCTGGTCGAAGAAGCTGCCGAAAGCTGGATGGCCGCCCGTTTTGAAAGCCGCGACGCCCAGTGCCTCGAACTTTCCCAGGTGCTTTACTATGTGGCCGTGATGATGGCCGAAAAAGGTCTCACCCTCGAAGAAGTGTACGCAAAACTATGATTAAGGTAGCTCTCCCGAATAAGGGCATGCTCTTTGAGCCCACCCAGGAACTTCTGAAGGCTTGCGGCTACAAGGCTTCCAAGCCGTACAAGACATTGACGCAATTCGATACCAAGAACGGGATTGAGTTTTTCTTTCTCCGTCCGAGCGACATCCCCATGTACGTGGGTCGTGGCATTATCGACGCGGGTATTACCGGAATCGACTTCAACGCCGAAGCCAAGAGCCCGGCGGTCAAGGTTCTCGACCTGCCTTATGGCGCCTCCAAGATGTGCGCCGCCGTGCCGAACGAGAGCCCGGTGCAGTCCCTCGATGAACTGAAGAATTCCACTATCGCCACCAGCTTCCCGAACATCGTCGAAGGCTACTACAAGAAGCCGATGGATTTCGTGGTGCTCGAAGGCGCCGTCGAAATCTCGGTGAGTCTCGGCGTGGCCGATGCCATTGTCGACGTGGTCGAAACGGGTACGACGCTCAAGCAGGCTGGACTGCGTATCGTGGGAGAGCCGCTCTTCCGTAGCAATGCGGCCCTGTTCTGCAACCCGCAGAAGACCGAACTCGAAGAGGTCAACACGCTTATCCGCCGCATCGAGGGCAAGCTCGTTGCCCAGTCGTACATGATGATCGAGTACGATTGCCCGGCCGAACTGCTGCAGAAGGCTTGCGAACTGACTCCGGGTCTCGACGCCCCGACGGTGACCAAGTTGCACGGCCGCGAATGGTATTCCGTGAAGGCGATGGTTCCGCAGGAAGAAGCCAATTCCATCATGGACAAGCTCTGGGATGCCGGCGCACGCAGCATTCTCCTGTTCGGTATCAAGAGCGCTAGAATTTAACGCGGAGCGTTAAATTCAGTATGCAGTGGTTAGTGATTAGTACACAGTCCGTAAGGCGAAACGTTCCTCCTAACCACTAACCACCAAACACTAATCACCTTTGAAATGCATTCTCTCGCTTACCTAGCCCGTCAGCCGATTCTCGATCGCGATGGAAAAATTTACGCCTACGAACTCCTGTTCCGTGATTCGCCCGAAAGCGATATCGCGGTCATTGCTAGCGATGTGCTCGCGACGGCGCAGGTGCTCGAGAACGTGTTGAACAATATCGGCATCCAGCGCCTGATCGGCAAGAACAAGGCGTTCGTGAACTGCAGCCGTAACATGCTGCTCGACAACCTCTTCGGACTCCTGAACCCGAAGTACTTTGTGCTCGAGGTCCTAGAGGATGTCGAAGTTGACGATGCGATTGTGAAGGCTGTCCAGCGCTACAAGGCGCTCGGTTTCGAACTGGCACTCGACGATTTCATTTTCAACGAGGAATTCATCACGCGGTTCAAGCCGCTGTTCCCCTACGTGTCTTATGTGAAGATGGACATAGTCGACAATTCGCTTCAGTCGATGGCAGCTGCGGCGACCTTCTTCAAGACGATGGGAATCAAGCTCCTCGCCGAAAAGGTGGAAGACGAAGCGACTTTCAAGCGCTGCGAAGAAGCCGGTTACGACTACTTCCAGGGTTTCTTCTTTGCAAAGCCCGAACTGGTGACCGGCCGCAAGATCGACGCTACTTCGGCGACTATCCTGCAACTGCTCCTCCGCATCAAGTCGCGTCCGAGCCTTGAGGATCTATGCGACACCCTTTCGGCTCACGAGGATATCTCGCAGAACCTGCTCCGTTTCGTGAACTCCGATGCGCAGACCAGGCACGGCCGTATCGCTTCCGTCAAGGATGCCATCGTATGGGTCGGTATGCAGCGGATCCAGGAGTGGCTGATGCTTATGCTCTACGCGCGCCCAGAACTTGGCATGACTCCGCAGAGTTCGCCCCTGTTCCAGAACGCGAGCCACCGTGCGAAGTTCCTGGAAAGCCTCGCCCGCACCATCGACGAGAATGACGACGATTTCTGCGCGAAGGCGTTCATGGTCGGCCTCATAAGCCGTATGGATGCACTTGTGCGCGCCCCGCTCGAGACGATCCTTCCGGATGCTCCGGCCGATGACGAAATGCAGGAAGCGCTCCTTAACCGCAGTGGCCGTCTGGGAGCCCTCTTGCGCCTGGCCGACGCCGTGGAACTCGACGACCGCGACTCTATCCGCACGAGCCTTTCTGAACTGAAACTGAATTCGGCACAGCTGAAACTCTGCATCAACGAGACCTACAGCTTTACCAATGAACATTGAGCCTCAAAGCCTTGAAGCGTTAATTGGGGAATTTTCGTCGCTCCCTGGAATCGGGCACAAGACTGCCCGTCGCCTCGCTTACCATATCCTGACCAAGCATCAGGCCGATGTGGAACGCTTTGCCGAAAACCTGCTGAATGCCAAGAACAGGGTTCACCCCTGTCCGCGCTGCTACGCCTTTACCGACGAGGACCTGTGCCCCGTGTGCAAGTCGCGTCCCGACTCCAAGTCCATCTGCGTGGTCGAGAAAAGTTCCGACATCGTCCCGTTCGAACGCTCCGGAATTTACAAGGGAACTTACTTTGTTCTGGGAGGCGTGATTTCGCCGCTTGACGGTATCGGCCCCGAACACTTGCACCTGCCGGAGCTGGTCCGGCGCATCAAGGACGAAGGCGTCGAGGAATTGATCCTCGCTCTTGGTTCCAGCCCCGAGGCGGACAGCACCTCCCTGATGCTCGACCGGATGCTCGCGGGCATCAATGTCAAGCGCACGCGTCTTGCCCGCGGAATCCCGATGGGCAGCGATCTTGAGTTTGTCGATGAAGTTACCATGCTCCGAGCCTTCGAAGGGAGAGTCAGCTTATGATGCCGGAAGAAAATAATTTGCGGGCCCCGAAAATAGCAAAGGGGCTAAAGGCGAACCTGCCGCCGAAAGTGAAACATCATGCTCCCGTGGTGGTGGGCGGCTACAAGATTGTCTCCGCAGAATTTGTGAAGGGTTCTACAAGTATCAAGCATCTCCCCGAAGAAAGGCTCCCGCAGATAGCCTTCCTGGGTCGTTCGAATGTGGGTAAATCGTCGCTCATGAATGCCTTGATGGGCCGTAAGGACCTGGTAAAAGTCGGAAGAACCCCCGGAAAGACCCGCGAAATGAATTTTTTCAAAGTCAACAACCGCTTTTTTCTAGTAGATTTACCTGGTGTAGGCTTTGCAAAGGTCAGTAACAGCAAGCGCGACCAGATGTCCGACTTTATCCGGGACTATGTGGAAAAGTGCAAGGACCTGAAAGGTCTCGTGTATTTGGTGGATGTGCGCCACGGCGGACATGCCATCGATATCGAGACGGTCGAGAACATCCGCGCGTCGGGCTGCCCCGTACTGATTGTTGCGAGCAAGCGCGACAAGGCGAATCAATCGGAACTTTCGAAGGGCTTGCGCTCGATCCGTGAAAATTTCGGTCTTGAGCAGAACCCGCTGAGTGTGAGCTCTCTCAAGAAGTTCGGGTTGGACGCTTTATGGCAGAACATTTTGGAAGCTCTCGGATTGACCGGACAGGAGAATGTGTAAGAAGGCTTCGAGGAATTGGCAACGCTTGACTTTGCCGGCGAGGATGTTTCACTCGCTCGGCCTGTTCTTGTTGCGCCGACCCTTGGGCCAGCTTTGCGCTCTTTTCTTCAAAGCGATTGCAAGCCTTTTCTCGCGTAGCCGAAATTTCAAGACCGACTCCCGAAACATCATTATGCAGACGTTCTTTACGGGGGTCGAAATCTTTCCGATCCTCTTTGTCGTGGCAACCTTGTTCGGAACCATCGTGATTATCGAGGTGATTTCCATGATGGGAAAGATGGGCTTTTCTGATGTGGTGGGTAGCCTGATTGTGGTGGTCATTATCCGCGAATTGGGGCCTATCCTCACGGCGTTCCTGATTGCGGGGCGAAGCGGTTCTTCCCTTACGACCTATATCGGTAGCATGGTCATCAATTCCGAAGTGGACGCCCTGGCGACTATGGGCGTCGACCCGATTCGCTTTTTGGTGATGCCGGGACTGATTGGTGGCTGTATTGCCCTGTTCGTCATGAACATATTCTTTAGTGCGAGCGCCATTTGCGTTGGGTTCCTGGTGACCAAGGGCGCTGTTGCGCTGAGTGGCAACATGCTCAATATCCAGTTGACCTGGTCGTATCTTAGCCATGAAATCCTGAGCGCCATCTCGATGATGGACTTTGTGTTCATTATTGTCAAGCCGCTCGTGTTCGGCGCAATTATTACGACTAACGCCTGTTACCAGGCTTTGAATATCACGCGTGACGTACGGCAGGTTCCCAAGGCGGTGTCCCGTTCCGTGATAAAGTCGTTCTTGTACGTGGTGCTTGCAGACGTGTTCCTGTCGCTATTCTATTTTGTTGAATACATGAACAATCTTTCGACGATTATCTAATGCTGGACGAAGCCTTAAGAATGGAAGATATTCACCTTGCGTACCGCGATATCGCAGGGACGATGTTTTCTAAGCCCCGGACGCTTGGATTTTTCCAGCGTGTAGAAACCGACCCGCAAAAGGAACTTTTCTCGGATGTGAATTTGAGTGTGAAGCGCGGGGAAACTATCTGCATTGGCGGCGGTTCCGGTCAGGGCAAGAGTGCCCTCTTGCGAATTATCGCGGGGCTGATTCGTCCGACTCGTGGCAACATCTTCTATTTTGGCGAATATATTCCTCCTGAAAGGCTGACTGCGCTCGAGGTGGCAAAGCGTCAGGTGGGCATGGTGTTCCAGAACGGGGCTTTGATTTCGAACCTGCGCGTACGCGACAACATCGCCTTGCCGCTGCGTTACCACAAGGTGGGCACTCCGGCCGAAATCGAGGAAAAGATCAATATGGCCATGGACCTGATGCGAGTCCGCGACGAGGCCGATATGTTCCCGCACATGCTGAGTATGGGCATGCAGAAACGTGTGGCGATTGCTCGTAGCTGGGCGATGGACCCGAAACTGTTGCTGATGGACGAACCGACGGCGGGACTTGACAACTACAACCGCCGCAACCTGCTGCCGCTGATCGACAACATGCGTATGCTGTTCAAAACGACCATCATCATCGTGACACATGACCTGATGATTTCCAAGGAACTGGGCTGCAATATCTGCTTTGTCCATAGCAAGAGCTTGACCGAGCCGCATTCCTTCGACTACTGGGTCAATTCCGACAGCGACATTTCCAAGGAACTGTTCCGAGATCTTCGCAACAGCGGAAAAAAATAATTGTATGTTGATAGATTGTTGATAAATTGAATTGTCTGCGGGGAAATCGTAAAAATGTCCGTAAAACTTGCTTACACGACCCTTTGACCCCTTGATTTATCTAGGAATTTTTCTAATTTTGAGACTCAAAAATTTGACTTTTAATAAAGGTTACTACAATGAAAAGAACATTCCAGCCTCATAATCGTAAGCGCGCCAACAAGCATGGTTTCCGTGCCCGCATGGAAGACCGTTGGGGTCGTGCTGTTCTGAGCCGTCGTCGCGCCAAGGGTCGCAAGCGCCTCACCGTGAGCGACACCATCTACAAAAAGTAGGATTGGCTCATAGCCTCGTTGCGCTCCTATAGGCTGCCTAACCAGCCAGCTTATCGGCAAGTAGCCGTCCATGGGAAGTTCATCCGCACGCCGTCTTTCACGATGCGTTGGATAGAAAGTCCGGACGGTTTTTGTCGTTTTTGCTTTTTGGCGAAAAAGAAGAACGGTAACGCCGTTTACCGCAACAAGTGCCGTAGATTGCTGCGGCCCCTGTTTTTTGAAAGGGTTCCCCATATAGCGAAGCCCGTGTGGGCGATGATAATCGTGAGTGACAATTCCGAGGTCATGTCCTCGGCGCGCATGCGCGAATCGGCGCTCAAGGTCTTCAAGAAGATGGAGTGGACCGAGGGGCTGGACCTGGGGAACTTGCCCAATGGATAATGGTGGGGACAGCGGTTTTTGGGGAAAGCTTCACGGCGCGTTGAAAATGCTCCTGATTGCGCCCATCCGGCTGTACCAGTTGATTCATCCTTTCTTCTTCAGTGGCGTTTGCAGGTTTCAGCCGACATGCTCGCAGTATGCCATCGAGGCCATCCGCGTACACGGAGTGTTTAAAGGTTTCTATCTTGCAGTTTTCAGAATTTTAAGGTGCAACCCGTTTTGCAAGGGCGGTTATGACCCGGTCCCGCCCAGAAAGGAAAAAAGATGAACAAGAATACTATCATCGGATCCGTTCTTATCGGCGCCATCATGATTTGGTGGTTCTTCATGAACTCTGCGAACAACGAGGCTGCCGAAAAGGCGAAGCTTGCGCAGAAGGCCGCCGCCAAGGAAGCTGCCGCCCAGGTCTCCGATTCCTCTGCAGCTCCGTCTGCAAATGGACTAGTGCTCCCCGGCTCCACTGCTGAAGTCAAGGCCGCCCCAGTTCTTGGAAATTCGGAATCCGGAATTCAGAATTCGGAATTGAAGGCAGCGGGAGATGCGTCAAGTGTCGTTACAAGCGATTCTTCCTCTGCCGCTGTCGAAGCCCCGAAGGTTGTCGCCCAGCGCACGGTCACGGTCGAAACCGACAAGTTCATCATGACCCTGAGCAACAAGGGCGGCAAGGTCCAGAGCGTTATCGTCAAGGCCCTGCCGGATTCCGCAAACCATTTCCCCGAACTCATTCAGGATACCGCGCTCGGCGCCCTCGACCTGAACCTCGGCGGTGCGGACCTTTCCGAAGTCCTGTTCGATGTCGAGGCTCCGGAATGGATCAATGTCGAAAACGATACTACGGTACAGTTTGTCTTTACCGACGCCAACGGCAACCAGTTGGTGCGTAGCTACGGCTTCACCAAGGTCGGCGTCGCTGTTCGCCAGGTAAACAAGTTCAAGGGTTTCCGCGTCGACAAGTACGAGCTCTCCTGGAAGGGCGGCATGCGTGAAACCGAAGAATTCCCGAAGGGCAAGAGCTTCGGCGGTACTAGCTACTTCTTTAGCGAAGTGATTTTCAAGAATAGCGAAATCACCGAACGCGAAATGTTCAATGACGCCATGACGTTTGACAACGCCAACTACTACTGGGTCGGCATGCGCCGCAAGTACGTAGCGATGTCGGTGCAGTTCGATTCTCCGGTGCCCGCCCAGGTCAAGGCCAAGCACATCAATTTGGCGACCGAAGGCAACCCGGATCCGGGTACCTACAGTCTCTCCATCGCAGATGCCGTGCGCGGCGACTCTATCGCTTACAACTTCATGGTGCTCCCGCTGGAATGGTCCGAAGTCGAATCGCTCGGCCAGGGCTACGAAAAGATTATCGTGACCGGTTCCAAGTGGTTCCCCGGTTCCAGCGTTTGGTTCGTGTGGATTTGCGCCATGCTTCTCAAGCTGCTCAAGTTCTTCTACTCCATCATTCCGAACTACGGCGTAGCCATTATCCTCGTGACTTTCATTGTTCGCGGCATTACGACCCCGTTCACCATCAAGCAGCTCAAGTCGACTTCTGCCATGAGCAAGCTCAAGCCGCAGCTCGACGAAATCAACGTGAAGTACCGTAGCGATCCGCAAAAGAAGCAGGCCGCTATCATGGAGCTTTACGCCAAGAATGGCGTGAACCCGCTTGCGAGCTGCACCGGCGGCTGCCTCCCGATGATTATCCAGATGCCGATCTTCATGGGCCTCTTCTTCGTGCTCGGTCGCGCCGTCGAACTCCGCGGCATGCCGGCCTTCCTCTGGATTACCGACCTCAGCCGTAGCGATGTGATTTTCCACGGCTTCAGCATTCCGTTCCTCATGCCCGATGGCCTCGCTCTCCTCCCGTGGATTATGGTGGTGACTACCTACTTCCAGACCAAGGTGACCATGAGCGGCAACGGCGCCATGGACCCCGCCCAGGCTAAGATGATGACTTGGATGATGCCCGCTATGATGTTCCTCTTCAGCGCGGTGATGCCCTCCGGCCTCGTGCTCTACTGGATTGTGTCCAACTTCTGGAGCATTATCCAGTACAAGGTCATGCGCCGCGACAACGGCAACAATGGACCGAAAACCGTGAACGGCAAGAAGGTCGTCGACGCCGAAATCGTGAAGTAGTAGATATTTAACGGAGAAAGTCCCCGGTCCGTATGGCCCGGGGATTTTTGTTCGTTAGATTGAAGGTTGTATTCTTGTAAGAAAACCATATTTGTTTACGGATACAAACAGAGGATTCCTTATGAAAAAGATTCCGTTTTTTCATGCGTTATTCATTGCTGGACAGCTGGACTCGTCTGCGGCCTCTTTTGCTGCCGAGGGGACGAAGTATTTCTGCTTCAAGGAAGTTGATGAAGACGATAACTTTACTGCGGAATAACCGGTGGATTTAGATGATGCGTTTACTTGTACTCGTCGCCGACAAGTTCTTTTTTGAGAAGCTTGTACTTCGTCTTGATGGCGGTGCGGAGTAGCGGCCAGCCCACCTTGTCGAATGTCTTTTGCCAAAGCTTGTCGGCCACATGGAAGGCGGTGCTTCCGACTGCTTTCGGGAGCCACTCCTCCTTGAAATCAGGAGCGAGGCCCGCGTCGCAGACCATCTTGTGGTAGTCCGCATTCAAGGCGTCGTAGGCGCCGTGGCGAATAAAGTGCACCTTTTCCATAAAATCGAAACGGCGCTGTAAAAGCTTGCGCTTGATAAAGCCTCCACCCTGCGCAATCAGTTCGGGATAGGCGAACAGGGCTCGCAAGTGGGTGCGGTAAAGCGATGCGGTCTGCACCTCGGCTTCTTCGAAGGCGCTCGACAAGCCTATCTCTAGGCGATGCACCACTTCGTAAAAGGTTTCCTGTTCCGGCGTTTCGAGCAGGTGTAGGTAGAATGCACCAAGAGCTTCCTGTTTCAGGTACAAGAAGAATGATTGCAGGTGCGGACGTACTTCGTCGTTTTCCGTCAGTGAAACCGCATCGGCGGTACTTGCCTCGGCACGGCGGATAAAGTCGGCAAAATTGTTCTGGAAGTATACGATGGAATCGTTGACGAGCAGCAGTCGCGTAATGCTGTTGAATTCAACGAAATTGTTGTGACCGTTGGCGACGTCTTTGAGGAACCGGCGCCACATGCCGAAATCGAATCCGTGATTTTCGGTCAGGTAAAGCTTGATTCCGTAGTCTTCCAGGAACGACATTGTCTCGGCTGAAAGCGGACGATTGTTCGTGAGCAGTACGACGGTAAAGTCTGTCTCGGCGAGATGCTTTAGCGCAAACCGTACATACCCGGGGAGAGTTTCCCCGGTTTGGTAGCTGGCGTAGAGAATGATTTTACCGTTGCTAGACATATTTAGTAAATAATAGAAAGTTATATGAGTGTGTCATCCTGAGCGGAATCACGAAGTGATGGAGTCGAAGGATCTCAACCACGCATCAAGTCATTCCACTCGGGGTTCATTGAATTTACAAGACTATTTTTCTTGTCCCTTCTCCATCCTTTAAGTTGCTTTTCTCTTTGAATAGCATCTTTTATTTCTGTGTAACGCTCGAAGTAAACGAGTTTGTTAATCTTGTATTTAGATGTGAAAATGGCTCCAACGCCTTCAATATGTTCCAACGTGCGACGTTCTATGCTGTTAGTAACACCGACATAAATAGTGGTGTTATTTTGATTCGACATTATGTATGTGTAGTAATCGCTTGGCATGTTTTTAGATCCTTCGACTACGCCCTATGGGCTCCGCTCAGGATGACACGTTAGGGAAGCCTTCAGAACGAATTATGCGGATGGCACTTAGGCATTATTGAAATAGAGTTTACCTTCGCCTTTGGCTTCGGCCGGCACCCTTGCGAGAACTGCCCTTACGCGGCTTGCTTGCTACGTGGAATCCTTCGCGGTCATCGCGGGATGCCCTACGGGAATTTCCGCCCTTGCCGCGGGAACTGCGGCCGGAGCGTTCGAAGTTCGGGGCGTCGGAATCGAACCTGCCGGCGCGAGATTTTCCGCGACCGCCACGGTTCATGTGGCTGTGTGCCGAAACGAATTCAGGAACATCGTTGTCTAAGTCTTCGTCGGGCTGGCTCACGTAACCGAGGGCTTCCGCCGCGGCGGCGCGGTCAGCGCGTTCATGTACGTCGCGGCTGCGGTAGTCGCCGCCGTTGCCGTAGTCGTCGCGCGATTCACCTTGACGGCGGCGCTTCTTCGGTTCGCTAGAGAGTTTTTCGATAATGCTGAAGTCCGCCTGACCGCGCAGCGGGTCTACCCGCAAAAGGCGCACCAGCACCTTGTCGCCGCGCCGGAACGTACGCCCGCTCTTCTTGCCGAAGGCAAGTCCCTGGTCCGGGTTGAATACGTAGAAGTCATCACCTGCGATATCGCGGAAACGCACCAGGCCTTCGGCAATCGGGTCTGCGATAGAAACGTAGATACCCCATTCCTCGATGCCCGAGACGGTCGCCTCGAAGTCATCGCCGATGTGGCTCTTCAAAATCCAGCAGCTGCACACCTTGATGGCGATGCGTTCGGTTTTCTGGTTCTTGACTTCGTTTGCCGAAATCAAGTCGCAGACTTCAATCACGCTGTTTTTGCGTTCGGCGGTAATCTCGGCGCCCTTGCGCGCGAGTTCACGGTGACACCACAAGTCGGCGTAACGACGAATCGGGCTCGTAAAGTGCGCATAATCCTGCCAGTTCAGCGCAAAGTGGCCGAAGCTGTTGCTGTCGTAATGCGCCTTCTGCATGCTGCGCAGAATGCGGTTGGTCAAAGTCTCGTCGCCCTGGGCGCGCTTCACCAAATGTTCGTACAGCTTGAATGCCGTCGGGTTCAGGTTCGTGTCGCCGCTGCGGGGCTTGCCCAGGTCGCGCAACATCACCGGAGAATCCTTGAACAGGTCCGGGTACATGTAGTACAATTCCATGATGTCCTTGGTATCCGGTGCTTCATGGATGCGGTAAATGCCCTGGAGCTTACGCTTCTTGAGCTCCTTCGCGCAGCAGTTGTTCGCGATGAGCATGCATTCTTCCACCCACGAATTCGATTCGTCGGTCGTACGCGGGTAAATCTTTTCCGGTTCGCCTTTCTCGTTGAACTTGCAGCCGAATTCGGTGCTCTGGAATTCCAGCAGGCCGTCCTTGGTGCGGTTCTGCTTCAAAAGCGCCGTCACCTCGGCGAGCGCCTTGATGTCGTCGTCGCCGTTCTTCATCATTTCCATCGCCTGCTCGTAGGTGATGGACTTGGTAATCTTCACGATGCTGCGGTGGAAATCCCAACTGAGCACGTTCGCGTGCTTGTCGAGTTCCATCATGCAGGTGAATGCGCAGCGGTCCACGCCCTGGTGCAGACTGCACACGTTGCTCGAAAGCTTTTCCGGAAGCATCGGCACAGCGGTCCACGGCAGGTACTGCGTGTAGCTCCTTTCCAGAGCCTCTTCGTCGAGTTCGCTCCCTTCGGGTACGTAGTAGCTCACGTCGGCAATGTGCACGCCCAGCCTGTAGCCGCCCTTGGGGGTGCGTTCCACGCTAATGGCGTCGTCATGGTCCATGGCGCCATCGGGGTCGATACAGAGAATCGTGAGCTGCCTGTAATCCACGCGGCCCTTGAAGTCCTTGCCGCACGGCTCCTTGACGCTGTCTACATACTTCTTGATGGCCGGGCTGAAGTCCTTCGGCAAGTTCGCGTCTTCCATGAACTTTGTCTTGACTTCGTCCCAGCTGATATTCATCGCTTCGGCAGTGCGGTCGACCTTTGCCAAGTAGCTGTGCTTGAGTTTCGGGTGCGGGTACAGCGTAAAGCTGATGGTTTCGCCTTCCTTGCCCGGGGCCTGCCTGCGGTGGCACATCTCGTACACCTTTCCGGTTTCGAGTTCGTGCACTTCCCAGTCTTCTTCGCCCGTCTGGTGCAGAATGCCGCGTTTCACGCGGGTTTCGTTTTCCTTTCCCGTCTGGCGGCGGCTGCGGGCACCCAGGCGGCGGTTGTCTTCGGGGTACTGTTCCGCAATCTTCTTCACGCGTTTTTCGCGCTTTTCTTCGACAGTTTCGCCATCGCCCAGCTGGTATTCCTTGTGGCTGGTACGCTTCAAAAGTCCGCGGTCCACCATGTCGGCGAGCATCTGCTTAAAGGCCATCTTCTGCTTTTTGGGAAGACCGAGTGCGCTGCGCAGGCGGCTACCGACCATCGGTTCGTCGCGCAGAATTGCAATAATCTGTTCTTCGCTAGGTAAATGCTGTGCCATGCTAGGCCTCCTTGTTTGCCGCGGTTGCGGCGTCGGCCTGTTTGTAAGGCAGTGCCGATGAAATCATGTTGTGAATCTCGTCGCGCAGCTGCGTGGCGGATTTGTTCTCAAAGCTTTCGGGTGTCTGGAGCGGGTGCACCACAATCTTCACGATACCCGGGGTCTGCGCCCACTTGGTCTTGGAAAGGCGCTTGCCCGTATCCACAAGCGTCACCGGCAGGAGCGGAAACTTGTTTTCCTTGGCCATGCGGAAAATTCCGTTCTGGAACGGGAGCATGTGCCCGTCGTTGCTGCGATGCCCTTCGGGGAATACGGAAATGGTCACATTGTCTTCGAGCCTTTTTTTCACGATGGCTCCCATGCCGAGGTTCTTGCGCGGGTTCTTGTTTACGGGTATGCAGCCGATCTTGTTCAGCACCCAGCCGAATACGGGAATCTTCCAAAGTTCGGCTTTCGCGATGAACGAGGTAATCGTGATGGTGGGCCAAATAACGTTGATGTCCAAAAAGCTCTGGTGGTTTGCGACAATGACAAATTGCTTGTGGTCAGGAATGTTTTCCTTGCCTTCGATTTCGACCTTGATGCCGAACAGTTTAAAAGTGGTGCTGAAGAAGGGGATGCACACGCGGGTGCTGTCGGACCAACGGCGGCACAGAACGCCCCTGTAGAACATATACGGGAGACCGATAACGAACAGACAGATTGCGATATTCAAGTAGTAGAGGATTGCCCGGATAAAAGCCATAATAATCCATATAATAGATGTTTACACCCATAATGTATATTTTTTATGGGCTGTGGAACAGAAAAAATGTAAAAAGATGGTGGCTTACTTTATTTTCCAATCAAGGGTCTGACCCGCGGCGAGCGGAACGACTCCGTTGACGATGGTGGGGACTGTCCACGATTCCCTGACGACTTCGATTTGCTGCGTCGTGCGCGGAAGACCGTAGAAGTCGGCGCCGAATCCTGCGGTGAAGTCGCCGAGCTTGTCGAGGTGGCCTGCACGTTCGAATTCCTGGAGCAGCAGCGGGATTGCCACCGGGGCGCTGTAGACGCCCGCCGCTCCGCACGGACATTCCTTTTTACTCAGCTGGTGCGGAGCGGAGTCCGTGCCGAGAAAGAACTTGGGATTGCCGCTGAAGGCGGCTTCGCGAATGGCGGCACGGTCTTCAGGCCGCTTCGGCAGCGGCTTGCAGAAATGGTGCGGCCTGAGGGCGTCCCCGATGATATCGTCGAGGGTCATCATCAGGTGGTGCACCGTGATGGTTGCGGCCACGTTCGCCGGGAGCCTCTTGACCGCTTCGACCGACTTGGCGGAGCTTAGGTGCTCGAACACGATTTTCAGTTTCGGAAATTTTTCGACGAGCGTTTCGACTCGCTTGATAAAGGCGGGTTCGCGGTCCAGACAGAATTCACCCGGTTCTTCGCCGTGTACGCAAAGAACAAGTCCTAACTTTTCCATCATCGCGACCACGGGAAATACCGCTTCGAAATCACTGATGCCGTCGGCGCTGTTGGTGGTGACGCCGGCGGGGTAGTACTTGCCCGCGACCACGCCCACCGCCATCATGTCCTTGAGGTCCTGTTCCGTGTAGTTCGGATTCAGCTTGAAGGTCATCAGCGGCTGAAAATCGGCGCGCACGCTCTTGGCAGCATCCAGAATCTGGGCCTTGTACTTGGCAATCGCTTTGGCGCTCGCCATGGCGGGAATCGTATTGGGCATGATGATTGCACGCCCGAATTGAGAAACGAGGTCGCGCACGTAGCCGGGCATCAGGTCGCCCTGGCGCAGGTGCGCATGAAAGTCGTCTGGTAAAGGAAGTTGCATTTTCCTATTCCACCATATTTCTAATTTGGTTCTTGCCTTGCTGCTTGGCTTCAATACGGAGTGAGTCAACCTTGATTAGCATCTGCTTGACATCGGCAAATCCACGGCTGAAGCAGGGAACAAAGCCTCCGCTCACCGTGAGCGATACCTGGGGGTAGTTCTCGAATGTCAGGTTGCGGATTGCCTTGCGGAAGGCTTCCACCTTGGCGAAGGCTTCGACTTCCGAGCCCGCGTTAATGACGTACATGTATTTTTCGCAGCCGTAACGGGCAACGCATTCGCCGCTCATTTCGTCTTCGTTCTTTTGCAACAGGTGCCCGACAGCGCGAATGACTTCGTCTCCGAAATCCTGTCCGTACGTATAGTTGATTCTCTTGAAGTCGTCAATGTCCAACATTGCCAGGTAGAAGTCTTGGCGACGGTTCCAGATGGCGTTTTCGAGATAATTTAGCAGGTGGCGTCTGTTATAGAGCTTGGTCAGGGGGTCACGCATCGAAAGATAGTCCAGCTGGTTCTGCAGCTTAGTCGTATTTTCACGTTCATGCGAATAGGCCCTGAGTGAAAAGGTTCCGATGGAGAACAAGGTGAAACCGGTCAGAAGGTGGGTCACCAAGATGTCTAGATAGGCTGCGTCGTGGTCGAGTTGGGCGACAAGCAGGTCGGGGTATGCCCAGGTTGCAGCGAAGGTCGCAGACTGGATGCCCAGGGAGAAGATGAACGCTGGTACCTTAAAGCGACCTTGGGCGAAGGCAATCAAGGAAAGTGACGTGATGCAGTAGAGGGGCATGCCGCTCGTAATTCCTCCGCAGAACAGGAACAGGAGAGGCATCATAAAACAACTGAGTATGCAGCACATGACCAGGTAGCACTGATTATAAAGGCCTGTCTGGACTGCAATGAATGCGATTATGATGCAGACGACGGAGCAACCGACGCTACAGAGGGAGGCGGCGGAGTTTATACCTTCGATAATCGTGAAAATGGCGGAAAAACTTGCTACGCCCGTCACAACGATCAAGATGGACCAGAACAGCTTGCGTTCTAGCGAATCCTGTTTTGCCCAAAATTTCTTGATGTTTTTTAACATAGGCACTTAATTTCAAATATAGTAGAAAAAAATTGTAAAGAACGATTTGCATATTTTAATTCATATTTTTTTGTGATATGGAACAGGCCAATTTGAAGTTGTTATATTTCAGAGAGCGGCATGGGCCGGAAAATTTTTTTTATTGCAGGTTTAGAATGGAACTTACACCTTTGGATATCCGTAATCAGACCTTCCACAAGAAAAATTTCGGTGGTATCGATCCCGAAGAGGTCAAGGCTTTTTTGGAAACGGCCGCAGGAGCCTTCGAGCAAATGTCCAGGGACAAGACCGACCTGACCGAGAGGCTTAAGGTTGCCGAAGAACGAGTCAATTATTACCGACAGATTGAAAAGACTATCCAAGATGCCGTGGTGACTATGCAGCGGACGGTAGACGAGGTCAAGGCGACCGCCGAAAAAGAAGCGGAAATCATCGTGGCCGAAGCCAAGGCGCGCGCTGTGCGCGAGGTGGAGTCCACCAAGAAAGAAGCCGAAGAACTCCGTATGGAAATCGAGCAGCTCAAACAGCTGCGAACCAATTACTTCATCCGTTGCCGTGCGCTCATCAAGGGGCAAGAGGAACTTCTTTCGGCCATGGAAAACGACCAGCGTATGCAAGAGGAGCTTAGGCGTCCTGCCGCACCGGTCGCAGGGAATGTCCTTGCCTAGTTAAGCTTGGGAATGTCCCATGAAAATTAATATAAAAGTCCATGCGAGAAGCAAGCGCGAAAGCGTCGTGGAACTGCCGGACGGTAGTTACAAGGTGGAAGTCAAGGCTCCCCCTGTGGACGGGGCTGCGAACGAGGCTATCTGTGCGCTTCTGGCAGAACATTTTGGTGTCCACAAGAGGGACGTGTCGGTTGTGACTGGTGCGACGAACAATAAAAAAGTCGTAGAGGTTATCAAATAGGTTTGAGAAGTGGGCGTGTTATGAAGATGATTGATTTTAAAATCATCAGACCATCGTGTCGGCCATACTCCTGATTCTTGCTATGTGGTGTTTGTCCTGGATACCGATGGCGAGCCGGCGGGCGAACCGGGAAGCGTGGTTGAGTTCTATCCGTCATTTGTTCCTTACCTTCCGACATGGCTTGCCGGTGGCGAAATTGAACCGATTATCTCGGATGACAAGTTTGGCTGGTTGCTGAATGTGAGTACAAGAAACCCTTCACCTACGAAAAGGCGATGGCGATTAACACCGAAGGGGTTGGCAAACATTTCGACCCGACAATCGTCGAAACATTCACGCATATTTCCGAAAAACTCTTCAGTGAAAGGACCGGGCTCGACCAGTCTGGCTCCGAGGCAAGCATCGATCTCGACTCAAATGCCCCGAAGTCGTGATGTGGATTAAGAAAGTCATCTTGGATCCTCCCCATTCGGGGATCATGCGCACTAAGGCAACAAAAGCATATAAGGCGAACGCCGCGACAGAATGTTTACATTCTGGCATGGTTGAGCCGAAATTGCGGACGCCAAAGGCGTCCACTTGCCAAGTGCTGTCCGACCTCCCTTCGGTCGAGGATGACGCAACTACTAAAGTCATCCTGGAGCGTGTCATCCTCGGAGCAAGGCGGAGGGGAGACGGGATCCAGAGCGGAGTTCACCAAGGTCCCTGAGCTTGTCGAAGGGCCTTCTTTCTTTTCTATAGCTTTTCTGCGTCATCTAGTTATAGTTTAAAATTATTAGTAAGTAAAATGTAAGCAAAACTAGGGTGGTTTCCTTCATTTCCTATTGTTTTTGTATGAATAAAATTCTAATTTGAAGTCAAACGAAAACAGTAAAGTTGCTTGTCGGTTGATTTAGCTAATTTTCCATAAAACAAAAAGGACTTCAACATGTCAAAGATTTATTCCTCTGCAGACCAACTGATCGGTCACACCCCGCTTCTTGAACTCACCCACATTGAAGAAGGCCTCGGCGCCAGGATCCTTGCCAAGCTTGAATACTTCAACCCCGCCGGTTCCGTGAAGGATCGCGTGGCGAAGGCTATGCTCGACGATGCCGAACAGAGTGGCAAGCTCAAGAAGGGCTCCGTGATTATCGAGCCGACTTCGGGTAACACCGGTATCGGTCTTGCATCTGTCGCCGCTGCCCGCGGATACCGCATCATCATCGTGATGCCCGAAACCATGAGCGTGGAACGCCGCCAGATCATGAAGGCTTATGGTGCAGAACTGGTGCTCACCGAAGGCGCCAAGGGTATGAAGGGCGCTATCGAAAAGGCCGAAGAACTTGCCAAGGAAATTCCGAACAGCTTTATTCCGGGCCAGTTCGTGAACCCGGCCAACCCGGCCGCCCACAAGGCCACCACCGGTCCCGAAATCTGGGAAGATACCGATGGAAAGGTCGATATTTTTGTTGCTGGCGTAGGCACTGGTGGAACGGTGACAGGTGTTGGCGAATACCTCAAGACAAAGAACCCGAATGTGAAGATTGTCGCCGTTGAACCGGCTAGTTCTCCGGTGCTGTCCAAGGGTACTGCAGGCGCCCATAAGATCCAGGGTATTGGCGCAGGCTTTATTCCTGAAACTTTGAACACCAAGGTTTACGACGAAGTGATCGCTGTCGAAAACGAAGCCGCGTTCGAAGCCGGCCGCGAGATCGGCAAGAAGGAAGGCGTGCTCGTGGGCATTTCTTCTGGTGCGGCTATTTGGGCCGCGAAGGAACTCGCGAAGCGCCCCGAAAACAAGGGCAAGACGATTGTCGCGCTCCTTCCGGATACCGGCGACCGCTATCTTTCTACGGCCCTCTTCGCGGAATAAGTGTTACGGGGGAACTCCCGTATTTGTTCATAGGTACAGGCTTCCGGAATCCGGAAGCCTTTCCTTTATTTGCAAATTAATTTTTCTAGATTTTCGTCATGTTTTTTTCTGAAGTCATTAACGATGTCTACGATCCCAGGGAATATCCCGCTTTGTCTCTGTTGGCAGATTGTTGGATTTCTCGTCGTCCTTTTGACGGACTGAAAATCCTGGTGGCGACTCCGATTTTTAGAAACACCTTGGTACAGTATCAGGCCCTATTGGCAGGTGGGGCCGATCTGAGTGTAGGTTATTCGAATGGATCGGGTGGAACCTCGGTGCCGTGCGACAGGAAAATTGTTCGCTTGATTCAGGAAAACGGCATTTCGGTAGTGACGGATGAAAATGTGCGCAATGGTAGTGTTGCGGACGATTTTGACTTGATTTTGGACTGCGCGGGGCAGTTTTCCTTCTGTCATCCGAAAAAAGGTTTTGTGGAACTGACACGCAGTGGTGTGCAGTTCTTTGAAAATTCTGAACATCCGGTGTATGTGGCCGACAGCGGGATTGTCAAGCGCATCGAGACAGTTCTTGGAACGGGCGACGGATATTTCCGCGCTCTTGAAAAAATGGGGTATTCCGGTTTCGAAGGAAAGAATCTGGTTGTGTTCGGAAGCGGAAAGGTTGGCTGCGGAATTGCTCTGCAAGGGGTGCGCCGTGGCATGAAAGTCTGCACTGTGACGGATACGGCCAACGTGATTCCCTCGACTGACTTTAGCCATGTCCTGACGAACAATGACGTGCGCATAGAAAGCTATCTGGACGATGCTGCGGTTGCTGCTGCTATTGCCAATGCGGATTTCCTGGTAACGGCGACGGGTGTGAAGAACGCCTTGACCATTGCAGCCGCTTCGGCCTTGATGGCGAATGCGAAAGTTGTTGCGGCGAATATGGGCGTCGAAGATGAGTTCGGCGAGATGGTTGCCAAGGGACGTGTGCTTAATGCGAAGGCTCCCTTGAACTTCACGCTCGACGAACCGACGCATCTTAAGTATATCGATGCGAGCCTTGCGCTGCATGCGGCGTTGGGCGAACGCCTTTTGAATGACGTTATGGAATCGAATGGAAATGCTCCCTTTAAGGGGCCGCAGGCACCTCCCGAAGAAATTGAGCAGAAACTTCTGATGACGACCATCCAGAATGGGGCAATCGGTGCTGAAATCTGCGATATGATGCGCTAGCAGATTGTCTGTATGTAAAAAACGCAAAGATTGTAAATAAAAGCTTGCTTGTCCTTCTTTTTTTAGATTATAATTGAAAAAGAATGTAAACAAAGAAGGATGATATGCATCTTAAGACGTCTCTTGCATTGACTCTTGCTTCCGTTGCTTTTGCGATGGCGCAAGATGCTACCCAACCTGCAACCTCGGCTGCTGAAGCCCCTGCTCCCGCCGTGGCGGAACAGCCGGCCGCCGCGCCTGCTGCTACTGCACCTGCCGCTCCCGCTGCTTCAGAACCTTCTCCCGTAGCTGAACCGGCGAAGAAGAGTGCTGAACCAGCCCAACCCGCTCCGGAAGCGAAGGTTGCCGAAACGGTTCCTTCCCAGGGGCCTGTTGCCGCTCCCGAGACCGCTCCTGGTGAATTTCCTGTCCGTATGGGCCCGCCCAAGACTCCGTTTACCGTCCTTCATGGCAATGCCTATAACCGCGTCCAGAACGAAGCCGCTGGCGACAATGTGGATGCCTTGCTCAACAAGCGCTTGACCAAGCTTGCCGATCAGAAGTTCTTCTATATTGAACCTACAGGTGAAAAGGGAGTTGTCTCGTTGGGCGGCTTCTTTGGCGCCATGGATATTTCGGGTGAATTGGGCCGTGCCACGGCCGGTTACGCAACGCCCGGCTTTGCAATCGAAGCTCGCCTTGGTTTAGGACAAATTAAAACTGAAATCAAGGGTGCCGACATCAAGGAAACGGTGGAAGGCGATGACTGGGGTCTTACCTTGTCTAAGACCTTGGGTGGTTATGTCGTGACTTTGTCTGGTGATTGGATAACCTTTGCCAAGGAAACGAATGTGGAGCCTGCCAGGGGACCTAAGACGGAGCAGCGCTACCGGGATTTGGACGCATCCTTGATTGTGACGGACGGTCCTTCGGCCCGCAAGCATTTCTGGTCGGCGGGAGTCGCGTTTAATCGTCACGAAGATGAATTTGAATCTGGCGGAACCCTGATTGGCGATTCTCTGACGTCGAACTTCACGGTTGTTCCCTTGTTCAATTACGGCACTCCGGTGCTCCGTGCAAACTACGCTAATGTCTATATGGGCTTGAACGCGGCTGTTCCTGTGACTGTTTACGACAAGGCTGATATGCGCGATTCTACGTCTGGCAAGTACAAGGAAGCATCTCTCTGGACCGTGGGCGTGAACCTGGCTCCGAATATCTTGGGCGAGGTCATCTTGACGGAGTCGCTGATGCTCTTTGGTGAGGCTAGCTATACGTGGGAGGCGTTCCGCTATGTCGATAACCAGACCCCTTACGCCGATGTGAAGGTTAAGCGGAGTGTAGCGGACAAGGTGGAGGCTACGATGGGGCTCCGCTACCAGTACAAGGATTGGGCCGCTTGCGAATTTGCCTTTGGCGATTCCTTCTTCACCGACACCAAGTCCATCTTCAATGGCGAAGGCGTGTTCGTGAGCTTCGGCGGATTCATCTACTTCTAGTGACAAACAGTCCTTTTTCGGGCCTAACCGGTCCAAATGGAGTATGTTTTTATGAAAAAGGTAACCTCGTTCGGGGAGCCTTTTTTCTAAATTCCTCCCCACTATGGCAAAAATTCTCTTTAAAAAACAAATGTCTTCCGCGGTCTATATGTTCCGCGTCGAGGCCCCGCTGATCGCCCAAGAGCGTAAGGCCGGCCAGTTTATCATCCTCCAGACGAACAAGGACAACGGCGAACGCGTGCCTCTCACCATCGCCGATGCCGACACGACTGAAGGCTCTATCACTTTGATTTTCCAGACCGTCGGTAAGACCACCACCGAACTCTCCAAGTTCGAAGTCGGTGACGATATTCCGGTGCTCGTGGGTCCACTCGGTTCCCCGACCCATATCGAAAACTTTGGTCACGTAGTCTGCGTTTGCGGTGGCGTGGGTATCGCCCCGATGCACCCGATTGTTCAGGCCCTCAAGGCTGCAGGCAACAAGGTCACCATCATCATGGGAGCCCGTAACGAAAGCCTGTTCCTCATGAAGGACGAAATGACCGCTCTCGCCGACAACATCATCTTTATGACCGACGACGGTTCTTATGGCCGCAAGGGTCTCGTGACCGAACCTCTTAAGGAACTCTGCGAAGACACCAAGGGCAAGCCGGACATGGTCATCGCTATCGGTCCTCCGGTCATGATGAAGTTCTGCGCCCTCACCACCAAGCCCTATGGTGTGAAGACTGTCGTGAGCCTCAACAGCATCATGGTGGACGGAACCGGCATGTGCGGTGGCTGCCGCGTGACTATCGGCGGCAAGACGAAGTTCGTCTGCGTCGATGGCCCGGAATTCGACGGCCACGAAGTCGATTGGAACAACATGCTCCAGCGCATGGGCGCCTTCAAGCCCCAGGAACAGGATGCCTTGCACCGATTCGGTGCCAACGACGGCCACAAGTGCAACATTGATAAGATGGCTGACGCAAAGGCCAAGGAGAGCAAGTAATGTCTGAACATTTGACTCGTGAACAGTTGGACGCCGCCGCCAAGGTGGAACTTGAAAAGATTAAGGCTCTTCCGCAGCCGCTCAAGCCCAAGGACAAGACTGCCATTCCGGCTCAGCCGATGCCGCAGCTCGAACCCAGCTACCGTGCCCGCGTGATGGAAGAAGTGGCCCAGGGCTACACCGAAGCTCAGGCTATCGTGGAAGCCAACCGCTGCCTCGCCTGTAAGAAGCCGTTCTGCGTCGAAAGCTGCCCGGTGCACATCGACATTCCGGCCTTCATCGCGAAGATCGCCGAAGGTGACTTCAAGGCCGCTATCGCGAAGATTAAGGAAACCAGCTTGCTCCCGGCAATCTGCGGCCGCGTTTGCCCGCAGGAACGCCAGTGCCAGATGAACTGCACCATGGGCAAGATGCACAAGGACGTGAACCAGGCTGTGGCTATCGGCCGCCTGGAACGCTTTGCTGCCGACTATGAACGCAACAACGGTGGTGCCTCTGTGCCGGCCGTGAAGCCTGCTACCGGCAAGAAGGTGGCTGTGATCGGTTCCGGTCCTGCCGGCCTGGTTGTCGCTGCCGACGTGCGCCGCGAAGGCCACGACGTGACCATCTTCGAAGCTTTCCACAAGCTCGGTGGCGTGGTCCGCTATGGTATTCCTGAATTCCGTCTCCCGAAGAAGATCGTGGACAACGAAATTGAATCCCTTGCGGCCATGGGCGTGAAGTTTGAGACAAATTTTGTCATCGGTCGTACCCGCAAGCTCAAGGACCTGATTGAAAAGGATGGCTTCGATGCCGTGTTCGTCGGTACCGGTGCAGGCCTCCCGCTCTTCATGAACATCGAAGGTGAAAACCTGGTCGGTGTGTTCGCCGCTAACGAATACCTGACCCGCGCAAACCTGATGCGCGCCTACGACCAGGAACATGCCGATACCCCGATGTGGCCCGGTAAGAACGTGGTCGTTCTCGGTGGTGGTAACGTTGCCATGGACGCCGCCCGTATGGCTCTCCGCCTCGGTGCCGAAAAGGTCCGCATCATTTACCGCCGCAGCATGAACGAACTCCCGGCCCGTAAGGAAGAAGTTCTCCATGCCCAGGAAGAGGGTGTCGAATTCTGCGTTCTGCAGAACCCGGCCAAGATTCTTGGCGACGAAGCCGGCCACGTGCGCGGTATGCTCGTCGACAAGTACGAACTCGGTGAACCCGATGAAAAGGGCCGTCCGCGTCCGGTCAAGGTCGAAGGTGCAAGCTTCGAAATCGAATGCGACACCGTGCTCGTTGCTATCGGTAACGGGAGCAACCCGCTTATCAGCAACACCACGCCGGAACTCTCCGTTGACAAGAAGGGCCATATCCTTCTCGAAGATGCAACCGCCAACAAGACCTTCATGGAGAAGGTCTACGCCGGTGGTGACATCGTGCTGGGTGCCGCAACCGTGATCCTCGCCATGGGTGAAGGTCGTCGTGCTGCAGCCGGCATCAATGAATATTTGAAGAAGTAATTAATTACTTCAGTTGAAAACAACCCCGACTCGCATGAGCCGGGGTGTTTCTTATAAAATACTCTTTTTTTCTTGCATTTTATCTTTTTAAAGAGGATTCGTATATATTATGGAACATAGGATTGAGGCTTTAATGAAATTAAACTACTGGCTTTGTGGTGGACTCGGCTTTTTATGGGTCTTGGGCATCATTTTGTTGCTGTTTGCAACAAATTCTTTTGCCGATGACATTGTCGCGACAACCTCGAATGGTTCGACGGTGCTTTTGCACGATAACGGCCGCTGGGAATACTACCAAAATAACGCCAAAATCCGCGATGTGCGCCCGAGCGCTATTCCCGAAGACGCCAAGTTCCAGATTACTATCCAGTACGAAAGTGTCGATAAGATTAAGAAAGATGTTCGTATGATGCTTGAAGGCGAACTTGCTACCGAAGAAGAAATTCGGGATAGTTTGCGCAAGGTTCCCAAGGGTGGTGTTGTGTACTTCCAGGTGCCCACGAGCCAGATTAAGCCGGGCTTTACGCGAGAGCTGACTTATTACATTTATGACAAGGGCAAAAAGCCGATTTTTTCGCAGACGGCGCGCGATAGCGAGGCCAAGCCGACTGTCGAAAGCAGTAAGGTGTCAAACTTGATGGTGGTGCCGTTGTATGCAAAGCCCAAGTCCAAGGTGCTCAAGGCTAAGGTTGTAAGCGAATCGGCCAAGCAGACGCTGGAGTTCGATATTCCGGTAAAATGAAATTCGCGGTTGTAGATCTTGAAACGACGGGTGGTACGGCCGAAGTGGGGCGCATCACCGAAGTCGGTATTGTGTTGCTAGACGATTGTGATGTCGTAAAAACCTATTCGGCGCTGATTGATCCCGGTATGCCGATTCAACCGTTTGTACAGAATCTGACGGGCATCACTGACGAAATGGTCCGTGGAAAGCCCCAATTTGCCTCGATAGCCGAGGAGGTTGCGGAACTTTTGAAAGACCGTATTTTTGTGGCGCATAATGTGCAGTACGATATAAAATTTATGCGCACGGAACTTCGTCGCTGCTGTATCAAGATCGATCCACCGAGACTTTGCACGGTGAAGGTGTCGCGTCGTTTTTTCCCGGGACTTCCGAGTTATAGTTTGCACAAATTAACGCAGTCGCTGGAATTGTCTGAATTTAAGCATCATCGCGCCCTGGATGATGCGATGGCCGCGGCTGAAATCCTAAAACTGGCATATAAGAAAGTAGGCCCGGAAAAGCTTCTGAAAGAGGTGAAAAACCTCACCAACCCTAAAAAGGCGAAGGTGATATAGTCGGCATTTTTCTATATTGTTCCCCGAAAAAATTAAAAGGGACACATTATGCCTACTATGACTTCTGCGCAGGTGCGCGAATCTTTCATCAAGTTCTTTGAATCCAAGGACCACCTCTTTGTGCGTTCTTCGCCGGTGGTTCCCCATGACGACCCGACGCTCATGTTCACGAACGCGGGCATGAACCAGTTCAAGGCAATCTTCCTGGGCGACAATCCCAAGGGCTGGAAGCGCGCATGCAACAGCCAGAAGTGCCTCCGCGTGTCCGGTAAGCACAACGACCTCGATGTGGTGGGCCGCGACAACTACCACCATACCTTCTTCGAAATGCTCGGCAACTGGAGCTTCGGCGACTACTACAAGAAAGAAGCTATCGCTTGGGCCTGGGAACTTTTGACCGAAGTCTGGAAGCTCCCGAAGGAACGCCTGTTCGCGACCGTGTACCAGGACGATGACGAAGCCTGGCAGATTTGGAAGGACGTGTCCGGCCTCCCGGATGACCGCATCATGCGCTTTGACGCTCACTCCAACTTCTGGGAAATGGGCGACACCGGTCCGTGCGGCCCCTGCTCCGAAATCCATTACGACCGCGGCGACCTGGCTACCCAGGCCGAAACGTTCAAGGACCCCATCAAGGGCGTGAATGGCGAAAACGACCGCTATATTGAAATTTGGAATAACGTGTTCATGCAGTACGAACGCGTGAGCGACGGAAGCCTCATTCCGCTGAAGGCTAAGAACGTGGATACCGGTATGGGTTTCGAACGTATCTGCGCTATTTTGCAGGGCAAGACCAGCAACTACGACACCGACGTGTTCACCCCGATTATCGCAAAGATTGCTGAACTCAGTGGCGTTCCGTACAACGATGGCGAAGCCGGCACTCCGCACCGCGTGATTGCCGACCACATCCGCGCTATTTCGTTCGCTATTGCCGATGGCGCACTCCCGAGCAACGAAGGCCGTGGCTACGTGCTCCGCCGCATTTTGCGCCGCGCAAGCCGCTTTGCCCGCCTGCTGGGTCAGAAGGAAGCCTTTATCTACAAGCTGGTGCAGGTGCTCGCCGATACCATGGGCGATGCCTTCCCGGAAATCCGCGAACGCAAGGAATTTGTTGCAAGCGTCATCAAGAGCGAAGAAGAAAGCTTCATCCGCACGCTGGACGCCGGCCTCGAACGCTTCGCCGGCATCGTGGCTGAACTCGGCGACGCAAAGACCGTGCCGGGTGACAAGGTGTTCCTGCTTTACGATACCTACGGATTCCCGCCGGACCTCACCGGTATTCTCGCCGAAGAAAAGGGCCTTACCATTGACGAAGAAGGCTACAACAAGTGCATGGAAGAACAGAAGGCCCGCGCCCGCGCCAACATGAAGCAGGGCATCAACACGATGGGTACCGAAGGCTGGACGCAGTACAGCGAAGAAAGCACCAAGTTCGTGGGCTATGAACTTTCCGCTTGCGAAACGAAGGTCGTGCGCTGGCGCGAAGACAAGGGCGTCCTCTCCATCGTGCTCGAAACCTCTCCGTTCTACGCCGAAATGGGTGGCCAGGTCGGCGACAAGGGAACGCTGGTTTCTGCTGATTTGGAAATTGACGTGTTCGACACAGTGAAGGTGAACGACACCGCTCTCTGCCGCGGCAAGGTGAAGAAGGGCGTGGCCAACGAAACGACGATGGGTGCCGTCTTTATGGCAACCGTCGATGGCGAACGTCGTATGGACATCCGCCGTAACCACTCTGCAACCCACTTGCTCCAGGCCGCTCTCCGCCAGGTGCTCGGCACTCACGTGCAGCAGCAGGGTAGCTTCGTTTCCAACGAACTCCTTCGCTTTGACTTCAGTCACTTCAACGCGATGACCGCGGTCGAAATCCAGAAGGTGGAAGACATCGTGAACGCGAAGGTCATGGAATGCCTGCCGGTCAACACCCAGGTGATGGGCGTGGACGAAGCCAAGGCCAGCGGTGCCATGGCACTGTTCGGCGAAAAGTATGGCGATGAAGTCCGCGTGGTGAAGATGGGCGCCTGCAACGAAGAATTCTCCAAGGAACTCTGCGGTGGCTTGCACGTGCAGAACACCGGCAACATCGGCCTCGTGAAGATTATCTCTGAATCTAGCGTTTCCGCTGGCGTGCGCCGTATCGAAGCCGTCTCTGGCCGTGGCACTCTCGCGCTGCTCCGTGCAGGAACTCAGATTCTCACGGCTCTCCGCGAACAGCTCCGCTGCAAGGATGCCGAAGTTTTCGACCGCATTCAGCAGAGCTTTGCCAAGACGCAGAACTTGGAAAAGAGCCTGCAGTCCGTGAAGCTGGAACTTGCAACGCTTGCCGCTGCCGAACTCCTGAACGGTGGCATCAACGTGATGGGCGTGAACCTCTACGTTCGTGAACTCGCCTTGCCGGACGAAAAGTACAAGAACTTGCTGGACGGCGTTCAGAACAAGCTCGACACCGATAGCGTCGCCGTGATTGCAAACAAGGACAACGGTTCCGGCAGCATCGCCGTGATGGTCGGCAAGAACGTTCAGGCCAAGGGCATCAAGGCCGGCGACCTCGTCAAGGACCTCGCCGCTGCTTGCGGTGGCCGCGGCGGTGGACGCCCGGACCGCGCTCAGGCCGGCACCAAGGAAGTCGAAAAGATTGCCGGTGCCATCGCGAATGCCAACAACTGGATTAGAGCGAAACTCGGAGCGTAATCGTTGGAGACTGCTCCGGTGAAAAAGAAGAATCCGATTGTCGAATGCCTTATGCGGGCGTTCGTCGTCGTGGTGATTTACACGGTGCGAGTTTTTATGTTCGCCTGGTTCCGTCCGAAGGTGGAATGGACGGGGGAGACGGTAAAGTCGGCTCACCTCAAGACGCCTTCGGTCATTATCGCGAATCATACCTCGATGCTGGACCCCATCTTGATGCTGGCGGTGTTCTTTTACAACCATAGCATCGTGGTGGCGAAGGACCAGGTTGAGGACCCGCATTTTAGTTGGGCGCTTACTCATGCAAAGTGCGTGATTCCCTGCGACCGTTTCAATATGGATACCGAATGGGCTCTGCTTGCGAAACGTGAGTTGGAAAAGGGTAACTCCGTTATCATTTTCCCCGAAGGCAAGTGTCGCTACGACGGTTTGTTGAACGAGTTCAAGACGGGATTCGCTTTCCTTGCGCGTAGTACGGGCGCCCCGGTTCTATCGGTAGGACTTGACGGAATTTATAAGTTCGGACATCGAACTCATGTGGTCGTTGCAGAACCCGAAAGGATTGAACGCGTCAAGGGAATTCCTTCGTCAAAGCATTTGGCTGAGCGTAGTGAATACTTCAGGCAGAAGGTTTGGAACTTAAAACAGCGTGCGCTAGGCGTGGCGGATGTTTCGACGTTGCCTGTGTCGGCTGAAACTCCAGAGGAGGTTGAGGGATGAAAACGGGACTTGTGTTAGAAGGCGGGTCTCGCCAGACTATGTTCAGTGCTGGTGTGATTGATACCTGGCTTGAAGAGGGTGGAATTGATTTTAATTATGTGGCAGGAGTTTCGGCTGGAGCTCATGCTGCGGTCAACTTTATCACTCGTCAACAGGGTCGTCTGCGCTTTATTGTACTGCCGACTCGCTTGCAGAGAGGCAAAAAGTGGGCGAGCAAGTTTATAGGGATTCAAAAAGAATTCCATGCGCTCAACTACCTCGCTGCCGACGGTGAAATGCCGCTGGATTTTGATGCCTACTGCAATTCTAGAACTGAATTTGAAATAGGCCTCACGTGTTGCGAAACGGGACGCGCCGAATTCAAGTCCGAAAAAGCCGACAAGAAAAGACTCCTGGATTTGATCAGCGCCAGTTGCGCACTTCCGATGATTTTCCCGATGGCCTCCCTTGAAGGGAAACATTATGCAGACGGATGCATTACCGTACCGATTCCCTTTGAACGCGCGTTCGAGAGGGGCTGTGACAAGGTCGTTGCAATATCGACGCATTATCCTGGCGAAGCGGTAACGGATTTCCGCAAGTACCGTGCGATTCTGAATCCGATGTACAAACGCAAGTATCCTGACTTGTTCCGTGCGCTTATGATTCGCCTCAAGCGATACGACAAAATGTTTGTGCAGATTGAAAAGCTTGAAAAAGAAGGCCGCCTGTTCCTCGTTCGTCCGCTGATTGAACTCTGCGACCAGTTTGACACGAATATGGATAAGATGAACGAGTCGTACGAGCACGGTGTCGAAATTGCAAAAAAGCGAATGGACGATTTAAAGGCCTTCTTGGAAATTTAATCGCAAGTCGGTCGAGGATGATACGGCTTGTTCGGGATCGTGATGGTGACGTCAACTGTTACGATGAGAGTCGAAAGAAAGGCTGTTCCTGGTTTGTCAAGCTCACTCTTGAAAATAATCCGCAAGACTAGTAGAATTCACCAGTGAACCGCGAGGATTACGAGCGCGTTCCTGAAAATGTTTCGCAGAATCCCTTTGGCGATTCGTATGGGCGCGATATTCGTTAGTTTGTCAGCAACTATGAATGTGGCGATAAGTCCGGCGATGCCTGCTGTCAATAAGGTCCCTGAGCAGCGCTGAAGGGTTGTGTATTGTATGTCATTGCTGGAGCGAACCCCAAAGCAATCTCTAGATAAATTCTTTATCGGTTCGCGGCAAATCCATCCGCACGTAAAAAAGAATAGCACCGTCAAGTCGCGCTCGATTCCAAGCGGCAGGCGAATATGATTTTTGTACAGGAGCCAACCTGCAATAAGGCTTGCGATGGCAATTCCCGCAACAGTCATTCTGGAGCGTGTCATCCTCGAAGCGTAGCGGAGGGGAGACGGAATCCATAATTCAATCCGTTTGGTAATTACCATCACCCCGTAAAACATCAGGCTTACGCTATACAGCGTGAACACGAACCAGAGAGGCCCCGATCCGATGGATGATTTTCCTGCAATGAAAATTTTGGCGAGGTTCCAGTAGAGGTAATTCCACACGCCCGTAATTTCGGGGCGGATGTTCATGTTTATGTTTGAAAAACCTTGTTCGATATGGAATAAACAGACGAGTAACAACACGAATCCCTTGAATTCGTCAATCTACCCGATTCTTGTTGCCTTGTCGCTCATGCCGTTTGATTGTCCTGCCGGACTCTTTGTCATCCCCGCGATAGTCATCTCGGCCCTGTGCCGGAATCACTGATTAATACCATCTACTTTCGTCTGCAATTGTCGTCATTGGCCCGTGTCCGGGAAATACGACCGTCTCTTTCGGGAGCGTCAGGAGCTTGCTTTTGATTCCACGCACGAGTGCGTCTTCATCGCCGCCGAACAAGTCGCTGCGTCCGCGGCTCCCTGCAAACAGGATGTCTCCGGGGAACAGGAGCGGCGGTACATTCTTCTGGCCGTTGACTTCGCCCGGGTTTTCGCAGTAAAACGCGATGCCGCCGGGGGAGTGCCCGGCCACATGAATCACTTGCAAGCGAATGCCGGGCACCTCGACGGCATCGCCCTCGGCAAGGTAATTGCCGAGTCCGGGCGACGGTTCACGCAGCGGAAGCCCGAACATCTGGCTCTGTTCTTCTTGCAAGTCCAAAAGGAATGCGTCCTCTTCGTGCGCCTCGGGCTGCACCCCATAAGTCTTGGCGACAAATGCGTTGCCCAGTACGTGATCCAGGTGCAGGTGCGTGTTCAGCAGGTGGCGCACGGTCAGGTTGTTTGTGGCGATATAGTTCGCTAACGCCGCTTCCTCGCGTTCGTTGCTGACGCTCGGGTCAATCAGAATAGCGTCTCCGGCATCGTTGCTTAAAACGAAACCGTTGACTCCGAACGGATTGAACACAAAGGGCTTGAGTTTCATGGCGTCCTTCCTGAGGATTATTGTCTTCTAGTGTTTCTTTTTCTTCTTGTGCATCCGCCGAATCCGCTTGAGATCGTTCATTGAAATCTCGTGCAGTATGTCCATGACGCGTTCGCGGGCGTATGACTTGTTGAGCTTACGGTGCGTGACGTAATCCAGCAGGCAGACGCATAAAAGTAACAATCCGACAAAAACGGAAAGTGCAATCGGCCAGAGGTGAACCGAAAATTTTGTGGCGATAAGACCGAATGCAGGCGGCATCAGTATGGAGCCTACATAGGATCCTGCCAACTGAATGCTGATGGCTTGGCTTGAAACGGTTTCTCCGAACCGTGCTGGAGTCGCGTGGATAAGAGACGGGTAGACGGGAGCGCATCCGAGGCCGAGTAGGCAAATGCAGACGGGCATGACCCATAACGGAAGTGGCATCGAAAGAACGAAACACCCTGCGATGACAATGAAAATTCCTGCGTAAATTAACCGGTGATCCGTAAATTTGATGGCGAAAAATCCGCTGATGATGCGGCCCGCCATAACCGACGCAAATAGCAACGAAACGCAGATGGCCCCGATTTCGGGCTTGAATCCGCGTGCAATCAGGTAGGTTCCGCACCAGAGACTCGTCGAAATTTCGAGAGCGGAGTAAAAGAAGAAGGTCATGAACGAGAGCTTTATTCCGGGAATACGGATGACGTCTCGTAAGCGGGGGGCAATGCCATTATTGGAATTGTTACTTGAGGAGCCATGAACGCTATTTCCGGCTTCGGTCTTTTTCCAAAGTGGAAGTGAAATAAGGAGGGTTGCGAAAATCGCGGCCAGAAGAAGAGCCACGAGTTCGTAGGCTCCTCTCCAACCTTTTCCTGCAAAGACGGAAATCGACAGAAACGCGGGACCGAGAGTCGCGCCAATTCCCCAGCTGGCATGCAACCAGTTCGTGTGCTTTGATTCTAGGTAAATGGCAGCGAAGTTGTTCATCGCCACATCGACCGCCCCCGCGCCGATTCCCATGGGTATTGCGCACAGACAAAGGAATATGAACGAATGGGCGAACCCGTAACCCATCGAGGCGATTGCCGTCAGGGCGATACTGTAGGCGACAAGTTTTCCTGTTCCGAAAAGGCGGATCAGCCGCGGTGTAACGAGGCTGGAGATTATCGTGCCGATGGATACGATTATAGAAAGAAGCCCCGCTGCTGAAATGGGGGCTCCTAGGTCCTGTCGCATCAGAGGCCAGGCTGCACCGAGAATCGTATCGGGTAAGCCAAGGCCAATGAATGCGGCGTAGATGACAACAAGCAAGAAAATCATCGAAGGTAATTTAAAAAAAGATTCCGGCTCGGAGGCCGGAATGATATACTAAGTTCTAAGAGCGTAGCGGTCTAAGTTCTGCAAATTGCGGCAACGCCGCCCTAACCCTTGATTTCCCAGGTCGTGCCTTCCTTAGAGTCCTTGATGACCACGTTCATGGCGGCGAGTTCGTCGCGGATGCGGTCACTTTCGGCCCAGTTCTTGGCGGCACGGGCTTCCTTACGGGCGGCAATCAGCGCTTCGATCTTTTCAACATCCACGCCGTCGTTTGCGCCCTTCTTGGCGTATTCTTCGCGAGGTTCGTCCAGCTTCAAACCGAAAATCTGGTCGAAGTCGGCCACCAGGGCAGCCTTTTCGCCGTCATCGATATCGCTCTTGAGCATCGTGTTCATGATACCGAGGGCACGCGGCATGTTCAGGTCGTCGCCGATAGCGTCCTTGAATTCCTGCTGGAATGCCTTGGCGGCTTCGCTTTCAATCGCGGTGGCCTTACCGATCAGCGGGTCCGTCTTCTTGTGCAAGCTCTTGAGGCCTTCCTTGGCGCCTTCCAGGGCTTCCCACGTGAAGTTCAGGTAGTTGCGGTAGTGGCTGCCAATGGCGAAGAAGCGGTAGTCCAGCGGGTTGAAACCGCGGTCCATCAGCAGAGAAACCGTCAGGAATTCGCCGCTGGACTTGCTCATCTTGCCGAACTTCTGCTCGGTGGTGCCGTCTTCCAGCTTTTCTTCGCTGGCGGTGCGCAGGAACTCGCCGTGCATCCAGAAACGTGCAAACGGCACGCCGTTGGCGCATTCGCTCTGGGCGATTTCGTTGGTGTGGTGCACGCGGATGTGGTCCGTACCGCCGCAGTGAATGTCGAGCGTCGGGCCGTTGTACTTCATGGCCATGGCGGAGCATTCGATGTGCCAGCCGGGGAAACCGATGCCCCACGGGCTGTCCCATTCCATGGCGCGCTTCTTGTCCTTCGGGCTGAACTTCCACAGGGCAAAGTCGGTGGCGTGGTGCTTTTCGCCCATGTCGATGCGGCTACCCTTGCGCAGGTTTTCCACGTCGAGGTGAGCGAAGTCGGCATAGCGCGGGAACTTGAGGCTGTCGAAGTAGATGCCGTCGCTGGTGCGGTAGGTGTAACCCTTTTCTTCCAAGGTCTTCACCAGTTCAATCTGTTCCTGGATGTGCTGCGTGGCAGGCGTCCAGCGGGTCGGTTCCTGGATGTTTAAGCGGTACCAGTCGGCCATGAACGCGTCGGTGTAGAACTTCGCGATGTCCCAGACGGACTTGCCTTCGCGGGCGGCGCCCTTTTCCATCTTGTCGTCGCCGGAGTCGGCATCGCTGGTGAGGTGGCCCACGTCGGTAATGTTCACGATGTGGTTCACCTTGTAGCCGTAGTACTTCAGCGTACGGACCAAAAAGTCTTCGAAAATGTAGGTGCGGAGGTTGCCGATGTGGGCGAAATGGTACACCGTCGGGCCACAACAGTACATGCGCACGGCGGGAACGCCTTCGGGGAGTGTGAAAATCTCTTTCTTACGCGATGCGGTGTTGTAGAACTGTAGAGCCATTTTAGCCTCCATTAAATGCGGCGCAACATGCGCCGTTCATTCTTATGTGCGTGCAAATTTAGAAAAAGTGGGCAATACGAGAAAGTGGTAAAAATGTTTTTTTACCACTTTCTCGCAGCCACTACGGACGCCGAAGGTTAAAACTAATAATAGTCTGTGTCACAGCTTATTGGGGGGGCAGATTCATCAACGCAGAATGCTGCTTCGGTGTTTTTTCCGGGACTTGTTATTGTATTGGATTGAGTTTGCCATTGATTAATGGCTCTTCTGAGCTAAGTGTGGAACATTTTTCTAAAAAAATAGCCTAAAAAC
>NZ_CAMGVQ010000004.1:0-106745 GCF_946062555.1 uncultured Fibrobacter sp.
CACGGGCAATCCAAAAAGAGCACGCACCAGGGGCTGATGAACATCCAGATGTAGTAGGTGTAAATCAGCGTGAGCATCAGGATGTACGCCTTGCTCTCGTAGTTGGTGCCGTTGCTGCTCCAGCGGGCGCGCTGGTTAAAGAGCTGCTTCCAGGTGTGTACCGGGGCCGTTTCGATTACGGCGTCCTTGTCCAGGTTGTAACAGACCTTGGTGCCTGGGATTTTCATCATCTTGTGGATGAGCATGTCGTCGTCGCCGCTCGAAAGGTTCACCAGGTCGCCGAAACCGCCCACTGCAAAGAACAAATCTTTTTTATAGGCGAGGCAGGCGGCACTCGCCACAATGGGGCGCCCCCAGCTGAAACCGGCCGCTTCCATGGCGGTGTAGCCGAGCGTTTCCAGTTTCTGGTACAGGTGCGGCATCGTACGGCTACCGTTGTTCTGCTTGGGCCCCTGCACAATGCATATTCCGTCTACAAAGCGGCCCGCCATCGCGGTAATCCAGCTCTTGCGCGGGATGCAGTCGGCGTCCATGGTCAAAAGCACTTCGTACTTAGCAATCTTGAAGGCGCTTTCCAGGGCGCGCTTCTTGGGGCTTGCAATCTGCGGTAAATCGGGCGAGAGCGAGAGCACCCTGAATTTCGGGTGTGTTGCCGCGAATTTCTCGAGAATTTCCTTGGTGGAATCGGTGGAGCGGTCGTCGACGCAGATGACTTCCCATTCGCCCGCATAATCCTGTTCGGCTAGGGCTTCTAGGGTGCGTTGCGCGAATTCCTCTTCGTTCCTCATCGGCACTACGATCGTGACACTCGGAGTAGCCTTCGGGCCCCTGTAACGGTGCGTGCGGATAACCCCTATGATAAAGAATAGGAACAACAGCACGTATAATGCGGTAAGGCTCGCGATGATAATACCACCCATGTGCTTAAAGTTAGAAAAATCGGAATTCGGATTTCGGAATTCGGAATTGTATTTTCTAATTTTTAACTCTGAACTCCGAATTCTGAATTCATAAGTATGATCCATCCTTCCGCATTTGTTCATCCGCAGGCCAAAGTCCACGAATCCGCCGTTATTGGCCCCTGGTGCCTGGTCGATGCCCACGCCGAAATTGCTGAAGGAGTCGTTCTGGAATCTCGCGTACATGTTTACGGAGGGGTTTCCATCGGCAAGAATACGCATGTATATGACGGTGCAATCCTCGGTGGCCCTCCGCAAGACTTGAAGTATGCGGGCGAATCGACCCGTCTCGAAATTGGCGAAAATTGCACGATTCGCGAATATTGTACGCTAAACCGCGGTACGGTGCAGGGGGGCGGTTGCACCCGTGTGGCAAACAAGGTGCTTGTGATGGCCTATTCGCATATTGCCCATGACTGCGATATCCGAACGGGCGTCGTCATCGCGAACGGCTGTCAGCTTGGCGGCCATGTGCGCATCGGTGAATATGCGACTATCGGTGGCGTTACCGCCATCCAGCAGCGCAATCAGGTGGGTGCCTACGCATTCGTGGGTGGCACCCACAAGGTCGACCGCGACGTTCCGCCGTGTGCCAAGGCGTCCGGCAACCCCATCCGCTTCGGTGCGTTGAACCTGCATGCCCTGCGGCTGCATCCGGAAAGTTTTCCCGAGGAACGCATCCAGGCGCTTTCCCGCGCCTACCGCGAACTTTACCGCAGCGGGCGCCCCGTTGCCGAGGTCATCGAGGAATTCCGGAACGGCCCAGAGCCCCTTTTTCGAGAATTTTTCGACGAACACTGGGGCGGCACACTCGTGCGTCCGTAGCCATTTCTTGTCCACATTTGTCATCCCCACTTATGTCATCCCAGCTCCTTCCCTGTCATCCCCGCGTAGGCTGGGATCTCCTCTCCTACTAAAGATATTCCCCTTTCCATTTCTGTCATCCTGGAGGGCCGTAGGCCCGATAGGATCCAAGAGCTGCAATCCTACTAAAAAATCAGCATCTTTTTGATGTGCAAATATTTACATACCCGTGATATATATCACTGGGAACACTTTGAAAACGGAAAATGCCCGGTGTTTACAGTAAGAAACAGAGTTTTTACAAAAAACGCCTCCTAAATAAAAAATAAGTGATTATTTTTACTAGGCAAGTTTTTATAAGAGGTTTTTATGTCCATAGCAAAGAAAATGACCGGCTTCCTCCTGGCGGCATCCTTGTGCTCGTTTGCGGGTCCGGTTAGCCACTTTGGCAAACTGGTGTCTTGCGGAGCCAACATCTGTGGTGAAAAAACGGGTACATCCACTCCCATTCAGCTCAAGGGACCTAGCCTTTTCTGGTCTACGGGCGATCCGGCCGTCCTTTTTGATCCGATTACGGTGGACTGGTTCACGCTCAATTTCGGAATCAGTGTCATTCGTGCCCCGATGGCGATCAAGTACTATGCCGAAAATTCTCAGCCGATTGCTGCATCCGATGGCGCCGACAAGATGGTGACGAGCTATGGTTACCTCTCTACGCCCGATGGCGGTAACGACTATAAGCTCTTGACCAAGAATTTGATCAAGAAGATTGTGAATGCCGCTATTGAAAACGACATCTACGTGATTGTGGACTGGCATTCCCATAATGCACATTCTGAAACCAATGAAGCCGCCAATTTCTTTAAGGAAATGGCCACGGAATACAAGGATGTCCCGAACCTGATTTGGGAAATTTATAACGAACCGGTTAGCGCCTCTGCAAGCCAGATCAATTCCTATGCGGAGACCGTAACGGCGGCTATCCGTGGTACGGGTAACGAAAACCTGGTGATTGTCGGTACGAATTTCTATTCCTCCAAGCCCAATGAACAGGCTCAGCAAGGTTTGCACAATAAATACAAGAATATTGCCTATACTCTGCACTTCTATGCTGCTGCAAACCATAATAGCTATCAGAGTAACAAGGCGTCTGGTGCTCCCACGTTTATTACGGAATGGGGTGCAACCGGTGCCGATGGTAATGGCGGCGTGAGCGATGCTTCTGGATGGCGCTCCTGGATGGACCAGAACAAGGTGAGCGGCTGTATGTGGTTTGCCGGTGCAGATGACCAAACTTCTGCCATGTTCCCGACTGGTGCCAACACGGCAAACCTAGATAACTACCTGAGCCGTTTCTCTGGAACGAGCTCCACGGCAGGCGTCTTTGCGGCCTTTATGGGGACCAACAAGTGGACTTCTTTCGTGCCATCTTCTCATCCGATGGGTAATACCATCAAGGCTTCCGTTGCCGAAGGTGCTTCCAAGACCTTCTCGGTAGAACTTGGTATCCGCGGTACGATTTCCGAGGTATCCACGAATTCCGGTACCGTAACCAAGACGGACAACTCCATTACTTTCCAGAGTGCTGAATTCGGTTCTCCTGAAAAGATTGTTATCAATTATTCTGTGACTTCCGGAGACGTTACGACCAAGGAACGCATCGTGATCACGATCACGGACCGTAAGCCGATTCTCAAGGATACTACGATTGCTGTCAGCTACAAGAAGGCTACTAAGCTCACGCTTGCAAAGCTCGGTGCTGTCAACCCGCTTTCCAAGGGTGCATCTGGTCTTTCGGTGACTGCTGCCGAAGTGACTGCCGGTCAGGCTGCCGTTGTGGGTGATACCATCGTCTTTACTCCGGCTGGCGAAGGTCAAGTGACCTTGACCTATACCGCTAAGAATGATAAGGGCTCCGCGACGGGTAAGGTCACTCTCATTTGCGGCAACATGGCTCCGACGATTTATGCTAAGGCCAATATGGGTAGCAAACCCAATACCGCTCCTGTCGAAATTACGCTCGTGACGATGCGTGCAAACGATGCCGACGGCGATGCAGTCAAGTTCAGGATCGGTTATCTGGACCCGAACTATCCGGGAACCCTTGCCATGAGCGAAGACAGCACCAAGCTCATTTATACCCCCGATGGCGCTCATACGGGTAGTGTGACTATCCTGTCTATCTTGACCGATGGTATTGCCGATTCCAAGATTGGTTCTGCAGTGTTCAACTTGACGGGTAGCGGTTCGCCGATTTCTGTGGTGGCTCCGACGACGATTCCTGCCAATGTGTATGTGCCGGTATCGATCAAGCAGGTGGCCGCACCGTCTATCGCTTCCAGCCTCAAGGTCGGTCGCGAAAACGTGACCCTGGGCCTCGTCAAGTCTGGCCGCGTTACCGTGGATGTCTACAGCGTCAAGGGTCTCCGTGTCAAGAACCTGCTTGACCAGAACCTCTCTGCCGGTGTGCACTCCGTTGGTTTCGATGCTTCGAGCATCCCGGCTGGCACCTACATCGTGCGCATGCGCCAGGGTTCGATCACCAAGTCTCAGTGGTTCGTGAACCGCTAATCGGTACCCCTAGAACTTAAGATGAAGCCCGCACTCGTGCGGGCTTCTCTATTTATACTCCCCTCACGTCATCCAGTCTGCCCGCCTTCTTTCTCGTCATCCAGTCTGCCCGCCCCCCCCCTCACGTCATCCTGGAGGTCCGCAGGACCGACGGGATCCAGGAATGGGCTAGAACCGACGGCAGACAGCACTTGGCAACGTGTTGCCTTAGTGCGCATGGTCCCCGCATGGGGGAGGATCCAGGCATAGTCATCCTCGCAACAATCCCCCCCGTCGGAAATCATAAGTATGTCCTTCACTGGATCCCCTCCTTCGCGTCGCTCAGTCGAGGATGACTGAAGTGGGACAGGCTCCCCCCTCCTTCGCGTCGCTCATTCGAGGATGACTGAAGTGGGACAGGCCCCCCTCCTTCGCGTCGCTCATTCGAGGATGACTGAAGTGGGACAGGACCCGCTCCTTCGCGTCGCTCAGTCGAGGATGATGAAAGTGGGACACTTATGTGATTGTCCAGACAATTAGGATGACTTTAGGGAACCTTCCACGCAAAAAAACACCCCGGCTCTGCCGGGGTGCATGTATACAAGAATTTTTTCTTACTTAAGCAGTGCGTTCAGCGTTTCGGTATCGGCCCAAGTTCCAAGCGTCTTGTCGAAGATTTCGTAGCCACCGACATTTGCAAATCCCCAGTAGTTCCAACTGAATCCGTGTTCCTTTGCGAGTTTTACAAAGTGCGTTACCCACTTGACTCTCGATGTGATTCCGCCGCATTCGGTGGCGCCGAATTCTCCGATGTTGATGGGAAGTCCGCCTGGGTAGTACTGGTCGGCGAGTGCAACCATGTTGTCAAAGTCTTTTTGCATGGCTTCTTTTTCTGCCGTGGTGCCTTCCCATGTCGTTATATTTTCAGGACAGTTGTAGTTTTCGCCCTGCAACGCGTATTGGGCCGGAACGTAATAGTGCGGGGTGAAGATGATGTTTCCGTCGGCAGGGAGCTTCAAGGAGCGGATGCCGGTGTAGGCATTGTAGTTGTTGCTGCCGAACATGATGGTCCTGCCCGGATTCGTGGCGCGGATGATGGGGTGGACTCTTGCAATCATCTGGTTGTGGAGATCTGCGGATACGCCTGCTCTCGGTTCGTTGAAGAGCTCAAAAACGAGCATGTCGTTCGGGACATCGGCGAAGTAGGTCGCGATTTGCGTCCAGATGGCATCGATGCGGGCGAGGTGTTTCTCTGCATTTTCCAGGTTTGGCGTCTGGTTTTTCACGTCGGCATCAGGGTTTGCGACGTCTGTCAGGAACGACTGGTGGTGGTGCATATTGATAATGGCCACGAGTCCTGCGGCGTTGATCCATCCCACGACTTCCTTCACGCGGGCGAGATATTCGGGGGCGATGGTGTAGGGCGCTTCGTTTTCAGCTTCCAGGTCCCAGCGGACCGGGAGTCTTATGGAGTTGAATCCGGCTTGTGCAATGGCCTGAATATATTCCTCTTTGACAGGACCGCCGCCCCAGCAGCTTTCGCAAGTGCCGTCGAAGGTATTTCCGAGATTGATGCCTTTGCCGATTCGGGCGTTCATGGCCTTGCCCAAGGAATAGTCGATAGTCACCGCTGTTGAGGATCCCGATGTCTGTGTTCCGGGGTCATTTTCGCTGGCGGAGGAATTTGCCTTGTTGGGGGCAGTAATGTTGCCACCGCCATCGGAGCCGCCACAGGCGCTAAGCGAGAAAGCAAGCGCCGCCAATAAAATAAGGGATGTATTCTTGATATTCATAGTCTTAATCTAAATTTATTTTTTTACAAAGGGAATGTCCGGCTGTTTTTTTGTGGTTTACCTGTGTAAACGCAAATGTGCTAGGCGATGATTGTTTGTCGCCTTTAAAAATCTATACTTACCATGGCTAAAAGTGCGGAAAAGTGGCTTATTAAAGTAATTTAACACTCGTTTATGAGAAAAATAAGTTAAATTTTCGCATGATTGGAGATTTTCTATGCGAATACCATCTTTTGCTATCGCTGCAGTTTTGGCTTCAGTGTCCATTGCTTCGGCTAGTTTTAGTGATTACCGCGACCGTGACGTGTTGCGCTTTACTCCCAAGGAACCTAAGCCGTTCCAGCAGAATAAGGATGTCGCCTCGATTGTGATGCGCGAAGGCATTCCTCGTGGCGGTGGATACACCTACCAGTATCCCCGTGAAAACCCCGAACCGTTTATGACCGATGCCGCCGGTGCCATGGAAGGCGATCTAGCGATGCAGGTCGAACTTATTGCCAGCGACTATTCCGGCGTGGCTATCTGTATTGCGGGTTCTGTTGACCTGACCCCGTATTTTGAAGATGGTGCCCTGGAATTCTGGATCAAGGGTGCCGAAGGCGGTGAAAACGCCCTGTTCGTGCTTCTGGACGACGGCGTCAAGAGCAACGGCGAATCCCTCCAGGTGAAGCTCCGTTCCAAGAGCTTCGGTGACATTACCAAGGAATGGAAACACTTCAGCATCCCCCTCAAGACCTTCGGCGAAACCGGTGTGTACTGGGATGCCAAGAACACCCGCGAAGTCATGCTCCCGTTCAGCTGGGCAAACTTCAAGGGTTTCCGTATCGAAGTCCGTAAAGACGAAAACACCGCGTTTAAGGTTTGGCTGGATGATATCGTCATCAAGAAGACGATGCCTGAATACATGGGCCCGGCTAACTATCCGTTCCGCAATGAGTTTTAATGAGGATTTTCATGCATAAAAGAATAAGCTGCTTAGCTTTGGGCTTATTGGCCGCTGCTTCATGGGCTGTCGAAACTCCCGAAGAACAACTGGAACGTGTGGATGCCCGCATGGACTCCTTGGCGGAATATGCCGCTTCTACCGTTGTCGGTAAGGACGACCGTCCGGTTGCCATCTCGGGCGACCTGACCATCCGCCTCAAGCATTTCGACTATTACGAATCTTCCGACTTGCAGATGAACGACCGTCAGCGTACGCTCATCCAGTCTGCACTGAACGTGGGTATCGTCGTTTCCCCGTCTTCGTTCTTGACGGTGTTCTCCAACCTCTACCTGCCGTTCGACTTCTCCGGCTACTTCGAGAACAGCAACGCGACTGCTCCGAACTCCGGCGAATTCAACCAGGCACAGCGCGTCCCGTTTGACCACTGGACCGACTACTACGGTATTTCCACCAACGAAAACATGCTGGCCGGTATCGACGTCCGTGCCGGTAGCTTTGGTGCGACCCTCCAGGCCGGTGGCGTGATCTGGGCGAACAGTAGCCCCCTTACCATGTGGGAACGCGAAACCATGGCCCGCTTCGCTTCGCAGTACGAAACCTTCGAAGACGAAAAGGTCGTGAGTACCTACTATAAAGAAAAGAACTTCCACCCGGTCAAGGAAGGTGGCCGTGCATTCTGGACCAACCGTTCCTTCGGTGGTATCTTCCTCGATGTGCACACCTTGCCGTACAATATGAAGGCTCAGTTTATGCTGTCCCAGCCGATGGATGCCGACATCGCGACCCGCGACGGTACCAGGATGTTGGGTGGCCAGCCGGGCGAACTGGAAATGGTCGGTACCTACGACTTTGACGGTATGGTCTATCACGGCCGCATCGCCAAGGAAAAGATCCAGGTGGCCGGTGCCGAAATGACCGTCGGTGCGAACTATATGGGTGTCGATTTCGAAAATACCGCCATCTACGAACCGGAATACTCCTTCAAGGATGCCGACGGAAACGCCTACGTTGTCGACAACCATGTGGCCTCTATCGACATCAAGGGTAACCTCACTCCTAAGTTCTACTTGATGATGGACCTCGCCTTGAGCTGGGACGATTCCACGAAGTTCAAGCAGATCGAAAGTGACGAAATTTATGCCAAGAACGAAAAGGAATACTACTCCAGCGGTAGTTCCTCTCCGGCTTTCGGCCTCTATATCAAGGCTCAGGACAAGCACTGGGAGCCCATTACTCTCGAAGCAGTCTACTTGACTCCGGACTTCTATTCTCCCTTCGGTATGACTGATCCGTCCCGCTACCGCACTTGGCGCCAGGACAAGTTCTATGTCGGCGCGGGTACCTTCCGCTACGGTCCGAACATGGTCGGTGCCAACATCAAGGTGGAACCGCAGATTGAACTCGGCCGTTTCGATGTGCAGTACGGCATTCATCGCCAGATCGAAAAGGGCGACGACATGATCGACTTCAAGTACAACCTGAACGGCCGTGCCATGTGGGAATCCTCCAACTCCTGGACCAAGTTCAAGACCCTTTATACGGCTGACTCCGGTAACGGTAACGACAATGCCCGTAATGTGGCTCGCGTGGGTGCCAAGTCCACCAATAAGCTCAACAACCTCGAAGGCGGTCTCCGCGGCGGTACCTGGGAACTCTGGGAAGGCTTCGTGCCTTACAACTCCGCCGAAGAAGCTGCTACCGAAGAAGCTCCGCAGCATGTCAAGTGGAACGTCAGCCTGGTTCTCGATGCCGGTTACGAAGTGGGTCACTTCTTCGGTATCCAGCGTAATATCATGATGTCCGTCTATACGGCTCTGTCCGGCGTTTCCACCTCCTTCTCTCCGCTTGCCTACAGCGCAAACCAGAAGGATATGCTCGCTTGGGACTGGTTCATTCAGTCTGAACCGGCTGTGGCCATCACCTCCACGATTCACGGCTTGCTGATCCTCGGCCTCGAAAAGATCTGCGCCCCCAACGCCTATGTTATCCGTACGGTCGACGCCAACCTGCCGAAGCAGGGTTCGACTTATACGGCCGCTTATAAGAACGGTGCCTTCATTTACGAAGAAGCCCCGATTAACATTACACAGACAGCTCTTGGTTTCGGTCTCGACTGGGACTTCACTCCCCGCGCAGGCTTGCATTTCCGCTACAAGTGGATGACCAGCTCCGACGAATTCCTCCCGGAAAACGACTGGAAGGGCCATTACTTCGCTGTTGAAACAAAGATGTGGTTCTAGTAGAGGTTAAGTATGTTACAAAGACTCATTTTTGGTTTGCTCTCTGTTTCCGCAATCGCTTCTGCTACCGCAATTGCCGACAATCAGGCTAAGATAGACAGTACCGTAGAGGCCATCGAGTCCCGCAAGGGTGTCGATATCGGCGGTACGGTTCGTGCCGTCTATAACAAGTCCAACGTGGAATCCGACCAGGACGTGAACGGTTTCAACACGCTCCCGGACCGCGAAATTGCTGAATTTGTCCAGTTAGACCTGGATATGCACTTCCGTCCGTGGGATTTTGTGGGGGCGAATATCGTGCTCCGCCTGGGTGCAGGCATGCAGGACTACTTCGCGAACTCCGCTACCATGGTGAATGCCCCCTGGATTAACCTCGAAGGCAACATCGGTAAGAATTTCCATTGGATCGCGGGTGATTTCCGTCAGCAGTATTCTCCGTTGACCGTGTACATGCCTGGTGTCGACATCATGTACGAACCGACGATTTTTGCACGTAATCGCGAGATGGCTCAGAAGGAAGCCTTTATCGAAGGCAACCAGCGCAATCTGCAGGGCCTCAACCTCCAGTTCCGTGCGGACATGGGCCCGACCTTGGGTGAACTCCGTGCTGAAGGTTTCTTTGCCCGCCTCCGCCGCGCCGAGCGTCTCGATACGACCGGTGCCGAAGGCAACCTCCTCCCCGGCGAAGATATCTGGGGCGCTTCTCAGGCAGGTACATTTGACAAGTACGCCTTGGCGGCCAACTTGGAACTGTATCCTCTGAACAAGAACCTGATGCTCGGTGTGACCTTCCTGGATGTCTGGGATGACGAAGACTCCAAGGCCTACACCTACTACAAGAACGACCTCTACAAGGCTAACGGTGGTTCTGATTCCAGGTATACCTATATCAGGAAGCCGATCAACTTCCATGACTCCCTGCCTCAGTCCACCCAGGTGATTGCTGGCCGTATCGGTGCCGACATTGCCGGACTCATGGGCAACAAGAGCTTGATCGCCGACTTGACCGGTGAAGTCGCCTACTCGATGGACAAGATTTACACCGAAGCTTCGGTGGTTGCCGTTGGCATGGTGCCTCAGTATGACGAATTCAACTTGCCCGTTCTCGATGAAGCGGGTAATCCCGCTATGGCCGAAGGTCCCATTGTTTTCAGGGATGATGCCGGAAACATCTACGATACGCTCCGTACCATTACCTCCGAAGACGAAATCGAGAAGGGTCTCGCCATTAATGCGAACCTGAATGTCGGTTACAAGACGGATAGCTGGATGGCCAAGGTCTCCGTGGATTACATCCGCAACGACTCTAGCTGGTACAACTCTCTTGCTCAGTCCCCGTCCTTCATCGCGACTCGCGTCATGAACTCCGACAAGGATGCCGACCTGACCAAGTACGGTCCGTACGCTCCGCTGTATTCCACCTTCGACGCTCTCTACTTCTTTACGCCGAAGCATTCTCCCGTTTCCCAGTATCTGACGAACGATGATGCCGGTATGGAAAATGGCCAGACCAAGAGTTACAATATCGCTCCGTACTCCAAGACCTCATACACCACGGCGACCTACACCCGCAAGGAACTCGCCCTGATCGACGAACTCTCTGATGCCAACATCCAGATGGCCTTGCCCAATGGTCTTGCGACCACGAACCGTACCGGTGTCCGCGCAAACCTGGTGGCAGGTTACGGTAAGGATAACTTGGTTGAAGTCCAGGGCTTGTTCACCAAGATGGACCAGGTTGCTGGTATGGGCGGCCTCGATGCTGCCTCTTACACGGAATTCGGCGGTGGTGCCAAGATCGATGTTCTTGGCCTGCTCGGATTTAGCTTGCCGCTGGAATTGAGCGGTAGCTACAAGCATGCCGAACGTTCCATTTCCAGTGCCGAGTTCAAGACGGACTTCATCAATGCCGGTCTCTATGCCCGCTACTGGAAGCGCCTCGGTATTTCTGCCGGCTTCCAGATGATCAACGCTGAACTCAATGCGGCTGGTGCCCTGATGCAGGAACTGACCATGAGCAACCTCAAGGTTTCCGTGGCTCCTGTGATGACGGGTAAGCAGATGCAGTGGATGGTCGGTCTCGACTACACGCTCGCTCCGCATGCCTGGTTGGCCATCAATTACGGACAGGCTACCGTCAAGAATACCTACTCGGTCATGGGCCTGGGTGGAACCTTGCTGGGTGGCGAGTACAGTGCCAGCGACAACAGCTTTGTGCCGGCAACAGAGACGAACCTTCCTGATTATGTCGCTATCGAGAACCGCGAATCTCAGGCGACCGAACTTGAACATGAATTCACCCGTAGCATCCTTCAGGCTACAATCAACGTAGAGTTCTAAGGGAGGCAAACAATGAATAAAGATTTGAAGCTTATGGGTTATAAATCGGTCCTCCTTTCTTCGATGCTTGCTGCTTCTGTAGCTTTCGCTCAGGAAGAAGCCAAGGATTCCACTTCTGTCGAAGGTCGCCAGCTGAGCCTGCTCGAAAAGCTGACGAACTACGAATCCAATGCGCTCGGCTTTGCCATCAACGGTAATGCCAAGGCGGGTTACCTGCACTCGACGATTTCTTCGGACGACTTGACTAAGGACTCTCAGTTGGACGAAGCGTCCGCCTACACACGCATGAACATGGTGTTCTCCGTTCGCCCCAGCTCCGAAAGCGTAGCGAAGTTCAACCTGCGCTTCCACAAGGACTGGCAGAACGCTCACCGCGAAGGCAACAACTCTCCCATTACGACTTGGTGGTCTTATGATGGCTATAGCCTCAATAAGCACATGAAGTTCAACTTGGGTCACATGCGCGTGGGTTACACTCCGTTGACCGTTTACCAGCCGATGCCGGATCTGATTTTTGAACCGACGATCCTCGCTGAACACCGTGCCGAAGTCATGGCCGACAAGAATCTGGACGGCTCGAACGACCGTCTGATGCAGGGTGCGAATGTCGAGGTGACCACGGGACAGCTCGGTGCCTTTGATGACGTGAAACTTCACGGTACCTTGGCCCGTATCCGCAACGTGGCCAAGAAAAAGGACCAGGTCTTCTTCGACTTTGACCAGTCTGACCGCTATATGACGGCCATTGCCGGTAGCGTGGACCTGAGCGGCGTTACGATCGGCGTGAACGAAGTCTACACCTTCGACCGCGTCCGTAGCTCCCGTTCGGTCAACATGTATACCGCACTCGATACTCTTTACTACGATCTGAACAACGTGCTCAGCTTCGAACTCGGCTTTGATTCCAAGCGCCTGATGCCGGGTGATTTCCACTTCGGTATCGATGTGGAATATGCCCTGTCCTACTGGAGCGTCTACCAGGATGCATACAAGGTGACCGAGAAGAAGACGATGTTTGTCGATACTGCCGCTGTCGTGAATCCCGATGGTTCGGTCAATGCGGACCGTGGCTACTTCAGCTACAGGACAACGACCGAAATCAAGGCTAGCATGGACCAGATTGCTACGGCTCAGAACAAGGGTGCCTTGAGGGTGAACCTCTATGCCGACGCTTCTATGGGCTCCATTGATTTCGATGCCAAGGCGAACGTGATCAAGGTCGACAAGGATTTCCAGGCTGAACTTGCCATGACTCCTGCCGTGCTGTCGAACATCCCGGTGCTCAACAGCGATGCAAGCTTCTCGACTCCCATGGCCGACGAACTGCTTTCCGGTGTCCGTTCGGGTTCTCTCGAAAACCTCTATTTCTCCATGTACGAATCGGTTCCGCTGAACTCCTCGAACATGATGGTGAAAGATCCGACTGCATACGAATCTGAATATTACCGTCTCTACAACAACTTCAAGTACGCGCAGTACTACCGTAACGGTTACAACAATGTGACTTTGAAGCGTACCGACCTGCTCGCTACGACAACGGTGCTTGATCCGTCTACGAACATCGCGATGCCCTACGGTTACGCTACTCCGAACCGTACCGGTGGCGATATTGACCTGAACGGCAAGTGGAACGATGCTATCGCCCTCCGCGTGGTCTTCGGTCTCTACATGGCCGACTCGGTCAACCTCCTGGAAAATCCGACTGACTTCGCTACTGGCACGCAGTATATGCGTGTAGGCGGTGGCCTCAATGTCGACGTGGCCCGCCTCGCGAACCTTTCCAAGGATCTTGGCGTCAAGCTGGGCGGTTCCTACGAGATGGCTAACGAAAAGGATGGCCTGGAACGTTCTAGCTCCCGCATCATGGCCGGCTTGGATCTTTCCTGGAAACAGGTGGCCTTGCTGACCGGTTTCCAGATGCTGAGCCTCGATTTCGGCGTGCCGTACATGGGCGTCCTGGACAAGTCCACTGAAATGTTGCTCCTGACTGGACTTCGCTACAAGCTGGGTGCCGGTGCCTATGCTACCGTGCAATACGGCCGCCTGTCGAATTCCATCGACTACATGAATATGGATATGGCCACCGGTGCAACCAGTTCGGCCAAGCTCGATATTTCCAAGAACATTATCATGGCTGACGTGACGGTCAACTTCTAAGGGGGAATTTGAATATGAATAAAAAAGTAAAATTCGCACTGATCGGAACGGCCCTGGTTCTTGGTGCCTGCGCAGATTACTCCGTAGACTCCGGTGATATGGCTGTCAAGACCTCTAACGCCGGTAACGGTGTCCATGACATCGCCTACTACAAGATGCCTTCCGATTTTGACATCGATACTTATCTCGCTTTGAATCCCGATGTCAAGTATTTCCAGATTATCGACAGGCTCCGTAACCAGGACAACAAGCCGCGCCTGGATTCCATGGCGAATAACGATACCAAGGCCGAGGCTACGGCGCTCTACAATGCCGACAACGAGGCGTTCCTTGCCGACGAAGCCCTGGTCAAGAAGGCTTTCCTGATGGCCGGATACCCGGAATCCATGTGGGAAGGTGCTGCCGAACTCAACAAGGAACAGAAGTCGATTGTGCTCCGCTTCAACAAGCAGCAGATTGGTGGTGCTCCCAGTGCTGCTGAAGACGTTGCCTATCTTGATAACTTCGTGTACGACCCGGATCTTTACGAAATGCATTATGCCGCGTTCGGAATCCTTGACGGTCGTGCCTACCGTGCCTGTGCTGCCGCCGACATTACGATTCCGGCTGGTCCGCAGGCGGGCAAGACGGTCGTTTCGAAGGCAGCCTCAATCGAAAAGCAGATTGCGACAATCGTGAACCTGGCTGACACCTTGGGTGCAAAGCCCCGAATCATGGACTACAGCTCCTACTACTTCTGCCAGAATGCGGCGGATGGCCAGATTTATCCGATTTGGAATGACGAAGGTGGCGAACGTCTTGTTCGTATCCGCGAAGTTCAGGACAGTCTCCTTGTAGCGAACCCTCCTGAACCCGAACCGGACGAACCCGCTGCAGAAGAGAATCCTGCTACTGCGGAAACGGCTTCGGATGAAACCGCTGCGGAAGAACCTTCCACTGAAGAACCTGCTGCAGAAGAATCTGGTGAAACTCCTGCAAATTAAGAAAGGGTGACGATATGTTTAAGAAATTTATTGCAACATTAGGATGCTCCGCTGCGCTGCTTTTTGCAGCTGAATTTCAGGTAGGAACATATTTCCCGAACTGGCTCCAGTATTCCCAGTTTACCCCCGAAGATGTCCGTTACGAATTCCTGACGAACATTCATTACGGCTACTTCATTCCTAGCGAAGACGGCTCCAGCCTTTCTAACTCGGACGAAAACGACATTCCCAACTTCGAAAAGCTTGCTAGCCTTTCCAAGGAAAAGAAGGTTAGCCTCACGGTGAACGTGGGCGGAGTCGGTAACGAAGAGGTCATGAAGGCTGTCGCTTCTAGCGAAGAAGCCCGTGCCGCCCTGGCCGAAGCCGCGAAGTCCCTGGTGGACCAGTACGGTCTTGCCGGCATCGAACTGGACTGGATGCCCGCCGAAGAGGAAGAATATGCCTCTTGGGGTGCCTTGGTGACGGTGCTTGCCGATGCAGGCGTGGTTGTTTCTGCGACGGTGGCCGGTTCTCCGGATGCCGCTAAGCTTTACCCGGCAGATGCCCTTGCCAAGCTCGCTACGGCGATGGTCATGCTGACCGACCAGATGAGCGCAGAGGAATCCAGTGTCAAGCCCAATTCCGACTTCTCCTATGCGCAGGAAGTCCTGAAGGCATACGCCGAAGCGGGAATTTCCGCTGACAAGGTGGTCCCGGTCGTTCCCATGTACGGAAAGACCTTCCTGGGGGCTACGGGCCTCGGTTCCAGCCATCAGGGCTCCGGAAGTGGTAACGAAGGCTACCTGACCTATAAAGAATTGATGAACGTGTTCGACACTCCTGACTATCAGGTCACGTTCGACGAGGCGACCCAGAGCGAGGTGGCGGTAAGCTCTTCCGAAACGATCGTCTTCAACGGAATTCCTTCAATGAAGTCTCTGGCGACTTTTGTCAAGGACAACGGATTTGGCGGAATGGCGCTCTATGACATTTCGGGTGACCACAAGGCCCCCGTCGTCTCCCTTTTGGTGACGGTCGGCCAGGTCTTGAGGCCCGAAATTAAGTACAACGCTAAGAAAAAGTGATTTTGCCCACAAATAATCCTGTAAAGTTTTTTTTGCAAGACAAAAATCCTTTTTTGAATTATATTATAGCCACATAAACAATAAACCCTAACAAAGAGAGAGAATTATGAAAAATCTTGCTATTTTCGGCCTTGCTGCCGCTAGCGCATCTCTGGCCGCAGGCTCCCTGTGGAACATGGATGTAGATGCATACCAGGTCCAGGTCCCGGAAACGGTTGCTTGCGACAAGACTGGTGACGACTACGGTGCAGCTTGCTACGAGTCTACCGGTGGTTGGTGGTTCGCCTACGTTGGCGACGAAAAGGACGGCCAGAAGATGTCTTTCGATCCGATCGACACCAACCCGGATGGTACCTACAAGCTCATCACTACCGATCCAACTGATGGTTCCATCATCCCGGGCGGTAACCTCGTTGAAGGTGCTGGCCTCCAGGTGACGATGTCTGCCGCTGGTGGTGCCGCTTCTACTCCGGCTATCGCTGGTATCGGCTTCAACTGGACCAAGGCTGAAACCCCGATCGACATTTCCGCTCACACCGGTTACTGCATTGTCTATTCTTGGACTGGCTCTCAGGCCCTCCAGATGGAACTCGGCTGGGACGAAGCTGCTAACGGTTACGACTCCTGGTACACCTCTATGCCTGCTACTACGGGCTCTACGACCAGCAGCCTCGATCTTCCGTGGGCAAAGTTCAAGCAGGACGGTTGGGACAAGGCTAAGCAGCCGATCACCGTTGCTCAGACCAAGGCTGTCTCTCTGAAGATCCGTCTGAAGAACGCTACTGCTGCCGAAGTGAAGGGTACCCTCACCGTCGCCGAACTCGGTTGGTCCGGTGAATGCGGTGCCGGTGGTAGCGCTCCGATTGCTAGCGTTGCCAAGGCTTCTTCTGTGAAGGCCACCCTCTCTGGTCGCACCCTCTCCTTCTCTGGCGTTAAGGCTGCCAAGGCTGAAGTGCTGAACCTCCAGGGTCAGGTTGTTATGAGCGGTTCTACCGCTTCCGCAATGAACCTCGCTAGCCTCGACGCTGGTGTGTACATGGTTCGCGTTGCCGGTGCAAACCTCACTCAGAAGATTCTCCTCAAGTAATTTCTACTTGAAGTAGACTTTCAGGGCCCCGTCTTTGGACGGGGTTCTTTTTTTTTGTGCCATAAAGTTCCGAGGTCTAGTTGCCGGTGTGCGATTATTCACATCGGTTCCATTTGTGTACATGCAAACGCGTTTTTACTTTATTTTTTCGTTTTTTTTAATTAAATTGTAGCTTGAGTGTTTTGACTTTTTTTCGAGGCTATTTATGAAAAAGTATCTTCTGCCGGTATTGGGTGTTACTACGGCTATGCTGATGGCATGTTCCGACGATTCTTCTTCGCCGTCCAACGCGGTTGATCCCGGTATTGCTTCCAGCGCATCTGTTGATCCGGGCCTTCCCGCTGTTTCGAGCGACGCAAATCCCGGACTGGTTTTGTCTAGCGAAAGTTCTGCTCCCGTGGTGGATCCCGGCGCTTCGACTTACTACGCCGTATTCCCGACGCCGAACCAGTTGGCTGTGCAGACGATGTACAACAACTGGATTGCCAAGTTCTACGTGACTTACGAAGAGGAAGTCCCGGCCTCGGAAGAACCTTACCTTGGCGCGATGGTGGAAAAACTGAAGGGTTCCGCCCGTATCAAGTTCGACTCTCCGCTGAACACGGTGTCCGAAGGTATCGGCTACGGTATGCTGATCACCTACTTCATGAAGGACTGGGAAAAGTTCAACAGGTTGTTCAAGTATTACCAGGCGTATCCGGTGAGCGCTGCTGACGGTCTCTTCTTTATGAAGTGGATGGTCAAGGGCGACGAATTCAAGGGTGGATTCTCCGCCGACGCAACGGGTGGCTCTGCTACGGATGCCGACCTGGACGTAATGACGGCCTTGTTCCTTGCCTATGGAGAAACGGGTAATGTTGAATACCTGAACTACGCCAAGGGCATCGCCGGTGCCATTTACAACACCGAAGTCAATGCGACCACGCACCTGTTTATGCCGGGTAACGACGGCCTGCACATGAACGACGGTTATGTCTACAATACCAGCTACTTCTCGCTGGTAGCCCTCCGTCTCGCTATTAAGTACGACACGGAACGCAGTGCCGCCTGGCAGCAGGTTCTCGATGCGACTTACGCCTATATGCTCAAGGTTCAGGCTGACGGTAACGGCCTCTGGCCGGACTGGAGCAATGCGGACGGCGTTCCGACGAATCCGGAGAACAACTCTTCGACTGGAAAGCTCTGCGACTACTATGGTCTCGAAGGCGTGCGTATCCCGCTTCGCATTATGTGGGACTACAACTGGTTTGGTGACGACCGTGCAAAGACCATGGCCGAAACGGCTGCCAACTTTGCCTTTACCTCGACGGGTGGCGATATCACCAAGACTCTGATCAGGTATATCTACCAGGGTGAACAGCCCAAGGCCGGTTTGGGTGGCGCCCATTTCCGCGGAGCATTCTGCTCGCTGTGGACGGTTAACGCGGAATTGTCTGCCAATACCGCTGCCTGTAACGATGTGATTCTGAATACGCCGTTCAAGGCGACGAATTCGCTCTACTTCGAACCTTCGATGCAGATGCTCTACACGCTGTTCATCAACGGCTACTTTATCAAGTACTGGAATTATTAATAAACTATAGGGTAATACAATGGTGTTGAAAAAGCTTCTGATGGGTGTGCTTGCTGTGGCGATTGGGGTGATTGCCTCGCCGATTTCGGAACATGGGCAGTTGTCCCTCAAGGGGTTTGATGTGGTCGACAAGAATGGCCAGCCGTATGTTTTGCGCGGCATGAGCTTCTTCTGGGATTGGCCGGGCTGGAATGGCGACAAATTCTTTACTTCGGGAGTGGTGAATACCATTGCAAACGACTGGGGTGGAAACGTTGTTAGAACGCCAATAAGCCAGTTGAATGAATCTCGTGCCAAGGCCATGATTGACTATGCTGCTGCTGCTGGTATCTACATTATTGTGGACTACCACTCCCATTGCGCTCACAAGAATGCTTCTGGTGCTCAGACCTTCTTCGGCAATATCGCAAGTTACGTAAAGCAGAAGGGCTACGTGCATGTTCTCTACGAACTGTACAACGAACCGCTTTATGAAAACTGCAGCGAAGCGACTGATACTTGGACGGGGGGCTCGCTCACGAGCTGGGCAACCATCAAATCTTACGCCGAATCCGTGATTCCGAAGATCCGTGCGAACGACCCGAACGGCATTATTATCGTGGGTACCCCGAACTATTCCCAGGGAACGGAAGCGGCCCGCGCCAATCCCATTACCGGCCAGAAGAACATTGCCTATACGTTGCATTTCTATGCATCTACCAGTGGTCATGGCTCCTTGCGCTATAACCTGCTGCGTGGCAAGTGCAACGACTTCCCGATTATCATTACCGAATGGGGCGTTTCTGAATCCAGCGGTGATGGTAAGTTCGACCAGAGCATGAATGACACCTGGATGTCTTGGATTGAAACCATTGGAGTCAGCTGGGCCAACTGGTCTATCATCGACAAGGGTGAAACGTCTTCTGCACTGAATGGTGGCGCAAGTCCTAATGGTGACTGGAACGACGGTAACCTGACCGCTTCGGGCAAGTATGTTAAGAACCTGATGAAGAACCTGAATGCCGGTAAGGGTCTTTCCAGCGTTGGCTTGCAGCCGGCGAATACCGATTGCTCTATCCTTGAAGGTGGCGGAGAGTATGAGTTTGTTCGAAACGGTGTGGGGAACTTCGGCTATGCAATCCAGGGTGAAAACTACATGGATTCCTCCAACGCAAAGACTGTCGAAACCGATGCCAAGGGCGTGCAGAATGAAATGTACCTGACTTCACAGAATAGCGGATCTGAAGCTTGGGCGGAATATACGTTGATGGATATTCCGGCTGCCGGTTACTATGTGTTCTATGCCAAGGTTGGTGCCAACAGCGATGGCTACCTCCGCTACAGTGTCGATGAAGGAGCAACCGTGGATTCCGTGAAATACACGTCTACGGGTGGCCTCACGACCATCAAGGGCTTCTATAACAAGATTGCTCTGCCGACTGAAGGAACTTCCAATATCCGCGTGTCTTGGAAGGGCGATGTCGCATTGGATGTGTTCTCCGTTGTCGTTGCCGATTCTGCGGATAGCACGGAGCTCGGAATCAAGGCTGGCGAACAGATTGTCTCGATCGGTTCCGCAAAGGCCTCTGTGTCGGACCAGTTCCGTTTTGATGCCAGGAACCGCTCCTTCGTGATTCCGGAAGGCTACGAACGTCTCTCCTTGTTCTCTGTAAAGGGCCGCAAGATTTACTCGGCCGATGTGACGGGCAAGGCTAATGTGGGCCTGGATCGCTCGGTCAAGAAGGGCGTGTACATGGCGGTCCTGAGCGGAGCGAAGGGACAGACATCCCTGCAGCTTAAGGTGACAGAGTAAAGCCCCATAACGCGAAAAGGTTGAATGCCGGGCTTACCCCCGGCATTTTTTTTCTTATGTCATCCTCTAGCACAAACGCGCCCCCTTTATGTCCTCCTCGACATCAAAAAGCACAAGCGTGCCCCCCCCCTAACGTCATCCTCGACATCAAAAAAGCACATAAGTGTCCCCCTCTTGTCATCCTCGACATCAAAAAAGCACAAGCGTGCCCCCCCCCTAACGTCATCCTCGACATCAAAAAAGCACATAAGTGTCCCCCTCTTGTCATCCTCGACAGAGCGAAGCGAAGGAGGGGATCCAGAGCAGAAGTCACTCGTCGTCCCCGCCATAGTTGCGCCTCGGTTATGCTGGTGTGCAAGCACCCCATCACGACTCTCGGCTTTTTGTATATGGAATCTGCTGCGCAGATTCATAATTGGCGCCTCGGTTATGAGCAAGCAAGCTTGCTCACAACTCTCGGCTTTTGTATATGGAATTTGCTGCGCAAATTCATATACGTGCGCCTCGGTCATGCTGGTGTGCAAGCACCCCATCACGACTCTCGGCTTTTTGTATATTACCCCTCGTATGGAAAATGATTCTTTGAATGTGAATGATGCTGATAGCGTGGCAACCGATAGCGCCGTGGTTGCGCCTGAAATCCAGATGCCTTCGCCCGAGCAACTCGGAATTTCGATTGTCGCGGGACCGCAGGGTGGAATGCCCGCGGTGACCGTGGGCGATACCTTTGAATTCCCCGTGACGGTCTCCTGGAGCGTACAGGGGAGCGCCCTGCTGGTGGTGCCGACAGGATCCGCGAACGCGAAGGGCCTCACGCAGGTGGGAATGTCGCAGGAATCGGCGCGCTCCGTCAAGGACGGCAAGGAAATTGCCTCGATTACTTTTACCTACAAGATTGTGGCGGGCGACACGGGTGATCTGCATGTACCTGCGATGCGTTTCGAGATTCCTACGCAAATGGGACAACCGCTCGATTTGCGCAGCGAAAGCGTGGATGTGCGCGTGAACGAACCGTTTAATCCGCTTCCGCTTGTGGTGGGCCTAATTGTGGCCGTTTGCGTGCTCTGCGCGGGCTTGTGGCGTGTAAAACGCCGTAACGCCGCCCGAGAGGCTGTTGCTGCCAAGAACGCCGCCGAAAACGCTCTTCGGACGAAAATGCTGGTGCTCAAGCAGCGTGTAAATTCGGCCGACAGTCGCGAATGGCTCCTGGAACTCGAAAGCATCTGCAAGGAATACGTGGCGAATAAGTTCCCCGAGCTTGCCGAAGGGCTTGCTGCAGGGAATGCGTCCGCCGCCTCCGCGGTCAATTTGGACGCCCTTGTGAAGGACGGCAAGCTCGAAGGCTGGGAATCCCTCGTCGAAGAATTTGCGCACGCCCGCTACGGCGGCGGCAAACGCGACGGCTTCGAAAATAAGGAAACCTGGAAAGGAGCCATGAAGCTCATGGGTATTTCCGAGGACGAAGAGTAACCGGTCATTGAACGAAAATTGATTTTACCAAAAACAGGCGTATAGAATGGTAATGATTACCATAATGCACAATGCGCCGTAGTTGAAGAACTTGTCTATACGGAAAGCCGCTAGGTCAATTCCCATGGATTTGATGTCTTCGACCTTGTCTTTTGCGTTTGATCTTAGGTAAATCGACAATACGAGAAGCATGGTCGCAAAGAAGAATATCGCCTCGAATCAATAATTGACGCATCCCCAGTCGCTTAGGTTTGTGAGCCAGATTCCCCCTACAATCACGACGATGCCCGGAATGTCAAAATAGGGATCATTTAAAATAGGCGGAAAGGCTTCTGGATTGCGCGATACGACAAGGTTGAAATGTCTGTCCGCTACGTCTTGCGCAAGGTAGTCCTTGATATGTCCAGGTGCCGAAAGAGCTCCGTCGATACTCGGAATGTTTTCGGCGATAACCGTAAGCGCTGCGATGGCGGTAACGAGTCCTCCGCCAATGAGGAAGAATACCTGCATGACGTTCGTCCACGCTACGGATATGAGGCCACCATAAATAGAGTAGATGCCCGCAATCAAGAACAAGAAAAATACGTAAAGAAATAGCCGAAAGGTAGAGAAACCGAGTCCGGCGCCCTTGTTGTAGCGGTTTCGCAAGAATTGCGGAACGCTAAAGACTTTGTCTTGAATTATGAGCGGCACAATTACCGCGTGCAAGAAAAATGCCCATGACAACCAGGATGACGATATAGAGTGCGAAAACTCTATAATCCCAGCATGTAAAACCGTTGTTAGTGAGTGCTCCCCAGATGCTTTGTTTTTCCATATTATTAGTGACCGTTATTTTCTCTTTCTTAAAAAGAAATAAAAAAACACTAAAAAGGATGTTCGGACTTTATTTTGCAAAAAAAAATGCGTTGATCGCTAGTGGATATCCATTTTCGAGAAAAGATTCAACACGGCGACGCCTGAAATAATCGGGACGAGCCCGATAATGGCTCCCAAGTCGGGCATCTGCTTGAAAAAGAAAATGCCGCTGACGGTAATGAGCGCGATGCCGAGCGCCGACCAGGTGGCGTACGTGATGCCGATGGGGATGGTGCGCAGGCAGAGGCTCAGCAGGTAAAGCGATGCAACGTAGCACACGAGCGAGGCGATGGACGGGACGAGCTTGGTGAACTGCTTCGACATCTTGAGGAGCGTGGTGCCGGCGTTTCTGCGACAATGGCGAGGATAAGGAATACGTGGTTGAGCATAGGGAGAATATACAAATTAATAGTACGGCCTGCTATCGACGATGTTTTTGATGCTTGCGCGAGAGGCTTACATACTGAATGTTTGTTTTGTGTTGATTAGTATGTAATTTTTCCCGGAAAAAGTCACTTTTTGGGGCTTTTAGGGAAGAAAAGTTGTCTGAAATAGGGAAAATGCTCTCAAAAAGGGTGTTTTGCGGATTTTTTTACATACTGGAGTGCGAAATTAGAGCTTTTAGTATGTAAGGGTGCGCGGCAAAAGTTTTTTGACCGTGCTTTATTTATATTTAAAACTATGCCGAGTTCTGAAAAGTTTCGTGACCATGTTTTGGAACAGTTCAATGGAAAGTTGCTTGAAGGTGGTTTCCGCGTGACGACCCGCAAGATGATGGGCGAGTACGTCCTTTATGCCGACGGGAAAATCTTCGGCGGGATTTACGATGACCGCTTGCTGGTGAAGCCCGTGCCTGCGGCGCTTAAGCTGTTGCCGAACGCGAAAAAGCAATTGCCCTACGAAGGAGCGAAGCCGATGTTGCGTGTCACAGCAGAACAGATTGAAGATGGTGATTTGTTGGTTCGCCTGCTCAATGCGATGTTGCCGGAACTGCCTGCACCAAAAGCGAAGAAGAAATAAACGATGGTATGTCATTCCCGCCGCTTTACTTGTCATGTCTGCGAGCATCTCCTTTTCTGAAGTGAATTTGTCTGTTTTTTTTTTGACGAAACCCACAAACAAGCAGATGGAATGCGCTCGATTTCCTTTGGAAAAAGGTATCATTGTTACATATGAGAATTGCATTCCTCATTATATTGGTGTTCCTGTTGTATGGCTGTTCCGTTCACAAGGCGAATATAACGAAGGGCACATTTGATGTGGATGTTCCCGAACCGTTTTGGGGAACTGGCGTCTGGGTAATGCCGAATACCGTCTACTTTAGGGGAAATATTGCGTATACCGTTGGGGACAAAGAAATAGTTCCACTAGACGGTCTAACAAATGAAGGGTATAGGCGACCTCGTGGTGAATCGCTTCCGGACGAAGATGCGAACATTGAATACCAACTGAAGGACAGTCCCTTTAGCGGTTCTTTGGATGTTTTTGTAAAGAGGTGGGTTTTCTTGGGAGGGGGCCGGGTCGAGGTTGATCCATATCCTTCTGTTACTCTTTTTGCGGGGCTTAATTCTCTCGTCGGTGAATTTGGGGTAGGAACTCGCTTGGGCTATTCCAAGGATAAAGCTAATTATTCTGGAAAGTACTTGTACGTAGAAAATGGCAGCTTGGATGATGATGTTCTTTTCAATACCGTCGTCAAGGGAAAATTTGAAGAAACGCATTCTTACAGCAACGCCAATTTCGGATTGTACGCCTATTCAAGTCTCTTTGTGACGGAACATTTTTCGTTGAATTTTTCTACGGGCTATTATCAGCCTTGGTTATTCAGGAGTTCGCTCCAATTGGATAATATCGAGGTTCCTGGGGATTACGACATAACCATAGATTTCCCGTATTTTCTTTCGCAATACGCCGGGGCGACCATATCTCTGTTTGATCATGTTCTGTTGTCTGTAGGGGAAACCTATTACTACACTCGTTCTCCCGCCTCGGCCAATAACATCTGGCAAACCCATTTCTCTTTGTCTTACATGTATTAGATGATCATTTTCCGGTAGTTGGGAAAATGATCTGTTTTCTTACCCTGTCGTGTCCGCTGCTACGCTTGTCATTCCGGGCTTGACCCGGAATCTCCTTCCTAGAAGCAAAGTGGTCTATTTTATTTGATAAAGTTTGCGAATTGGCAGATGGAATGAATCCGGGTTTTGCCTAGATATTCTATTTTGTAGATAATGTTTCGTGGGTTTTTATGGGTTGCTTTGATGGTGTGCCCCTGCTCTTGGCGGGGTGCAGCGTTGCCATTATACGTCCGCCATCTGCTGCTAGTTTTATGGAAAAAAAGCGATGGCGATTTTGTGAAAGATATTTCTGCTTCTGCGTATTGGGGCGATTTGACTTTTGTAGGAGAACATGTTGCAGAAGGTGTAAAGACGCTAGAACGTTCCGATGAGTGGTATAAAACTCATAATTATGCTAATGGTGAAGAATGACCGTTTGATTTTAAATTTTCTCTTCAAAAAAGTATAGGATATTTCAAGTACGGATTTGGTCTTGATTTTGTGACGCCCTATGTGCAAGCGGGGCTTGTAACGGATTATTTTGGTGTGATGGGTTGGAGCAATTTATGGCTGTGGAAATTGGAAAAAGTAGAACACAAGTATTTCCAATGGGGTGGTGGCATATCGCTTATAGAACAGTTGCCGATAGGTGATAATTTCCGGATAGGTTTGACTCAGCATTTGTCTAGGAATGGCCGTGAAGCGATGGCTATAGAAGAATCGCCATCGATGCTTCATGTTGGTCCATCGGCTCCAATTTTTTATGATGAAATAGGATGTGGAATGTATATATCTTTCATTCCGTATTATGTAACAAGGGTTAGCCTTGAATTTCGTTATGGGAGAGATTTAACGTATAAACGCAGGGATTATAGTAGCTATCCGGAAAGACATGAGACTATTTCTGATGTAGATCGATATTCTGCGACCATCAGTTTCTTTGCTTGGTGAATATATGGGGTGTTAGGGGCGGAGCCCTTAGGCGTGGGGGTGGAGAGCAACGGAGTGCGAACCAGGGGGAGGCTTTCCCCTTTCCTAACCACCAACCACTAATCACTAACCACTTTCTAGTCTCATTTGCCTTTTTCCGTGGAATTTTGTATCTTAAAATCCGAAAAAAACTCTCGTCTCTCGTCTCTCGTCTCTCGTCTTGCTGACGAACGATGATATTCGAAAAACGGAGGTCGTTGAAATTTTGTAAAATATACATAGAGGTAAAATCGCATGGATATTCAGGAACTTTCGGAAAAGGTGCGCCAGCAGAGCGCATTCTGCATGAACTTGCTGCGTGAAGTGGAAGGGGCGGTGATTGGCCAGAAGGCTCTGGTGGAAAGCATTCTGACGGGTATTTTGGCCGACGGCCACGTGCTGCTGGAAGGCCTGCCGGGCCTTGCCAAGACGACTGCGGTGAAGGCTTTTGCCGATGCAGTGTCGCTGGATTTCAAGCGCATCCAGTTCACGCCCGACCTGTTGCCGGCCGACTTGCTGGGTACCACGATTTACAACGCGAAGGAAGCGAAGTTCGAGACCCGCAAGGGCCCGCTGTTTACGAACCTGGTGCTGGCTGACGAAATCAACCGTGCGCCGTCGAAGGTGCAGAGCGCCTTGCTCGAAGCGATGCAGGAACGCCATATCACCATCGGTGACGAGACGTTCAAGTTGGACGAACCGTTCCTGGTGCTTGCCACGCAGAACCCGATTGAGCAGGAAGGCACGTACCCGCTGCCCGAAGCCCAGGTGGACCGTTTCCTGTTGAAGGTGAAGGTCAGCTACCCGAACAAGGCCGACGAAATGAAGATTCTGGACGCCGTTGCCGGTGCGGGGCTCCGTCAGCCGCAGGCTGTCGCCACGAAGGAAGATATCCTCGCTGCCCGCCAGCTGGTAAAGCAGGTGTACGTGGACGAACGCGTGCGCGAATACGTCGTGAACCTGGTGCTTGCGACCCGCGATCCGGGCAGCATCAAGCGCAGCGACCTGGTGGGCTTTGTGGAAGTGGGCGCTTCGCCCCGTGCATCCATCGGTCTTGCCCAGGCTTCGAAGGCCCATGCGTTTATCCAGGGCCGTGCCTACGTGACGCCCGAAGACGTGAAGGCCGTCGCCATGGAAGTGCTCCGCCACCGCATTATCTTGAGCTACGAGGCCGAAGCGGAAGAAGTCTCTGCCGAAACCGTCGTGCAGAAGATTCTCGACAGCGTTGAAGTGCCGTAGTGAGGAGAAGCGGCTTGTATTAACAAGCCGCGACGACGAGAGCAACGCTCAGACCGGAGGCATGTCAATTGCGGTAGAACGTTGCGGTCGCGTGAAGTGCCGTAAAAGTTTTAACGCAGGTCGCGAGCGTCGCGAGGGCGGCGGGCAGCGAGCGTCGCGAGTCGCAGGCTGAGAATGTCGCGGGTCGCTTCTCGATTGTCATTGCGAGGCTGAAGGCCGCGGTAATCTCTAACCGACATTGTCATCCCGCACTCGTTGCGGGATTTCCACTTACATAAGCCGGGCATTAAGCTCGGCTTTCACTTTTTTGAGGTCACCGCTGGTGAGGATGGGAATGAGACTATTGATTTCGTCGATACTCTTGTCCCACCACTTGAACTTGAGCAGCAGTGCGGTGAGTTCGTCATCGAATCGCTTGCTGATGAGTTTGGCGGGGTTACCTGCCACGATGGTATAGGGCGCGACGTCGCTTGCTACGACGGAGTTTGCCCCGATGATGGCTCCGTCTCCGATGTGGACGCCTGGGAGAATCGTCACATTCTGCCCGATCCATACGTCGTTACCGATGACGGTATCGCCTTTGAGCGGAAGGTCGCTCTGGGCCGGGGCGTGCTGCTCCCATGAGCCGAAGATATAGAAGGGGTAAGTGGTGGATGCGTTCATCTGGTGGTTAGCCCCGTCCATCACGAATTCCACGCCGGCAGCAATCTAGCAGAACTTGCCGATGATGAGCTTGTCCCCGATAAAGTCGTAATGGTGGGTGACGTGACGCTCGAAATCCGAATCGGCGATGTAGGTGAAAACGCCCACAATGATGTTTTGGTTTTTGACATCGGGCTTGACGAAGGTCAATGCCTCCACGTTGGCGATAGGCTGGATGACGTTTGGGTCGGGAGTCTTTGCTGGCATGGAAGGAATATAGATTAATTTGCGAATTTTATGTTAGCAGCGCCTTGATGTAGGCCTGCACCTGCTTGACGGAGAGAGGGGTTGCTGCGCTTTCGAAGGTGGCGATGAGTTTTTTGCCGATGGTGTACCCGCTTGCGGCGTAGTGGGCGAGCTTTTGGACGGCGTTCTCGGCGTAGTCCGGCTCGCCCATCAGGCCGAAGTGTTCCCAGATGACTTCTTCGCGGGTGCTGGGGCGCAGACAGGTGAAGTCCGGGTAGAGCGTGCCCCAGCCCTTGACGCTTGTGGGAAATTCATAGCGGTAAGGGATGCCTGCGCGGTCGAGGGCGTCCGCGATGATGACTTCGGATTTCGAGCGGACGCGGACGCCGTTTGCGGTGAAAAACTCGGGGGCATTGATTTCGAAGGCCTTGCCCGTGTAGGGCAAGTGCCGCCACGCTTCGATGAACTCGCTATCGGGTTCACGCACCGGTGCGATGAGTGCGCGGCGGCCCGGATGCTGCTTGGTGAAGGCCTGGTCAAGTGCGTTTGGCCGATATGCCTTGAGGAAAGCGTCGATGGCCGCGAGCTGCTTCTTGATGATGGCCTCCGCCGCCCTGTTGTAGTCACGCTGCGCAAGGGCCTTTGCCTTGCGGATTTCCTTGCGCGGGAGGTAGGTCCCTTTCGTGTCTCCCTTTTGCGTAACGATGTAATACTGGTAGGATTGTCTGCATTTGTCAACGCGTAGATTTCCGCTGATGTTTTTTGTCTTTCCAATCTGCGTGAGTAAGGAGAGGTTTTCTTCTTGCCGCGAAATCAGCATTTCAATAAGAGGGTCGTTTATGGCGTAGTTGTCTTCGAAATGTGTTTGCATAAAATATCCTTTTGCGAAGATGGGTAATATAAAATGTTTTATTTAAAAAAGAGTCAAATGGCGAAAAAAAGTGAATTTTGCTAGCAACTGTTTGCAAAACAGGCTGTTTTCTCGATAGATAATCCTGTTTGTAGATGGATAGAGCGATTAAATGGTTGTTTTGGGAGGTGCGTACCTATAAAGTGCCTGGTCGGGTGAAATTTATAGGTATGATTGCGATTGGTTGAAGTGGTGCGTACCTATAAAATGGAGCTGTTGTGCCAGTTATAGGTACCAAAACGCTCCGAATTGGGGTGCCCGCGATCAAATAAATGACAATTTGTTGTAAATTTTGGCGAAATGTACCTATAAAATGAATGAGAAAAGTCGGTTTATAGGTATGGGGCTTGAAACGATCTTCTAAATGTACCTATAAATGTAGGCAAATGGAGCTATTTATAGGTACGGGGTATTCAAAGTACTCTTTGGCGACCTATAAATCAGTGCAAATTGGGGAATTTATAGGTGCCTTACTTTGCCGGTGGCGTGAAAAACAAATAGGCTGGGCGTAATTTAAATGGTTTGGGCGTAATCGCTCCGTTTTTTGATTATTTTTGAATTGTGGATAATGTACGCTTCGGATTACTTTTGCTTTGTATGCTGCTGACCGCTTTATTTTGCGGGGCGTGCTCGAATTCTGTTTCGGAAATCGGCGCAGAGCGAGATGATTCAGGCTCCGCGGAAGTTTCCCCTGCAGAGGATGCCCCCGTACAGGTGAAGATCGTTGCGGATTCCGTTCATGAGGGAATGTTGCGTGTGCAGCCAATGGGAGTATCCGTTTTCCTCGGTAGCGATGACGAGCGGGCAAAAGCCTCTGAAAAACCGCGGATGAAGGTGACGCTGGATTACGTTTTTTCGCTGGGGGTTCACGAATTTACTTGCGCCGATTATGAGTTGGCGTCTCAAATGGATGATGGCTTGCTCGCGGATCTAGAATGTGTTGCGGGAAACGTGCCCAAGGTCAACGTGTCGTATTACGGTGCGGTTCTTATTGCAAATGCTTATGGAAAGGCGAAGGGGGTAGACACCGCCTATACTTACTTGAATCGGCTGTTCGATCAGAATGGGAAGTGCGCCTATTTGGAGGGGCTGACATTCCACCCTGAAGTTGAGGGGTTCCGCTTGCCGACTGAAGCCGAATGGGTCTTGGCGGCGTCCGTCGCCTGGAATCCAGAGCAAAGCTGGAATGTCGCGAATTCCGGTATAGTTCGGCGTGAAGTTTGCGATTTTGTGGATTCCGTCGGTTTTTGCGACATGGCGGGGAATGTGCTGGAATTGACGAATGACTGGCTCGGAAATTTACGGGATACCGCCGTGACGAATTATGTGGGAGCTCCTGTTGGGAATTCGTTGCTAGAAAAAGTAGTCAAGGGCGGATCTATAATTCAGCCGACTGGCGATATGACTTTATATAGCCGGGGAGATGTCTATACGGTGTCGGCATCTACGACAACGGGGTATATGGGCTTTCGTCTGGCGTTTGGTGCGATTCCCCATGCGTCGTGGATGGCGTCGAACGGCCGCGCCGTTGGCGACTTGGCCGTGGTCAAGGCGTCTTCTGCAGATGTCCGCCAGAAAGTTGGAACGACTCGAGTCAAGCTTGCTTTCAGGAACGACCAGACGGGTAATCTCGCTTTCGTAGATTACAAGGACGGTCGCGTGAATGTGGTTGAAATTTTTGATACCTTGCCTGTATTCCATCCGGAAATTTCTCCGGACGGGGTGAAGGTCGCCTTCTGTACGGGAATCGAAGGCGTGTCGGGAAAGTCTGCTCTTTATGTGCGCAACCTGGATGCGGATGGAAGCGGCCTCGTAAAGCTTGATGTTGAAAGAGCCGCTATTCCACGCTGGTATGTGAATGCATCGGGGGATACATCGATTGTCTACGTGGACGACGCGGGCGACAATAGCGATGGTGCGGCGTTCTTTACGAAAACGACTTGGAGTGTCCCTTTTTCGCAGGGGCAATTCGGTAAACCGAAAAAGATTTTCTCTGGGGCGTATCATGGTGGCGTGTCCCGTGGTCGCGACGGCATGCATCGCGCCGTGTCTGGTTCCAAGCGGCTTCGCGTGAATGTGGATGGAAAGGATAGAGTTTGGCATGACGGGGCGCAGGCCTGTAATGCTTCTCTTTCGGGTGATGGCTCCGACAGGACTCTGTTCCTTGATTTTGGCAGCGCGGTAGGTAGGAATTTCGCGGGTAAGAAATATGGGACGCACGAGCGTCTGCTTGTCGCTGACAGCAGCGGAAAACTAGTGCGTGCGATTCCTGCGCCCGACGGCTATACCTTTGATCATTCCGAGTGGACTGACCGCGAAAATTTGGCGGTGGTCACCATCGTCAATTCCGCTGGTGCGCATCGGAAGATTGCGTTGGTGGACGTAGGAGATTCCAGCATTGTCGATCTTGTCGAAGGTGAAGAGTTGTGGCATCCGTGTCTTTGGACGATGTCGAAGAGTGTGGCGGGTAATCTGGAACTGGACAGCGCAGGCGCCTATCGCGATGCCGTATACCAAGAGGGCGAAAAGACGATGTCTGTGAAGATGCGCATGTTCTGGGATAATAAGGATTCCTTTGAGTTGATCGCATTAGGAAGTTCTAGGACCGAAAGGGGAATCGACCCTCTGCAGTTCTCGATTCCGTCGTTTAATTTTGGCTATGTAGGTGGGGACTTGTGGGCTGAACTTTATATAGTGAACAACTACATCTTGCCGCATGCAAAGAATCTCAAGTACCTCGTTATCGAGATAGCTCCTGATCTGATGAGTAATAGCCGTAGTGCTAGGTTTCTTACTTTGTTTGGGCAGGCTCCAGGTTATATTTATGACCGCAACCATCAATTTTGGAAAGATGGCGTTCCAGCAGAGTTTGTTCGTATCGTTGACGAGAATAACCGTTATACCGTTGAAGATTCTCTAGAATATGTTAGCACGTTGGGTCTGTTGAAACTTGAGTCGCGTGGCTGGGGGAGCGATGTGCAGGTAATGCGCGATACGATTCTGTCACAGATGGATGAAAAAATATACAGGAAAGTTGTAGATAGCCTGACGACCTTTATTGATACGACGCAAAATAAAGGTTTTAAAATTATTGGGTTAGTTTATCCGCAATCGCCTCGGTATGCGTCTACGGGAAGCTTTGGCCGTCACGGAACCCAGAGGAGCCTTGCGAAGCAGACTCTTGATTATTTCGATTCCCTGTCTAGGGTGTATCCTCATTTTATTTTGGTGGACGAAAATAAGTTTGGAGCGCACGACTATTCGGACTCGATGGCCTTCGATTTTGACCATTTGAGTGCCCAGGGGGCGGAGCGCCTGTCGGCTCGGCTGGATTCCTTGCTGAAAAATGCCCCTTGATTTGTGCAAATCGGCACTTTTGGAAGGTGTGCGATTTGTCTCTCTTTGCTATCTTTATGGCGAAAAAGGGCGCAGGGAAGTCCCCTGCGTTTGAATTTCGTCGTTTAACAAGCAATCGACCTGCGGGCTGCCTTTTCGGGTTTCGTTCGCCGGGTCAAAAAAAATGAAGGATATATGGCAAATCGTGTTGTAATCGGTTCCCAGTGGGGTGACGAAGGCAAGGCCAAGGTTGTTGATTTTCTGACTCTGGACGCAGACTACATCGTGCGTTTCCAGGGCGGCGCAAATGCCGGCCATACCGTGGAAGTGGGCGACAAGAAGTTCGTGTTCCACCTGATTCCCTCGGGCATTATGCACGACGACAAGATTTGCGTGATCGGTAACGGCGTGGTGCTCGACCCGGTGCAGACCCTGGCCGAAATTGCCGACTTGCACACGAAGGGTATCAACCCGGAAGGTCGCCTGTTCATTGCCGACAACGCACACGTGGTGCTCCCGTACCACTCTACCCTCGACAAGGCCAAGGAAAAGAAGGCCGGCAAGGGGGCTATCGGTACCACGGGCCGTGGCATTGGCCCCTGCTACAGCGACAAGGTGAACCGTATCGGTGTCCGCGTGGGCGACCTGATGGACGAACGCGAACTGCGCCCCCGCGTCGAAGCGATGGCCAAGGTTCACAACGAAGAATTCAAGGTGATGTACGATGTTCCCGAAATTGATCCGGAACAGGTCATCAAGGACTACCTCGAACTCGGCCAGAAGATTAAGCCGTTCGTGTGCGACGTGAGCGCCATGCTCTATGCCGCTGTGAAGGCTGGCAAGCGCCTGGTGTTCGAAGGTGCCCAGGGCACCATCCTCGACGTGGACCAGGGAACATACCCGTTCGTGACCTCCAGCAACACTGTGGCTGGCTACGCAAGCTGCGGCGCCGGCATTGGTCCCACGGCTATCGACCAGGTCGTTGGCGTGGTAAAGGCTTACACGACCCGCGTGGGTAACGGTCCGTTCCCGACCGAACTCTTGGACGAAACGGGTGACACGCTCCGCAAGATTGGTAACGAATATGGTGCCACCACGGGCCGCAACCGCCGCTGCGGTTGGTTCGACGCGACCGTGGTCCGCAAGGCTGCCGTGGTGAACGGCCTCACGCACCTCGCCATCACCAAGCTCGACGTGCTTGATGCCTTCGATACCATCAAGATTTGCACTCACTACGAATGCGACGGTGGAAAGATCGAAAACTTCCCGAACCAGCTTTCGAAGGTCGGCCGCTGCGTGCCGGTCTACGAAGAAATGCCGGGCTGGAAGTGCGATACCACCAAGTGCCGCAAGCTCGAAGATTTGCCGGAAAACGCTCGCAAGTACCTGAACCGCATGGCGGAGCTCGTGGGCGTGAAGATTGGCATGATCTCGATCGGTGCCAAGCGCGACCAGAGCATTATCGTTGATTTGGACTAGGATGGCGTAATCGCCAAAGAAAGGTGAGGTAGACATGGACAATACTGATGTTTGCGGCCTGCTGAAGGGCGTAGATCTTTTCTCTGAATTGACAGAAGAACAACTTGGCTTGCTTGCCAATTTGGTTGTTGTCCAGGACTTCAACCGCGACGAGACTGTGGTGCTCGAAGGCGACTGTTCGATGAAGGCGCTGTACCTGATCGCATCGGGGACGGTGCAGGTCTACATGACCGGCGTCGATGGGCGCGAAACGATTCTCAGTTTCTTGGAACGCGGGGATTTCTTTGGTGAAATGTCGCTCATCGACGGCGAACCGAGGTCTGCCTCGGTGCGCACCGTCACCGACGCGCAGCTGATGATTATTCACCGCGAACCGTTCCTGATGCTGATTCGCCAGACGCCTGAATTTGCGATGTCTCTTTTGTCTGAAATGAGCAAGAGACTGCGTAAGGCAAACAAGCAGATCGGTTCCTTGTCGACGATGTCCGTAAGTGGCCGCGTGGCAGGCACGCTCCTGAACCTCATGGAAGACCGCGGCATGCGCATTCACACCGATAACGGCCAGATGGTGACGGTGATCCACAATCGCCCGACCCAGCAACAGTTGGCTGACATGTCGGGTACCACTCGTGAAACGGTGAGCCGTATTTGCTCGATGCTTGTGAAGGCGAATGCGATTGCTATGACCGGCAAGGATATCGTGATTTTCGACGAAAACGCCCTGCAGGAAAAGGCTACTAAAGGATAGGTGAATTCGGAGTTCGGATTTCGGAATTCAGAATTAGTTATGGATAAAGTAAAGTCGATTTTAAACAAAGTATTGACGTGGCTCAAGACGACTCCAGTTGTGAAGGCCGCTGGCGTTTGGATTGTTCTTTTGATTGTGCTTGCCTTTGCCGTCGACAAGTTAGTGATGCCGATTTTTTCGGGTCATTTCGCCTCGACGGGTGAAGTGCCGAATTTGGAAGGCATGACGCAGGAAGCAGCAGAAAAGGCCTTGTCCGATGCGGGGTTCAAGTACGAATGGCTCGAAGAAGGCCGCTACAGCGCCCAGATTCCGGAAGGTCTCGTGCTGGTGCAGATGCCCGCTGCCGGTCGCATCGCCAAACTCGGACGCACGGTTAAACTGACCAAGAGCATGGGACTTCGCGAAGTGGAAATCCCGGATCTTCGTGGCAAGAGCCAGAAGCAGGCCTCGATTTCCTTGAGCCGCGCGGGCCTCGTGCAGGGCGCGATTGTGAAAGGCGCGCACAAGAGCATTCCCCGCGGGGTCGTAATCCGTACGATTCCTTTTGCTGGCCAGAAGGTCCGCGTGGGTGATACGGTGAAGGTTGTCATCTCGGCCGGAGCGACCCAGGGTAAGACGCTGCTTCCCGATTTTAGCGGAGAGCTCATCGATAACGTTTATACGAAGGCTGAAAACCTCGGTTTCAAGGTGGGCAAGATCAAGCGCAAGAAAGACGAAGAAGGTCGCCAGCCGGGAACGGTTATCGAGACGATGCCGAAGCATGGTGACTATCTGCCCCCTGATTCCAAAATTGACTTTGTAATCGCGGACTAGGATTGATGATGAAATCCCGTTTCTTTTCGCTTGCGGTTGTGGTAGCGCTTTCGGTGATGGCGCTGTCGTTTGGCGGGTGCGCCACGTCTGCAAAAAAAAGCGAAACCCTGACGGCCGATGATTCCGTTGCGATTGCGAAGGCGGTGAATGCGAAACTTGATTCCATCAAGAAGGTTTCCGCCGAAGAACCTGCGTTGCCGCAGAATATTGATGCGGCTCATGAATCGTTTATCCGCGCCCAGGAAATGGAACTGCGTGGGGAACGCGCCCTCGCGAACGTGTTCTGGCAGCACGCCGCGGAATCTGATCCGAATAGCCGATACTTGGCTTTTAAGCTTGCTGAAATCATGGCGGCGCAGGGAGCGGATTCTGTTGCGCTGTTGCAGGCCCAGCATGCAAATCGACTGAAAGGCCGCCCGACGGCATCGCAGCTCGGCTTGCTCGCTCATTTGTACGTGAAGGATGGCCGTGCCGATTCGGCCCGCAAGTATTTCAAAGCGGCGCTCGATACCTCCCGCTATCAGGACATGACGCTCCTGTATGACTACAGCCTCTTTTTGGAAGCGGTGCAGGACGGCAAGGAACTTGTGCGCATTTATGACTTGCTCCTGCCGCAGGTAAATTATATGCCGACGCTGTTCCAACGCCAGTTGAAACTGCTGCTCGACCAACATAAGGATTCTGCCGTCGTGGAACTTTTTGCGAAGGGCCACGAGGCGACTGGCGACAAGAAGATGCTTTTGCAGATGGTGCAGGGGCTTGTGTTCCAGAAACGCCTGAAGGAAGTGCGGGCGGTTGTCGATACGCTTACGGAATCCTCGCCGGAAGATGAATCGATGGTGGTGCTCCTGATGAGTTCCCTCGCCGAAACGAACCGTGATTCTGCCTATGCGATGCTCAGGAAGAAATATCTGGATGATGGCGTGCGCACTCCGATTCTTGCAAACTTCCTGGGACATTACGAACATCTGTTTGGCAACTTGGACAGTGCAAAGGCCCACTTGAAATATGCTGCCGAGAACATTGCGGATCAGCGAGTCTATGTGACGGGCGCCTACCATACGCTTTCTGCGATTGCTTTTAAAGAAAACAAGCCGAAGGATGCCGTGCGTTATGCCGAGAAGGCAGATTCCGTAGCGCTCGGCGGCGACAAGGCGCAGCTGGCCTTGACCTACGGTACCGCGGGAATGTACGGCAAGGCTTACAAAATGCTGGATTCTCTGATTGCGGTGTGGGATAAGTGGACTCCGATGGAGGGCATTGCCGATTCCGCCTCGATGAAACGCATGGCTCATGACGTGGAACGCAACCGTCGCCAGTTCCGTAGCGTGTACGCTCGGATTTTGTGCGTGGAAGCGCAGGAAATTTGGCAGAAGGATATTGGTGATTCAGCAAGGGTCAAGAAGTCGCTTGCCTTGCGTGAACGTGCGGATGTGTTTTATCGGGAATTGGCAGCGAAGGATTCTGCAGATCTCGGAATTCGCGTGTTGATGGCGATGAACCTGGAGCGCATGGACCGCTACGACGAAGCCTTTGCGATGTTCGAGTACATTCTGGGTTTTGCGGAGCCGCAGGTTGATGTTGCCGAAGTCCTGAATTATTATGGCTACACCCTGATTGACTTGAACCGGACTCCCGAGGAATTGGACAAGGGAATTGCTTTGGTTGAAAAGGCTCTTTTGCAGTCGGCTAAGTACAAGGATTCGGAACCATCGGAGGCCTATGTGGATTCCTGGGCGTGGGGCCTTTACCGCAAGGGTAAGTTTGCCGAGGCGCTTGAAACTATGAAGCAAATCAAGAGTCCGCGTTTCGATGAAGATTTTGTCTATTGGGAACACATGGCGGCCATCCAGGATGCGCTCGGCATGACGGCCGAAGCCAAGGCGTCCTACAAAAAACTGAAAAAATTGCAGCCGCATCACCCGGCGGTGAAGAAATACTTCAAGAAGTAAAATAGAACGCTATAAAAACGGCGGTCCACTTTAAAATAATATATATTACTATGGCTTAAGGCTGTGTCCGTTTTTTATTAGGGGGTGTCGATGAAGAAAATTTCTGTGATTACGCGGAATGTCGTGCAGATTGCCGTGCTCGGCATTTTCTTGTTTGCGACGGCTCCGCTCTTTGCGGCGGGTCTCGTGAAACAGTCTATCGATACGACCGACGCGATGGCGACGCTTGACAATTTCGACCGCGGATTCTATACGCCGCAGGTTCTGCATTTAGAACCTTCGGGCGGCAAGCCGATTGAAAAGCCGTATGGCAAGCTGTTGCACTTGCGTGCCGAGATTTCGGAATTCAGCAGCAATGCGTGGCTTTCGATTGATTCGACGGGCGGAAAGCGCGATACGGTGCGCGGCGTGAGCCAGGACTTGACCGAAGATGCCCTGAACGTTTTGCAGCAGACCTTCGACAACATTCGCGACTTTGGCGGGCATGTGATTGTGCGCGTCTGTTACGACCCGTGGTACAATGGCCGCAGCAACGTGACTCCGGCCCATGAATGGGTGCTGAAGCATGTGAAGCAGTTGGCGCCAGTGCTCTCGAAGAATACCGATGTGATTGTGGCGCTCGAAATGGGCATGCACGGTGCTTATGGCGAAATGCACAGCGATACGAGTATCACCTACGATCGCGTAGCTGAAGCGGTGAACCTGATGCTTCGCAATACTCCGCCGGAATTGAAGATTTTGACCCGCACAGGAAACTATTCGGCGAAGGTGCTAGGCTTTGACAACTGGGGAGTCGACTTCCACATTGACGGCGAGAAGTTTGCGGAGATTGCGAAGGCGAAAGGCGACACCATGTACCGCGTGGGAATGTTCAACGACGGCTATCTCGGAACGCAGTACGATTACGGCACCTGGGGCGCGGATTGCAAGACTTCCATCTGCCGCGAAGAAGGCGTGGCGTGGCTCGAGAAGTACGGCATCAATACCCCCTACGGCGGCGAGGCCTTGACGACGGCGAGCGGTTACGAGGTTATCAACACACCGGAATTTCTCGCGTACGAGGGTTTCCGTACGCATACGAGCTATTTGAATATTCAATGGAATAACAACCTCATTGACAGTTGGAAAAAGACGACCTTCAAGCAGAAGGATTTCGATTACGACCCGGCGCGAGTCGATTTGCTCTCGGGCTTCAAGTACATCAACGACCACCTGGGCTACCGCTTTGTACTGCGCGAATCGTGGCTGAGCGATACGGTGGGGAACGACGGCATTTTGCGTGCGAAACTCCGCATCCAAAACATGGGCTTTGGAAATTTGACGCGGAAGATGAAAGCCTCAGTTTACATTCATGGAATGGTTGATTTCGGCCCGCTAGATACAATTGCTGCACTCAATATCAATAAATCGCTAGATTCTATTGACTTCAGGAACGTGCATAGCCGTAAAATTGAAATCAGGGGCGCCGATACGGTGATGACCTTTGACGGCAACAACGAAATTGCGTTCGAAATAAATCTAGGGATGCATAAGGACTGGGATGGAAAACTGCTGGATGCCTACTTGAAGGTTTGTAGCGAAAAGAAAACGGATGACTGCATTCGCTTTGCAAATAACATGTCGTCTGAGGATTCTGCGAATGGACTCGAAAAAATCCATATCGGAAAATTTGTCATGGATAGCCGTGTAGAAACGTCTGCTTTCTTGCATGCTTTGCCGATACGCAATTCACTAAAGAAAAACGCCCCCTTCGTTCAGAGGGAGCGCCACAATGCGATTATCCGTGATGGCGAAAAACGCTATAAAGTAAATGGAGCCACGCTTAGGTAGATTTTTTTCGATGGCGCTTAACGGCGTTCGTCTACTTGGTAGGCTCCTACCTTGACTACGAATTCGCGGCACACGGCTTCGGGATCGCTCTTGCCGAAGATAGCGGAACCGACCACGAACACGTTCGCGCCGGCTTCTTTGCAGGCGAGGATGTTGTCGAGTTTCACGCCGCCGTCGATCTGGATGTTGAGTTCCGGCTTCATGGCGCGCAGTTCGCGAATCTTGTCGAGGCAGTAAGGAATCAGGCTCTGTCCGCCGAATCCTGGGTTCACCGACATCACCAAAACCATGTCCACGATGTCGAGCACGTACTTGATGCTTTCGAGCGGGGTTGCCGGGTTGATGGCCACGGCGGGCTTTACGCCGAGTTCTGCAATCTGGTGCAGCAGACGGTCCAGGTGGTTCGTAGTTTCGGCGTGCACGCTGATGATGGCGGCACCCGCCTTTGCAAATTCGCCCACGTAGTTCTCGGGTTTTTCGATCATCAGGTGGCAATCGAGCGGAAGCTTGGTTCCCTTGCCCACGCAGGCGGAGATTCCCGGGCCGAAGCTGATATTTGGGACAAAGTGTCCGTCCATGATGTCGAGGTGGACGAGGCCTGCACCACCGTTTTCGATAGCCTTGAGGCCGTTGCCGAGTTCGAGGAAGTTTGCGTTTAAAACGCTAGGGGCGATAATTTGCTTGAGCATAATCCAAATATAGAAAAACGTTCATCACGCAAAATTGCATATTGGTCGGGAAAGTAAACTTTTATTAGACAAATTCTGTTTTTTTTTGCTATCTTTGCGCGCAAAAACAACGCAAGGAGATTAATATGTCCAAAGGAACAAAGACTGTTGTAGCTAAGCCCGCTACCAAGAAGGCTGCCCCGAAGGCCGCTCCTAAGGCTGCCGCAAAGCCCGCCGAAAAGAAGGCCCCGGCTAAGAAGGCCGTTGCTGCAAAGCCTGCCGTCGAAAAGAAAGTTGCTGCAGCCAAGCCGGCTGCTAAGAAGGCCGCTCCTAAGGCTGCCACTAAGCCCGCCGCTCCGAAGGCTGCCGCTAAGCCCGCCGCTCCTAAGGCTGTCGCTAAGGCTCCCAAGAAGGTGACGGTTGTGTTCGAAGCCAACTGCCCGCTCGCAACGACCGTGTCCGTTGCTGGTTCCTTCAACAACTGGGCTGTTGACAAGGACATGCTCAAGAAAGACAAGAAGACCGGTCTTTGGACTGGCAAGATCATCCTCGATGCTGGCGATTACGAATACAAGTTCGTTTGCGACGGTCAATACTGGGACGAAGGTGACAACAAGGTCAAGCACGTGTAATTTAGGCGGAAAATGCATAAGCCGAGACAGCAACCAGGATTGGGCGCGGTCGGGGTTGGCGTTTGAAGCTTGAACGAGGTGATTGTCACAAGAATGGGCCTTTGGCTCTGCAGACGAGAGACTAAACGTCTCTCGTTTTTTTTGTCGATTAAATCAATTAGATGGACTAAAATGATTTCTTTCGCGTCTAAAGAGGAAAAAAATAGAAGAAAAATAAAAAATTACTTGACTTTGTTTTTTTTTGTTTACATTTAGTACAGATAGGTTGGTCCACTTCTTATAAGGAGATTACTATGGGCATTTTGGGAGATATTCTTGTAGGAACAGTTAAATTGATTGGAAAAGCCGGTGGGGCTTTGCTTGATGCTGCTGCAGATAAAGCAGAAACTGCTGCACGTACTGGATCCTATAATGGTCATCGGCTGAGTGATGCGCAAAGAGCTGAAATGCAGGCTAAAGTTGATCGGTATAGAGAAGGTCAGGCAAGACGTGATGCCATACGCCAATTTAAGGATATGGGGTTGGATGATGATGAAATTGAGGTTCGTTTGAAAGAAATGGGGTTGAAATAAGAAGACTAACTTTTACTTCATAAGGAGATAATATCATGTCACAAATGACACCCGAAGGAAAAGCGCGTTTGTTGGCTCTTACGAAAAAGAAAGCGGCCCGTGAATGGGCTATGGCTAAACAAGGCGAAGGTGGGCAACATTATGCTCGTGCAAAACATTTGTATGGGTGCTTGCAAAATATAGAGAACCATAAAACGAAATAATGAGGTTGTAACAAACGTGCCGGGCTGATCGCTCGGCATTTTTCATTTTGTGTAAAGTCAGCACAAATCCCACGCCATCCATTTCTCTTTCCCCAAAGCGAAGTGACCCCAAAGCACGTCAGTGCGACCTCATACCTCATAGCCATTTTCTAAATTTTCTCCGTATGACAAATTATTCCATCCCTCAAGAAGTTTTTGTGAAGGCTGCCGAACAGTACGGCACTCCCCTCTGGATTTATGACCGCGCTACGATTGAAAAGTGCGTGAAGGATGTCCAGGTATTTGACACCGTTCGCTTTGCCCAGAAGGCATGCCCGAACCTTTCTGTGGTTTCGCTTATCCGCAAGCTCGGCTGTGTGGTCGACGCCGTTTCTGCAGGCGAAATCGTGCGCGCATTGAAGGCGGGTTTCAAGGGCGGAGTCCAGAAGGGCAAGGCTCCCGAAATTGTCTACACAGCAGACATCTTCGACAAGGACGCTCTTGAACTCGTGAAAGAACACAACATCGCCGTGAATGTGGGCTCGCCGGACATGATCCAGCAGCTGGCCGATTTCGGTGTGAAGTCCGAACTCACCATCCGCGTGAACCCGGGCTTTGGCCATGGGCACTCCCGCAAGACTAACACCGGTGGCGATCTTTCCAAGCACGGCATTTGGCACGAACAGATCAAGGATTGTATCAAGCTAGCGCAGGCCAACGGCATGTGGATTACGGGACTGCACATGCACATCGGTTCCGGTACGGATTTTGAACACCTCGCTCAAGTTTGCGATGCCATGGTCGACGCTAGCCGTCGCCTGGGTAGCCACTTGCGCACCATCAGTGCAGGGGGCGGCCTCCCGATTCCTTACCACGAAGAAGACAAGGGCAACCGCATCGACGTGAACGCCTACTACAAGCTTTGGGACGATGCCCGCAAGCGCATTCAGCAGAGCATTGGCCACGAGGTTCACCTTGAAGTGGAACCCGGTCGCTATCTGGTGGCCGAAAGCGGTTACCTGATGGCTGAAATCCGCGCCGTCAAGAAGCAGGGCGACAACTTGTTCTACCTGGTAGACGCCGGCTTTACCGATCTCGTTCGTCCGAGTTTTTACGGTAGCTATCATGCCATTTCGATTATCGCCCGCGACGGTCGCGAACTCAACGAAACGGTCGACGCCGTCGTTGCAGGCCCGCTCTGCGAATCCGGCGACGTGTTCACGCAGGAAGAAGGTGGCTTCGTGGTGACCCGCAAGCTCCCGAAGGCGAAGGTGGGCGATTTGCTGATTCTCCATGATGCAGGCGCCTACGGTGCCGCCATGAGCAGCAACTACAACAGCCGCCGCTACGCCGCCGAGACCATGTACACCAACGGTGAACTGAAGGTCGTGCGCGAACGTCAGACGTTTGAGCAGCTTCTGCAGAACGACAGGATTATTGATTTATAAACGGCGCATTACGGCGTTTCCCCAAAGGGGATAACTCTCACTAAGAGGCTACGCCTCAAGTGTCGTATAGCTCGCTCCCTCACGTACGTTTTAGTACGCTACGGGAGCTCGCGCCTTGTCCTGCTTGTTTCTAAATCAATATCAAAATGTGAGCATCATTTTATTTTTAAGGCTTTCGTCAGAAATGGCGAAAGTCTTTTTTTTTGAAAAGTCGCCTATTGTAAGACAGCCTTGAATTCGGGTATTGAATTATTCTATATTTGCCCATACCAAATGGTTCAACCCTCAAATCAAGGCAACAAAATGTCAGATCGTTTTATCGTGACCGGTAACTTCACCGACGATCCGTTCGCCATCGATATGGCGCAGTACATCGGACTCCGTGAAGATATTTCCGACATGGTCTCTCTGAAGACCTTCGCTAACTCCGAATTCTGCCCCCGCTACATGCTGGATGTGGACGATATGGAACATATCGGCCGCCGCCTGGAAGGCAAGATCGTGCTGATTTGCTCGGTTTCGAACCATGAACGAAGCCGTAACGACTACGCCATGCGTAACTGCATTTTGGCACGTGCCGCCAAGGACAACGGTGCCGAACAGGTCGTCCTGGTTGAACCGGACCTTTTCTACAGCGCCCAGGACCGCGGTCCGCACCGCATCGGTGAACTCGAGAAGGATCGCCCGGACATCGACCTCAAGAAGTTCGACGGCCAGGCCTTCACGAGCCTTCTCTACGCCGAACTCCTCAAAAAGTCCGGTGTCGATGCCGTGGTCACGGTGCACAACCACAGCATCAAGGTGCAGAACCTGTTTGCTGAAATCTTCGGCAAGGACAATTTCCATAACCTGATTCCGACGGACGTCTACGCCCACTACATCAAGAACAGCAACTTTGTTCAGACTGGCAAGGACGGCAACAACCTCGTAATCGTTTCTCCGGACAAGGGCGCACGCCCGTTCATGAACGCCGTTTACGAAGCGCTCGACCTGCCCGAATGCAAGCGAGTGGTGATGGACAAGGTCCGTACCGGCGAACGTGAAATCAGCATGACCTTCAACCCGGAACTCTCCGACATCAGCATCGAGGAAATTGAGGGCAAGGACGTGATCGTGTTCGACGACATGGTCCGCACCGGTACGACGATCGTGCAGTGCTGCGAACACATCAAGAAGGGTAACCCTAACCGCGTGTGCTTCGGCGTGACGCACTTCCACACGAGCCCCGAAGCCCGTGAAAAGCTCAACAGCCACGCAATCGACGAAATTCTCACGACCTCGACTCTCCCGGATATCATGAACCGCGACTGCCAGGGCCGCCTCCGCAAGAAACTCACCGTGATGAAGCTCGGCAAGTGGATCGCACGCCATGTGATGCAGATGTACGGCTTGGATGACGGTCGCTTCGAGAAGGACTTCTACAAGATCGACATGAGTTCCAAGAACCCGCGTTGGCCCCCCCAGTTCTTTTGATTTGTAGGTGAATCTTAAAAAGGCTCCCCTTGCGGGGAGCCTTTGCTGTTTCTAGAGGGAGTACTCTGCTTAGAGTTTCGTCGTTGGATTGAATTTCATTCGTTTCGCCTACATCGCTTGCAGCAAGAGAATCGCGAGCACTTGTCCGCTCAAGATTCGTAGCAGCATGGTGAGCGGGTAGACCGAGGCGTAGCCGATGTTCACTGCTTCGCTGTCGGCCTGGCTGTTCGCGAAGGCGAGGGCGGGCGGGTCGGTGGTGGCGCCCGCGAGTACGCCGCAGAGCGAAAGGAAGTTGACCTTGAAGACCAGGTGGCCGACAGTAGCCATGATGGCGAGCGGGACGAAGGTGATGATGGCGGCGAGTCCCATGTAGTAGAGTCCGTCGCCGTTCAGGAGCACATCGAAGAACTTGATGCCTGCGTTCAGGCCGACGCAGCTGAGGAAGAGCGTGAGGCCGAATTCGCGGAGCATGAGGTTTGCGCTGTTCGCCATGAAGAAATTCAGCGGGCCAATCTTGCGTTTGCGGCTGAGGAGGATGGCCACGATCAGCGGGCCTCCGGCGAGACCGAGCTTCAGCGGTGTCGGCATTCCGGGGAGGGCGAGCGGGATGCTTCCGACGATGACTCCGAGGAAGATCCCCAGGAACGCGGGCAATATTTCGGGGTGGTCGAGCGCGGTGAGCGAGTTGCCTAGTTCCTTTTCGGCGGCTTCGATGCCTTCGGCGGTGCCGACGACTCTTAATTTGTCTGCGAACTTGATGCGCAGGTCGAGGCGCCCCGTGAACTTGAATCCGCTGCGGACCACGCGGCTGATGTTGACTCCGTAGCGTTCCGCGAGTGCAAGCGATTCAATGGTGCGGCCGAGAATTTTCTTGTTGGTGACGAGGATCGTCTTGACGACTATCGGCTTGTCGGCGTTGCTTGTTACATGTGTGATTGGCTTTTCGAGGCGGTGTCCGATAATCTTTTCCATGGCGGCGACCGCTTCGGGCATGCCCACGATATGCAGCTTGTCGCCTTCCACGATGACGGTATTTCCGTTCGGGGTAGTGATGTTCCCGTTGCGCAGGAGGCGCGTGACCACGACTCCGCTTGAAATCAGGTCGGGGATATCCTTGAGCGTCACTCCGAACAGGTTGGGATTGTCAACCGTAAGGCTGCAGGATTCGATTTCCTTGGCGTTCGCCGCGATGTCCTTGGCGTAGTTTTCGGCAGCCTTGGCCGGATTCTGCCTAAAGATGACGCGCATCAGGATCATTACCAGAATGATGCCGATGACACCGAACGGATATGCAACAGCGTACCCGATACCCGTAAGGGATGTGTCCACCCCGGCCGCGGCAAAGGCTGAGTTAGCGGCTCCGAGGGAGGGCGTGTTCGTGACGGCGCCACAGAGCATTCCGATGAGCACGGGTACGTTGTTATGCATATCAGTAAAGAAATACAGGCAGAGCGTCGTGATGACTCCGAGGAGAACGATGCCGGTCGAAAGGACGTTCAGGACCAGGCCGTGGCGGCGTATGGAGTCCATGAAGCCGGGGCCCACCTGCATGCCGATGGTGTAAACGAAGAGGATGAGGCCGAATTCCTGGATAAAGTGGAGGACGTTGCCTTCAACGCGGAGGCCGAGGTGTCCGAGCAGGATGCCCACGAAGAGTGCCCCTGCACCCCCGAGGCTGATTCCCTTGACCTTGATCTTGCCGACCATGAGACCGATGGATGCCGTGAGGGCGATGGCGATAACTTGCTGGGCGACGGAGGGCTTTGTAAATAAGTCGATGAGCCAGGTCATTATTTCCTCTTTCCGAATGTTTTTGAAATAATATTACTTTATTTCATCTAATTCTGATTCTTGAATTCCGAATTATTTCTTAATGCAGCGGACAGAGGCGAAGATATTCTTGTTGTAGTGTTCGAACGTCGTGCGGGTGTTGGTGACGCGTGCGAGATAAGCCCTGGAATCGTCATACTTGTCGCTGGTCCAGAAACTTGCGCTGGCATCCTTGTCGGCGAATTTGCCGTCGTAGTACTTGAAGCCGGCGAATTGGAGATTGAATCCGGCGGCGTCCTTGAGGGCATCGGCGTTCTTGTCGGCGAAAGCGGCCTTGTAGTCTTCGAGGGTAGGGAGCGTCCAGCCGGTGGGGCAGAGGTTGTTATTGGCGGCGTTCCAGGTGTAGAGTCGGCCGGTCGACTCGCAGTTTGCGTGGTTGTTGTCGTAGCAGGAGCTGGAATCGGGAACATAGACGGCCATGTTTTCGGCGGTCCAGATCTTGTTGGCGATCTTGACGGTTTTGTAGACCTTGTCGGGGCACGAAAGCGTGTTGGAAGCTTCGTCGTAGTTGCAGGTGTTGGCCTGTTCGCAGGCGGTAAAGGTGGCTACGGCGCACAGGGTGGCGGCGATGGTCGTGATGGTCTTGGAAATCTTTTTCATAAGTACTCCTTTGTTTTCGCGAGCAAATTTAGAACTACCGATTCATATTGTCTAATAGATTATTTATATTTAATTAATCAATAAAATTGATGAATTCTTCTTGGTAATAAAATCGTATGGAATTGACGCATCTCAAGTATTTTCTGGCAGTCGCCCGCACCGAGCACGTGACGCAGAGTGCCAAAACCCTTTGTATTGTGCAGCCTGCGCTTACGCATGCCCTCCACAAGCTTGAAGAGGAACTTGGGGTAAAACTGTTCAAGACGCAGGGGCGAAACATCAAGCTGACCGAAATCGGGGAATATTTTTATAAGAAAGTCAAGCCCCTTTACGAGGACATTGAATCGCTTCCGGCTCAGCTCCGTGCCATGGAAAACGAACAGTCCGCGACGGTCAACTTGAATGTGCTTGCGGCGTCCTCTTTCGTGACGAATGCGGTGATTCTTTACAAGCGGAATGATCCTGATTTGCGTTTTAACTTGGTGCAGAACGAAGAAACGACGCTCTATGATATCTGCGTGCGCACCTACGCCAATTACAAGGCTTCTGCCCGCCACTACGGTGGTGAAGATTCCGAAGAGGAAAGTTTCGTCTGCACCGAGAATATCTACTTGGCGGTGCCGAATACGGCCCAATACCGAAAGCGCGACAGTATCAGCCTCAAGGAATTGCAGAAGACTAATTTTATCGGCCTTTACGGTTCCAAGCAGCTGCGCAGCATTTTTAACGAGTATTGCGAACGTATCGGTTTCAAGACGCACATCACCTTCGAAAGCGACAATGCGCTTGCCGTGAAGGATGCCATCGCGAGCGGCATCGGTGTGGGGTTCTGGCCGGAGTTTTCGTGGGGGCGCGTCAATAACCGCCGAATCCGTCTCCTGAAGATTACGGATGCCGAATTCAAGCGCGACATCGTGATTACGCTGCGTAAGAACAAGCAGGATAATTCCCGCAGCGAACGCTTTTACCAGTTTTTGACGGGGCTGTTAAGGCGCGCCTCCAGCCGCAGGCGCGGTTAGGCGGAGCGTCGGTATTTGCTATCTTTGCCGATATGGATAGAGCACGTCGCCGTAAGTTTGGTCAGAATTTCTTGGATATTCCTACCGCGCAGATGATTGCGGGTGATTTGCCTGCGCAGGCGGGCGAGGCCGTGCTGGAGATCGGCCCTGGGCACGGCGCGTTGACGGAACACTTGCTCGACCGCGCCGTGCAACTCACTGCTGTCGAAATCGACGAGCAGTGTGTCGAATTTTTGGAACAAAAATTCCAGGGCCGCGAGAATTTCCGCATCGAGAATATCGACTTTCTCAAGTTCGACCTCCAGGCATTCCTCGAGGCGCACGAAAAACCGTGGGTGACGGGAAACCTCCCGTACAATGTGTCGACCGCCATCATCGCGGGGCTGATGCCGAAACTGCATCTGACCAAGGGTTTTATGGGAATGGTGCAGCTGGAAGTCGCCGAACGCATCTGTGCCGCTCCGTGCAGCAGTAACTACGGCAGTTTGTCTGTACTCGTATCCGCTTACGCCGACACGCAGATTTTGAGGAAGATTGGCCCCGAACATTTTACGCCGCGCCCGAATGTCGATAGCGCCACCATGCTGCTTACGCCCAAGGCGGATGCGCTGCAGGCTCCCGAAGGTTTCTTCGACTTTGTCCGCGCCGCGTTTACGCAGAAACGCAAGACGCTCGCCAATTCTTTCGGCCGCGCCTACGACAAGAAAAAAATCCAGGAAGCCATCGAGCTGCTGGATTATCCGACGACGGTCCGCGCCGAGGAACTTTCCCCCGCGCAGTTTTTGGAATTCTATAGGGTAATAGGAGACAAAGAAAAATGACAATGTCAAAATATCTCGCGAGTGCCGCATTGGTACTCGCTTTTACTTCTGGCGCTTTTGCGCAGTAAGGCGGAGCGCCTGTATACACCACCCAGCAGGTCCCGTATACGCCGGCGCCCACGGTAGAACGCGAATCCAAGGTGTCGCTGTTCATGGGTGCCGATCTCGGCTATAATATGACATGGCAGGGCTATGACGAGGATAGTGATTACGTACGGGGATGGCGAAGGAAGGATTGTCCAGTCGTCTGAATTTGACGGCAGCGGTTTTATTCGTATATAGAAGTCTCGGCTGGCGTCGGCCTGCATTACTACGATGATAACTACGCTTCTTTGGTGGACCACGAATTTTCGGGGCCGTTGTTCCTGAAGTTTGAAATGGGAAAACTGTTCCCCATCGGCAAGACATGGAATGTCGGCGTGGGTGTTGCCTGGTCGATGGATATCGAAGGGCAGTGGGAATTGTCCGACACCCAGGATGTCAGCAAGTCCGATATTGCCAATACGTTGTGGTTTGGCGTGAAATTTGCCCGCAAGAAGAATAAGTTCTAGCGAGTTGTCAAGCGGACCTGTCATGGGATGCCCAGATTTTATTGTTTTCTTTGTATAAAAAATTTATCGTTAATTTGCGCATTAGGTTTTTCCTTCTTCCTGTGCGCTTGCGGCGGGCACAGTGGCTCGACCGGTAGTGACGAGGTCGATTTGTCCAGTTCTTCGGTTGACGACTTCAATGTCGATGACTGTATGGATACGGCCGCTATCGGAAAAGGATTCGTTTCGGGGATGGGAGCCTCGACAATCGTTAGGGGCGTGCTGAACGATTTCAGAACCGGAAGGGATTACAAGACAATCCAGTTCGGTCCGTATGTATGGATGGCCGAAAACATGGATAACAGAAGCCGTTCGTCCTTTGGTGATTGCTATGACAGGGACTCGGTTTATTGCGAAAGTTACGGCGTGCTGTACAAGGAAGAATACATTGCCGGTGTCTGCCCGCGGGGTTATGACTTGCCTATGGAAGATGACTACAAGTACATGGTCCGGTTTGCGGGATCGCTTACGGATCCGGAATTCGGATTCAATCCGCAGATGGGTGGAAGCTGCGTCAAAGGGAAGGGAGAGTTTGTCTGCTCCCACCTGGGCTTGTCCGCGGATTTGATTACGGGTGATCGAAGGAATATATTTGTATGAAAGAGGGGTGGGGCACCCCGACATTGATTGCGGTGCATGATTCGTGTACCACTGCGCGCGAATACGAAGTCGTCGAGTTCGATGGTGAAAAATATGGCTGCCGAAACAAGAAGTGGAACCGCCTGTCGGGGGTTGCCGCGAAGGCGGGTTACTGCACTCCTGAAAGGGAAGGTGAATTTGTCCTTTGTTACGAGGAATCTGGGTTCAAGTGCGTGAAGGGGTTGTGGAATTCGGCTGGATTGTGGGAGGGCTTAGGTTCGTGCAATTCGTCGAACCTTGGGCAGAAGGAAGTTCTTGATGGTGTAACTTTCTTCTGTGCAAAATTCGGCTTGTGGCAGAGATTTACCGAAATGGAAGAAAAGTATGGGGAGTGCGACTCAAAGATACGAGGAGAGATTGGAACGCATAACGGCAAAAAATATGGATGCTCGCCTAGCCGCTGGAGAGAGGTAACTGCTGCCGACGAAGCCCTAGGTTTCTGTGACGGATCTGGCTTTACATGGAAGGAATATGCAGGCGTTGATGTCATCTGTGGCGATGGTAAAAAGACTTGGACGCACACTTCGGAGTGGGCGATGTATGGTGCTTGCGATGATCGCTACAAATGGAAATACGGACTCATCGTTGGTTACGAGGGAGAGCGCCTCTATTGTGATGACGACTTCTCTCTTTCGAATACGACGACTGCTTGGCATACGATTTCTCCGATAGATAGCGCCGCAGCAAAGGGGAAGAAATCCATTGTTGGCGGGTTGAGCAAGAAAATGACGGGGTACGATACCCTGCATACGGATGTTTGCGGTTTCTCGTCGATGCCGGTAGGCTATATCAAGATTTTCTACAGGAACGGAATAGACTATACCGAAGAACTCTCCATGGAACTTACGGGGTATTGGACCATGGTGCAGCTTGCCGATACTACGGCCGAAGCATTCATCTTCCGAGAAAATGGTAGCGGAGAGGCAAGACTTGAGGTGAAAAAGAATGGGTACCTAGTCCGTTGCGTCAAGAAATAGCTACTCTAGGGGCATTGGCGCCACCTAGGGCCTGTTGAGTTTTTTTAGGGCCAAATGGCGCTTTGTGTGGCAGGAGGCTCGAAACAGTAGCCCACGATTTCGTTTACGGTGCTTGCGAAGTGCTTGAGGGCGACTTCGGCGTCGGATGTGCGACGGATATAGCTCAGCTTGTTGTGGTGCCCGAAAATATTGTAGCGGGGGCCGCCCTTGCCGTGGTTGATTTCGAAACGGATGGAGGTGTCGGTCGGAATGCCCGCGATGTTGACGGTGTGCCGCAGGATGGTCTTGTCGTCGGTCTTGACGATGTTGATCAGGTTGCTTGAATCGATGTCGCTATGGCTTGCGGAAAACATATAGGCGCAGGTCGTTGACGAACGGAGCGATTCCATGATTTCTTCTTCGCTGAGGTTCTTTTCTTTGCCGAATTGGGTGTTGGTTGCTTGATTTTTCATGTGACGTTTCCTTCTTTGTTACGTCTATATATCGATACGAGTGGGAAAATTGTCAAATGATTTTGGAAATGAATTTTCTAAATTTTAACCCGAAAAATTTAATGAGGCTTTGTTGACGGCTGCTGATTGACCTGCTGACGACTTCTCTCGTCTCTCGTCTCTCGTCTCTCGTCTCTAGTCTGGCAGAACCAACCTGAGGTATAAAGCAATGGCAAAGTACAATCCGCAAGAGATCGAAACCAAGTGGCAAGCCTACTGGGAAGAACATCAGACTTTCAAGACGGGCACCGATAAGTCCAAGCCCAAGTATTACTGCCTGGACATGTTCCCGTATCCCAGTGGCGCTGGCCTCCATGTGGGCCACCCCGAAGGTTACACCGCAACGGATATCATTTGCCGCTACAAGCGCTCCAAGGGCTTTAACGTCTTGCACCCCATGGGTTGGGATGCTTTCGGTCTCCCTGCTGAACAGTACGCTATTCAGACCGGTACGCACCCGGCCATTACCACCAAGAAGAACTGCGACAATTTCCGCCGTCAGATCCAGCGCCTGGGCCTTTCCTACGACTGGGAAAAGGAAGTGAACACCACTGACCCCAAGTACTACAAGTGGACTCAGTGGATTTTCAAGCGCCTTTACGGCACCTGGTTCGATGAAGACCAGCAGAAGGGCCGCCCCATCGAAGAACTGCCCATCCCCGCCGACGTGGCTGCTCAAGGTGCTGCAGAAGTTCGCAAGTTCAAGGATTCCAAGCGCCTCGCTTACTACGCCGACGCTCAGGTGTGGTGGTGCAAGCACTGCAAGATTGTGTGCGCGAACGAAGAAGTCTTGAACGACGGCTCTCACGAAAAGTGCGGCACCAAGGAAGTAGAACGCCGTAACCTCAAGCAGTGGCTCATGCGCATCCCGCTGTATGGCGACCGCCTGCTGAAGGGCCTGGACAAGCTGGATTGGCCCCAGGGCGTGAAGGACATGCAGAAGAACTGGATTGGCAAGAGCTACGGTGCCGAAGTAGATTTTGCCATTGCCGATGCTAACGGCATGCCGACTGAAAAGAAGCTCCGCGTTTACACGACCCGTTGCGATACGCTGTTCGGTGCAACTTACATGGTCGTCGCCCCGGAACATGCCATGGTGCCGGAACTCACGACTGCCGAACAGAAGGCCGCCGTGGAAGAATACGTGCACGCCGCCGCATTGAAGAGCGACCTCGACCGTACCGAACTCGCCAAGGAAAAGACCGGCGTGTTTACCGGTAGCTACGCCGTGAACCCGCTGACCGGCACCAAGATTCCGGTTTGGGTGGCTGACTACGTTTTGACTGGCTATGGCACCGGCGCTATCATGGCAGTGCCCGCCCACGATACCCGCGACTTCGATTTCGCGAAGAAGTTCAACCTGCCCGTCATCTGCATCATGGAACCCGATGCAAGCTGCCCGGTCGACGTTCGCCCGAAGGTTCTCGCCGGCGAAGCCTGCTGGGCTGCCGACGGCACTTACATCAACAGCCAGAACGACACGCTTTGCCTGAACGGCCTCAACAAGAAGCAGGGCATCGCGAAGGTCATCGAATGGCTGGAAGCAAATAAGATCGGTAAGGCTACCGTGAACTACAAGCTCCGCGACTGGCTCTTCAGCCGCCAGCGCTACTGGGGTGAACCGTTCCCGATTATTCACTGGGAAGACGGCGAAATCTCTACCGTCGATGATTCCGAACTTCCGGTGCTCTTGCCGGAACTCAAGGACTACAAGCCGGGTGACGGCGGACAGTCACCGCTCGCAAACGCCACCGAATGGCTCCAGGTCACGGACAAGAACGGCCGCAAGGGTATCCGCGAGACGAACACCATGCCGCAGTGGGCTGGCTCTTGCTGGTATTACCTGCGCTACATCGACGCCTGCAATGGCGATGCATTTGTGGCAAAGGAACTCGAAAAGTACTGGATGCCTGTGGACCTCTACGTGGGCGGTGCCGAACACGCCGTGCTCCACCTGCTCTACAGCCGCTTCTGGCACAAGGTGCTCTTTGATCTCGGCCTCGTCTCTACCGACGAACCGTTCCAGAAGCTCTTCAACCAGGGCATGATTCTCGCCTTCGCTTACGAAGATGCCGCAGGCTCCAAGGTCCCCACCGACGAAGTGGAAGAAAAGAATGGCAAGTTCTTCAAGAAGGGCTCCGACATCGAGCTCAAGCAGATCGTGGCGAAGATGAGTAAGTCCCTGAAGAACGTGGTGAACCCGGATGATGTGGTCCGCGACTACGGTGCCGACAGTCTTCGTTTGTACGAAATGTTCATGGGCCCGCTGGACGCCGTGAAGCCGTGGCAGACCAAGGGCATCGAAGGCATGAACCGCTTCCTCGGCCGCGCCTGGCGTTCCGTGGTGGGCGACAGCGATGATGCCCCGGTGTTCGTTGACGAAACTGCTCCGGAAGCTATCGAGAAGGTGATGCACCAGACCGTCATCAAGGTCACGAGCGACATCGAAAACATGAGCTTCAACACCGCGATTAGCCAGCTGATGATCTTCAACAACGAAATGATGAAGATGGACAAGCGCTACCGCGAACCGTGCGAAACCTTCGTCAAGCTGTTGCACCCGTTTGCCCCGCATATCGCCGAAGAAATGTGGAGTATCCTCGGTCACAACGAATCGCTCACGAACGTCGCCTGGCCAGAAGCCGACCACTCCAAGGCCGTGGAAAACACCGTCGAGGTCGTGTTCCAGGTGAACGGCAAGGTCCGCGCCAAGGCAAATGTTGCTAAGGACATGGACAAGGCTGCTTTGGAAAAGCTCGCACTTGAAAATGAAAGAGTGAAGGAGTTTACTGCTGGTAAGACTGTTGTGAAGGTCATTGCTGTGCCGGGTAAACTCGTAAGCGTTGTGGTGAAGTAATGCGACCCTTGGTCGCGTCATCCTGAGCGGAGCCCGTAAGGGCGAAGTCGAAGGATCCAGACCCGCAAAAAAATTAGACCGTAGCCTAACCTGAGCTGCGGTCTTTTTTGTCACCAAAGATGTCACCAAAAATGTCACCAAAGATGTCACCAAAAGGGCATAGGTTCTTTCGGTGATAATTGACTTGTCTTACAGAAACGTCTAAAATCGACACTGTAGGGTAAAAAATATGGGAATTACGCTTCAAGTATCTTGACGATGTTCGGATATTTCGACTTTGTTTCCGAAAGAATTTTTTTTCTCCATTTCTGCGGAAACTCCGAATAAATTTCCTTGGTGCGCAGTGCTAAATCATTTCTGTCGATAATCAGGTCGCTCAGGGAACGGATTGTAGCCGCATCTTTCTCTTTCTTGGCTTCATCGTTCCTCAACGGTTGAACGAGAATCTTGTGTAGGACAAATGCTGAAATCTCGGGAACATTCAAAGAAATCCCATCAAAAGAAACTTGTTGCGAATATTTGCTTGCGATGTCCATGTAGGCGAGCATTTGTGCGGAAAGAGTCAGGTGCGGAACCTTTATCACGCTATCGCCATTTCTCATCTTGGCTACAAGGAATTCAATTTCCAAATCCTCGCATTCGTATTTCGTCAATCCCGACGCAATGTCATTCAACGGCTCGAAACCCAATTTTTCCAGGATATCGGGTATGTTGATTTTCGGAATATTCACATTGGGTTCACGAACCAGAAAGTCCAAATCGGTCGTGCGGAGCGCTGGAATTTCGGGGGCATTGTCCTAGACATGTTTGTAAACAAGCAAGCACCAGCTTCCAACAAGAATCAGTCTTCTCAGTGCGCCCGCATCTTGAAGTTGCGTCAGAATTTCGATAAAGTTATTTTCGGGCGAATTTTCCAAGACTTCTCCCTATTTCTGCAATGTCCTCTTTTACGCCCTTGACCTTGGATTTGAGATCCCTTCTCTTGGCGTCCTGCTCCTCAAACGACTTGGCCTTGGGACTGTCGCCTTGGCATAGATATTCCGTTACTACCCGGTCGCCTTTTCTTGAAACCAGGTAAAAGTAAATCTTCTGTCCGATTTTCTTTTTCCGTAGAGACCCTTTGGGGAGAGCTTCGAGCATGGCGGAATACTTCGCCTGAAGTCTTTCCAGCCGTTCGAGTTCTTCTTTCAATATTCCGCTCACAACGCTCATTACCCTACAATATATAAAATTTTAGTAATTGTAGGGTAAAAATTTGCTAAAATCAACATTTTTATCCTCCACAGAACATCAAAGACGCCACAATCCCCACGAAAATGAGTATTGGCAGCACTTTCAACAGTAAGGTGATGGCGCAGGCGGCCCCTGCGTCGCCAGCCCCGAAATGTTAGAAAATGCAATCGAGAATCTCTTTGCATGCTTCAATTGTTGCTTCAAACGTGATGCCTTTTGCAAACGAAGATTTTTTTTCGTAGTTAATCTTCATTCAGTACCACCGTCATAAGTTCCGCCACTTTGTTCTCTATTTTCAATATTTGGGCGTAATGGAGCAGGTTGCGGGTATTCTTGTCTTTTGATTTTGCGTAACGCCTGAGCGCCTTGCCGAAAATTTCGGCATCGATTTTTCGGCTGTTTTTGATGATGTCGCAAAGCGTTCGTTCCGTATCGAAGCATTCCACCAGATGTCCAAGCGAGGTCTTGATTTTGCAAATTCCAAGCCTGTAGGTTTCATCGCGAGAATCCGTGTGGATTGCGACGGAAGGGTTCGGAGAAAATGGCCTATAATTCTTGGGCCCGGTTACCTCGAAATAATCGGGTAGGCGGTCTGTTAGCCCATGCAAAAAGAGTGCGGAAACGTGCGAAAAGATGAATTTGGGATATTTGTATTGAAACACAAGATAATCGTCCAGAATCCATTGTTCTTGGGCGTAGAACCCTTTGTCTATCTTGACAAGACATTGCTTTTTCACGAAATCGGTCAAGAACCACGAGGGAATCCCGTGGCTATCAACTTGCTTCCGCGTGATATAGCCTCCGTTCGCGCTCAGCAATTTTTCCAGTTTCTTTTCGTTTGTTTCTTGCATTTCAAACCAAATATATAATAAAATGGTTGAAAAGGCAAGTTTTTATTTCTTTTTACCCGCTACAGAACATTAAAGACGCGAAAATCCCCACGAAAATCAGGAACGGCAGCACTTTCAACAGCAAGGTGATGGCGCAGGCATCCCCTGCGTCGCCAGTCCCGAAAAGGGCCAATATGCCAAGCACGATAAGGAAAGTTACCAGCATAGAACCTCGCTGGTACAAATATAAACACTGTAATTGTCAGAATATGACAATATAAGAAAAATGCGAAAATCAGTGTTTTAGGGTGATTTTTGCGAATTTTTTGGCTAAAGTGGCTCCAGTTTCGGGTTTGACACTCCACTGTCAAAATTATTATGTATTTTTAAAGAAAATAGAGTTTTGCTCTTGTTCTCTAGTTCGAAATACCGCTAAAACTTCAAACAGAGAGGAACAAGGCAACGCTCACGCGGACATGCCGTTTTGCGTCGTGTTCCATTGTATCATACCTGTAGCAATGCGGGTTTATGGTGCTTTGCCCTTTTATTCGCCTTTGGCGAAGATTTTGGGGCGTGGGTCGTTTCGCCTGTCTCTTTGTTGGGCACTTAGCGGTAGCCTCGGACTAAGACGGGTGGACCTGCGCCCCTTTTCTATTTCATGAAAATGCGCTACCAACTGTCAGTACAAGAGCGTGCTGGCAGAGGTTTGATTGACGAAGAAAAAGTCATCATTGCGTATTGATAATGAGGAACTGCATGAAAGTTCCGGTTTTCTATCTGCGCAAGTTTTTTGGTGTCAATCCTGTCGTGTTCCTATAATCACGCCTCCAGAGCAGATTAATGGTGTTAATGGCAAAAGCGTATGTCCGCATTGTCATTCAGCAACAACATTCCTATCAACAGATTTGCGCCCGGTCTTTCCAGAGGAAAGACTGCTGTTGGAACTCCTATTAGCTCACAATCAACCTTTGAAGTATTCGGAGTGCTCTGTGTGGGCTTTAGACAGTCGCTATTATATCGATGGAAAGATGAAATCTATTCCTTCGAAAACTTTCCGAACGGAAGATTGCGATGTCCTTTCCGCATTGATTAAGGAAAACGAAAAAGACAATAAATCTAAGAAAGTTCAAGCGTGTTTTGAAGACTTCACAAGCAAATTTATTGCTGCTAACAAAAATCGCCTAAATGCTTTGATTAACGAAGCGCACTCGTTTATCAAGCGAGAAGCTTCCAATTTTCCCGAAGAAAATATTGTTTTGTCGTTCTCTGGTGGTAAGGATTCTACTGTTACAGCGGATATTGTGACGAAAGCGCTTGGCAATCCGAGTCTTGTTCATATTTTCGGAAACACGACATTGGAATTTCCGCAAACGGTTGAATACGCAAAGAGATTTAAGAAGGACCATCCATTTGCAATTTTTGAAACTTCTATCAATGAAGATCAAAATTTTATGGATGTTTGCGAAGACATTGGTCCTCCGGCACGAATTATGCGTTGGTGCTGTTCGATGTTCAAAACAGGACCGATTACACGCATGCTGAATTCGCTGTATAGGAATCAGCAAATATTGACCTTCTATGGGATTCGTCGCGCAGAAAGCGCTAGCCGAAGCAAGTACAATCGTGTTGAAAGCGGCAAGGAATCCGTTAAAATTCAAAAGCAAACAGTGGCCTCTCCAATCATTGACTGGAAAGATATCGATATATGGCTTTATCTTTTGGCGGAGAATGTTGATTTTAACGATGCGTATCGTTTAGGATACGATCGCGTAGGTTGCTGGTGTTGTCCGAACAACAATCAGCGAGCTCAATTTTTGAGTAGAATCTACATGCCTGAAAATTCTAAGAAATGGCGAGACTTCTTAATCCATTTTGCTAAAAAAATCGGAAAGCCCGATCCAGAAGAATATGTGGATTCGGGAGCATGGAAAGCACGCCAAGGTGGAAACGGTTTGGCCGCTGCAGACGATGTCAAAATTAAGTTCACGAATTGCACCGCTGAAGACCATGCGAAAAATTACAGATTAGTACGTCCGTTTGATGACGAACTCGTGAATATGTTTGTGCCGTTTGGAAAGATTAATCGTGAATTAGGTAGAAAACTTCTTCATGAAGTTCTTGTACTTGATGTCCGTACAAATGTTCCAATCATTTCTCTCCAACCATTTACCGTTGATGGCTTTGAACATGCTGTAAAGATAAGAACAATGAATGTTGCGGATCATGACGATTTGCAAAGAAAAATTGCTTATCAGATTCGGAAGTTTAATGGTTGCAGAAAATGTTTGAAGTGCGAAAGCGTGTGTAAGGCTGGTGCAATTAGCATAACTGCTGATGGATATCACATTGATGAAAATAAATGCGTTCATTGCAAAATGTGTGTAAACCAATCTGTTTTAGCAATGGGATGTTTGATGGGAAAGTATTTGAAAACGAAAGAGGTTCGTTAGATGAAATTTAGAGCTCATGAGACGTTTTTTATCCGTAAAGGTTGGCTTTCTAAGGGAATCAAATATGTTGAGCAGACCGAAGGTCGAGTTTTTATAGATAAAGAAAACAATCCGATGGATGTGCTTGGAATTGGCAGTAATATGGTTAAGTCCCTTCGTTACTGGATGCAGGCCGTTGGCATCACGTATGAAAACGCCGCAACAAAGAGAGTTCAGAAATTTACAGATTTGGGAAATTTAATTCGAGAAAATGACCGCTATATTGAGGAATTGGGAACGCTTTTGTTGCTTCACTATGAACTAGCGACAAATAAAGAACTTGCCACCAGTTGGTATGTATTTTTCAATGAATTCTTGATGAGTGAGTTTACACAAGAAGATTTTCTGAATTTTATTCGAAGTTACATTTCGATGAATGTTGGTGAAGATGAAAAAGAATCTGGAACCACAAGAACACTGGAAGATGACTTTAATTGTATTGTAGGAACATATGTTCCCCGTTATAAATTGAATCCCGCAAAGGTTTCTGCTGAAAGCAATATCGATTGTCCGTTTGGTGAGATGAACCTTATTGAAGTACTGAATAAGAGAGATAGTGTATATAGGAAGAATATTCTGAGTGCCTCGTCATTTAATCCTTGGATTACACTAGCCCTAATTCAGAAGAAACATTGCGGAACAGAGGAAATTCTACTGAAAGACTTGCTATTGACTTCAGAAAGTATTGGGAAGGCTTTCAATCTTGATTCTATAACATTGCTTGAAGTTTTACGAAATCTTGAAAAACTGGGCGAAGCGAAGATTATTAGAACGGCAGGGCTGGATGTCGTAAGGATTAAGCATCCAGAACTACAATACATTGATTGCGTTCAAAAGTATTACGAATCCATTGCAAATGAAAGGGCTTAATGTTATGAGCAAAATGATTCAAACTGCAAGTGGTTTCCAGTATTCTGTAAATATTGAATATGATTTGCATAATACAGAAAAATTGGGAAATTTTATCCCAACGAGATCGTCGTTGTCCTTGTTAGAAGACATCCTTGAAAGTACTCAGAGTAGTGCTACTAATCGAGCTAGGATTCTAATTGGTGCTTATGGAAAAGGCAAAAGCCATATTGTACTTACGATTCTTTCTTTGTTGATGAAAAAGAATCGCGAATTATTTGATCATTTAAACGAAAAACTTCAAGAAAATAACCGTCTATCTGCACTGCTGGATAATTATTATAGTGGAAAGGTTAAGCTGTTGCCTGTAGTTATTTCTGGCAATAGTACAAGTTTGCATCAGGCATTTATATTCTCTTTGCAGAAAACTTTGAGCGATAATAACCTGATGGATGTTATGCCGGAAACCAATTATGCCGCGGCAATAAAAACGATTCAAAAATGGGAAAAAGACTATCCTCAAACATTTAAAGCGTTTGCAAAAGAAATAAACGGAACAACCAAAGCGTTCATTGAAAAATTGCAGGATTTTGATGTGAATGCATATCGCCAATTCGAACAGATTTATCCCGAATTGACTGCCGGAAGTATATTCAATCCGTTTGTGGGTTTTGATGTTGTTGATTTATACGAAAGTGTTGCTAAGGCATTAAAAAGGACCTCAAAATGGACCGGTCTTTATGTTGTGTACGACGAGTTTAGCAAGTATCTTGAAGCCAACATATCAACGGCAAGTGTTAGCGACACAAAAATGTTGCAAGATTTTGCGGAAAAGTGTTCAAGAAGTGGTGATACGCAGATGCACCTTATGCTTATTTCGCATAAAGAGATTGCGAATTATATTGACCAACTTCCGAAACAGAAAACAGATGGATGGCGAGGTATCTCAGAACGATTTGAGCATGTCTTGCTCAACAATAATTTTACGCAAGTATATGAGATAATATCATCGGTCATTAAGAAGAAACCCGCTGATTGGAATCGCTTTAAGAAAAGTCAAAGCCGGAAATTTGATGACCTGTTTGCACTATATGGTAAGCACCCGTTGTTTAATGAAATGAAGCCCGATGAGGTGCAAAAACTGCTACTTGATTGCTACCCGCTTCATCCGGTCAGTATTTTTATTCTTCCTCGACTTTCAGAGCAGATTGCACAAAATGAAAGAACTCTTTTTACGTTCTTGTCGGCACAAGGGCACTCGACGCTTTCTGCATTCTTAAGTGGGTATGACGATTCTAACTTCAAGTTAGTAACTCCTGATTTGTTGTTTGATTATTTTGAACAGCTTTTCAAGAAGGAAATCTACAATAATGAAATTCGTGATGTCTATTTATTGGCAAGTCGCGCTCTGGATAAAATTGGGAAGAAAAAAGTTCTTGAATGTAAGATCATAAAAACATTGTGCTTGCTTTATATCCTGCAACAGTTTGAAAAAATCAAGCCGGTTAAAGAAGAAATATTCCGCATTTTCAAAAATGAATACTCAGAAGAAGATATTCTTTTAGCTATTGATAATCTTGTAGAAAAAGAATTCGTCGTCTATTTGCGACAGAGTAATTCTTATTTGAAATTGAAAGAATCTTCTGGTGTTGATATTGAAAAGACGATAAATGATGAAATTGAACGGCAGCGCAGTAAATTTGACTTGTGCGATATTTTAAACGAGTTTAATACCTGTGCGTATTTATATCCTTCGAGATATAATGACAAGTATGAGATGACTCGATGGTTTGATTTCATATTTGTTTCTGATAAAGAATTCTTAGAAGATACGGACTGGCAAAGTAAATATGCCGATAGTGATTCTGATGGTCGAGTTATCGCGGTCGTTTTAAGTGGGAAAAATTCAGCAAAAAAGATTCGCACTTTGATCGAACAAGTTTCTGCTGCACAGAGACAAATTTTGTTTGTTGTTCCCACGCAGTTTAACGAAATCGAAAGTACTGCAAAAAAATATAGCGCAGTTTATGCCCTACGCGAGAAATCTCATGGCGACAGTGCTCTAGAAGACGAATATCAAGTCGTGATAGATGATTTAAGCGAGGTATTACACGGATTTATTGCCGATTATACTAGAGCCGAAAGAAACGCTTCGTCATATATTTATTGTGGAGAGGACGCTTGTATTGGTAGAAAATCGGAACTCTCTGAAAAACTTTCTGAAATCTGTGAAAATATTTATTCAAAAGCTCCGATTATCAAGAACGAGGCTATCAACAAAAACTCTCCAACAACAGTAATGGAGAACGCCCGAGATAAGGTTATTTCTGCTCTACTAAGAAACGAACTTGAATATAATCTTGGTTTGACCGGAACGGGCCCTGATGTGTTCATTATGCGTAGTGTTTTGATAAATGCTGGTCTGTTGATTAATGAAAAGAATGACGTAAGATTAAATTTTGATTTCCAGAAAAAGGATGATGTTGCCGTTGTAAAACCTATTATCGACGCTCTGCAATGGTTTGTCAATAATGCTGCTGAGAAGAATAAGGTTTCTTTTGATGCGCTTTATCGAAAATTGACATCACCTAGTGGAAGAATCGGCATGAGAAAAGGAATCATACCGATATTTATTGCCGCCTTCTTGCATTGCCATAAAAAGTCTATTTCTATTCATAATGAAAATGGTTCTGTAGAAATTTCTGCGCAGACCTTAAACCAGATAAATAAAAATCCTGATTCATATACTCTGACATACATATCTTGGGATGCGACTAAGGAAAAATACATCCGTGATATGAAAATTTTGTTTGGTCAGTGGCTCACTCCTTACGAGATGAAATCGCTTGAAATTGATGGATTGGTTTCTGCGATGAATCGTTGGTATTTCGATTTACCTAAGTACACGAAAGAAATTTATTCAAAGGCAAATCCCAAAAGAACCGACCTGGTCTTTGTTGATTTTTTGAATTTGTTTACACAAAATGCAAGTTGTGAAGAAATTCTTTTTGAACGAATTCCAATGGTGTTTACGGGAAAAACATCATGTGGGAAAAATGTTCTTACGAAGCTATCCGATGCCAAAAAAGACATCGATGATTCAATAATTAGACTAAAGCGGTCGCTTTTAGATATAACAAGAAATGTTTTCGCCAATCAGCCAGTAAAGAAAGCCTCTGTGCCTTCTATATGCAAAGAATGGACTAAAAAGCTTGACAAGAATGTTTCTGACAATGTATTTGATGATGGTATAACTGATAGGATGCTGAATCTTTTCTATCAGAATATGTCGGACGAATCAAAATTCATTGAAGATCTTGCAGAAATTTTGACTGGATTGAGAATTGTTGATTGGAATTTTAATACAATCGATTCTTTTAAAAATAAACTGAAAGAGTGCAAAAATACTGCAGAAAACTATAAAAAATCTGATAAACGAAATCAGGATAATAGCTATAGGCTTTCTTTTACCGATGAAGAAGGCCGTGAATCTACAAAGACGTTTAATAAAGTCAATCTGTCGCCTCGTTCGCGGTTGCTCTTCAATAAAATGGAAGATGCCCTTAATACAATGGGACAAGCTTTGACTGCTGCGGAAAAAAGACAGGTTGTTGTGGACATCCTTCAAAAAATGTGCGGAGAGAACAACTGATGGCTTATTTCGACAATGCTGCAACAACTTTCCCTAAGCCCGAATGTGTTTATGATTTTATGAATACGTTCTATAGGGAATGTGGTGGAAATGCAGGCCGCGGAAGCCACAAGCTTTCGATGGGCGCTGGCAAGATGGTTTCTGAAACAAGAAAACGTCTTAAACAGTTGCTGCATTGCGAGAATAAACAAATCGTATTTACTCCGTCGGCAACGATTGCCTTGAATATGATTTTGCAGGGCGTTCTTGATGGCAAAATGACTGCAGGAGCAAATGTGTATATATCTCCATTTGAACATAATGCAGTGACAAGGATTCTTCACCATTATGAGAAAATAGGGAAAATTAATGTGAGACTCCTTTCCATCAAGGAGAATCTAACCTACGATTTTGAAAAAATCCTGGCGCAATTTGCCAAAGATTCTCCCGATTTGATGGTGGTGAGCCATGCTAGCAATGTGATAGGTCTTATTTCTCCAGTAGAAAAGCTTTGCTCGATGGCGAAAAAATGCAACGCCGTTACCGTTATAGATATGGCGCAAACTGCGGGCTTAGTTGATATTAATGTCGGTTTGGAAACAATCGATTTTGCTGTATTTGCCGGACATAAAACGCTTTATGGGCCAACAGGAATTAGCGGGTTTGCGATGAAGCCTGATTTTGATTTGACCCCAGTTTTATTTGGGGGTACCGGTTTTGAAAGCGCCAATCAGGATATGCCTAATGACATACCTCAACGATATGAGATGGGGACCCTTAACATTGCCGGAATTGCTGGATTGCATGCTTCTTTGGGTTGGATATTAGATGAGAGAATGGATTATTTATGGGAGCATGAACAATTAAAACGAAAAGAATTGCTGAAAATCCTTCGTTCTTATCATTTTGTAAAAATCGTTGGTGATAATGAAAGTAATCAATATGTGGGCATAGTTTCCTGCGTAATTGACGGATTGCCAAGTGATACTGCGGCAAGTGTGTTTGCCGAGAAGAATATTGCTATTCGAAGTGGACTACAGTGTGCTCCGCTTGCCCATAAAACGTTAGGAACGTTCCCTTCGGGAACTGTGAGATTTAGTTGTAGCGCGTTAACGAGAGATGAAGACTTTATTTTGTTGAAAAAGACTATGTCATTTTTGAAAGAAAATTTATAATCTAGGAGAATGTAATTATGAATTTCAAAGATATCCTAAAAAGAATTAAAACTAATGATTTGGTTCTGCCGGATTTCCAACGAGGGTTTGTATGGGAACAGGATCGTATGAAACGATTGTATGCAAGTATTCTTGCAAAAATACCGGTTGGCAGTATTCTTAGCCTAGAATCACAAGATGATAAGTTTAACTGCAAACAAATTGGTGCAAGACCACGAAGCAGAATTCTCAAAAAAACTAAGAAAAAAGTTGATTATTTAATCGATGGACAACAGCGATTTACAAGTTTGCTTGCGGGATTCTCAACATATTATTTTGAAAATTTTTTTAATGCTGAAAAAGACATTGCGTCAAATGATTTGTTATGTCTTTATTTTGTGAAATTTCCTGCAAAAGATAATGAAAATAGTGAAGATATTTTTGGTGTGAGAAATCTTTCATTTAAAGAAAGATTCTTTTCAAGTTCTGAAATCAATGCTGTCATTGATTCAAAATATGTGTTTGAAATATCAGAGAATGTAGAAAAGAAACAGAAAGCATTTGAAATAACAAACAAAAAAATTTTCGAAGATATTTATAAATATTGTACTTCCCCTAATCCTGATGAAACTGGAGCTAACTTCTACCGTTTCCCGCTCCAATTTATTAATGGACATGAGGGCTTAATTGCAGAATTCCGTGCAAGTATAATGGACCAAATTGCAAATCACCATAAAGGAAAAAAGAAGGATATTGCTAAAAATATGTGGACAAATGCATTGTCCGCTTATTTCACAGAATGCTTGAGTGAAATTGGACTTGAAGAAATTAAGGTGGAGAATTCCGACAAGGCTCGAGCTATTGATATCTATAGCAATTTAAACCAAGGTGGAGTAAAATTAAGCATTCTTGATTTGATTATTGCAACAGTCGGAACGAAAGATGATAAAAATTTTTACGAACAACTTCTTGATTCTCTAAATACGAATTTTGAATTTGATAAGAAAGTGCTTTCGTCTGAAATGCAAACGCTTATTCAGAATCAGGTGTCATACAATCCTTTTGATATTGCAAATGTAATAACATCAAAGGGGGAAATGAAGAAAATGTTTACAAGCGTCTTCTTGGATGTTTTGGCTCTTTTAACGCACAAGAACAAAGGAAAAAAATTCTCGGCAAAAGCTATAAAAGGAGAGAAAACGGACAAGTACTTCACGCCGTTAGTGACAAAAGAAACGGAAATTCTGAAAATTTCGGCTGAAGATGTCATGAAGAATTATAAATCTACATGTATTGCTATAGCCAGAGCATTATTCTTTTTTCAGACGAGAAGTGGTATTCGGGAATTTGATGCCATTAATTATAAGGCGCAGCTTACTGTTATTGCATATTTTTTCGCGGATGAATCTCTCTTTAAAAACAAGAAGATGCACGATTTGTTTGAGTACTGGTATTGGATAAGCATTTTTGCGTGGATGTATCCATCAAATCAAAAAATAGACATTCTTAGTTCTATTGAAAAATTTGAGTCTTACATTGCATCCTCATCGCCTGTAAGTGAATTTGCCTATCTGAAAGAATTTAGAAGTGATGTATTGAATAAGAAATTCTACTCGGATAAGGAAACTCTTACGATGTGTCGAGCTGCAGAAACGGAAAAATATCCGTCAAAGAGCATGACTGATTATATTTGCCAATATTATTTAAGTAGGGGATTTGGATATAAAAGTTTCTTTGTAGATAAAAAGAATAATAAATCCGACAATGATGATATAAATGTTTTCTATGAAGGAAAATTGGAAATACATCACATAAATCCGTTGGGTTCAGATCCGAAGAAAAAAATTAGCCAAACCACTAAAGAACTTCGAACAAAAGCAGATAATCCGTTTAATTCTCCGTTAAACATGCTGCTCATAACGCAATATGACAACAAATTAATTCTTGATATGGATTACTCAAAATATTCTAACGATGAGAATGTAAGAGGAATTTTACCAAATCTAGATTGCGTTATTGGAACAACAACTTTAAAGGAATTTCTAGACAAACGATATGAAGGATTGTATTCAAAATTGAAGACAACCCTTGATGGATTAGAAATGTCTTTAAAAAATGGAATTAAATAAATCTACGAAATGAATTCTTTGACAACATTAACAATTCGTAATGAATATCGTTCTCCTCAGAACGATGTTGTTCAAGAATTGTTTATTCCTGCTCTTTCCTGTGCTAAAATTTACAAACGCTCTGTAGGCTTTTTTTCGTCAACATCATTAGTTGAAATAACTAAGGGAATTACCGAACTTGTCAAAAATAAGGGTCAAATACAAATTGTTGCTTCTCCTAAATTAAGTGATGAAGATGTTGATGCTATACGTGCTGGCTATGAAAAGCGTTCTGAAATAATAGAGCGCAGATTACTTGGGGAATTAGATATTGAAGAAACGGATTATTTTAGAAATGCAAGACTGAATCTTTTGGCGAATTTAATTGCCAATGGATTCCTGTCGTTGAAAATAGCTTTCATTGATTCCGGGAATGAAGTTGGAATATATCATGAAAAGTTAGGTGTATTTGAAGATTTTGATGGTCAGAAAATTGCATTTGACGGAAGCATGAACGAATCAAGAACCGCTATGCGATATAATTATGAGTCTGTTAACGTTTATTGTGATTGGAAATCGGAAGATAGAGAACGGGCTCAATCAAAAATAAACGCCTTTGAAAATATTTGGAATAATACTGAACAAAAACTGACTGTTGTTGACTTTCCTTCGGTAACGAATAAAATCTTAGAGAAGTATAGAAGGCAAAATATAGATTTTAGCGTGCCAAATTGGGATAAAGGTTTTACAGATTCCGTTCCATCAAATGTTCATGAGTCCAGTCCTGACTATAGAACTGGTGAAGAAAAATCTATTTCCTTTGATATGCTTCGCGAATATCAGAAGAGAGCTATCAATAGCTGGATGGCGAAAGGGTGTTGCGGTATTTATGATATGGCGACGGGAACGGGCAAGACTCTTACGGCACTATTCTCTCTTGATTGTTTGAGAAAACATGATAATGGTAATTTGAGTGTTGTTATCCTTTGTCCGTATATTCATCTTGTCACGCAATGGCTCGAAGATATAGAAAAGTTCAATATCAAGCCAATTGTTGCTTTTGGATCTTCGCCGCAAAGAGATTGGAAGGAAAAATTAAAAAGGGCTGTTGATAAAAGAAATTTCTGCGATAACGAACGAGGTTTCTTTTGCTTGGTGTCCACAATTGCCACATTTAAAAGTGATTTCGTTCAAGGAGTTTTGGCAAAAAATAGAAAACCGATTCTTTTAATTGCTGATGAAGCTCATAATTTAGGTGCGCAAGATGCTATAAAGTATCTTGAAAGAATGAATTTCATGTATAAATTGGCGCTGTCTGCGACAATAGACCGTCATATGGACGAATTTGGCACGAAATTCCTTCATTCCTATTTTGGAGAAAAGTGTATAGAGTATGGGTTGAAAGAGGCTATAGATGCTGGATATTTAGTTCCCTATGATTATATTCCGGTTGTTGTTTCGTTGGATTCAAAAGAGCGGGAGTCGTATGCGGAACTCACAAAGCAGATGGCGGGAGAGATTCGAATATCTCCAAAAACGCATGAAAAATGTTTGTCTGAATATGGAAAAAAGCTGGCTATTGCTCGTTCTAGGTTAATTGCTGGTGCAAAAAATAAACTTACAGAACTTATAAAGAGAATTGAACCATATAAGAATGAAAATAAAATTCTGATTTACTGTGGTGCTACAAAATATAGCGAAGATGTTCATGGATTTGACTCGGAAAATCAAGATGATGTTAGGCAGATTGAAGCGATAACGATGAATCTTTATGAAAAATTTGATATGCGCATTGCAAAGTTTACCGCAGAAGAAAGTTCGGAAGAACGTTCATCGATAATAACGCGTTTTGAAGAAAAAATTTTGCAAGCGATTGTCGCAATTAGATGTCTGGACGAAGGTGTTAATATACCTATGGTCGAAACAGCTTTTATATTGGCTAGTTCTACAAATCCAAAAGAATATGTTCAAAGACGAGGTCGTGTTTTAAGGAGACACAAAGATAAGGTAAAGGCGACTATTTACGACTTTATAACTTTGCCGTATGATTTGATTGTTGCAGGTGCAATGGATCCTTCAGAAAATGAGATGTATTCAACATTGATACGTAACGAGGTTGCGAGAATGACGGAGTTCGGATCACTTGCCTTAAACAAATCGAAAACATTGTCTCTAATTGACGAAATAAAAAGGAAATTTCAAATAACCAAACAAATGAATGCGGAGGATGTTCTCTATGAATTCTGAAGAATACAAAAAACTGTTTGATACAATTGCCGAGTGGGAACATGAAAACAAACATAATAAAACTAGCAAACCGAAAGAAATGGAATCAAAAATCAAACGACTGATTCAAAACTCCGTTAAACTTGAGGAAAAATCATGCTTATAAAAAAGATTGTCTTGAAAAATTTCCGTCAGTATGATGGTGAAAATGAAATCATATTCTCTGTTGAACCAGAGAAAAACATAACATTTGTTTTGGGTGGTACTGGTTTTGGAAAAACAACTCTTTGCCAATCATTTCGGTGGTGCTTGTATGGCAAGTCAGATTTTAAAAAGCCAGAAGATATATTATCGCAGAAGAAGATTGATTCTTTGAAGGATGGTCAGTCCTGTCCTGCTACGGTTTCTTTAGAGATATCTCATGGTGGCAAGGATTACATAATAACCCGAACCTCTACATATAGAAAAAAGAATGATAAGTTCGGTGAATTGTCTCTGCAATTTCATGTGTATTATATTGAAAATGGCGTGCAAAAAGAGGTATCGAACAAACAAGAATTTGTTAATGAAATAATTCCAGAAGAGTTATCTGAATATTTTTTCTTGAGTGGCGAAAAAATAGAAGCCATGTCGGATGATATAAAGAAGGGTAAATCGCGTGCTTTCGGAGAAGCCGTAAATACGTTGCTGGATCTTGATTATTATAAGAATGCCATAAGACATTTGAAATCTATTTCAAAAGAGTACAGTGTTTCCGGTATATCTGGAAATTTTAACGAAAAGTTAAATCAGTTAAACTCAAAAATTAGTTCTAACGTAAAGAATCTGGAAACTTTTGAAAACCAGATGAAAGAGGAAGAAGATAGTCGTGATTATCATTTAGAAAAAATCGCAGAATATAAGAGCAAACTGAAAAATATAGAATCTTCAAAAGAGATTGCAGAAAAAAGAGAGTCCAAGCAAAATGAGTGTACGAAACAGAAAAATCGTATAGAGCAAGAATACAAGTCTGGAATTTTGGATTTTGTCAAATCATCGCCCTATTTTTTTGCAAGACATGCTATGGATGCAATGCTGGATTATTTAAAGGAGGCTTCGGATATAGAATCCGATGACATTCCCGATAAATTGCATGCAGACCTTATAGATTGGATTGAGAAAAGAGGGAAATGTATTTGTGGAACTTGTATAAATAAAAATGAGGCAAGTTTTGATTTACTTGAAAAATGGCGACACATAGTTCCCCCCGAGTCGCTAGGAACACTTATATCTACAGTAAGGCGAGAAACACAAGATAAAAAGCGTTTTGGTGAGGATCTCTGGAATAATTTGAAAGCTAGGAAAGAAAGAGTTATTGATTATCTCGAATCAATAGATGGCCTTGAGGAGGAAATAAAAGTTCTTGATGAACGACTTGCAAAAGCCGAGGATACTTCTGAGATTGAAAGAAATTTGAAATTGTCTACGAAAGATTTGGAGGACTCAAAAGAGAAAATCACAAATTATCAAAGATTGATATACAATATAAAATCAGAATCAGATAGATTAAAACGAGAAAGAGAAAACTTGCTTGAAACAAGTGAAGAAGGACGAAAAGTTCTTGAATGGAAAAAGATAACGGACAAACTTGTAAAGGACTTTGAAGAGGAACTTAGTAAGGATGAACAAGAAAAGAAACAAAATCTTGTAAATGCTGTGCAGAATGCCTTTAAGAAAATATATGACGCCGATTTTACGATTAGCATAGATGATGAATATAATATCACTACCACATCCAAAAAAGAGCTTTCAACAGGTCAGGGCCTCTCTGTAATATTTGCTTTCCTTTCTGGGCTTCTTGATGTAATTAAGCAAAATAGAGAGGAAAATGCTGAAATGCAGTTGGAATCATATCCTCTGGTTCTTGATGCTCCGTTTTCTGTTTTAGACAAAGAAAGAATAATATCTCTTTGTGATGTTTTACCTAAGGTGTCTGAGCAAATTATCGTGTTTATTAAGGATGTTGATGGTGAAATAGCAAGAGAAAGAATGTTCTCGAAGATTGGACGGAGTTACAAGCTGGTTCCTATGGATAAATCATTCCAATGCACAAAAGTTGAGGAGGATAAAAATGGCTTTGTTTAATCAATTGTACCAAATAAAGGGCTTGCATGCCGAGAAAGTACGTAAACTTACAGAGTTGTTGTCATGCAGAAATATTGATGTGTTTTACATCAGTATTGTTCTAGGTCTTTGGCAAAACCTGAGCGCGAATGTTGATAATGATTCAAAAATAGAACCCGCAAAAATTGACCCGGAACAAATGATCCGATATGGTCGCGAAATAGAATATTTCTATGAGCTTGTTATGTTGAATGACAAGAAAGGAAGTGTTTCGCTAAAAGAGAGAATAAACAAGGCTTTTAGAATAAGAGGGACTGAAGCTGCTGGGCCCGATGAAGAACGATTTACTCAAATAATGCTTGGAGGTCTAGATTTTTTCTATGACAGTATTGTTGAGAATACAAATTCTAAAGAAGATATATTTAACAATATCTGTGAATTGATTCAAACATATTTGGTTGCCTATCCGGAAATGGAATAGATGCGTAAATGAAATATCCCTCCGATATCCTTCTAGAATGCAATGTTCCTGAGAAAGAGAACCAGTTTCTATTTCATTATACGACATATTCTGCTGCGTTGGGGATTTTATTGAGCCAACAAATGCGTTTGGGGCCCCTTGTAAACAAGAATGACCCGTTGGAATTTGAAGATCATCGTGATGATGGGCGGGTAATTTATGGCAATCCTTCAAATGAAGAACTCGCCGTAATCATTGGCGACTATAAAAATGCTGTAGATGAAAAGGTTCGCTCGGTTCGTTTTGCATCTTTTGCTATGGATATGTCTTTTTATAATCCGCCGAAGGATTCTCAAGAAAATTGCTATAACAATTTATCCAAAGGATGGGCCCGCTCAAGGATGTGGGCTCAATATGCTGATAATCACAAGGGTGTTTGCTTGGTATTTGATAGAGAAAATTTGGTGAAGTCATTTGAAAAGTCTTTCGGTTCGTGTGAAATCTATTGCAAAGAAGTGACTTACACAAACAATCTTTATCCACTACAGGAATCGTTGGAGCAGAATTGCAAATCGCTTTTAACCTCGGAAAAGATAAGCTTGCTTTTTTAAAAGTGCCAAGATTTTAGAGATGAACAAGAATTTCGGTTGCTTCTTATAGATAAAAGTTTGAAGAAGACTGATGAATTGGTTTCGTTTTCTATTTCGGATTCTCTTTGTGGCGTTATACCTGGAGTACGGTTTCCTAGGGAGAATGAATTGAGCCTGAAAAAGGCGATGAAATATTGCAATTCAAAGATTAAGTGGCTGCCTATATGGTGGAATTACGGAATGCCTCATTTGGCAGATGCTGAACGTTTGAAATCAATGGTTGAAGAAGTATTCGGTGAACAATAACGCTTTTCGCGTTAGGGATAGTGACCCCTTGGGGCGGAGACTCGCGGCAGTCTTGTATTGCTGTTTATTGGAGCGAGGCTCCGTTGCAAGAGTGGCGCGAGGGTGCCGCAGGCACACACGGGGCGCCTTGCAATATAGCCCGACCCACGCCAGTGGGCGGACAGCACTTAACAACTTGTTGTTTAGTGCGCATGGCCACCAAGGTGGGGAACGTCCAAAAAAAGGCGATATTAAACGGTTGGCTATTTGACTTTTTGCCTCTATTTATATATTTTATAGTAAACAGGTCCCATTAAGGTGAAAGCAGGCTTCATGCCATGCGTTTCGATAGAAATCTAGCCTTATACGGGATCTATCTTTTTATCTAGCGGATTTTTCGGTCAGGGATATTTTAAAATTGTCCACTAAGGCAGGACATCGCACCTTTTGAGTCTGTCCACTAAGGCAGGACCACTCGCCTTTTGTTTCTGTCCACTGAGGCAGGACCACGCACTTGTTGCCGATATCTCGACAATAACCAAGATACATTAATTTCCTGAGAAAGTCAATATTGTGTAGCCGAGCCATAGCCTGAATATACATCAAACGGCAAAATTCCGCAATAGGGGTGACTTTCCAACGTGTCAACTCTTTTTTCATATCAAATCCATCTGCTTACAGGCGAAAAACAGAAAATTATCAAACTTGTCATTTTATGACAGTTGAATGAATGTATGTTTCCTGTGCAGGCCCAAAACCACAGGAGGTCCCTATGAGCGTCGTCATTTTGAGATGGAATCCAGAAATTTCCAGCTATGGCATGAACCGTTTCAAGAATGCCATGGAAGAAGCGCGAAATACGCAAAACTACATGCTGAACTGGAGCGTGTGGGAACACGAAAAGGTTCACTGCGGGGACCGATTCTTTATGCTCCGAGTCGGCAAGGGGAAAACCGGCGTGGTCATGAGCGGAAGAATCGTGTCCGACCCTTATCATGACGAAGACTGGTCTGGCAAGGGCCGGATGACTTATTATGTGAATATCCAGCCTGATTTCCTGGTGGATACGGAGTGTGGCGCGCATCTAAGCATTCGGGATCTCGAAAAGGCGTTCCCTCGATATGTATGGAAAGAGGGGCATTCGGGGATGGTGCTGAACGACTCTCTCGGGACGAAATTGGAATGGCTGTGGGTCAATTTTCTCTATAACGCTTTTTGTGTCTCTGCAAAAAGGAATTTTGCTTCTAATTTGTGTGAAACGAATACGGAAAGCGCTCCTAAAACATATCATTACAGCATGGTAGTGCCTCTTCAACTGGATCTTGTGAAGAACTTTTTCCCGAGCAAGCGCCCGGTAAAAAATGTTCGTCAGAATTTCCACTGCATTTGTGCCAACTGCAGAAACATATACAACGACCTCCGCAACGACACAAACGGCGGGGAATTGCTACCCTTTGAAAGCTTGGCTAAATTGAAACGGTAAAATATCATCCTTACAAAAATGTAAACAGATGGTGCTGTAATATGATAATCTGGGGCTTGGAACAAAAGTTGGTCTTTTCTGTTTTTTTTAGGAATATGCCTGAAATCTTATACGGGGTGTATTTTTGAGTGTGCCGGATGACGCGGTACAGGCCTTTAACTATATTTTCCCCGCTGATTTTTACAAAACAGAAACCCAAAAGAATGGATTGAATCCAATATGAACGAAACACAGACCAATGCACCCGAAGCTCAGGAAGTGGCTCCCGCCGCAGCCCCGGCCCAGGATGTGCAGCAGCCGGCTCTCGTTGCACCGCAACCTGCAGCAAAGGTGAAGGGCAAGTTCGACGAACAGCTCGGACTCATGCTCCCCTCCGATGCCGCCCAGGTTCAGGAGCAGCTTTCTATGCCGGGTATGAATGACGATATGGTTTACAAGATCGTGGAAACCCACTCTGGTAACCATTCGGTTCTCTATAAGACCTACGATCAGGCAGTTCTTGCACGCGACGTTCGCGATTCTATCGAAAACGCCGGCGGCCACAAGGTGTTGCCCATCGCCAAGGCCAAGCTGGGCTCGACCTACTGCAAGGGCGAGTTTTCGACCGAACAGGGCTGTAAGGGCGACTCCGACACCTTCGGTATCGGCTCCCTGATTGAATTCCAGGCAACCGGTCTTATCGTGGTGATGTGCGTCATCGTGGGCCTCACGGTGCTCTGCTACCTCATGAACTTCATCATGGCCAAGCTCGGCCTCAACAAGGACAAGGCTCCGGCACCTGCAGTTAAGGCTGCCCCGGCCGTCGCTCCCGCCGCTGCAGCACCGGTGACCATCGGTCCTGCCCACTGCGACTGGGATCCGAACGCGAAGAGCGTCCATCCGGGCTTCACCAACAAGCAGCTCCAGGCCTTCCTCGGCATTGCCGCCGTGGCAGCCCTCGAAGAACACCCGGGCATGAGCAACGACCAGTTCCTCGCCCTCGTGACCGCAGCGGCGACCCAGGCTATCGGTCAGCCCTGCCGCGTGACTGCTTACAGAAACATCAACTCTCCTGCTTGGACGATCGTCAAGTAAGGTAAACTTTTAAAACTCAACAGGCTTTTAAGCCAGGAAATATCAAAATGAAGAAAACCGTCCGTATCAGTTTCGAAGGCAAGACCTACGATGTCGAAGTAGAAGTTCTTGATTCCAATGCCGCCGTTGCCGCCGCTCCTGCTGCAGCTCCCGCTGCCGCTCCGGCTCCTGCCGCCGCTCCTGCTGTTGCCGGTGGTACCGAAGTCAAGAGCCCGCTCGCTGGCTCCGTGTTCAAACTGAAGGTCAAGGTCGGCGACACCGTTGCCGCCAACCAGGAAGTGGCTATCATCGAAGCTCTCAAGATGGAAAACCCGGTCGTCGCTCCGTGCGCCGGCACCGTGAACTCCATTGCCGTCAAGGAAACCGACACTGTCGTCGACGGCCAGACTCTCATGACCATCGCCTAAGAGGTACAGATAAATGAGTTCTCTTTTAAATTCGGTCGTTGAGTTCGCAGGCGACACCGGATTCGCATACGTCACCCCTTCGATGATCGTGATGTGGATCGTGAGTTTCGTCCTGATGTACTTGGCGATTGTCAAAAAGTATGAGCCGCTGCTGCTCTTGCCGATTTCCCTCGGCGCACTGGCGGTGAACATCCCCAGTGCGGGATTCTACGATGGTGGCTGGAGCATCGAAGGTATGTTTACCCCGACTGCCGGTCTCTATTACTACATCAGCCAGGGTATCCACCTGGAACTCTTCCCGCCCATCATCTTCTTGGGCGTGGGTGCCATGACGGACTTCGGACCGCTTATCGCTAACCCGCGTACACTGCTCCTCGGCGGTGGCGCTCAGTTCGGCGTGTTTGCGACCATGTTCTGCGCCGTGGCTTTCGGTGGCTTTACTCTCGGTGAAGCGGCCTCTATCGGCATCATCGGCGGTGCCGACGGTCCGACCTCCATCTTTACTGCAAACAAACTAGCAAAGCACCTCATTGGACCTATCGCCGTGGCAGCTTACACTTACATGGCTCTCGTTCCGCTGATCCAGCCGCCTATCATGCGCCTCATGACCAACGACAAGGAACGCAAGATCCGTATGAAGGCGCTCCGCAAGGTGTCCAAGGCAGAACGCATCGTGTTTGCCGTGATGGTGATGATCGTGTGCATCCTCGTGGTGCCCGATGCTTCTGCTCTTATCATCATGCTCATGCTTGGTAACATCTTCAAGGAAGCCGGCGTTGTCGAACGCCTGGTGAAGACCTCCTCTAACGAACTCATGAACATCGTGACTATCTTCCTCGGTACTTCCGTGGGTCTCACGATGTCTGCCGACATTTTCCTCCGTCCGCAGACCCTCATGATTATCGCTATGGGTGTGGTGGCCTTCGGTTTCTCGACCGCAGCAGGCCTCTTCCTTGCAAAGATCATGAACAAGTGCACTCCCAAGAACCCTGTGAACCCGCTCATCGGTTCCGCCGGTGTGTCCGCTGTGCCGATGGCTGCCCGTGTTTCCCAGGTGGAAGGTGCCAAGTATGACCCGCAGAACTTCCTCTTGATGCACGCCATGGGCCCGAACGTGGCTGGCGTGATCGGTACCGCAGTCTGCGCCGGTTACATGATTAGCCGTCTCTCGTAAGACGTTGTCCTGGAGCAAGGCGAAAGCCGCGCGACGGGATTCATGATTGAACATGGGGAAACCCTCGGCAGTGCGCCGGGGGTTCCTTTTTAATTTGTTGTCCCTAGCTTGGTAGGTGGTCGTTTTTTTTTGTTAAATTTGTATTGAACGCGGTTGGCTTGAAACTGGTTGTTTTTAGGAGGATCTATGAAAAAGTTCTTGTTCGCGTTGCCCCTTGCGATTGGTTTGCCTGGAAGGCTGCGTTGGATGGGCGGGAATATCCTGACGACACCCTGGAACTAGGCATTTGCCCGGCTGGTTGGCATATTCCCTCGATTACGGAGTGGAATGACCTGTTGAAGGAAACTGAAGCTCCGGGAGACCTGATGGCGGTGAACGGCTTCTGGGAACGCGCCGGTGCAACAAACCGTCTGGGCTTCTCTGCAATCGGTACAAGATATGACGAAGCGAGCGTGTTTAACGAAACTTGGTTCTGGACGAAGGAAGAAACCAAGTTCGAAAAAAAACTACAAATCCATTTCTGCTCAAAAAAAATCCTGCGAAATCTCGCAGGAATTTTTTAAGGGTGGGTGACCGGACTCGAACCGACAACATCCAGAATCACAATCTGGGACTCTAACCAATTGAGCTACACCCACCATGATTGTGAGCCCAAATATAAAAAAGCCACCTCAAATTTCAAGGGTGGCATCCAAATTTTTACGAAAAAGTCGAAATTTTAGTCGTTTTTGAGCTTCGACATGATGCGCAGGAAGTTTGCGCGCTTGAAGTCGTTGCGGTGTTCGTCGCAAAAACGGGGGTAGATGTACTGTTTCGGGAACACGCGGATGGTGAACATCTCGTTACAGCCTTCGAGGCAGCACTTGAAGGTGAGGTCCATCGACTCGGTGTAGTTGTGGCGGAAGATGATGTTCTTGGACTCGATGTTGTCCACGTCCTTCTTCTGCTTCTGGCGCTGCTTGATGTCGCGGTGCAATTCGCAGTACTTGGCGATCGGGTGGCCCCAGAATTCGCGGCCGCAGCCGGGTTCCTGACAGACTTTCAGCTTGATACGCTTTTTCTTCTTGTACTTGGGTAATTGCATTATAAACCTCGGGTTAAGCTAAAAGATAGTAAAAAATCCCCGTTTTGTTCGCACATGGCGCGTCGTAGCTTGCCATAAGTCGTGTCTGGAGTATTTTTTCCCATTTTTCGCGGTCCGTGCGTGTATATAGGAGAGACTTTTGCAAAAATGGAGTTTTGTCTTATGCTGATACATAAAAATACGAACTTGTGGATTCCGCTCTGGATTCTTCTGTGTTTCTTGCTGTGGGGCGGTGCCGCGGTGGTCGCGGGGGTTGTCCTGGGTGGCTGTGCCTATGGTTCTGGCGGCGAGGATGAGCCGGATCCTGTCCGTGTATCGGTCCTCGATATGGGGCAGGGGCTTGCCGTGCTGCTGGAAAGGGAGGGCCGCTATGCGCTTTACGATTCGGGTCCCGATTCGGTGGGGGTGGTGGATTCCCTTTTGGCCCGTGGAGTCGATTCGCTTTCGTGGGTGCTCCTGAGTCATGGGCATCGCGACCATGTGGGCGGTTTTATGGAAATGGGGGAGGCGCTTTCAGCGGGGCGTCTGCATGTCGGACGCTTGCTGGTGGGGCCGGATACGGCATCGGGGCTTGTGCCCGACAGTGTCCTGCGTCTTGCCCGGCGGTTCGGGATACCGGTCGATACGCTTTTCCGAGGCGATACGGTGTGGCTTGCCGACGGCTTGAAACTGGATGTCCTGTGGCCTCCTGAATATGGGCGGTTCGGCGAAAACGGGGCGAGTGTCGTGATGAAGGTGGCTCTCGAAGACGACTCCGAAAAACCATCGCTGCTGTTGACGGGCGACCTGGATTCGGCGGGAGAGCGCCGACTTCTGGAGCTTTCGCCTAGCTTGTCTGCGGACTTGTTGCAGGTGCCGCACCATGGCTCGGCGGGAAGTAGCACGCTCAGGTTCCTTTCGCGGGTGTCGCCGCGGTATGCGGTGATCGGTGTCGGCCGGAATAACCGCTACGGTCACCCGACCGCAGAAGTCCTCCAGAAACTCCGCTATGTGACAGGGGATTCCGCTGCGGTTTTCCGCACGGACCTGCACGGGACAGTCTCTTTTGGAATGTGGCCCGGAATCGGGGTGGTGATGCCCTGAGGGTTACTCCCTGAAGCCTACGCGGACCTGGAAATGGCAACGGTTTGTCGTCGGGCTTTTTTCCATGTCGGCGTTCATTCCGAAAAATACGGCGTGGTGGTTCGTATCCTTGAACCGGATGATGTTGATGTTGGCACCGAGCGGAACCTGCTGGACAAAATTCAGTTGGATGGAACGTATCCCGCGTTCTTTGAGTTCCTGTTTCGAAAGGCAGTCGATAATCCAGTCCACATAGCGGCAATGGTTCACATGGTGGTTGATGTCGAGGTCGCTGTTACGGGCTCTTTCTGTATAAACTAACTGTGGGTCTTCGCCCATGGGCAGCACCTGGAGCATTTCGGGTAGCGCACTTTTTTCGAGCTGCACCGGGAAGGGGTAGGGGCTTTTGGACGGGTGCTCGGCAAATCCCGTTTTCAGGTTCACCAGGATCCACGATGAGGTCCCTTCGGCGAGGGCGCGGCCCTGGCTATCGACGACGGCATAGTCCTTGAGCACCACCTTGTCCTTGTAGATTTCCTTGATCCAGGTGGTAACCCCGAGCGTTTCCCCCATGAGCGGGGTATGGTCGATTCTCATCTTCATGCGCGTGATGGCGGAGGTATAGCCGGCCTTGATCATTTTCCACAGCCCGAAACCGTTCGCTTCGGCGTCGGCGATGGCCGCCTCTTCCATGAACTGGAAAAGGCGTGAAAGCTTCAGTCTGCCGTACTCGTCGCAATCCGAAAAACGGACCGTGAATTTGTGGTCTGTGATTTCGCTCATGTTTTAAACTCCGTGTAATCGTTTTACTTTTTTAATTTATAAATTTACGGACATGGATACACCTTTTTTTCGCCCCAGTAACATACAGATTCCCGCTTTGAAGTCTTATAACGGTGAACTTCGCGTTCCCGGATCGAAAAGTATCACGAACCGCGTGCTTTTGGTGTCGGCTCTTGCCGCTGGAACGACACGCCTACATAACCTTTTGAAAAGCGACGACACCGGCTACATGGGCGAGGCCCTGAAATCGCTGGGCGTTCATGTGGAAATGTCCGAAGACTTTACCGAGGCCGTCATCGAAGGTTGCGGAGCTCCGATTGACGCTCAGACGGTTTTGCTGGAAGACGGCAAGAATTTCGCCGGCCTTTACCTGGGCAATGCGGGAACCGCGATGCGTTCCCTGTGTGCGGCTCTCGCGCTGGGGCACGGCGTGTTCCACCTGAGCGGCGAAGAACGCATGAAGGAACGCCCGATTCGCGACTTGGTCGATGCGCTCCGTTCGCTTGGCGCCGATATCAGTTATCTGGAAACGGAAGGCTTTCCGCCGGTCTGCATCAATGCGCATGGCCTTAAGGGCGGATCCGTGTCGGTGCGCGGCAATATCTCGAGCCAGTATCTGACGGCGCTCCTGATATGTGCCCCGTACGCGGAATCTCCGTTGCATATCCATGTCGAGGGCGAACTGATTTCCGCTCCGTATATCCTGCTCACGCTCGACGTGATGAAACATTTCGGCATCGAGGTGAAGCATGCCGACCTGATGGATTTCTATGTGCCCAAGGGCGTCTACAAGACTCCGGGCGACTATATGGTCGAAGGCGATGCCAGCTCCGCAAGTTATCCGCTTGCTGCCGCTGCCATTGCCGGTGGAAAGGTGCGTGTTTTGGGAGTCGGTACGGATTGCCGCCAGGGCGACATCGCCTTTGTCGATGTTCTTAAGAAAATGGGTGCCGCGGTGACCATGGGACCCGACTGGGTGGAATGTACGGGACCGCAGGGTAAGCTCAAGAGTCTTGGCGAGTTCAATGCCGTTGAAATCCCGGATGCGGCGATGACGGTTGCCGTACTCGCGCTGTTTGCCGATGCCCCGATGACTATCAGCGGCATCGCCAGTTGGCGAGTCAAGGAAACCGACCGTATCGCGGCGATGGCTGCGGAACTCCGCAAGGTGGGTGCCGAGGTCCGCGAAACAACCGATTCCATTACGATTTTCCCGCCGGAAAATTTGCAGCCCGCGACAATCGAAACCTATAACGACCACCGTATGGCAATGTGCTTTAGCCTGGTCGCCTTGGGTGGAGTCCCTATCAAGATTATGGATCCTGCTTGCATCAACAAGACGTATCCGAAGTATTTCGACGATTTCCTGAGAATTGCAAAATAAATTTGTTTGTATATTAGGGAAAGATTCATGCTTGGACGGGTTTACGGCATTGCTTTGTTTGTGATAACCTTGGCCTTGGCCGGGGTTGTTCCTGCATTTGCTGTTCCGGAACTCCGTGCCGCAGCCCCTCCCCCGGATACTCTTGTTCTGTGGGTTATGGACCAGGATATCAATACGGGAACGGCGCTCCAGAAACTGATGCGGAAGTATACGCAGCAGAGCGGGATCCCGGTCAAGATCCGTTTCCTGGACTGGGGTGCTGCTTTCGCCGAACTCAACAAGGTCCTTGCGACCGAGGCGGGATCGGGAACGGACTATCCCGACGTGTTACAGCTGGGGTCCACCTGGGTGCCGTATTTTGCCAAGGCGGGCTTGATTTCCCCGCTGACGGAAATGCTGGATGCTGTCGATACGAGCCGTTTCTACCCCGAAATGATGAAGGCTTCTCATATCGGTCGCGACACCGTTGTCTATTCGATTCCCTGGTTCCTGGATGTTCGCGGGTTCTTTGCCAATGAACGGATCTGGTTGGAACTCGGATTGCACGATAGCGAGATTGAAACTTATCCACAGTTCTTTGGCGTGCTGCGCGCCATTGCCGAAGCCAAGGTGCAGAATAGGGCCGGAGGCCTGGTGGTTCCTTTCGAGTTCGGCGTCAAGGACGACTGGACTGGTTACCAGCAGATGTCGCCGTTCCTGTGGAATTTTGGTGGTGACTTTGTCGCCGAAACCGAGAACGGTTACCGCAGCGCCCTGGCGGATTCTTCTACGCTTGTGGGACTTCGTGTTTATTTGAAACTGCTCCGTGACCAGGATGTTTCTCCCCATAACCTCCATGAAAATTCCAGTTCGGCGGCAGATCGCTTCGTGCGCTCCGAGCAGCTGCTGATTTTCGGTACCCCCGAACTGATTCGCAAGATTGAATTTGATAGCGACATTGGCGGGCTTAAGGAAAGCCCGATTGCCAAGGACGGCTTGATATCCGTTTCGGCGCCTGGTGGTCCTGTCGGAAATTTCACTTTTGTCGGTGGCTCCCATCTGGTCTTGCCCAAGAACGGGAACCTCTCGAAACGGAAAACGGCGAACGACCTTTTCCTATTCATGGTCCGCGCCGACAATATCGACTACTATTCCAGACAGAGCGGATTTATCCCGTCGGACGGAAGCTTGATTCGAATCTGGATGCAGGATTCCCGCTACAGTCACTTGGTGACGGGGTTGGAACATAATGGCCGTAGCTGCCAGAACATTCCCGAGTGGAGCGAAATCGAAATGTTGGTGAATGCGATGGTGAACTCGGTTGCAAGGAACATTGCGCAAGGGGATTCCGGAGTCGACGATGCGACGGCGCAGCTTGTCTTGGAAACGCATGAAAGAATCAACAGTCTCTTCGGATATAAGGATGCGGACCGCGCCGCCGTTCGCAAACGGATCAGGGATGCGTTGATGCAACCGGTCGAGGAAAAGAAATACGACAAGGGCATAAACTTTGTCGGAAATTCGTCCGGCTTCAGTCCGCGCCTGATCGTGGTGGTTTCGCTGGGTGCCGTTGCCGTTGTTTTGCTCCTGATATTCATTATCCGTTTCCGCAAGCGTTAGTATGCGAAAAGTTCTATTCTTTGTCTGTTTTCTTTCGGTTGTCGTTTTCGCGAATTTCAGGTTGGATTCTTTCCAGGTCTACGTGGATTCCATGGTACCGGGTTCCCGTTACGGGCTTTCGATTCGTTCGGTAAAGTCCGGTGCTGAACTGGGGAATATCCGCGGTGCCGAGAAGTTCACTCCGGCAAGTACGCTGAAAACCTTGACGACGGCGACGGCTCTCCATTACCTGCCGCTTGATTACGCCCCCAAGACCGAAGTGTCGCTGAACGGAAGTGTCCAGAAGAAAAAGTTTATCGGAAAGGTGAATGTGCGTGGCGAGGGCGATCCCAATTTTTCGGGCCGCTATTACGCCGATCCGTTCCACATTCTGAACGCAATGGCAGATTCAATTCACGCGCTGGGAATCGACACCGTGCTTGGCCAGATCACCCTGGACACTGCCTATTACAAAGGCCCGTGGCGTGCCGAACATTGGCGCAAGAATTTTTACGACGCCTGGTACGGCGCCGAAATTGCTCCGCTCGGTTTTAATGACAACTGCACCATGATTCGCTTCAAGCCGGGCGAAAAGGTGGGCGATACGGCCATTGCCGAAATTCTCCCGGATGTGGGTTATGTTGTCCTTAAGAACGAGATGCTGACCGTTCCCGGAAAAAAACGCAAGTGGACCTGGGCGCTCGATTCGGCAAAACCGGAAATCACGATTGGCGGTGCTATCGGAATAGGCGTGGATTCCAGCCAGTTGGTACTGCCGGTGCGTAATCCGATTGCCTACTTCAAGGCAGCCTTTATCCATGCCCTTAAGGAGCGCGGGGTGGCGTTTGTCGAACGGCAGAATGTCCCGGCGGGAATCCAGATAAGGTCCTTTACCTACTCGGCGGCGCCCTTCCTCAGCATTCTCGACGAAATCAATCAGCGTAGCCAGAACATGCACGCCGAAACGCTTTTCCGTAACTTGGGCGCTCAGAAGGCGGGCGAGGGAAGCGTCGAGGGCGGCCGCGCGATGGAGATGAAGTTCCTTAAGGAAATCGGGCTCGATACGGCCGATTTTGAAATATGGGACGGTTGCGGCCTTTCCCCCAGGAACAAGGTGAAACCCTCGACCGAGACGGCTCTGCTTGCGAAAATGGCGCGGCACCCCAAGGGAAAATTTTACATCAACAGTTTTGCCGGGCCGGGGCTTGGAACCGGCGGTAAACGCATGCTCGACCTGCCGTACCCGTGGCTGACCCGTTTCAAGACGGGCTTCATTGGCGAAGTGCACGGACTGGTGGGGTACATTTACGCGTTAGACGGCGATACGCTCGCGGTCGCGATGTATCTGAACGAGACGGGCAAGAATCCCGACGCCAGGCTCAAGGATGTCCTCGATACCCTGTGGACGCGTCTGGTGCTGCGGACCAATGACCATTACGCCTCGCTCATGAAGATGAAGCAGTTGTGGCTCTCGGCGCAGAACGTGGCGGGACTGACGGCGCGTCTCGAATACTTCTCCCGCATGATGAAGGGCACCCCGTACCGTCTGGGACCCATGGGCGAAAGTTACCTGGATTCCATCGAGAGCAAGCCGATTGTGTACATGGATTCCGTAGACTGCGTGACTTATCTGGAACATGTGCTTGCCATGGCCCTTGCACCGAACGAGAATGCGATTGCCCCGCTGCTTCAGAAAATCCGTTACAGGGACGGTGTTATTGACTACATGCACCGTAAGCATTATTTGCTGGCCGACTGGGTGGGCGAGGGAAAGTTTGCCCGCCCGATGCAGGTGAACGGCGATACGGTCGTGCAGCGCACGATGCCGAAGCGGGCCTTGTTCAATGCGAAAAAACTCAAGTACGACAAGCCCGATGCGCCGATGGATATCCGCTACCTGCCCTATGACCGCGCCGTCGAAATGGTGTCAAAACCTTACGAAGGTCCCCTGATGGTGACGGGAATCGCCTTTGTCGCGGCGAAGGACGATCTCGATGCAACGCATACGGGTTTCGTCGTGTTCCGCCAAGGGGAACTCCCCGTACTTCGCCATGCCGCTTTCAAGAAGCAGGTGTTGGAGCTTCCGCTGGTCGATTACCTAAAAAGTCGCGGCAAGGCGAAACTTCCTGGCGTTACTTTATTTGAATTCTTGAAACAGTAGGCCGTTGTGGTCTAGTTTATTCCCCTAAGTCAAACGCAAGAATCGCGACGAGTTCGTGCTGCCCGGGATCTGCATGGCCTTCTCCTTTCTCGAACAGGGTCCAAGCGTCGGGCATCCAGCCGTAGGCGGCCATCGTGAGTTCCTGCCCCATGGCAATTTCCGCTTTCTCGACTTCTTCCCAGCGGACAGGCCCGACGGGAGCCTTGTAGTAACGCAGCATTCCGAGCGCATCCATTGCTTCGGGGTAGTTGTCGGCCAGCTGGTATACGCAATCCTTGTAGCTTTCGCCCTTTAGGCGGATGACGCGGTAAAGGCGCTTGCATCCCAGGAACTTGGAGAGATCGCCGTGGTGGACGTCTATCTTGGATCCCTGTCCGAAAAACGTCATGAGTTCGCGGAATATCTCGGATTCCTCTTCCATGAAGGGGGAGAGTTTCTTGATGAGTGCGTTGACTTCGCTTGCGACCATGACCTAATTATAGATAAAATATGGTGGAGAAATACGCGGACGGCGCGTTACAGCAGGTAGTCCATACGGATGTTGCGCATACTTTCGAACAGGTTCGCCTTGAGGGTGGAATTTCCCTTGGTGAGGCTCTTGATTTCTTCGCGGATGCTCTTGCGGTGACTTGCCTTCGAAAATTCGCAGGTGCAGGTGAACTTGCGGATGTCGGCGTCTTCGGCGTACTCGATGATTTCGGATTCTTCGCAGTAGCACAGCGGGCGGATGATGCTGCACGGGTATTTCTCGTAGGGGACCATCGGCGGCATGCCGCTGAATTCGCCCTTGTACAGCATGTTCATCAGGAGCGTCTCTACGATGTCATCCATGTGGTGGCCGAGTGCAATCTTGTTGTATCCGTTTTCGCGGGCGAACTTGATGAGCTCGGTGCGGCGCTGCGTGCTGCACCAGTAGCAGTTGAGCTTGCGGCCTTCCTTGAGACGTCCTTCGACGGCAACGTCCTTGAAGAAGAATGGAATCTGCGGATACTGTTCGGCCATGCGCTGCAAGAATTCGCGAGGAGCCTTGTCGGCAAAGTCGCTCTGGATATGGATCGCTCCGATTTCGCAGTTCGGCAGGAATTTTCCCATACGGCTCGCGAGCTCCATCAGCAGCACGCTGGAATCCTTGCCTCCGCTTACGGCGATCAGTACCTTGTCGCCGTCTTCAATCAGGTTGAAGTCGTGGAGAGCCTTGGTGATTTTTCTACTGATGCGTTTGCGGATGGCGTTGGACATGGCTAATTCGGATTTCGGAATTCAGAGTTAGAATAAGCAGGAGAGAAATTAAAAAGTCCACCGGAGTGGACTTTTTAATTTGTTTAAAATCCGCTCAATCCTTAGTCGGCGAGGCGGAGCGGCATCAGCAAGAAACTGAAGCCCATGTCGTCACCGACGGGTTCGATGATGCAGGCGCCGATCGGGGTGTTCATCTTGAGCACCACTTCTTCGCTCTTGCACATGCTGAGGATTTCGTAGAAGTAACGGCCGTCGAAACCGATGCTGAAGCTGCCTTCGCCATTGTGCGTCACGGCGAGTGCTTCGCGCGTTTCACCGCCGACATCCGGGTCGGTCGCGGACAGTTCCATGTTGTTGCCGTCCATCTGGAAACGGATCTGGTGGGTACGCGGATTGGCCATCGGCAGGATGCAGTGGACCTTGTTCAGGAGTTCGGTCGTGTTGGCCTGTACGGTACGTTCGAAGTTCTGCGGAATCACGGCGCGGTAGTTCGGATACGGACCTTCGATCAGCTTCGAGATAATCTGCGTTGCGCCAATGCGGAACAGCACGTGCGTTTCGGTGGTGCAGATTTCGACGGAGTCTTCGTTCTTTGCGAGGCGGAGCACGAGCTGCAGCACCTTCGGGAGGACGATCACGCCGGATTCGAGGTTGGCACCTTCCTGGTCGATGCTTGCGCGGCCCATACGGTGACCGTCGGTGGCGACCATGGAAACCTTGCCGTCCTTTGCTTCCATGAACACGCCGTTCAGGTTCTGACGGGTGTTGTCGGTCGAAACGGCGAATGCGGTCTTTTCGACCAGGAATGCAAGTTCGCTTGCGGCGAGCGTGAGCGAGCTGCCTTCGACTTCGGGGAACGGCGGGAAGTCGCTGGCGTCAAAGCTCGTGATGGAGGCCTGGCCGCGTTCGCTCCACTTGATGCGGGTGAGGTGGTCCTGCACGTCCACGCTGATGGTGTCGATGCTCGGTTCCACGAGTGCCTTGATGAGGTCGGAGAACTTGCGGGCGTTGATCAGGGCTTCGCCGTCGCGTTCACCCATGACTTCGAGCTTAATCCTCACACCCAGGTTCAAGTCGGTGGCGCAAATTTCGAGGAAGTTGCCTTCCAGTCGCAGCGAATAGTCGTTGAGGATTTGCAGGGTCGATTTGTTGGGAATGGCGCTGATTGCGATCTGCAGCGCGTCCTGCAATACGGATTTTTTGATATTGAACTTCATTTATGCGCCTCTCTGGATAAGCATAGTTCCAATAAAGAAAATTACGGCAATAGCGCCAAGGACTGCAATAATCTTGGGGTCCAGTGCATTGGCCTTTTTAGGGGTAAATTGCTTTGCGTTCTGTTTTGCGCGTCTGCGGTCGCTACGGCTCATAGTTGATCTCCATTTTTATACAGATAAAAAACTAATTTTTTTACGGACAAAAGGAATCTGAACATGGCAGAAAAAACGCTAAATAAGATAAAAAACAAGGCTTTGAATTTGGCATCGACGGCCCTTTTGCGGGTGGAGCTTGCAAACGAGGAATCCAAGCTCAAAAAGCGTTTTATGGCGCTGGGCCAAAAGCTTCACGGGGCGGTTCGAGACGACCTGCTCCAGACCATCAAGGACGATCCGTCCGTGGTAGAACTGCTGGGTGCCATCGAAGAGGAAAAACGCCACATTGAATCTCTCCGCAAGCGTATAGAAAACCCCGGGGCCGAAAGTGAAGAAACTTGAGGTCCATGTATTCCCGAGCAAGACCGCTTCGGGTAAAAGCTACCGTTTCTCTTTCTGGGGTGCGGTTGTCGCCGTGGTGGCCGTGGTGGCCGCCGTTCTGGGTTTTATTCTTTTCTCCCCTGTTCAGATTTTAGACAACATAACGAGCGGGAATGTGACGAATGTCTACCGTCAGAATGCCGCCATCAAGAAGGAACTCAAGGAAATCCGAGCTTCGGTGGACTCCTCAATCTTGCGCGCCGAAGAAACGCGCGTGCTCCGCGACAGTACCCTGAAGGTGGGCGGTCTCGGCTTTATGCTGGATGGTTCGGCCCTCGACGATTCCCTGCTGCAGAAACGCAAGAGCGTAAATGAGGTGGAGGCTTCCTTTAAAAAGCTGCTGGCCGCCCTGGAAAAGGATTCCGTCGCGGCCGAAAAGATTCCGGTGCTTCATCCGATGAAGAACGGCCATGCCGTCAAGAAGCGTTTCGAAATCGTCTATGATCCGTTTACCGACAGCGAACTTCCGCACCGAGGAATTGACTACGTGGCAGCCGAAGGCGATACGGTCTATGCAACGGGTGCAGGTACCGTTATCGAGGTCCGCAAGCATCGCGGTTTTGGCCTTTCGGTCAAGATAGACCATGGCCACGACGTGCGCACCTTCTATGCCCATTTGGGTAAGAACCTGGTCAACCAGGGACAGACGGTTCACCGTGGCCAACCCATCGCCCTGATTGGCGAGAGCGGGACCCAGTCAAGCATTGGACTCCATTACGAAATCCGCATTGACGGCATCTCGGTGAACCCTGAAAGTTTCTACCTGACGAAATAAGATGATTCGACAGTCAAGATGTCGCAGAAACCGGTCACTTCGAAAATCTCCTTGATTTCGGAGCTTGCGTTTTTCACGACCATGGAACCTTGCTTGAGGTCGTATGCCAGCGGCTGGTCTTGCCGTCCCTTGTACTGTAGTACCATTCCTTGTCGTCGTAGTGCCCGCCGGTGACAAGCTTGATTTCGTTTTCAGTGAAACGGGCGAGTCGCATGAATTCGCCTTTGGGTGTTTCAGGCCCCATTCAAGGTTCGTATGCGAGTACGACTGCTACGATTTGGGGAACCAGTTTTCCCGCATTGAACAACTTGTCAATGTAATTTGCGTTTGCGCGGCTAGACTCTTCTCCATTTTCAACGGTCATCCTGTTCAGCATATTTTGAGTCTTGTAGCTCATATGCCGAATATCAGGCCGAAGACGACCGTAATGGCCGCCAGAATCATCATAGATTGTTTGAATGCGAGTCCCCTGAAATTAAACCCATAAAACCCCTTCTTACTGTTTATGGTTAAAATATATGTAAAAAAGAGGCGATATCGACAAGAATGGAGAATTTTCACCAAAGAAGGTTAAAATTCCAACCAGCCGGAATCAAGCGCTGTTATGGGTACGATGCGCTTGCCGCGAGGCGTCGCCGCCACGGCCATGCCGGTCAAGAAATTCATCCAGCGCTGAGGCATAAAGGCCATCTTGCAAAAGTGTGTAAGGCACGGCACCACCCAGGCGTCGTGCGTCGCGAAAATGTTGAAGCGGGCGTTCCCCTTTTCAAGCATCATCGCAAGCATTTCTTCGGAGCGCCCGGCCAGAGGCGCAAACGCTTCTTTATCGCCGCGCGGCTTACCTGCAGCTTCTTTTTGCAGCCACTGGCAAATGCCTTCGTAAAAACCGGAACGCAGCACCTTGGTGTACTCATCGTAATCTTGAACAAAGTATTCTGCGAGACAATCCAGTTTTTCGATGAGCGAATTTTTGATGCCGCGGCCCTTACCAATATTCTGCGCCGTTTCGATGCAGCGGCCTACCGGGCTCGAAAAGAAACTCATGTCGCCCTCGGCAGGAATGCACTTGCCAAGCGCCAAGGCCTGCTTGCGCCCACGCTCTGTAAGGCCCACATGCGCACCGAAATCAGGATCTTCGGGAGTAATATGCCTGCGTTCTCCGTGACGAATCAAAAGGAATACGCGTTCGTCGGAAGCAAGGGAATCAAAAAACTTCGCCGCCGGTACAAATTCCATCTAAGCCCCGACACCGATCGCCGCAAGAACAGCCGGCGAGCAAAAAGCCCAAATCGCATGCGCAATCGCAAAACTCAAGATGCCAAGCAGGAAACCGCAAATAATATCCGTGAGCCAGTGCACGCCAAAGTACACGCGCAAAAGTCCCCATGTGAGCGGCAAGAGCATCATGATCCAACCGTACTGCGGTACCGCATAAAACACCGCCGAGGCCACCGCCAAGTTGTTCATCGTATGGCCAGACGGAAAACTGTACTTGTCGAGCGGCGGAACTTCCGCCTTGATTTGCGGGTTCGCCGCAAATGGCCTCGGACGCTTTGTGCTAAGCTTTACGCCCTCATACAGGCCAAGCGAAAACACCATGGCCACCAAAGCCTGTGCAAGAATCGGCCAAAACGCCGACCATCCCAAATGCAAAAAAAGAACCAGTGCAAAAACGCCCCAAATATAGCCGTCACCCAGGCGCACATAAAACTTGAGGAGCTTCGTCGTCTTCTCGGAATAATGCCGGTTGGTCCAATAAACCGACACGCGATTGTCAAACTCTGCAACTTTCTTGAACATCGGCGTAAATGTAGTTAATAAAATTCCTATTTTATTAACCGTTAAAACTAAAAAGGAAACTACAATGCGCGTACTCGTTCTTAATTGCGGCAGCTCCTCGGTCAAGTTCGCTGTCATCGACACCCAGACCAAAGAATCCATCTCTAGCGGCCTCGTCGAAAATATCGGCGTAAATGGCCACGTGAAGGCCAAGGGCCCGGTCGGCAACATCGACTTCAATTTCGACTGCCCCACGCACGCCGAAGCCGTCGCCGAAGTCCAGAAGTTCCTCGCCGAACAGAAGCTCACCGACACCATCGAAGCCATCGGCCACCGCGTGGTGCACGGCGGCAAGTATGTCAAGAGCGAAAAGGTGACGCAGGAAGTCATCGACTATATCCGCAGCATCACGCTGTTCGCCCCGCTGCATGAACCCGCACACGCCACCGGTATGGAATGCGCCACCAAGTTCTTCCCGGGCCTCCCGCAGGTCGCCGTGTTCGACACCGCCTTCCACCAGACCATGCCGCGCAAGGCTTACCTCTACGGCATCCCCTACAAGTTCTACGAAGAAGACAAGATTCGCCGCTACGGCGCACACGGTACAAGCTACCGCTTCGTGACTGGCGAAGCCGCCAAGATTCTCGGCAAGAAGCCGGAAGACTGCTGCTTCATCACGGCTCATCTCGGTAACGGCTCCAGCTGCTCCGCCATTCTGAACGGCCAGTGCGTAGATACCACCATGGGCTTTACCCCGCTGGAAGGCCTCATCATGGGCACCCGCTCCGGAAGCATCGACCCGGCCGTGCTCTTCTTCATCAGCAAAAAATACGGCTACGACATCGACCGCCTCGACAAGCTCGTGAACAAGGAATCGGGCCTGCTCGGCCTCTCCGGACTTTCTAACGACATGCGCACCCTGACGCAGGCCGCAAGCGAAGGCCATGTCGGCGCACAGATTGCCCTCGAAACGTTCGCCTACAGGCTCACCCGCGAAATCGGCGGCATCGCCATGGCACTCCCCCGCATCGATGCGCTCGTATTCACCGGCGGTATCGGCGAGAACAGCAAGCTTGTCCGCAAGATGGCGATGGACAACCTCAAGATTCTCGGCTACCAGATCGACGAAGCCCGCAACGAGAAAAACGGCAAGGAATCCGGCCACATCATTAGCAAGGACGGCACCCCGACCGCGATGGTCGTTGCAACGAACGAAGAACTGCTCATCGCGCTGGATACTGAAGCGCTCGTAAAGTAGACGAGAGACGAAAGAACGCCGCTCTGCGGCTACAGACGAGAGAAGGCTCCGCATCGCGGAGCCCTTTCTTTTAAATATCGTTACGAAATATCTCTCGTCTTTCGTCTGTAGGGCCGTAGGCCCGTTCTCTCGTCTATTTAATTGTCCAGGTCTGCTTGTTCACTTGCAGGATCTTTCTGCCCTGCACCTGTGCGGCAGCGTTACGCACGTCGGCTTCGCTCACCGGGAGCTTGGCCTGCCACATCACGCGGCCTTGCATGTCGAACAGGGCGACTGTGCCACGGTTTGCTACGATGGCGCTCTGCCAGTTCATCTTCGGAGAGGCCATCACTGGAGCAAACGATGCAGGAGCTTCCTTGGCGATTACGAGCAGCTTGAACGTTCCGGAGAATTCGGCGTCGCTTACAGTAATTGCAATCGGGAACATGGTGCCCGGGGCAACGACGGAGTCCTTGGCGCTTGCAATCGAGATGATACCGTCCTTCATAGACCATGTGAACAAATCGGTATTCTTAATCGGCTCGATCTGATAGGTCAGGGAATCACCGTCAGGATCGGAAACGTTGCTGTTCAATTCGTACTTGAGGTTCCAGGTTTCTCCGAGGCCGGCATACAGGGTGTCGATGGCCTTTGCAATCACCGGGCGGTCGTTCAAACAGGCGATGACGGCCGGAAGGATGATTTCTCCCGTTGCGCCTTGGGAGTCCTTAGCGACGATAATGAGTTCGGCGTTGCCGCAGGCGTTCTTGACCGACTTGACCTGGATAGCTCCCGTCGAGGTAATCACGATCGGGGCAAGCAGGCTGTCGTCGCTGCGGGCCGAGAAGGTGAACTTGGTGGCGTCATCCGTATCATCGGTAAACCAGGTCTGCATTTCCTTTTTCAGAAAGGTCACCGGACTGCCAAAATCTTCCTTGAGGGTCGAAAGACGCTTGCTGGCCGTGTCTGCTACACCGGCGATCGCCTTCGGGGGTTGGTTCTTGTGTCCGACCGTAAGGATAACTGTTGCCGGTAGCGATGTGTCGCCTTTGTCGTTTACCACGACATACTGGAAGGAGTCAAGTCCTTCGTAATGTCCTGCATCGTAGGTGAAAGAACCATCTTCAGCAAGCTTAACGGTTCCTTCGCCAGCATTTTCCACGAGAATCGCGGTAAGCGTAGCCTTTGCGCTGTCCGGGTTCAGGTCGTTCTTCAGCACGCCGGGTTTAGCAATCTTGTTCAGGGAATCCTGCACGACCTTGTAGCTGTCGTCGGTTGCGACAGGCAGGTCTTTGACTTCAAGTACGTTCACGAAGAAGTTGACACCGACGGAATCCTTGCCGGACTTGGCCCAGAAGGTCAGCTTTGCAAGTCCGTTTGCATTGGCAATCGGGGTGAATAGAATATAGTGGGAACCGGCGGCGTGGCTGTACTCGGCCTTTACGATTCCGCTAGAGGTCACACCGTAGGTTACAGATTCAAGACCGTCGGGATCGTCAACGACGAATGCGGTTGCGGGAATTTCAAAGGCGTCTGTTGCATCTGGATCGAAGTCTTCTTCAAGCCGGAGAGTGTCCTTGAAAAGGTCGGCATCGACTTTCACCAGAACCATCGGATCGTTGACTGCGGTCACGTTGATGGTTACCGTTGCCGGCTTGCTTACATTTTCAGTGGCGTCGGTGACGGTATAAGTAAAGACGTCCGTTCCGTAGAAGTCCGGGTTGGGCGTGTAGGTGAAGCCTCCGTTCAGGTTGCCTGCGGAATTCGTTTCCATTAAGAGCGTTCCGTTCTCCGGTTCGGTAACGACGGTAATCGTCAGCGGAGACAGGGCGCTCGGGTCATCAACATCGTAGTCGTTTTTCAGGAGACCGTTCGTGACCTTGACCTTGAGGACGGAGTCTTCCTTGACGGTGTAGGTATCGTTCACTGCGACCGGCGCGTTTTCCCTATCCTTGACTGTTACGGTGAGTGTGTAATCAACGGGGTCGTTTTCTCCATCGTCTGCTTGCAGGACGACCGTTGCCGTGCCATCCGTATTGGCGGCTGCCACCATATAGATATGGTCGGTCTGCTCATAGGAGGTCTTTGACTTGATGAACGAGGCGTTGGCCTTGCCACTCGTAATCAAGGCGGTTACGAGCGCATCGCCGTCATCGTCACTGAAAATCTTGGAGAGGTTGATGTCCAGGGTGTCGCCTTCGTACAAGGTGGTGGAATCCGTTTCGGTCCCTACGAGGACAGGGGGCTTGGTTTCGCACTTGTCACCGAGGATGATGCTTGCGATTTCGACTGTGTTCGTGTTGAGAGTCGTTGTTGCGTGGGTATTCTTGAAACCGAACTGGACTCCGATTTGCTTGGTAATGTTCCAGGTGACCGTCGTCGTGGATTTCCACCCCTGCTTCAGGTCGGCAAAGGCGATGAACTGTTTCTTGAAACCGCTGGATGCCTTCAGTTCCGAGCCGAAGTAGTTGTCGTCGGTAATGGTGGACTGCTTGAAGTCTACGCGGAAAGGAGCCGTGGACCTGTAGGTCAGGCACATGCCCTTGTAGCCGGAAAGCGAAACAGGAACATCTTTATAGGCGGCGTTCTGTTCCCATGCGAAACCGAAACCGGCTCCGTTGCTTGCGCTGCCAGCCTTGGCCACCATGTCGGCGACCTTGACGTTCTCCGCAGTCGTAGAAGTGTCGATCGAAGCACCGGTGCCGTATTCGTAGGAGTACCAGTAGGCGGGAGCTTTGTCGCCTGCGCCTTCAGGTCCCCAAACCGTTGCAGGAGCCGCGAAAGCGGAACTTGCCAAGATGCCCAAGGCACCCATATATGAAACCATTTTTTTCATCATAATAGACCTCTTATGATTTCCCTTTAATATCCATCCTTCTAAATGTAATATAAGAATATGAATATTGCAACTTGGGATAATGAAAAATAGGCGTCTCGGGAAGCATTTGTAAACTTTTGTAAATAAAATAGTTCCGTCAACCTGATTTATCCGGAGGGGGAAGCCTCCCCCTCGCTTCTATCGCCAGCCTCAGTGACAAATGGCCCTGAGCCTGTCGAAAGGCCGCTACCCCCTCGCCTAGGGGCCTCAGTCGCCGGCCCCTAACACCCTGGCTTAACCCAGCGAGTCGAGTTCCTCGTAGCGTTCGTAGGCCTTTTCGAGTTCGGCTTCGCGGTCTGCGATTTCTTTCTGCAGTTCCACGATGCGGGCGGCGTTCGTGAACACTTCGGGCTTAGAAAGTTCCGTCTGGCGTTCCGAAATTTCCGCTTCGAGTTTTTCGATTTTCTCGGGGAGGGCGGCGTATTCGCGCTCCTCGTTGTAGCTGCGCTTTTTCTTTTTCGGAGGAGCGCCGGCAGACCCCGCAGGGGCCTGCGCCGCCGAAACCGCTGCGGAATTCTGTGCGGACCTCGCCGCCTTTTCCGCTTCTTTTTCGGCGGCAATACGCGCTGCCGCCGCCGCTTCCTTGTCGCGGATTTTTTTCTTCGCCTCGTAGTCGCTGTAGCCGCCAACTGATTCAAATACGTTGCCGCCATCTTCGATTGCTAAAATACTTGTGGCGACAGAATCGAGGAAGGCGCGGTCGTGACTTACGGTAAGCACTGTTCCCTTGTAATCCGCAAGGAGTTCGGCGAGCAGGTCAAGCGTTTCCATGTCGAGGTCGTTCGTCGGTTCATCGAGAACGAGAACGTTACTCGGGTGGCTAAAGAGGCAAGCCAACAGCAGGCGGTTGCGTTCACCGCCGCTAAGCGCACTGATGGGACCACGGGCGCGGTCCGCCGAGAAAAGGAAGTCTTGCAGATAACTTAATACATGGCGCTTCACGCCATTTAACATCACATACTGCTGGCCATCGGCGATGTTTTCCACCAGCGCCTTGTCTTCGCGGAGCCTTGTACGCATCTGGTCGAAATAGGCGATTTGCAAGTTCGTGCCGAGGCGTACTTCGCCGGTGTCGGGCTTGAGTTCGCCCAGAATCAGGCGTAAAAGCGTCGTCTTTCCGGAGCCGTTCGGCCCTACGATTCCGATGCGGTCGCCGCGGGAAACTTCGGTCGAAAGCCCGCTGATGAGAGGCTCCCCATCGTAGGAGTAGCTGATGTCGGTGAGTCTTGCCACCAGGCGCCCCGAACGGTCGGCCTCGGTAATCTGCATATTCACGTTGCCCGTTCGGGTGCGGCGCGCCGCACGCTCCTCGCGCATTTTAATAAGCGCCCGCACGCGGCCCTCGTTCCGGGTCCGCCGCGCCTGGATTCCCTTGCGAATCCAAACTTCTTCTTCTGCAAGCCGCTTGTCAAAAAGCGCATTCGCCTTGTCCTCTTCGGCAAGCGCCTGGTCCCTAAACTGTACGAACTTGTCGTACGGGAAATCCCAGCAGCGTATACGGCCTCGGTCCAAATCAAAAATGCGGTTTGCAACCCGTCGCACAAAGGTGCGGTCGTGGCTTACGAATAAAAGTGCGCTGCTTAGTCTCGTCACGATTCCTTCGAGCCACTGGATCGCGGGAATGTCCAGATGGTTCGTGGGTTCGTCGAGCAGCAACAGGTCCGGGTCCTGCGCAAGGGCACGCGCAAAAAGTGTCCGGCGTTTCTGCCCGCCGCTCAAGCTGTCGTATAATGCCTCGGGATCGATTCCCGTCTTTCCCAAAATCGCCTCGGCGTGGGTGTCGCGCGCCGAGTCATCGCCAATCTTCCATGCGGCAGAATTTCCGACAGAAACGGCTCCCATCACCACGTCGCGAACCGTCCCTTCGATGTGTGCGGGAATTTCCTGGATCATGCGCGAAATCCGGAGCCCGGTCTTTTTTACGATATCGCCCGACTGCGCCTCGGTCTCGCCCGAAAGCACCCTTAAAAGGGTGCTCTTGCCGCAACCGTTGCGGCCGACCAGACAAATTCGGTCGCCGGCCTCGATGTCAAAGCTCACGTTATCCAGCAACGGGGCGTTCGCCCCTATTCGCAACAACAGGTTCTGGGCAGAAAGAATAGGCATGCCACAAATTTAGAATTATTGATCGGCATTTTTTTTGTCCGCTTTCCCCGATTTTTTGTTATAATTAAAAGTATGAAAACCTTTTCGCTGTCGAACCGTTTGGCAGTCGTTCTTCTTGCAGGAGCCCTTGCTTCCCCTCTTGCTTTTGCGCAGGGTGTTTTTGAAGGTTCCGGCGAAGTGAACGACCCGAATTGCGTGGGTGACGGCTGCGGCTATGTCCCTGCCGAACAGGCCTCCGAACAAGACTTCCAGTACGGCGAAAATTCAGAAGTATCCTCCGCCGAATCTGCTTCTGGCGAGCAGGTACCCGCAGATAGCGTCGTTTCCGACAGTACCGCCGATTCCGCCAAGGTGGCGACGGTGAATATCGACGAGGAAGACGACGATGCTCCCCATTATGTTGCCGAAAATGCGGCGGAATACCGCGCCCGCAAAGAGGGCTTTTCGATGGGCGTGCAGTTCGGCGTCCGCGTGTCGGGTGGCGTAAACAAGAGTTTTGGACAAAAATCCGGTGATTGGAATTTCGGGCCGGAATTCGGGGCAGGCCTTATGGCGCGGCTTCCGCTCGGTGAATCCTTCGGTGTGGCGACCGAACTGAACTTCAGCTACCGCCACTACGGTTACGAGAGTGAGTCCGATTACGGCGAGAACGAGGCGGCCATCAATGAAATGCTGTTCGAAATTCCGGTCATGGGACAGCTCGTCGTTGATGAAGACGGCCTTTTCTTTGCCTTGGGCGTGAACCTCGGACTCAAGATGAGCGGTGAATCCGAATTCAAGCAGACCATTACAGCCGAGGGCCACAAGTCGAAGGAAACGCGCAGCAATACGATTCCGACGGTCGGAGTGGAAATTGGCGGGCTTGCCGATATCGGTTATGTGGTGAACCGCTGGCTGGTTATGGACCTCAGGGTCGTGCAGAACTTCACGAACGTGTTGGACCTGGACCGGATTGCGGAATCGACTCTAAAGCATTCAAAACTTTACGCGATGCATGTTTCGCTCGGTGTTACGCTGCTGCTCTAGTAAGGTCCAAAAGGCCGTTCTGTTAAAGTAAAAAAATTTTTCTACACACTTTTGGCCCACTGAAATTATTTTTTAGGCGGGTTTTACATATTCATTTATTATTATTGAATCATGGATTTAAAGAGATTGTGTGTAATTCTAGCCACGGCGTTTGCGCTTTCCGTACCCGCCATGGCCCAGGACGATTCTTCTGACGACGAGGGATGGGCGACGGCTCCGTCCGCCGAGAGCACTTCGGAAAACGATGCTCCTGCTTACGACGGCTCTACCGACAGTGAGTTTGCGAACGACGAGGAATATGCCAGTGCGTACGCCCGCTACAAGGCGGAAACCACGAAGAAATCGGAAATCAACCGTATGCGTAACGAGGGCTTTGCCCGTGCCGTGATGCTCGGTATCCGAGCCCAGGTCGGTACCAACACCCTTTTTGGTGAAAATTCCGATGGCTGGAAGATGGGTTTCCAGGTGGGCGGTGGCTTGATGCTCAAGATGAATTTCATGCTGAAGGACCTGAGCCTTGTTCCGGAACTCACCTTCAACTACCGTCACTACGTCTACGAAAAGGATATGAACATCTACACGAATACGGGTAGCATCGACATATTCATTTTCGACATTCCGATTATTTTCCGCTATACGTTCGAAGACTACAACTTCTATGTCGGTTTGGGTCTGAATATGGGTCTCAAGCTCAACGGAACCTCCGAGTTCAAGAACGGGGCTGCGACGGAATCCCAGGACAATACCATTTCCACTTCCGGTATGGAAGTGGGCGGTGCCTTCGATCTCGGTTACATGCTTACCCGCTGGGTCCATGTGAACATTCGCGTGGTGCAGTGCTTCACGAGTCTTTCGAACAAGTCGCTTATGCGCGAAGACATTTTCCTGGAATCTTCGCTCAAAACGTTCTACACGACGGTCGGCGTAAGTTTCCTGTTCTAGTCGCTTATATACAGCATTGTTTGACGGGCCCTCAAGGGGCTCGTCTTTTTATTTCCCTACAAAGTCATACGATGGCATTTCTGTAGATGCGTATTTTATGGGTTTCTTCTTGCCCGTTGGATTTCGCGCTCGATCAGGCGCTTCTCCACGGCAAAGAAGTCTTCGTTCTTCTGGATGGCGTTTTCGTAGACGATGTTCGCAAGTTCCGGTTCGCCAGCGAGGAGTGCTATCACGATGCAGTTCCGCAGGAAAATGTCGCCCATGTCGTTCATCTCGTAGCGGTCGAAGAAGTCCGCAATCAGGAGTGCCGCCTGCTTGTACACGCCTTGGCGTGCCGCGTCCATGATGTTGAATTCGTCGGCAAAACTGCGGGGGAGTGCACCTGCGTTCACGGCTTCGCTCACCTTGATATAGACTTCGTCGGAGTCTCGCGCTTCCATCGGGACTGCGCGTATCCACTCGATGTAGTTCTCGCGGAATTTCTGGTAGCCTGTAGATGCTTCAAGTTCGGCAAGGCGCGGGTCTTCCGGCTGAATGCTGTCTGCGGAAGCGGAATCGGCAACGATGGAATCCGAAGTCTTTTTTGCGGCGATGAGTTCGTCCGCATAGGCCAGCAGGGCTGTCTTCTTGAATTCATCCTTCGGTTCTTCAAGCATCGCCTTTACGCGAGCGGGGCGGCGGAGCGCATAGTCCTCGGGGTCCAGGTACTGCTGCCAGCAAATTTCGCAACTGTCGAATACGCTCACGATGTGCGCCTCGGAGTGGACGAACCGGGCTTCTTCGGCCTTGTTGTCGACCATCGGAATGAACAGGCTGTTCGGCTTTACACCTTCGAGCAGCGATTTGACCATCTTGTTTGTGAAGAGGAAGTTTCTTTCGCCGAAGAATTCCGGGTCGCGGTGGATGCGCTTGAATTCCGCAACCAGCGCCGTATCCGTAGAGAATCGTCCAATGCCTTTCTGCATCACCGGTTCGTCGCTTGCGATCATGATGATGTCCGGTTCATCGGTGGATTTATACAAACTAACGTACGGGAAAACCGTATCCAGAGCTTTCAGAATGTTCAGGAACATCAGGTCGTTGAATTCATAAGTCTGAATCCACTGCACCCAAAGGGCGCCCGGCCTCATGTAACGGCGCATCTTGGCGTAGAACTCATGCGCAAAGAGTCCTGCCACGCCGCTCACCCAGGGGTTGCTGGGCACGCTGATAATCATGTCGTACTTGCGGCGGTTCGTATGGAAGAACGTCGTCGCGTCATCAATATAGATATGGATGCGCGGGTCATCGTAGCCGCGGTAGTTCCACGGATAAAAGCCCTTCGCCAAATCCATCATCGCCTGCTCGATTTCCACGCAGTCAAAGTCCCTGAGCAGGGGGTCGGCGAGCAGGTAATGAGCGCCCATGCCGCTACCGAAGCCCACCATGGCGGCGTCGTACTGTTCCGTTTTTACGGCCATGGGCATAAAGGCGGTTGCCGCCTGCGTGAGTTCGTCGCTTGAAATCGGAGCCTCGCGGTTCTTGCTCATGCTGGCATCGGCCTTGCCGTTGGTCTTCACGTAATAATGCACCGGCGATTCGTGGAAGCTGATGGTTGCGGTTTTTCCGTCGATTACCTGAATCTTTTCGTTGGGGTGCATGTTCTTGTAGCTGCGGAACACGCCCGAGGTAATCAGCGACGGATCGAACTTCACGAAGATGGCGGGCATAATCATGACGCACACCATGATATAGAACATCACGCTGTAGCGGAAACGCTTGCGGTAAATCACCAGTAAGATAAAGCCGATGGCGAAGTCGAGCAAGGCGGCCGTCACGAGTGCGCCCTTGAGCTGCAACAGGGGCAGTAGCAAAAGTCCACCGCCTGCCGAACCGATAATGGAACCGAGCGTATTCCAGCCGTAGACCTTGCCAATCGGGGCTTCGCTCTTGAAGGCGCGAGTCAAAATCAAGGTAATCAACGGTAGCGTCATGCCGGCAAAGAAACTCGTTGGAATCATCCAGAGCATCGAAAGCGCGTACTTGAACAGGCTCCAGCAAATGTAACCGTCAGAGGTCGGATTGAAAATCTGGTTTGCCTCATTCATCATGCCCCAGAAGGGCTGGTGGAAGTATAAGGTACAAAGCGCAAAGAAAGCCATAAAAATCTGCGCCATCGAAAGGACGACGAGACTGTCCTTCTTCAAGAGTTTTCCGCTTACCGCAGAACCCAGCGCAAGCCCCAAAATGAACGCCGAAAGCATCTGGTCAAAGCTATGGCTCGAAGAACCCAGCAATAGCGACAGCAGGCGAATCCAGACAATTTCATACACGAACGAGGTGAGACCCGTAATCGCCGCAATCCAGAACCAGGTGTTCTTCGGCGGCATCGCAAGTTTGTGCTCCGCCACGTAATCTTCGTCGTGGACTTCGGGGGCATCTTCATCTTTGGATGCCACGGGCGAAGTCGTTACGCCAATAAAGCTGAACACTGCCGCCAGCAAGAAGTTGATGGAGGCCGCAACGCATAAGGTGGCATGGTTGCCAATTTCAGGAATCAACAAGTAGCTGGTCGCCAAGATACCGATGGCTGAACCGAGGCTGTTCGTAAAGTAAAGCATCGGGAGTGAAACTTCGGCACCGCTCTTGCGCATAAGACCCGCCGCAATGAACGGGAACGTCATGCCTACCGCAATCGCAATCGGCAGCGTCGATCCCGTAGCCAGAATCACCTTGGCGATTTCGGCCCCGCGGCTGGTCAAGGACGCCGTATATTCAGAATCGTAGAAAATCCCCGTCAGCCAGTTGTACAGCGGGTGGTACGCTACGCCTCCGATACCGATGGCAAGTTCCACTATACCGTAACCCAGCAAGGGGCGCTTGGTATGCACCACCATCTTACCCGCCACAAAGCTGCCTATGGCAAGCCCGCCCATGTAAATGCAGAGCGTGAGCACCTGGCCGTAGCTGGAATGCCCCAGGAAAAGTTTAAGGTATCGCGCCCACGAGCCTTCGTAAATGAGGCCCGCGAACCCGGACAGGGCAAACAGGAAATAGACCAGGATGTTCATGATGTAAATTTATATAAAAAAGACATCGTTATATGTAAAAGAATTTTATGGATCTTAGTGGGACCAACCGTCGGCCCGTCTTTCCTCGAGAAGGTCCGATGATGTCTCTTTTGTGGGGTCGCTCTCATTTGCCTCCAAACCCAATTTGTCTAATTTTCTATATTTGTCCAGTATGAAAATTTATTCCTTCTTCATGGGCTTTGTGTGATTAGTTGTGTTAACGATTTTACCTAACCACTAACGGCCTTCGGCCTACCAACCACTAACCACTGAGAAAATTATGCAATTCCGTCCTGTAAAAGAACAGCTTGAAATTTTGATGCGCGGCGTTATCGATGTTGTGCCGCAAGAAGAACTCGAAAAGAAGCTTCAGAAGTCCTACGATACTGGTGTTCCGCTCCGTATCAAGATGGGCGTGGACCCGACAGCTCCTGATGTTCATTTTGGACATACGGTGGTGATGCGCAAGCTCCGCCAGTTCCAGGATTTGGGTCACACTGTGGTGCTCATCGTGGGTGACTACACTGCCCAGATTGGTGACCCCAGCGGCCGCAACAAGGCCCGTCCGCGTCTCACCCACGAGCAGGTGCTCGAGAATGCGAAGGAATACCAGGAACAGTTCTTCAAGGTCGTCCGCCGCGACCAGGTGGAAATCCACTACAATGGCGAATGGTTCAGTAAGCTCCCGTTCAGCAAGGTGACCGAACTCATGGGCCAGTTCACCGTGGCCCAGATGCTCGAACGCGAGGACTTCCACAACCGCTACACGGCCAATACGCCGATTAGCCTGCACGAATTCATGTACCCGATGATGCAGGGCTACGATTCCGTGGCCATCAAGAGCGATGTAGAACTGGGCGGCACCGACCAGAAGTTCAACGTGCTTCGCGGTCGCGACTTGCAGATTTTTGAAGGTATGGATCCGCAAATCGGCCTTTTCATGCCTATCCTCCTCGGTACCGACGGCAAGGTCAAGATGAGTAAGTCCATCGGCAACTACGTGGGCCTGAACGAGCCCGCCGACGTGATGTACCACAAGATTTACAGCCTCGCCGACAGCATCGTCGAGAACTGGTTTGAACTTCTCACCAACATCCCGCTTGCAGAAATCAAGCAGATGATGGCGGACATTGCCGCAGGGCGTATGAACCCCAACGACGCGAAGCACCGCCTCGCTATCGACATCGTGACGCAGTACTACGGCGCAGAAGCCGCCGAGGCCGCTGCCGCGAAGGAACGCGAAATTCATAGCGGTAATGCCATCCCCAGCGATGCCGCCGAATGCAGCGTGGCGGCCGGCACCTACGGTGCCCTGGACCTGCTTGTTGAAATCAAGGCCTTCGCCAGTAAGGGCGAAGCTCGCCGCATGGTCCAGAACGGCGGCGTGAAGATTGCCGGCGAAAAGCTTGCCGATCCGCAAGCCCAGATCGAAATCAAGGGCGACGACAACCTCGTCGTCCAGGTGGGCAAGCGCAAGTTCTTCAAGGTGAATTTCTAGGCAACCCATGTCGCAGGAAATCCTGATTCTCGGGCTCAATCCCGCCTGGCAGCGCCTGTTCTACGTGGACAAGTTTACGCCGGGCGAGGTGCATCGCATCAAGAAGGTCGAAGAGTACGGTTCCGGCAAGGGAATCAACTGCGGCCTAGTTCTCCGCCTTTTAGGCGGGGTGCCTCTCATGATGCATTTCCTGGGCTCCGAACACGGTTCGCGTATTTTCGATGAGATTTCCGCTTACGGAATCCAGCAGGCGCCCGTGTGGATCAAGGAACCTACGCGCATTTGCACGACCGTCGTGAGCGAGGGGGAGTCTACCGAACTCATCGAGCCCTCGCCGGTCCTTTCCGATTTTGAGAACGAGGACTTTATCCAGACGCTCAACGATTACTGGAGCACGACGCAGAGTGTCGCTTTGTGCGGAACATTCCCCCAAGGCTTCAATCTGTCGCTGTTGAACGACCTGGATTTCACGGGTAAAAAGATATACGTCGACGCCATCGAAGGCATTGACGGCTGGCTTGAAAAGGGCGTCGAGCTTCTCAAGATCAATATGCAGGAGTACTGCAAGTTGCTCACTCGCCTCGGTCTCCCCATAGTGCTATCGAGTCCGCAGTTCTGGAAAATGACAGCGACCGCCGTGCTGGAACGCCTCCCGATCAAGAACCTGGTGGTCACCGACGAGGATTCCCCGGTTCGTGCCTTCCGCCTGGTCGAAAAGAAGTTCCAGGGCGTGCAGATACAACCCCCGCAAATCCAGGTGAACAACCGTATCGGTGCGGGAGACTCTTTCTTTGCCGGTTGGCTCTTTGCCGACAGTCAGGGAATGGAATTTGAACAGTGTCTCGTCAAGGCGACCGCTGTCGCGACGGCTCGTTGCGAAGTCGACCGACCCTGCAATCTCAAAGTGGAACGCGTTGCCGAGCTTGAAGCTTCGCTTGCGGATGCTGTCGAAAAACTGGAGTAGCCGATGGATTTCCCCGGTCGTGACCAATTGTTTGCGTTTGCGACTCCGGCGGAGTTCGCCTCCTTCTTTCCCGAGTATGCCGATACGGCAGACGGTGTTGTTTCAGATAAATTAATTGAACTTTCGGATGGTCGTGGCTATGCCTGCGTCTTGGGCATCGGTATCCTTAATTTTGCGACAAATCTGACTTTCCTGCTGGGGGATGCCAAACGTCGCGGAATCTCTATTTCTGCCGTGTTTATTCTTGGCGTTTGTGGCGCGTATCCTGGCCGCGGAATCGATGTGCTCGATGTCGTGCGCGTGGATGCCGAATCTGTTGGTGATATGGGGTATCAGGACCGTGACGGTTCTTTTTATCCGTTCCCGAGTTCCGTGCGTGCGACTGCGCCGGAACATGCGCCCGCCCATCTGCAGAAGTTGAAGTCGGTTGTGGGCCTTACGGTAAATCGTTGCACGGGAACCGAGGAACTGGGCCTGTCCCGTTCCAGGATGTTCGATGCCGATATCGAAAATATGGAAGGCGCTGCGGGAATTTCCGCCTGCATGGCTTGTCGCGTGCCGGTCTTTGAAATCCGCGCCGTATGCAATATGGCTACCACCCGCGACCGTGAATCCTGGAAATTCAACGAAGCTCTCGAAGCGTTGCGCCAAGCTGTTTTTTCGGAGTAGTCGGCAAGCTCGTAGCTTTTGATTCTACCGACAGCAAGTTCCCGCAACATCCTCGTCGGGCTCAGTATGGGCGGCGTGGCCATCCGCGACTTAATCATTTCTTAAAATTATCGTTCAATTTGTCTTGACTTTGTTCTAAATATTGGATACATTTGTGTGTGATAAAAATCACACCGATGCTATTATGAAAGAAAATTGTAAAGAGATTTCATCCATGATTGGAAAGTTTTGGCCGCTTACGGCCTTGATTCTCGCACTCGTATGCATGTGGGGGTGTTACGACGATCCGTGCGATGACATGGAATATAGCTGGGCAGGAGAGACCGAGAAGAAAATCGTCGGATTCGTGAATGATAGCTTTGCTATCGTGGCTCATGCAAATAAATGGAGTTATGCAGCTGGTTGCATGTGTAGCGGAGAACGTTTTGGACTTGGCCGCTGGACTATTGGTATATACAACTATAGGGAGCAATTGGATGGCCCCGTTTTTGTGGATTCTGTTGACGAAGGGTTCGGTTATTATACATATATTCTGGGACAACTATCAGATTCCGTTGTTTGGGGCGGTAATACGGCTATGAATCTTACAGTATGGAAAAATGGGACTTCTTTTTCTTTTTGGAAGATTGGTGAACAACCGCATGTTATCAACATAAGTTCAAATTTTGATGGGTGTTCAGTTTCTTTTCCGATTGCTTCCTTGCGGGAGTGGCGCGACGGTTCAATATTTGCGAAAGGACCTTTGACTGCTGGAGATGACACTTGCCAGTATGCGGTGTTGGATACGGTTGCAGGGATGCTTACGTACAAAAGATTGGATGATGACTTGAAGTGGATTCAGAAGTGCGATGATGTGCGGACATGGGGAAATAATGTGTATTGCTTTATGCCTGGAAAACAACCTTTTGAGGCAACCTTTTTACGAAACGGAAAGGATACTATTGATGTCCCATTGAAGTTTACTGTTGGAACCTTCTTTGGTAGTGTGCTAAAACCAAATGGACATCTATGTAACCTTGTTGATGGAGTGGTTGTATGTTCAGGAGTCGTTTGGCGTGGCGGATTGAATTTTTTTAAAGATGACGAGATAATTCTGGATTTGAATTTATAAGCTAAGGAATACTATGAAAAATATTCTTTTATTAGTGGTGGCATTATTCATCGGTTGTTGGGCTGTTCCCAAACCAATGGAAAGCAAGTATTCTTACGTCTATCAGTGGCGCTCTTTTTCAAACCCGGCGAACAGTTCTTATAATAATGCCTTTGAACTTGGTAGCAGAACATGGTATATGCCTGCTTCCAAATACGAACATCGTCGTGCGATGATGGAAGAAGCCCAGGAAGTAAAAGCTTGTTTTGTAGTAGATTCAGGTGATACATCGAAGAACTTACATGGTCAAGAAGCTCTTGATTCCATTCGTCAGAACCCCGACCTTTACCGCCAAATACCCTCCCGCTACATCCTTATTGGTCACAGCATGGGCGGCGTAGCCATCCGCGAATATGTTCAAGGTCCGAACTACAACAAGGACGTGGACAAGATAATTACTCTAGATAGTCCGCATGAAGGTACGGGCGCCTTGAACATGCAACTTGGTTTGCTATTATTTTGTAGTAAAATACGCAGAAAAAGTTTTAAGGAGAACAGAGTATGAAACATCTGTTGAAAAAGTTTGAAATTAAAAGACTGATTGTGGCTGCGATGGTGACTCTCATGTGTGTGGGCATGTGGGGGTGTGGGGTTGACGACGGATGGGGTGAACGGGAGTTCCGTGCCTATGATGTTGCTAAAGTTGTTGGCTTTGTCGATGATTCTTTAGTTATCGTGGCTGATAGTAGGGAATGGATGCAGGAAACCCCTGATTATGCTATTGGGGGACATGGACATCAGCGTCTCCGTGTTTTCAATTACAGAATACAAGAAGATGGCCCTAGATGGGTGGATACGTTAGACAATTTTGTTGATGAATGTGATTATGTTTTGGGGCAATTAAGTGATTCTGTTGTATGGGGGGGCAACCTTCTCTTTATACTAAAGTATGGAAGGGCCCTTTGATGACTTTTTGGAAAATAGGTGAAAAGCCAATTGTGAAAAATATTTCTGTTGAAACGGAAAGGTGCAGTCAAACATTTTTTGTAAAAAACATGAGGAGCTGGATTGAGGAATCAATTATTGTTTTGAGTGAAAAATCTTTAAGATATGGTGGTGATACCTGTCAGTATGCGGTGTTGGATACGGTGGCTGGAACCTTGACATTCAAGCGCCTTGATGAAAATTTAAAATGGATTCAGAAGTGCGATGATGTACGGGCGTGGGGCGATGATGTGATTTGTTCTGTTTCTGGAGAACATCCTCTTGAAGGCTATATTCTAAGAAATAACACAGACACTCTTTCAACTCCTTTAATATTTAGTAGCGGATTTTTTTGGGGTGATATGATAGAACTGCGCGCAAATATATGTAGTCTTGGTAATCAGGAAATTTCATGTCTTGATTCTGCGTTTACGTGGCGCGAACCCTTAAAATTTTATAAAGATGACGATGTTGTGGTGGATCTGGAGTAATGATGATGTGGATAAGATTGTTACGCTTGATAGCCCCCATGAAGGTACTGGGGCGTTGAATATGCAACGTGGTTTGCTATTATTTTGTAGTGAAATACGCAGAAAAAGTTTTAAGGAGAACAGAGTATGGAAAATCTGTTGAACAAGTCTGAAATGGCGAGGCTGCTTGCGGTTGCCATAACCGCGTTTGCATGCGTATGCATGTGGGGGTGCGGGGTTGACGACGGATGGGGTGAACGGGAGTTCCGTGCCTATGATGTTGCTAAAGTTGTTGGCTTTGTCGATGATTCTTTAGTTATCTTGGCTGATAGTAGGGAATGGATGCAGGAGACCCCTGATTATGCTATTGGGGGACATGGACATCAACGTATCCGTGTTTTCAACTACAGGGTTCAGGAAGATGGCCCTAGATGGACGGATACGCTAGACAATTTTGTTGATGAATGTGATTATGTTTTGGGGCAATTAAGTGATTCTGT
>NZ_CAMGVQ010000005.1:0-101590 GCF_946062555.1 uncultured Fibrobacter sp.
CCCGTACGTCATCCTGCCCCAGTATCCCCGTTCGTCATCCCGCCCCAGTATCCCCGTACGTCATCCTGCCTCAGTATCCCCGTACGTCATCCCGCCCCAGTACCCCCGTTCGTCATCCCGCCCCAGTATCCCCATACGTCATCCTGCCCCAGTATCCCCGTTCGTCATCCCGCCCCAGTATCCCCATACGTCATCCTGCCCCAGTATGGGGCGGGATCCAGTGGCTGCATTCCTGCTTAAGGAATGAAAAACCTTCCCTTTACTTTTGTATACAGAAAAGGGCGGATTTGTTTTGCTTTTTGGGGTGCGAAAGTCTATTTTTTATTTGGAAATATGGCGGATTGTTTCGTCGTTAAAATAAAAAGGATGGATTATGATCGATGTGAAGGGCAAATGGACCTTGATTACCGGCGGCTGCCGTGGAGTTGGCCGTCTCACCGCTATTGAAATGGCGAAACTCGGTGCGAACATCATTTTGCAGGGGCGCGATAAAGCTCATGCCGAACCGGTGATTGCCGAACTCAAAAAATATGGTGTTGAAGTCTGCGCCGTAGGCTGTAACCTTGAAAACGAATCCGAAATTGATGCGGCGCTTGCCGAAATTGATAGCTGGGGAGTGCAGGTAGACTTGGTGTTCAACAATGCTGGACTCATGAGCCATTACTTTACCGACTATCTGACCAATACCATGGACGATTTCCACCACGCCATGGCGGTGAATTTCTTTGCCCCTATCAAGATTGCCTATCATTTCTTGCCGGGTATGATCAAGCGCGGTTTTGGCCGTATGCAGCTCACCACGAGCGGTATTGCGAATGAACCCGAACTGATGGGGTATGCGTGCGCCAAGGCCGCCCTCACCAAGTTCGTGAAGGATTTCGCCTGCAAGCTGAATGGCACCGACGTGATGATGAACGTGATGGATCCGGGTTGGCTCCGCACGGATCTCGGCGGCCCGAACGCACCTAACGCTCCCGAATCCGTGATTCCAGGTTCCATGGTGTCTGTGCTTCTTGACGACATGAAGAGCGGCCGTTGGTTCAGCGCGCAGGAATTTACCGGTATGTCCCTTGCCGACGCAGTTGAAAAGGGCAAGTCCGTAGAATAATTGAAAAATCGGGGGGTTTGATAAAAGGTCCGGCAAAGAATGCTGGACCTTTTTAAGTGCTCGGGACTATTGAAGGTCGCGCTGCAAAATTTCGCACTTTTCCTTTTTCCATTCCTCGAAGGTGTCGTCGGCGATGTGCTGCTTGGCCTCGCGCATCAGGTGCAGGTAAAAGTGCAGGTTGTGAATGCTTGCAAGCGTAAACCCGAGGGATTCTCCGGCGTGATGCAGGTGGCGCAGATACGCGCGGCTAAAGTTACGGCAGCAATAGCAGTCGCAATTCGGGTCGACCGGCTTGTCGAATTCTTCGGCATGGCGGGCGGCCTTGTAGCGTAATACACCTTCGCTGGTAAAGAGCATTCCGTTGCGGGCGTTTCGGGTAGGCATCACGCAGTCGCACATGTCCACGCCGCGCTCGATGAGTTCGAGCAGGTTCCACGGTGTTCCGACGCCCATCACGTAGCGGGCGTGGTCCTGCGGCAGAATGTCGGTGCAGAAGTCGGCGATTTCGTACATGGTTTCGGTCGGTTCGCCGACAGAAAGGCCGCCCATGGCATAACCGTCGGGGCCGAGTTCCGCGATGCGTTCGATAGCCTGCTTGCGCAGGTCCTTGTGCATGCCGCCCTGGATGATTCCGAAGAATTGCTGGTCGTAGCCGTGAATGGGCGGGTGTTCCTTGAGCCATTGCATGGCCTCGGCCGTCCACTTGAGCGTGAACTTGAGGCTATGTTCGGCTTCCTTGGCGGTACTCGGGAACGGAGTACATTCGTCAAGCGCCATAATGATATCAGCGCCGATTTCGCGCTGGGCGTTCATGACGCTTGCCGGGCTGAAAAAATGCTTCGAACCGTCCAGGATGCTCCTGAATTCCACGCCTTCGGGGGTGATTTTGCGCAAATCCTTTAAGCTCCATACCTGGAATCCGCCGCTATCCGTCAAGACGGGGCCGTCCCAGCCCATAAATTTGTGGATGCCGCCCGCTTTTGCGATTCGCGGGGTGGTGGGGCGCAGGTAAAGGTGATAGGTGTTTGCAAGGATAATTTCGGCCTTGATGTCCTTGAGTTGCGCGGGCGTTACCGCTTTTACGGTCGCTTCGGTGCCCACAGGCATGAAAATCGGCGTTGTCACGTCGCCATGGTCGGTGTGGACCACGCCAAGACGCGCTTTTGACTTTTTGGAGGTCTTTAGAAGCTCAAAACGGTTCATTAAGCCCAAATATAAAAAAACATATCGCAAAATCCAATTTTTTGAATCTAATTCCGAAATCCGAACTCTGAAATCCGAATTTTCCCCGTTGTCAATTTATCCATAGCAATATTGAAATTTAACTGGTTCTTACGCAAAAAAGGGGGTAGTTTTAACTTTGGATGGGTCTACATGTTGTAGATTCCAGTATGGAGTGATATATGGATTACAAAAAGGTGTGGAAAAGGGCCACCTGTCTTTTGGCGGGCTTGGCTGTGTTTGGCTTAGCCGACAATCCGATTTCAACATATCATTATTTGGCGGACCCTTCTGCCGCATCTGACGGCGATACGTTCTACATCCTGACCGATGTCGACGACTACAGTCCTCAGAAAGATTTTAATTACGATATTGTGGGGCTTAACGCGTTCACTTCACAGGATATGAAGAACTGGACCGATCACGGCATGATTTTCAAGTCGAAACGCGAGTTTGGAAATTACCCCGACAATACCTGGGCATCCGGCATCGCCGTCCATAAGGGCAGAATCTACATCGTTTACCCTAATGGCGCTAGCGGCGTGGGCATGATTACTGCGACAAGCATCGATGGCCCCTATACCGATCCTGTCAAGGAAACCCATGGCGTGAACTACATTGCGGCTTCCTTTGGATCTAGCGTGATTGGCAGCTGCGACCAGATTGCCCACTGCTTCGACCCGGGCATTTTCATCGAAGATGACGGTACGGGCTATGTGGTTTTCGGCGGTGGCGAAAACGCTCAGCGCCCCTATGGCAACAACCTGGATATCATTAAGTTTACCGAGAACAATGGCAAGATTACGTTCGATAAGAATTCCCTGAAGCGCATCAATGCTCCGGGTTCCTTCGAAGCTCCCTATATCCATAAGAAGGGTAGCACGTATTATCTGAGCTTCAATACGCAGCCGCAGGTGATCGACTACAGCATGTCCAATAACATCATGGGCCCCTATACGTTTGTAGGAACGGTCATTCCGGCTATCTGGAAGGTGCCTGATGCCCATAACGCGGGCGGAAACAACCACCAGGGCTTTGCGGAATTCAAGGGCAAGTGGTATGCCGTGTATCACGACCGCCGCCTGGTCACTGCGGACGAACATCCGGGTTCCTGCACGCAGTCGGGCCAGTGCACCAATAGCCCGAACAAGGAAAACCACAGAAGCGTGTCCATCGACGAACTCACCTGGGATGGTGACAAGATGAATGAACTGACCTTCACGAGCGAGGGCCCCAAGCAAATCAAGAATTTCGACCCGTACAATACCTACAAGGCACTCACGAGTTCCAAGCAGCGTAACGTGCGCAGCCGTACCGACTGGACCAAGGGCAAGCCCGTGGTGCATGTGCTGACTCCGCTTGGCACGAAGGAATCCTGGATCCGCGTTTCTGGCGTGGACTTTGGTAACGGTGCCGAGAATCTCCGCGTGAAGGCTGCGAACGTGGGCGACGGCAACAAGATTGAAATCCGCAAGGGTTCCGTGAGCGGCACGCTCGCCGGTACCTGCAGCCTCGAAAAGACGGGTAACTGGAACTCCTATGTCGATAACGATTGCGAAATGAGTGGTCTTTCTGGTGTTGTCGATGAACTCTTCTTCGTGTTCAAGGGCTCTAAGGATTCCACCATGGGTATTATCGAATGGGAATTCCAGGGCACCAAGCGCGAACCTGAACCGCAGCAGCCGTTTGGCGGCAAGGCTTGGGCTATCCCGGGCAAGATCGAGATGGAAGACTTCGATGAGCCGGGCTATGGCGCAGGCAATGATTCTTATGCCGATAACGATTCCGATGATCACGGTGCCGAAAGTAATGGCGGCAAGAGCTACCGCGAAGGCACGGGTGTAGACATCTACAAGAAGGCAACGGGCTATGTGGTTGGCTATAACCAGACTGGGGAATGGCTGGAATACACTGTGGAAGTGGCTGAAGCAGGCGATTACACCATGTATGCTGCGGTAGCCTCGGCCAATGCGACCTCAGGCTTCAAGCTTTCTATCGACGGTGACGACATTACCGAAGAAATCGCCGTGCCGCAGGCAAGTTCCGGCGAAGAAAACTACGATGACTACAACAAGGTCAAGGAAAACATGACCCTCACGGCGGGCAAGCATATCCTCCGCTTCACCGTGACCGGTGACTGGATGGATATTGACTACATTAACTTCGTGAAGGGCAAGGATGCCGAAGATACCGACCCGATCGGAGGTCCGACTGCAATCGGGAACAAGGTTGCGTTCAAGGCGATGCACTATACGGCTTACCGTGTGTTCGACCTGCGTGGCTCTGTGATAGGGACCGTGAACCTGGATCATGCTAATGCGGCCGAAGCCCTCAATGCTGCAGGTTTTGGCAAGGGCGTTTACATGCTCAAGCAGGTGCAGGGCGGCAAGAAATTCATGGTGAATACCGCCAAGTAGAATTTAGTCATACACACCTCCAAAAACCTTCTCGGTTCATGCCGGGGAGGTCTTTTGTTTAATGTCGTTGCTAGCCTGATTTGACAACGAGGTGATCTCTAGAGACAAAGTATTGGATTAGTTTTAAAACGAAAAAAGACTCAGTTTTCACTGAGTCTTTCTTCTGCGGTCGGACAGACTTGAACTGTCATGGGATCGCTCCCACTAGCACCTCAAGCTAGCGTGTCTACCAATTCCACCACGACCGCGTGGTCCTTAGCGGAACGACCCAAATTTAGATTAATTCATTCCGCTTGTAAAGGGGTAAGGGCGAATTTTTTTGAAAAAAAAGTGAAAAAAAAGAAAATGCCGCACAGGGTGCGGCATAACTTTAAAATTGATAATTCCGAAATCTGTATTCTGAAATCCGAATTACATGTCGGCGACGAGTTTGTCAAACACCTGCCCGCGGACTTTGTAGTTCTTGAACAGTCCGAAGCTTGCGCAGGCGGGGCTCATGATGACTGCGCCGCCTTCGCCGATTTGCAAACTGTCTGCAAACGCTTCTTCTAGAGTGGGGAAGATGTTTGCGGGGGCCTTTAGCCCGGCCTGCTTCAGCGATTCCAGCATGCGTTCCGCTGTAGCGCCGATGAGCGCGATTCGCTTGAGGTTCGGACGTTCGTTCACCAGAATCTGCGAGAGTTCGGTAAAGTCTGCGTTCTTTTCGGAACCGCCCAGAATCAGCGCGAAGGGGCGCTTCATGCTGGCGGTCGCGGCGATCGTCGCGTCGGGGCGTGTGGCGTAGCTGTCGTTAAAGAATTCGATGCCACGCTTTTCGCCCTTGAATTCCATACGGAAGGGGAGTGTTTCGTAGCTTTTCAGCGCTTCGAATGCGTTCGCCACCTTAATGCCCAAGGCCTTGCAAGCGAGGGTCGCCGCCGCCATGTTTTCGAGTTGGTAGATGCCGCGCACTTTGCAGTCCGAAAGGTAAAGTTTCTCGCCGTCGATGGCGAGGGTGGCTCCGTCGATGACGGCGTCTCCGTCGCCCGCGCTCGGACCATCCTTAAGACTTACTGCATATTTGGTCCCAGCGGGGCTTTCGCCTGCAATCTTTGCGGTCGGTTCAGCATCCTTCAGGTAAACGCAGGTGCCGGCGCGCTTCTGCCAACGCACCAAGTTCGCTTTCGCGTCACGATATTCTTCGACGCTCTGGTGCCAATCCAGGTGCTCCGTTGATACACGCAGAACCACGCCTACGTCCGGCGAAACCGACAGGGTCATCAGCTGAAAGCTCGAAAGCTCCAGAATGCTCACTCGGTCTGCCGTTTCTGTTTCGAGCAAGTCTAACGCCGGCACACCGAAGTTGCCGCCAATCTCGTTATTCACGCCGCACTTCGTCAGGATGTGGCTGATCATGCTTACGGTAGAACCCTTGCCGAGTGTGCCTGTAACGCCAACGACCTTATTGGATTTAGTTTGTTCTAAAAACAGCTGAATCTGGCTGGTCATTAGTCCGCCGTTCATCTGGAACTTGAACAGCGCGGGACTCATCGGGTAAACGCCTGCGGAACGCACCACCGTTACGCAGTCCTTAAGGCCGTCCATATAGTTTTCACCGGAACTCACCTTCACATTTATACCGGCGGGAACTTCCGGTAACTTCACCGGGTTTTTGTCCATGATTACGATGTCCTTGATACCGTTACGAACAAGGTAATTGAAAGTGCTCTGGCCTTCGACGCCAAAGCCCAGGACTCCGACCGGCGCGACTAATGTATTCTGCATAGATAAACCTCTTATAGAAATGTAGATAATAGGTTTAAGGTCGGCTTGCTTTGCAAGCCTTTGAACTGTGAGGTCGCACTTGCTGTGCTTTGTGTCAAAATATCAACGGCGCGACCATAAAACCTCAAAGACGCGAAGCGCCGTGCTCACTCCTCGGAGGCCCGACCTCATACACTGCGGCTATGCCGCAAAAAAATCCACCCCACTGTTAGCAGGGCGGACTTCGTAATGCGGTCGGACAGACTTGAACTGTCATGGGATCGCTCCCACTAGCACCTCAAGCTAGCGTGTCTACCAATTCCACCACGACCGCAGCGTTGCCTGCGCAGCCTAAGCCGCGCGAGACAAAACCTTACTTGGCTTCAGCCGGAGCGGCAGGAGCTTCCGAAGCAGGAGCTTCTGTAGCCGGAGCAACGTCGGCGGCCGGTGCAGCAGCGTTAGCGGGAACTGCAAAGTCAGCCGGGAGTGCCGGAGCCGGGGCTTGCTGCTGAGCAGCGTTTTCGCGGGTAGCCTTCTGCATCGAAGATTCTTCGACAGCCTGGTCCTGCTTGGCAGTAATCAGGCCGAGGGCGAATACGACGATAAAGAAGATCACGGCCACGACGCGGGTCAACTTCTGGATGAAGGTCGCGGCACCTGCGGTAGAGAAGGCAGACTGGGAAGTCATGCCGCCGAGGCCTGCGAGACCGCCCATCTTGTCGTTCTGAACCAGAACGAGCAACATGAGGAAGAGGCACAGGAACACGTGCAGGACGATACCAATCCAAAAGAGAGTTGTCATAGTCGTTTTACCTTGAGTTTAAAGTTTTGATTAGCGAGCTTCGGCAGCGTCGATGATTTCCTTGAAGGTGTTAGCCTTGAGGCCTGCACCACCAATGAGACCGCCATCGATGTCCTTCTGGGCGAGGAGGCCGGCAGCGTTGGCACCCTTCATGGAACCACCGTACTGGATGCGCATACCTTCGGCAACAGCTTCACCGTAGATTTCCTTGACAACGGAGCGAGCGTAGGCCTGGGTGTCCTGAGCCTGTTCGTCGGTAGCGGTAACGCCAGTACCGATTGCCCAAACCGGTTCGTAAGCGAGAACGCACTTGGCGGCGTCTTCGGCAGAAACGTCCTTGAAGGCGCCCTTGATCTGGAGACCGAGGACTTCCTTCAGGATGCCGCCGTTGCGCTGGTCGAGGGTTTCGCCAATGCAGATGATCGGCTTCAGACCGGCTTCGAGAGTCTTCTTGACCTTCAGGTTGACGGTTTCTTCCGTTTCGTGGAAGTACTGGCGCTGTTCGGAGTGACCGATAATCACGTATTCGGCACCGATTTCCTTGACCATGTCGATGGAAACCTTGCCCGTGTATGCGCCCTGGTCCTTCCAGTGGATGTCCTGGATGGCGAGCTTCACGTTGGTACCCTTGATGACGTCTGCAACCTTAGCAGCGGCGAGGTAAGTCGGGGCGATGACCACTTCGGTCTTCTTCACGTCCTTGACGGCTTCCACGATATCCTTAGCGAGCTGAACGGATTCGCTAACGGTCTTGTTCATCTTCCAGTTACCAGCAATGATATACTGACGCATAATTAACTCCTTGAGAGGTTTAAAATTTAACGCGCCTAAATTTAGTAAAATTCAACCGAAGGCGGTAGTCGGTCTTTCTTTTTTGCAAAAAAAGAAGATGCCCGCGCGATAGCGGGCATGACAACTCCATTATGTCATTCCGGGGTTTGACCCGGAATCCCTAATGAATTAGTAGTTGCTGGAATGCTTGGAGGTCGGAGCCGGAGAACCACCGTAGCGGTCGCCTTCGATTTTTTCCAGGATCCATTCGTTCTCGTAGCCCTTCAGGCGAGCCTGGTCAGGGTGCTTCCAGATAAGGCGGGTAATGAGCTTACCTTCGCGGGTGTAGTATTCCCAGATGCTCGTCTTGTCGTTGGTCTTTTCGTGGTCGGGAGGGCCCCACAGCAGGTTGACCATGTCGTTGGTCATGCCTTCTTCGATATAGCCCTGCTTGAACACGTCCTTAAGACGCTTGTCGATGCCCATACTTTCCTTGACGGCAAAGTATTCGCGTTCGTATTCCTTGCGACCTTCGCCACGTTCAATCAGGATGGGGGAGGAATAACGGCTAGCGCATGCCCAGAACATCAGGGCGCTCACGCCAAGCACGCATAAATGAGACAGCTTCATAGTGACTCCTATAAATTAATGCCTACAAAATAAGAATTTATGGCGCAAATGGGAAAATTATTTTAAATTTTATCCCGAAATGTCTTTTTTTAAGAAATTTTCGGCCTTTATTGTAGTTTTTTTTACTTGCAACGTCGCCTCCTTAGCTGACGGTTTCAATGAAATTGCCAATTATGGCTTCCGTTACGGCCCGAACCTTTCCTGGAGCCTGATGGGAAACGCCCCGTTCGTGTGGGGCCAGTGGCTTCCGCAGGCGACGGGTATGCTGCACTATACCTGGCTCGAACCCTTGCAGGATCTAGCGTACGGGGAACGTCTCGATATCAATCCGACCTACCTGCGTATGGATGCCGCGCTGGAGGTGTCTCCGTTTTATGGCGGTTACCTCGCTGGGCTCGGAATCCGTCCGTTCAAGACGAATCCGCAGCTGGAACTCAACGCGGTTTATGAAAGCTATGTTTATTTCCAGTCTAACCAGGAAATGGTGACTGCCGAGGTGGAAGGCGAGGGGCGCATTGCTGAAAGCTGGAACGCCGACTACATCACGGATAACCTTTACGAGGGTGACGACGATATTAACTATATGCAGCTTATTGACCTTGCCGCAAGCCTCAGCTATTCCTTTCCGAAGGGCTCCATCCTGGGGTTGAAGTTCCACTATGTCCTGTCGGACATCAGTACCGACTTCGAAGGCAAAAGCTACGACTACCGCAGGAATATTCCCGTGTTCAGCCGCGATTTTATCATCGTCCTGGAAGGTTACGGTCGAATTCCCCTGAACAATAACTTCGCGGTGCTGTTCGAATCGAGCTTTTACAAGACTGGCCTTTTGCGCGAGAAGAATACGGTGCAGAAGGAGTCGCTCAGTTATGGCAAGGCAATGCTCGGTACGCATTTCTTCTGGGATGACGGCCTGCAGAACATAATCTTGGAAGTTGGTGGCTGGAGCCGCACCGAAAAGCGGTTCTATAACGGATCACTCGCGCAGCAGTTCCTGATTCAGCTTGAGTATCAGGGGTATTTTTCTTTCCCCTTTCACCGGAATTTTTCTAAAGAGGTCCGGTAGCGGCTGCTTGGTCTTGCCTTCGACCTTGTTCTTCAACGGGTCGCTTGCGAGCGCTTGCATCGGATAGGCGGAACGGATCCAAAGTTCGCCACTGTATCTTTCGCTTTCCAGCTTTACGAGGGTGGGGAGCATTTCACCCGAGTAGTTTTTCCACTGACGGATGCTGAAGGTTCGCTTTTCTTTGCGTGCGCCGTTCATGGTGACCTTGGATGGCGTGGGCAGCGAATCTGCAACCAGGTTCCACCAGGCCATCGAGAAGGCGGTCGACAGAATGTTCGGCTTTTGTTCCGTAGAATCCTTGCACAGGAACTGCCCGTTTGCGAGAAGCTCCATGTCGTCAAGTTTCAGGGGAGTCTCGCCGATGTTTTCCTTGAGATGGTGCGTTCCCAGTTGACGCTTGACCTTGATATCTGGGAATTCCATATAGCGGTATTCGCCCGCAGTAATGAAGTTGAACTTGGGAGCGTCAGGCTGGTTCACAAAGAATGTGTCCAGTGCATCTGGATGGTGTCGCCATTCCACGTCGAGGCTTGCTCGTGACATCTTCTGGTTGATGAAAAATCCCTCGATGTTCACGACCATCGGGCTTTCCAGCAAAAAATGTGGACACGACGACTGGGAGTGGCACAAGGTGGCAATTCCGGCAATTGCAATCATCGCATTCTTTATTTTGCTGAACATATTTATAAAATAGCAAATAAATTAGACTGGGCGCTTCGGCTCGATGCCGCCTTGATCTGTAAACGGAAAACCCCGACCTGTCCCAATGGCTAAAGGATTGGTCGGGGTTTGTTGCTCTTCAGGAAGAAAAGGTTCGTCATTCAGGAGCGAGCCGCAGTTTCCCGTAATGGAATCGCAGAATGCTCCGGTTCGTCATTCAGGAGCCGCTAGGCGACGGAATCCAGAGATGCTGTTCCTGATGACTTTGAATGACTTTTATGCTTCGTCGCTAACGGCGACTTCTTCGCCTTCGTCGGCTTCGATGGAATCACCTTCGTTCAGCTTGAACAATTCCACGTCCTTCATGCTTTCGCGGATCTTCTGCTCGATTTCGTTGCAGAGTTCCACGTTGTCCTTCAGGAACAGGCGGGTGTTTTCGCGACCCTGACCGATGCGTTCGTTGTTGTAGCTGAACCAGGAACCGCTCTTCTGGATGATGTCGAGCTCGGTGGCGAGGTCAAGGATAGAGGCTTCGCGGGAAATTCCGCAACCGTAAAGGATGTCGAATTCGCACTGGGTGAACGGAGCTGCCACCTTGTTCTTTACCACCTTGACGCGGGTGCGGTTACCGATGACTTCTTCGCCGTCCTTGATAGCGGCGATACGGCGGATATCGATACGCTGCGTGGCGTAGAACTTCAGGGCGTTACCGCCGGTGGTCGTTTCGGGGTTGCCGAACATCACGCCGATCTTCATACGCAGCTGGTTGATGAACAGCATGCAGGTGTTGGACTTCGAGAGGATGCCGGTGAGCTTACGCAGGGCCTGGCTCATGAGGCGAGCCTGCAGGCCGACATGGTTGTCGCCCATTTCGCCGTTGATTTCTGCCTGCGGAACGAGGGCCGCCACGGAGTCGATGACGATGATGTCGATGGCTCCGGAACGCACGAGGGTCTCGGCGATGTCAAGGGCCTGTTCACCGGTGTCCGGCTGGGAAACGAGCAGGGATTCGATATCGACGCCGAGCTTACGGGCGTAAACGGCGTCAAAAGCGTGTTCGGCGTCGATGAAGGCTGCGACACCGCCAAGCTTCTGGGCTTCTGCAATGGCGTGCAGGGTGAGGGTCGTCTTACCGGAAGATTCCGGTCCGTAGATTTCGATGATACGGCCGCGGGGGAAACCTCCCACGCCGAGGGCCATGTCGAGCTGGATACAGCCGGTCGGGATCACGGGAATGTCTTCGACGGGCTGCTGGCCGAGAGCCATGATGGAACCTTTACCATAATTCTTTTCAATCTGGGCGATGGCGGCTTCTACTGCCTTTGCCTTGTCTGCGGAAAGGTTGCTGGTCGGGGTTGTTGTTTTCTTAGCCATATTGGACTCCATTTTGTTTTTTCGTTTTTAAATATAACATTTAGTGTTCACTTGTGCAAGTGCTTTTTTGGTTATTTAGCAAAAAAAGTAACTTGCCCAATACACTATACACGCTTTTTTCACGCACACAAGTGCGGTTTCCTGCGAAAATTTTACAAAAAGCCGTATTTTTTTTACCATTGGCCACTGCCATCCATACGGTGCCGACGGGTTTGCCGGGCTCTGCACCACCCGGACCTGCGATTCCCGAGGTGGCGATTGCCCACTGGCAACCGAATTTTTTGCGGGCACCTTCGGTCATGTTGAGCACTGTTTCGGCAGAAACGGCCCCCTTTTCCTCGAGAACGGAATGCGGGACTCCGAGAAGAGCTTCCTTGATTTCGTTCTGGTAGGCGACAATGCCTCCGGCGAACACGGCGGAACTTCCGGCAATATCGACGATGTGGCTTGCCACGAGACCGCCCGTAAGCGATTCGGCGGTGGCCATCATCTGGCCGCGCTCCAGAAGAATCTGCTGAATCTGTCGAGCGATTTCCTGCGTCTTTTCGCGGATGGTGGCGAGGTCTTCGCTGCGCTCGATTTCGTCCAGTTCGGCCATTTCGATTATTTTCGTTTCGTTTGCCATGTTCTTTCCTTTTACATTACCAAATATAGGTAAATTTAATGTCATAAAATGACAATGAAGTAAATCTGTGAAAAAAAGTAGAAAAAAACGAATTTGGAATAACGTTATTGCGAGCGAAGCGCGGCTATCTGCAACCGTAAAAGGTCCCTGGGCTTGCCGTAGAAGCGACTATGCCTTATCAACTATTTTCTATATTCACGCTCGATGTTTTTCCGTTCGTTTATTATGGGCGTTGTCTTGGCGGTACTGTTTGCGGTGCCGTCCTTTGCCGACGACAATCTGGCGGAAAAAGTTGCAGAACATCCTGCAGAAGTTGAACCTGCTCCAGAACCAGCTCCAGAAACGGCGGCTGTAACGGATTCCTCTGTGGTGGATTCTGTAGCTCCGGCAGATCCCTTGCAAAAGGGCAAGACGGGCATTGTCGCTATTGATACGCTTACGGTGAACGAGTGGGATATTCCGACATCGCATAATTCATTGCCGCTTACGCTGCTGTTTGCCATTTTCCCCGGTGGCGGTCAGTACTATACGGAACATTACGTGCGGGGCGGCTTTATTACGGGCATCGAGTTGTTGCTTCTTTACGAGGTGACGGCGAACAAGAGTTACCAGGACCGCCGCGTGCGGGAACAGACGAAACCGTTCCAGGATTCGGTCGGGATCTATACGCAATGGTTGCTCCATTCCTCTACGCGGGACAGTCTCGAATATTATCACGAAAAACGCGCCGAGTTCGTGGCACGCGTCCGCGAAAAAAATGACAAGAAGATGGAACAAGAAGATCTCCGCAAGGCTGAAACTGCCTGGATGTACGGATTGTATTTGTATAGTTTCTTTGATGCGTTTGGAATCTGGTATAACAACAATTACCGTAGTGTTGAACTCAAGAGCATGAAAACCGCTCTTCTCTGGTCGATTATCCCTGGTTTTGGGCAGATGTACAATCGCGAATTCGGCAAGATGGGGTTGTTGTATATGGCGTTCATCGGTTCAGCCACCAGCATCTGGACATCGCAGAACATGGTGGAATACTATCTGGACCGTAAGCACCTGGTCGAAAAGGAAAGTACATCGTCCGAGGAATACGAACGCGTCTGCGAACGCATCACCTACTACCGCAAGAACCGTAACCAGTACATTTGGGCAATAGCTTTAATTTATCTGTATTCCGTTGGCGATGCTGCGGTCGATGCCCTGTTGAGCGATTTCGACAACCCGATGCACCTGGCCGTGCTCCCGCGTCTCGAAGGCGGCGTGCAGGCGCTGATGTCGTTTGATTTTTAACTGTCATTCCGGGCATGTCCCGGAATCGCCATTTCTGCTTAAATACTTTAGCCGATTTTCAGCGGTTGCATCTGGATGCCGTCGTGGATTTTTTCGAATGTTCCGCGGAAGTGTCCTTCGGCGTCGCGCTTGAACTCGAAACGGGTTACCATGGCGTAACTAAAGGCTCCTTCTACGAACTGTTCGTCGGGGAGCCCGCAGGCAAAGTGCTGCAATGCGGCAATCACGCCCGCGTGCGTAATCCACAGGACTTCGCCGTTGTCGTCGAGCGTGTCCAGCAGCGACTGCACGCGGCGGTCGATATCATAAAAACATTCGCCGTCCTTGAACTTGTATCCGCGCAGGTCGCGTGCCCAGGCCGCCATTTCTTCGCGAGGAACTTCCGTGAGTTTCTGGCCTTCCCAGGTGCCGAAGTTCATCTCGATGATTTCTTCGCGCTTCTCCATGGAAAGTCCTGTCGCCTTTTCTGCCTTTTCGGCGAGTCGCAGACAACGCAAGAGGGGGCTCGTAAACATCCTTGTGGGTTTTGCGCCAGCGCCCAGCAACGCTTTCAATGCCCCGTCGCTTTCTTCTTCAAAAGTGGGGGATACATCAAAGTCGAGCCTGCCGTAGCAGACGTCGTTCGGGTTGTAGGGCTTGGTGTGGCGAATGGTCCAAAGAATCATGCTGCTGTATCCTGAGCTTGTCGAAGGATCTAAACTAAAAAGGCAACCGGGGCGGTTGCAAAAAAATCCTAGGCGACCTGAGCACATAAAAATTCGCAAGTCCGTTGCTGCTTTCGCCCTGGCGATTTGCCCGCAAATAGTCATTGCGCAGGGCCTAGGACTACCAAATCTAGCAAATTCCGTTGATTTCTGTCAACGATATTGCGCGTTTGGGGCTAAAATGAGTGATTTTTTGACATTTTGTTAACGAAAATACGATTAGTAGTAAAAAAATAGTAACATTTGTAATTTTTTTTGTATATATTAAGGGCGTGATGTTGAACACATTCCTTGCATCACGGGGGTTGTTGTATTTACTTGTTGCTCCAATTTGGAATATGCCAGATTGGGAAAACAGAAGGTTTGTATGAAGCTGAATGTGAAAAATATATGGTTAGCTTTTGTGGGGCTTTGTGCCGCCTGTTGTTTATGGGCGGCAGAGTCAACCTATTCAATAGATGTTTATCCTCTAACGTTTGGTACCCAGGACACAACGGCGCAGCTTAAGGTGTGGAACCGTCTAATGAAGTATAAGCTGTTCGCGGAGGGTCTTGCAGATGCCGATGGAATAGAGGGCGTTACCTTTGCGGGCCAAAATATCCATATTACCGATGAAGTGGGCTATGTCGGGAGCGCTACGGGCGATTTCCGTTTACAGGGAAACTTGAACCATTCTGTCGGCGGTCCGGTCTTGTTTGCCGGAAAGTTTGTCAACGGGGATGGTACGGATTCCATTCTTACTGGGCCGACGCGTTTTCTGCAAAAGTTTGAACCGACGTTCAATAGTAAGGACAAGAACTTTTTTGCGGGCTTTTATTGTTTTGATGCGGGGTATAACGCTGAATATACGATGCCTGGAATTGAAGCGGGAAAGACTGTAGTTTCGAATACGGCGATTCTTAGCACCACCTCGTGTGCCGATACGTCGGTTGTTCCTGCTGTCGATACGGATGTGGATATCCCGGAGCTCACCGGCGGTGTCAATGCGTATGCCTGGAATACGGGTATTAGCGGAAACGGGACGACGGAATATATTCATGTGCCGCCTCCGGCTGATGAAAACGATTTCAGCAGCTATAGCTATTTTGTCGAGTCCATTTCGTTCAGCAATAATTCGAAGCTATATATTGTCATGCCTCCCGAGGGCCGCTTGACGAAGGTTTTCGTTAAGACCTCGATTTATGGCTTGGGAAGTACAGACAATAATGACATCGTCGTGGTTTCCGGTGCTGAGGGATCCTGGAATGGGTCGGAATGGACTGAAATTGGTGAACCGCTAGAAAATAAGGACTATGCGGGAAACCTCCTCTTTTTCGTCAATGAAGATCTTAGTCTGGGGGCCGGTCAGAAAACAATGCAGGGTACCTACATTTCGACCGGAGTAATCAAGTTCGCGCAGCACACCAAGTTCGCGGGGCAGCTTCTTGCAAAAGTCATCAAGATTGATGCGGATTTTGAAGCCGGAGACTTCAAGTATGTTCCGTTCAATCCGCCCGTACTTGATCCTACGGCGCTCGCGTCAGGCCTTTTCTTGGAAAACGACAAGGACGTGAAGGTCCCGGTTCACCTGAACAAGGCTACAGAAACGGGAGTGTCCTTCAAGTATTGCTTTGAACTGAACGATTCGATTGCGGAAGCTGATTTCAACAAGATTATCGGGGACTATCCTCGCAAGGGAATGTTGCCCCCGTTCTGCGGAATCGATTCTGCAGAAGTTAAAATTGACAAGAATAATACGGAACCGACATTGCTTACCGAGGTATACCTGAATGTCACGGACGACAACCTTGAAGAAGGCAACGAAATGCTCCGGATGCATATCTCGGAGTTGACCGGCGCAGTGCTCCCGGGTAACAAGCGTTCGGGCTTCTTTACGTTGACCCTGGTTGACGCTCCGATTATTGACTTTGTCGACAACAAGGGTGACTATAGCGTCGAGGAAAATTCTCCTACAGAAACCGAAGTGGTGAGAATCAAGCTTCGGGGAAGTGATGCTTCCAAGATGGTGCTTTCGATGGTGGATAACGGAAGCGTAAAGTTCCCGCTCGATAGCCTGTTCAAGTATGACTTGGTCAAGGAAGGTTCTACTTACTATGCTGTCATTACCGTAAGGGATAGTGCCAAGCTGGATTATGAGCAGATTGACTCAGTGTACAAGGTGACGCTTGTGCTGAAGGACAAGAATGGTGCCGAAGGCTCTCATACGGTAGAGGCTCCTTTGAACATTCACATTATTGATGTCAACGAAATGCCGATTGCCATACATCCGACTCCGGATCCGACAATCAACGAAAACATGCCTTCGGGAACGGTTGTCGATACCCTCGAATATGACGATATCGACAAGGCTCTCAAATTCAGGGACGATGTGTTTGTTGCCGTCGGTGGTGATACGACTTTCTTCAGCATCGACCCCAGTGGCGTCATCAGGACCAATCAGGTTTTCGATTACGAAATGAAATTGTATGACAATCGCGATACGACCTATCAGTTGATTGTCCTTTTGAGGGACCGCAACGACGCTACACTTTCGGTACTCGATACGGTCGTGATTCATATCAAGAACGTGAATGAAATCCCCTACATACTGACTGATACGACGAGCGTTCTCGAAAACACGAAGCCGGGGACGGTGGTCGATACGTTGAAGGCTGTCGATGCCGACTTTGACGATGTTGATTCCTTGCTGAAGTTTACCTTGGTCGAGGATCCGAGCGGCTGCTTTGTTGTTTCTGAAAAGGGCGTCATTACGATCAAGGAATGTAAGGATCTCGACTACGAAAAGAACAAGCAGATTTCTATCGTGGTCAAGGTGGAAGATTCGCACGGCGGTTCCAGCACCAAGACTATCCACGTGAAGGTCCTGGATGTTCCTTCGCCTACGCTTGAAATCACCGAGGCAAGCAATGAAGATTCTATCTGGGTTAAGCCGAAAAACCCGATTTATACGAATGAGTCGGACATGAACGTCTGCTGGGAAGTGAACCGTACGAACCAGGATTGTGCCGATACCATCCTCAAGCCGGGAAAGAATGTTATCCGCAAGGAAGTCTGCGATATCGAAGGCTTTGAGGGCTGTGCCGTAGACTCGTTGATCGTGTATTACAGCAATGAGGCTCCGGTCGTGATCGTGTCTGCGAATCCGGATGACCAGAAGGCCACCAATATCTACACGATTGTCGAGAAGACGGATTCCGCCGATGCGAATATCTACGTGAACCGTACCCAGAACGATATCTTGGTGACGGTGAAGGATTCCGCAAGCCATAAGGATACCTCGTTTACGGTCAAGCTGAATCTGGAAACGTTGTCTGTTCCCAACAAGACTTACGAAACCCTGGCGTCCGTGGTGAAGGAGTCGGTCGCCCTTGACGAAGATGCGAAGAACAAGAAGTTGACGCCCGTAAACGGTACCGAAATCAAGGTGTCGTATCCGGCAAAGGTGGCTGGTGTCGATGTGACCGTAAGTTACATGACCGACAATGACGGCGAAATCGTCAGGCAGAAGGTCGTGAACGACAAGGGCAAGGAGGAATCGATCGAGGTTATCACGGTGTCCTACGAAACGGTAATCAACGGAAAGACCGTGACGGTCTCTTATCTGGCGGACGCGGCGACCGGTGCCAAGCTGGTCAAGGATGCCTCGGGCAGACTGATGACGGAGTCTGCGACCGAAAGCGAAAAGGTGCAGGCCGGATCGTACTCCGTGACTTACGAATACAAGGATGCTTCGGGCAATACCGTGGTGGTGACCTACTTTGTAGACGAAAAGGGCTCTTTGGTGAAGAATTCCGAAGGGAACACCGGCTACGAGGTTTCCTACGCTTATGAAAACCAGTACGGCAATTCCGCGACCCAGTCCGTGTTTATCGTGCTGGACCAGGTGGGACCCAAGGTTGAAATTATTACGCCCGTCAAGGGGCAGGTCATCCGTTCTAACTTTGTGAAGGTGGTGTGGACGGTTGATGGCTTGGAACAGGATTCCTTGACGCTCCAGGGCCTTGAAAAGGGAAAGAATTCGATTAAGCGAATCTATCGCGATAAGGCGGGTAACGAAGCTGTCGACTCGGTAGTCGTCATTATGAAGGATAGCAAGGATGTTGATATCTCGGTCGAACAGCCGGTGACTGAGATTTCAAAGGATAAGGTCGAAAAGTTCTATGCGGAAAATCCGCCTAAGGAAGGCCAGACCTTTGCGGTGAGCATCAGGAACCCGGGCACGGGCGAAGAAGTAGAAACCCTGATTGGCGGAGACTTCAAGACGACGGCGGGAAGCGGTAAGGCACCGTATTCGGGTGAAACGACCCATTTGGGCCCGACACTTGCCCTGGATGTTAAACTTCCCGTGGTGAGTGGCGTGGGCGGCCTTGCGACGCTAGACGACCTGTTGAGTTCCGATGGATTGATCCCGATGGAAGGCGTGGATGCCGATGGCGGAACCAAGATGACCGTAGAGGAATATGTCCAGGAATACTGTGAAGACGACGTAAAGACAGATGACTTGAGCCGGGTGAATCTGTATAAGACCAAGCTGAGCGTCAAGATCTGGGTATACACGACTCTCGGGAATTTTGTGGATTACTTCAGCTTCGGACAGGATATGAACGATCCCGATTATACGAACGATGCCGGCATGCTCCAGATGTTCTTTGAACTGAAACCGGACAAGGATGGCTACGTTCGCGCCGAAAATGGCAAGATGATGGGGACTGGCGCCTACCTGTACAAGGTGGAGGCATCGATCAAGTCGCATCTCCGTTGTACCTTGCCGTCTAAGGAATTCGATTCCAAGACGAAGACTTTCGGTGCAAACGCCAAGAAGAAGGGCGATTCCATCCGTTCTTCCGAAGACCTGCTGAAACCCTTCGGTTACAAGCGCCCCTCCGGCAAGTAGCCCAAGGTTCTGTTCAACATAATATGTGCAAAGGTTGTCCTGCGGGACGACCTTTTGCTGTTTCTGAAGTTTAGAAAGAAAAACTTTGGAATAGGCGAAATTTAGTGCATATCTCACGGAAAAATGTCTTTTCCTACAAAATCAGGATAATTAGTCAATGAAAAGAAGACTTTGTAAACTTTTTGTGCGAAAAGGTTATTGTAATTAAAATAAAAGTTTTCTATCTTTTACACAAAAAAATTTATAGGGGTGTATTGTACACTCTTGAGATTAGGAGTTTATTATGTGGTTTGGAAAGAACATAATGACAAAACTCGGCCTTGTACTGGCCATGGCAGTCCCTGCTCTTGCTGCGGATACATATCCTCTGTATTATACGGGGAAAACAACTGCACAAAATAATGACTATTGGGATTCCCTGATGATTTTTAAAGCATGGGGAACTACTGGTGTTGATATTGGCGGCCGTTCTGCCCTTCCTGATGAAAGTGGTGCTACGGGAACTGCCTTGGGTAGTTTGTCTTTGAATGACGATAAGGTTGAACTTGGTGGCCGTCTTCTTATTGGTGGTGATCTTACTGGCGGAAATGGTGGACATACATTAAATTCTGGGTCTGCTAGAATTCGTGGTGCTATTACCCTAGGAAATGGAACTGCGAATAATTTTAAGGGAACGTATTGCGTCACTGGTGCCAGTACTGTTGGTGGAAATGATGTTGTAGATGGCATTATTTATGCTGACGGAACTGCTATGGGTGATGGTCAGGCTTGTGCAATGAGTGCTGAAAAGCCCATCTCGCAGGTTTTTGATTATTTGTCTGTGCCCTTGCTTCACGATGAAAATGTTGATTATACACAGGAACGAATTGTTGTTGTTAATGGTACTCCCCAGAAGGTATATGGAGAAATTGTTGCCGATCAAAAAACTGTTGCAATTGATGTTCCGAAAATGGAAGAAGGTGATTCTAAGTTATATGATATATACCTTAAGAGCATTACGGTTAGAAATGGCGGTCGTATTATTGTAAGGATGCCCTATAATGGAGGAAACCGACTTGTCCGAATTTTCTTGAGTGAATCGATATCTTTTTCTGGTTCTCCGCGAAAGCTTCAGATTGTTTATGTTGGAAAAGGAGCTGAATTTAAAGATGGTAAGTGGAATGATGTTGGCGATGATTCTACCGTCGTAAAAAATCTTGATTATGCTGGAAATTTGTTGTTTTACGCTAAGGATGATATTACTTGGGGGGCCTTTAATGGAGGCGATACCATTCAAGGTTCTTATGTGACAAGGGGTACCTTGACGATGGGTACAAACGTAGCCCTTGCTGGTCAGCTGATTTCTGAAAAACTTATTATTCCGCAGGACTTTAATGGAAGGGGCTTTAGGTATGTTCCTTTTGATCCTCCTATTTTGAAACTGGAACCTACTGCAACAGGTGAAGCTGCCTATATTGTTGAACGTGATAATGCCAGTGATAAAATAAATATTACCTTGGATAAAGTTGCTGCAACCCCGATTAGCTTTGAATATTGTTTTGAATTTAAAGGAACTCCTGATTCTGAAAAGGGTGATGGTAAGCCTTATGCTAGTAAAGAGGACTTTATTGGATCTTTGCCTTTGTATGAAAATGGAGCTTGTACAAGTACAGAAAAAGCTTCATTTGAACCTGGATCGTTGGAATTGGTAGGATCGGGAATTGTATTGAAGGTGTTTAATGATAATATAATTGAAGATGCTTTAGAAAGTTTCAATATTAGAATTGTTAATTTACAAGGTGCCACCCTAGAATCCGGGGCCAGAGATGGATATATAGAATTGTTTGTTCAGGATAACGATGGCAAGCCTTTCGGTGAAAACATTACTGTTTCCGGAACGGAAGACATCCCCTACGTTTTCAATGCGTTTAATGTCATTAATTCTGACGGTGATGCGTTAACAGATTATTCTGTAGTTATTGCAACTTTCCCGAGTAAGGGTACGCTTTCTTATGTAAATACCGATGGCGATACCGTTGCTGTTGTAAAGAATCAAAAAATTGCTTCTACTGATATTGATGCAGGCAAGTTCGTCTATAAGTTTGTTGAGGATGACTATACCGTAGATACTCAAGCCGACTACCATCGCTATGATTTTGAATTCAGAGTTGTAGATGCTATGGGAAATGAATCTGATGATGCTTATAAGGCTTCGGTAACTGTTGCTCCGGTGAATGACAAGCCGAAGGCTGAAAGTGCTGAATTCACGATTAAAGAAAACAGCGTGACAACCACTATGTTGACCTCCTATGCCGAGGGTGATATCGGTGCAACGGATGTGGAAAATGATGTATTGACCTATTCGTTCGACCTTACTGCTGATACTCGTACTGCGGAATACTATGAGCATGTCGCTGAATTGTACGACATTGAACCGGCTACGGGAAAAATCTTTGTCAAGGAAGGCGCCAAGCTTGACTATGAATCGACGGACAGCTTGCTTTATATCAAGGTTAAGGTGACCGATGATGGGCATACGACAGCTGATCCCGATGACGCCAAGGATACGACGGTTGTCGTAACGATTCGTATGGTCGACGTGAACGATCCGCCTACTGTTGCAGACACGACGTTTACTATTCCTGAAAACCTGGGTAACGATAATTTCGTGGGCGAAGTTGTTGGTAAGGATCCGGATTCCTTGAATCAACATGGTTTCGAACACTTGGAATACTTTATTGACCCGACCAATACGGTTGCCAATGCTGCCTTCAAAATTGTGGATCCGACGAAAGGAAATATCGCCGTTAAGAATTCTACGAAGTTGGATTATGAAACGGTTCCGGGCCATAAGTTCGAATTTGATGTGCTCGTTAGAAACTGCGAATACGATGCAGTCAAGAAGGACTATACGGCAAATTGCTTAGAGGACGTGGTTTCCCATGTTACTGTTGAACTGACCGATGAGGGCGAACCGCCTATCATTATTCCTATATGCGAAGGCGATGAGTGTCCCACAATATGCCAGGGCGACAAGTGCGTCGAGTGCAAGGATGAAAGCTGTCACGAGGAATGCGTTGAAAATTGCGACAAACCGAATGATCCGGTCGATGTCCTGACTGTTTCTGTGAATGAAAATTCTCGGCAGAATTACGAGATCATGAGGTATCTGGTTCGCGATGAGGACTTTGATGTTGGACATTCCATGGCGTTGACGGCCGAAATCAAGAATACGACCGTTAACACCGGTGCTGAAGACCTTTTCGGAGCCAAAATGGAAAAGGATGCCGACGGTAATTGGAACGTAGTTGTCTATGTCGCTGATAGCTCGAAACTTGATTACGAGACGTTAGACTTCTATACGCACGATGTGACGATTAACGTGCGTGATCCTGATGATGCGGAAGGCGTGCATGGTTCTCTCCTCCGTGTCATCAAGGTTGTCGATGTGAACGAACCGCCTACTGTTGCTGACCCGACGTTTACTATTCCTGAAAACCTGGGTAACGATAAATTCGTGGGTGAAGTTGTTGGCAAGGATCCGGATTCCTTGAATCAACATGGTTTTGAACACTTGGAATACTTTATTGACCCGACAAATTCTGTTGCCAATGCAGCCTTCAAAATTGTGGATCCGACGAAAGGAAATATCACCGTTAAGAATTCTACGAAGTTGGATTATGAAACGGTTCCGGGCCATAAGTTCGAATTTGATGTGCTCGTTAGAAACTGCGAATACGATGCAGTCAAGAAGGACTATACGGCAAATTGCTTAGAGGACGTGGTTTCCCATGTTACTGTTGAACTGACCGATGAGGGCGAACCGCCTATCATTATTCCTATATGCGAAGGCGATGAGTGTCCCACAATATGCCAGGGCGACAAGTGCGTCGAGTGCAAGGATGAAAGCTGTCACGAGGAATGCGTTGAAAATTGCGACAAACCGAATGATCCGGTCGATGTCCTGACTGTTTCTGTGAATGAAAATTCTCGGCAGAATTACGAGATCATGAGGTATCTGGTTCGCGATGAGGACTTTGATGTTGGACATTCCATGGCGTTGACGGCCGAAATCAAGAATACGACCGTTAACACCGGTGCTGAAGACCTTTTCGGAGCCAAAATGGAAAAGGATGCCGACGGTAATTGGAACGTAGTTGTCTATGTCGCTGATAGCTCGAAACTTGATTACGAGACGTTAGACTTCTATACGCACGATGTGACGATTAACGTGCGTGATCCTGAGGATGCGGACGGCGTGCATGGTTCTCTCCTCCGTGTCATCAAGGTTGTTGACGTGAACGAAGCTCCGACGATTACTGGCGTTGAAGATTTGAACGGCGATTATAAGGGTACCAAGGATGATTTTACCTTCTACCCGAAGGAAGACCTCGTAGCAGGCGGTCCTGTGGGTTATGTCCATACGTATGATCCGGATGTGAAGCATTTGGATGAATTCGGTTATCGCGAATTCTCTCTCGATAATCCCGATAACTATCCGTTCGAAATGAAGGACTCCCTGCTGGTTCTGACGAAAAAGCTTGACTATGAGAAAGATTCCAAGGTGTACACGTTCGATGTCATTGTCAATAACTGCGAGCGAGCAAAGAATAGTGCGGGCAAGTATGAAAAGATTAATCCGCCGAAGTGCACTGAACCAGTAAAGCAGACCGTAACTGTTAAACTGCAGGATGTCCCAGAACCGCCTAAGATTATTCCCGTATGCGAAGGTGGTAATTGCGTCGAAATCTGTAAGGGAGACAAGTGCGAAGTGTGCGTGGGAGAAACTTGTGACGAACATGAAATTTGCACTGACAACTGCGATAATCCCCGTGGTGACGACCCTGCAAAGACTTTGACTGTTGCTGTGAAAGAACATTCGCAGACAGGTCATAAAATTATCAGCTATGCTGTTCGCGACGAAGACTATGGCGTTGGCCATACCACGGCTTTGACCGCTGAAATTAGGAATACAAATGGTTCTGGTGCGGACACCCTCTTCGAAGCCAAAATGGTGAAGGATATAAATGGTAATTGGAACGTTGTAGTTTCTGTGATTGACAGCGCGAAGCTCGACTACGAAAAAATCAATGAAACTCATAATGTGACGATTTACGTGTACGATCCCGAAGATTCGGATGGAATGTATGATTCGCTCCTCCGTGTCATCAAGGTTGTCGACGTGAACGAAGCTCCGAAGGCTGAAGACGCTGACTTTAAGCCGGAAGAAAATCTGCCGGATAGTGCAGTCGTGGGTGAACTGATGGTTGTTGAGCCGGATATCAAGCATATCAAGGAATTTGGCCACCTGGAATACTCCATTATCGGTAAGGACGAAACCTTCGTATTCGCGATGGATTCCAATAGGGTCATAGTGAATGATCCGTCCATGATGGATTATGAACTGCCTGTTCATTTCTACATCTTCGATGTCTTGATTGCAAACTGCGAATTGAACAAGACTTCGGGTAAGTATGATGTAGCCTGTTTGTATGACACCGCCAAGGTGACGGTCGATATCCAGGATGTCAACGAAAAGCCGACCATTATCGTTGATGGTCCGATTCCGGATGGTGACGACGATTCCGATCCGCTTTGTGTTGCCTACTGCGATACCACAGACCGTGGTGTTTCGACAGATTCTATTCTTACTATTGGAATCAAGGAAAATACCAAAGATAGTCTGCTTTCTAAGACGGATATGGTCATATTCCAATATCATGTAGTCGACCCGGATACCGGTCATGCTATGGGGGCCAAGGTCGAGTGGATCGATTTTGGGTCAAGCATAAGCTCTTCTACAGTGAAGGGTCCGGATCTCTTTGATATCAGCTACGATCCTACTACGCAGACGATTAAGGCTACGGTCAAGGACGAAAAATTGCTTGATTACGAAGAACTCAGGAAGGCAACTTCTCGTGAAGATCCTGATCCGGAATATAAGGTGGGTATTCTCGTTACCGATCCGAATGGTCTGAAGGATACTTTAATTCGTGTCATTCGGATTATTGACGTGAACGAAAAGCCGCTCTATACTGCGGAACCCTGCGTCGTTGTCGAAGGCAACCATCCTGGCGACTCTATTGGCCATGTGGAACACCCGAGCGACATCGACTCCCTGTCCAGGAATCCGGCCTTGTATGATAACCAGTTCAAGATTACAGGAGGCGATTTCGATCGCTTTGAACTGAGAAAGGATTCGACGGACTTGATGAGAGTCATGCTTGTCGCCCTTGATTCTATTGACTGCGAAAATGGTAGCTATGTTTGCGGAGTGGATTCCGTCTATTGGGTTGAATTGACCTACGGTGATACCACACTCAAGACCGTTTATAACAACATTAGAATACCGGTCAAGGTTCTCGACTTGAATGAACCTCCTGAGTTTAGGACCGATACTATCGGTGTCGCTGAAAACTCTCCGATGGGTACTGTTGTCGATACCATCAAGTGGTTTGATTGGGACCGCTTCGATACCACAATGCACTTCGAAATTTCTAACGATTCGAGTGGCTGCTTCGCTATTGATAAGAATACCGGTATTGTAACAGTGAAGAAGGATAAATGCGCCGCTCTTGACCATGAAAAGAACCCGACCTTAAAAATCGAAGTGGCTATTACTGACATGGTGGATGTCACGGATCGTAGCCTGATTTCCGGTGGCCCCAATACGGTCAAGAAGATTATTACGGTGAATGTCCACGACGTGAACGAACCTCCGACCATCATAAAGGAAACGTTCTCTGTGGATGAAGATGCCAAGAAGGGCTCCGTGGTGGATACGGTCAAGGCGACCGATCCTGACAAGGATCCTAAGTATAACAAGCTCATCTTCACGGCTATCGGTGGCGACACTGCTACGTTCAAGATCGATTCCATTACAGGTATCGTTACTCTGAAGGATACCTTGGATTACGAAACCAAGAACAAGTACGAACTTGTTGTTCGTGTGTACGACGGTGAGTATGCCGATACGGCAATCGTGCCGATCTATGTGAATAACAAAATCGAAAAGACCGAAGTGAAAATTACCTTGTACGACGATTCGACGAAGGTTTGGCATGATCCGGATACGGTGTTCACGAATAGTCCGGGGCGCGAAATCTGCTGGGTGCAGGGACGTTCTGACCGTGACTTGAAGGATACCTGCATGGATGTCCACATTACCAAGGATTCGGTAATCGTCATTCGCTATAAGGATCCGACGACGGATTCCTATGGTGTCGATTCCCTGTTTATCTTCTATAGTAACGCGACTCCGATCGTGACCATTTCGGGTGACCAGGAGGCTAACCTGGCGAACAACTTCTATACGATTGTCGAAGACACGGACAAGGGCGATACCAACCTGTATGTGAACGAGCGTAAGAAGGATGTACGCGTGACGGTGAAGGATCCTGCGAACAAGAAGGATACGTCTTTCGTGGTGAAGTTGAACCTGCAAACGGTGAATGTTCCGCAGAAGACGCTTGACGCGGTCAATAAGATTGTCAACGAAAATCGCTTTGTCTTGAACGAAAATCCGAAGGGCGGCGTGACCCGCACTCCGGTAAACGGCAACGAAGTCAAATACTCCTACAGGGAAGTCTTTGGCAAGGATACCGTGACGGTTTCTTATATGACCGATAACGATGGTAACCCGGTGCTGGTTCCTGTCTTGAATGACAAAGGCAAGGTTGATTCTATTGAAGTAATGACCGTTTCATACAATGTCGTGATTGACGGCAAGACGGTGACGATCTCTTTCGTGGTTAATGCTGCGACGGGCGAAGTGCTGGTGAAGGATTCTAACGGAACGCTTATGGAAAGTGGCGCCTCCAAGGTCGCATCCAGCTCGTCTTCGAAGGGCGATGCAACCTCTTCTAGCTCTAGCAACAAGTCTAGCGTGACCGAAGGCATGTTCCTGATTACATACAGCGTGAAGGATCCTCTTGGAAATTCCACAACGGTTTCTTACTCTGTCGACGAAAAGGGTAAGATGGTGCAGAATGCCGATGGCGATACGGGTTACGCTGTGGCCTATACCTACACGAACAAGTATGGCAATTCCGCAACGCAGTCCCTGTTCATTGTGCTTGACCAGAAGGGGCCGACTGTTGAAATCTTGAAACCGCTCAAGGGTCAGGTGATTCGTTCCAACTATGTGGAAGTGGTCTGGACGGTCAATGGCGAAATCCAGGATACCTTGACGGTGCAGGGACTTGACAAGGGTCCGAACTATATCAAACGCTTCTATCGCGACAAGGCCGGTAACGAGGCTGCGGATACGGTGCTTGTGATCATGAAGGATAGCAAGGATGTGGAGATTGCCGTCGTGACGCCGGTGACAGAAATGAACCCGGACGAGGTGAAGGAATACTACGAAGAAAATCCGCCTGAAGAAGGAGAAACCTTCGCGGTTAGTATCCTTAATCCGACGAGTGGCAAGGAAGTCGAAACCCTGAAGGGTGGCTCCTTCAAAACCAAGAAGGGTAGTGGTGAGGAACTCTATCCGGGCAAGGAAAAGAAGCACCTCGGTCCGACCCTTGCTCTTGATGTGAAGCTCCCGACCATTAAGGACGGCGAGGGCAACACGGGCCTGGGCGGTCTTGCGACACTTGACGACCTTGTGCTCCCGAACGGCAAGATTTCGAATATCGGTATCGGTATCGATACGTCGAAGTTGAGTGACGAACTCAAGCGCGAGTATAAGGAGTACACGGTTGAAGAATACGTGGAAAAGTTCTGCGAAGACGGAACCAGCGTACCGAGCGACTTGAGCAAGTTCAATATGTACAAGACCAAGATGCAGGTGAATATCTGGGTTTATACCTCGCTCGGAAACTTCGTGGACTACTTCAGTTTCGGTCAGGAAATGAACGATCCTGAGTACACTAACGATGCCGGCAAGTTGAAGATGTTCTTCGAAATGAAACCGGACAAGGATGGCTTTGTCAAGGCGGATAACGGCAAGCTTTATGCGACGGGCGCCTATCTGTACAAGGTGGAAGCGACAATCCGTTCGACTCTGCGTTGCACAATCCTGGACGAAGCTGTGCTGCACGACAAGCCCAATGCCAAGCGCAAGGGCGACAAGATCAAGTCTGACGACGAACTCTTGAAACCGTTCGGCTACAAGCGTCCGAAGACGAAGTAGGAATCTTTGGCCCCCGCCCCTTAGAGCGAGGGCCTTTTACAGGAGTGGATATGTCTATAGAAGAACGTTCAACGCTGGTTTATTCGACTGCCCTGGGCGGCCGTGTCAAGCAGGAGAAGCCCAAGGCCGAACGCCCTAAGGGTGACGGCGTGGTGCGGATTCAGCTCAAGAGACTCGGCGGGGGCAAGATGGCCAGTGTCGTGGTCGGGGTTCCGCTCGATGAACCGGAATTGAAGGAACTGGGCCGTGAATTGAAGCAAAAATGCGGTGTCGGCGGGTCGGTCAAGGATTTTGCGATAGAAATCCAGGGCGATAAACGGAACGTTTTGAAAGCCGAACTAGAAAAAAGGGGCTATACGGTAAAACTGGCCGGCGGTTAGGGTTGTTTTTTATCACCCTTAAAAAAAACTTTTACCCTTTTTGAAAAAAAAGGGTATTTTTATTATATCATGAAGGTGTCTATGTTTTGTTCTGCTAAGTTCTTTTTCCGTGTGGCAGTTGCACTGGCTGTTTTGCCTGCACTGTCGTTTTCTGCACCGGCTGCGGGCAAGGTTCGTTCTACATTGGGGATTGTCGACCGCTGGAAGGTAAAGTTGAATAATTGGGAGCAACTTTGGACGGGTGCGAAGGTCTATCAGTCCGACCTGGTGCGTACGGGTGTAGAATCCGAAGTTGTTTTTGCATTGCCCGACGGAAGCTCTATTACGATTGCTGAAAATACGGAAATAGAATTGTCCCAACTTTTGGAACCGAATGACGAAGGCGGTTTCGAAACGAAGATCGATGTTCACAAGGGCTTTATCAATTTTGCAGTCCGCAAGCAGAAAAACAAAAAGTCGAATTTCAAGTTCAAGACGGGAACGGCAACGGCATCGATTCGCGGAACTGAAGGTTTTGTCGGTGGCGAGGGAACGTTCTTTGCGGGACTTAAGACGGGTAAGCTGGAAATTGTACCCGACGGTAGCAACAGGATGGTGGCGATCGAGGCTGGCGAGACGACCTTCGGTCGCGATTCGCTCGTGGTCCTGAAGCTGGCGTCATCGGGCGAGAAGCGCTTTGCCGAACGCCTCGAAAAAATCCTTTTGAACAAGTCCAAGTCGATGGGAGATCTGGTGCGCGAGGTGCAACAGGCTGATTCGGCATTCCAGGAACAGTTGAGGGAAGAGGCTATTTCCCTGGCGCTGCCCGAAAACGGCTTTGCAGTGACGTCGGCTTCGCCGGTGAACGTCTGCGAACAGGGCCTGGTGCTGGAAGGTTCTTACAGAACTTCCGATGAAAACGCTTCGTTGATTTTGCAGGTGGGGAAGGGCTTTGTCTCGAACAACCTGATTCGCTCCGCCGACGGCAATCCCCATCCCTTTTCGCAGCAGGTCGTGGTGAATGACGAAAACGGACTGTGGACAGCGAACAAGGCTACTCTGACATTTACGGGGGCGGGTTTGACAACGAGTAAGTCCATTGACTTGAAGGTGAACAAGGCTTGCCCCGAAGTGAATATCAAGGCTCCGACCGTAGTGGTAGAATCCTACGATTCCTTGCGCTGTTCCGCGAATATTGCGATTAATGAAATGCAGAACGATGCGGGTATCATGGTTGTGGCGGCAGACGGGGCTCCGCTGTCCGAAGATGCGGTGACCAAGAATACTCAGAAACGCGTAAAGCTAAAATCGGGAAAACACGAGTATACAGTCAATGTCGAGGACCAGGCCGGCAATAAGGTGACTGTGGCAAAGACGATGGGCTGTTATCCGGTCAAACGCTTTAACGTGGACATTCAGGGTGGCTCCAGGGAAGTGCTGAAGGTTCCACCTCCGCCCAAGGATGTGACGGACCGGATTTCGCAAAGCTTGCAGTTCAGGATACGTATTCCGGATAACAATCCCGAAAACCTGTACAAGGTTGTCGTCAAGCAGAACGGAAAGGTTATTCGGCAGGAACTCCTGGCGCAGATCCATAGCCTGGATTACCAGATTCCACTTGAGTTGTCGAGAGGCGGTGTAAACCGTATTGAAGTGGAGGTGACCCACAAGAGCGGGTTCAAGGCGAAGGCTACGAAGGTGTACGAGGTTCGTTGATGAAATGGAAGTATTTGGCCTTGATGGTGTTTTTGATAGTGGCACTCCATGGGGGTGCTTTTGCCGTTGATACGGAGGAAGCCTCGGGGAATGTCATTGGGGGAAATCTTTCCGGCTTTTTGAAAGCGGATAGTTCGCCATACAGGGTGAATGAAACTCTCGTTGTTCCCGAAGGTCGCGTTCTTTTGATTGAGGCTGGCGTAGAACTGTATTTTGCGGAGGGAACGGGCCTTGATGTTCGTGGTGGATCGCTTGCAGTGATGGGTGAACTGGGAAATCCGGTTGTATTTGCCGCGGCAACGGAAGGGGGCTCCTGGAACGGAATCTCGGTGACGGGGGCGAAACGCTCCGAGGTGCAGGGTGTTGTTGTCAAGGATGCCGAGTTCGGTTTTTCAGTCGAAAGCGGCGCCCTGGAACTTCGTGATGCCGAAATTAATAATGCCTCACGGGCGGCCCTTTATGTCCGCAATGCGTCGGTCGATATTCAGTGGGCGACAATCCTGAATTCAGGGAATGTCGGTGTATGGGCGACTCAGAGTGCTTCGGTGATGATTGACGGGACGAACTTTGACAATAACCATATCGCCCTTGTGGTGGGGGATGAATCCAAGGTGAGCTTGCAACGTTCCTATTTGGAATCGAACGAAGCGGCCATTCTTGATATAGGGAACAGTTATCTGAAATTGCGCAATACGGTCTTGGAAGGAAACCAGATTGGCTATGCATCGCAGGACCTGCCTCCCGAAGACGTGAAGAAGTCCATGAAGAGTAACCATAAGGATATGATTCACGATGTGGAATATTTGCAAAACGGCATTGGCGATGAACCGCGCAATCCCTACGCGAACGGGTTGAAAATCGGCGCGAATCTCGAGGTGGAATCGGTCGATTCTGTATGGAATGTTTCGGGAAGTGTCGGTGTCGAAGTCGGTTATCACAAGGTGCTGACCCGGAAACACTATGAGAGTGAACCTTATGTGTCCGGAACCGATACGGTTTATACGGGGGATCGTTACATCAACTATTTCCAGGTTCCGGGACTGTTTACGAACTGGAATGCGGATGTCTTGATGCAATCTCCGACTGGGCAGGTGGTTGAGGTGGTCGCCGACGTTTCTAACGACAGCTGGGATCATTTCAAGGTGCACCGTTTCCAGGCGTCGTATACCGATGAAAACCAGCGACTGGTTTTGGGTGATGTCTATGCGCATGCGGGAGAACTTTACCTAGCCGGAGTGAACGCTTTCGGTGGCTCGTATGACTTGAAGTTTCTGCAAAATTCTGTGAAGGATCCGCTGTTCGAAGGTTCCGTCTTTGTGGGCGAGACCAAGGCTCCCAAGATTATAGGGGAACGCAACTATGACGTATACAAGGATTATGTGGAAGACGGCGAAGCGGAGCCGCAACGGATGATTGTGGGTGGAAAGGTTCGCTGGAACATGCATCGTCGATTCAATGGAACGCTTGGCTTTATCGGAAACGAGGATTACGTGGAAGATCCGTTCTTGAGGGACGGCATGTCGGAAAAAGTCAATATGGCGAGCCCGAGAATTTCGTCGAAGACTTTCTTTGCCGATGGAAACTGGCTCTTTTTCCCGGGAGATATCAAGCTGAATGGCCAGGTGGCCGTCGGTGGCGTCGATACGGTGAATGTCGAGACGATGAGGGCGATTAACCAGGTGTTTGCCGATGCGGGGCTGGATGCCTCTAATTATGCCTTGCTGAACCGTTTGATGAAGGACCCGCGTCAGGTCAGTGCGTTGACGGCTAAGCAGCTGGAATCGATTTATGGGGACAATTCACTGAAGACTCCTTCGGAAATGCGCGCAGAATTGCGGAGCCTGTTGGAAAAGGTGTCTAAGATTGCAAAAGAAACGGTCGTGGACCAGGCCAAGCCTTCGAAAGGAGATTTCTGGGGACATGAACATTGGGCAGTGGCGGGGTCTTACCAGTGGTCCGACGACAACACTTTTATAGAAGGTTACTTACGTTACGTGGGGAGCGAATACTTTAGTGCCGGATCTCCGGACCTGTTGCAGAATACGCGTATGATTGGCGGTAACCTAAAGCGGAAAATCTACGATTTCTGGAACCTGGGTTTTGGCTATACGGTGAATGTGGAAAACGCTGCCGACGATGGTTCCGGCTACAACATATTCGGCATGGCGGAAGGTTCCAAGTGGGGAATGTTCTCGGGAGCGGAAAGTGACTGGCTCGAGGAACATGAGCAGGATGAAACACGTGCTCAGTATATTCACGATGCTTACTTGAACAACGATTTCGGCTTGACGGACAAGCTTAACCTGATGCTGAAGTATTCCATAAATTATAGGACTCGCAGTACGCCGCAGCGTTTGTATGCCAATTATTCAGCCAATTCCGGAATCTATAATGATCCTTGGTTCAGGGCGCAAAGAGGATGCCCGACTTTGAAGGTTTATACCGAAGATGACACGTTACTAATTGACTCGGCTCGCTGGGCGAAGTATTATAGCGTGGCTGACGAAGATTACCTTGCGACCCAGTTTGTGGAGCGGTTGATGAAGCATACGCTTGAACTGGGATTGACTTTTAAGCTGCCCCAGAAGAGTGTCTTGAAGGTGGGCGGTGCTGTGGAAGTTCGTTCGGACATGTCCAAGTTTGAACAGGATGACCTGTTGGACCAGTTTGATTTCAATGATGAAACTTACGGAATATTGGGATACTATTTCCACGGTGGAGATTACTTTGAACAACGTTATCCAGTTTCCTTGACCATTTCAAGTGACGGCTTCAGGAATATGTTTGCCGTGATGCCGCGATACAAGATTTATAACCGCAACGAGATGCGCGAATTTGAATGGACCCTGTCGGACAATATGGATATCGACTTGTCCAGGAATTTCCTGGAACTTTCGCTCGGTGCGGGGCTCCGTCAGAATTTCCTGAGCTATGAAATCGAGGAAGAGGATTATGACGAAATGGAATTGGATGTAGATGGTTCCGCCAAATTGCGCGTGTATCATACGTCGTCGTTGTATTCGGATTGGACTGTCGGCGCAATCTTTAATTACAGACCGGATAACCGGGCCGATCAATACAAGGATTTCTACATGATTGCTGCTTTGAACTATGAATTCTAGAGGACCGTGATGTATATCGGTTGTCATTTGTCATCTTCCGCCGGTTTTTTCGCGATGGGCGAAACGGCTTTGTCGATTGGTGCGAATGTTTTTCAGTTCTTTACGCGAAACCCGCGCGGCGGTGCCGCAAAGCCCTTTGACAAGGCGGATGCGGCAAAGCTTGTCGCGTTGCTGGCGGAACACTGTTTTGGCCCGATTTTGGCGCACGCTCCGTATACGCTGAATGCCTGTGCCGCCGATGAAGGCCTTAGGCAATATGCCATTGACGTAATGAAGGATGACCTGTTCCGTATGGATCATTTCCCGGGAGCGATGTACAATTTTCATCCGGGAAGCCATGTGAAGCAGGGTGCCGAAGTCGGCATAGAGCTGATTGCAAAGGCATTGAATGAAATACTGAATCCTGCACAGAAAACGACCGTGTTGCTGGAAACGATGGCTGGCAAGGGCTCTGAGGTCGGAAGAACTTTCGAGGAATTGCGCGCGATTTTAGACCGTGTGGAACTTTCTGACAAACTGGGCGTTTGCTTGGATACTTGCCACGTGTTTGACGGTGGCTATGATATCGTGAATGACTTGGATGGCGTCCTGGAAAAGTTTGACAAGGTGATTGGACTGAAGCGCCTGAAGGCGATTCACCTGAATGATTCGAAGAACCCCATGGGAAGCCATAAGGATCGTCATGAGGTCCTTGGGGGTGGTTTTATTGGACAGGAAGCCTTGTTGCGAGTGGTGAAACATCCTTTATTGAAAGGGCTGCCTTTCTACCTGGAAACGCCCAATGAATTGCCTGGGTATGCGGCCGAAATTGCGCTTGTACGGAAGGCGGTTGCGGCGGTAAACGAATAAGTGGCGAAAGGGGTAGTGGGATTCGTTTTGAAAAGCTATTCTTGCGCTATGAAAATACCTGTCCGCTATAACCATGTGGGATATGCCCCCCAATGTGCCAAGATTTTCTTTGTGAATACGAAAGACTTGCCGTGTGACGGACTTGCTGTAGACGACTATTTCTTTAGAATCGTGAAAGTCGGTCGCGGTGTGGATGGTGTGCAGGTGTACGAGGGCCGTTTTAGGGACGGTACCTTTGAACACGGGGGACTTTGCGAGTACACAGGGGAATTGCTCTGGTCGGGTGATTTTTCGGTGGTCAGGGAGCTCGGCGACTATACAATCCAGATTTGGCAGAAAAACCGCATAGAGAAGGAGATGCTGTTGTTTGAAACTGCCCCGTTCGTAATTTCGGACGGCTGGATTTATCGTCAGTTGCTTGCGAATATCAAGTCGTTTTATTTCCAGCGGAGCGGGGTGGATCTTTTGCCCGAATTTGCGGGGAAGTGGATGCGTCCTGCGGCGCATCGCGACGATGCGATTGAATTTCACCCAAGTATGCAGAGAAAGGGCGTGTGGAACGCCCATGGCGGCTGGTACGATGCGGGGGACTATGGCAAGTACATCGTGAACGGAGGGGTGTCTGTGGCGACACTTCTGTTCGCTTGCGAACTGGCGGATGAAAGCCTTTGTGGAGAACCGGTTCCGTGCCAAAATCAGCTCCGTGAGGCGATTCTTGGCGGAGGGGTGGAATCGGGGGATGGCCTCAAACAGCATGGCCTGAAGGACGAGGTGAGGTTTGAACTGGAATTCTTCTTGCGGATGCAAGATGAGGACGGGGGCGTATTCTTTAAGGTGACGCCGGAACATTGGGACGGCTTTGTTTCGCCGAAAGATTCTGACTTGCTGCAGAAACGCATGATTCTGGGGAAGTCGACGACTTCGACGCTGAATTTTGCGGGTGTATTGGCGGCGGCTCACCGCGTGTATCGCGGAAGCGATGCAGCGTTCGCTGAACGCTGCCTGCAGTCCGCGGTTTCGGCGTACCGCTGGGCGGTCGCGCGCCCGTTTGTGGATTGGCCGCACAATACCGAAGGCAGCGGCGGGTACGGCGACGAACACGCCGAAGATGAATTTTTCTGGGCGCGCGCGATGCTGTACCGCGAACTGCAGACACGCGGCGGTGCATTCGCTGGGATGACTGCTGCGGAACTCCGCCCGCAGATTCTAGAAGATATGGAAAAGTTGCCGCCGAAGTTCGGTGCGGATTGGCGCGATACGCAGAACCTCGGCTGGATGGGGCTTGCCCTGCAGGACCAGGATGTGGAATTGCGGAATAGCGCAAGGAGCGCTCTCGAAAAGACCGCTGAAGATATTGTCGAGGCGCAAAAGCACGATGCGTACGGCATTTCCCTTTCCAAGTTTATTTGGGGCAGTAACGGCGAAATTGCAAACCACGCCCTCACCCTTGCTGTCGTGAAACGCTGGAAAAAAGACGGCTGTCTTGATGACGCTTGCGGCGGCGATTGTGGCAAAAATGTTGGCGGCGGCGAGCGCGAAGCCCGTGGAAAGGGTTTGTCTCTTGATTTCTGGTGTCGCGAACTGTTGAACTTTATCTACGGTCGCAATCCTGTAGATGTAAGCTTCGTGACGGGCTCGGCCTGGAGTTCTCCGAAGTATCCGCATCATCGCCTGAGCCATTCGGATGGCGTGACAGAACCGATTCCCGGACTTTTAGTGGGGGGAATTAACTGTGACCGTCAGGATATGCACCGCGCCCCGCATTACCCGGGAGAACTTGCGGGATTTTCGTATACCGACGAACGTTGCTCTTTTGCGAGCAACGAAACGGCTATCAACTGGAATGCCCCGCTGACAGCAGTCCTTGCCTTACTTTGTTGTTGAGTCCTTTGTCGTCGAGTCTTTCTTGACGACGGTATCCTTGACGGTCGTGTCCGCCTTTGCGGTATCCGCAGAGGTTTCCTTCAGCTTTTCCTGCACCTTGGGAAGGAGCGATTGCAAGTCGATGACGGGGTTGCTTTCGGATTCGAATTCCTTTGCGGAAATGATCGGCTTGTAGTAGAAGGAGTCTGTTGCAGTAAGGTTCCCTGCGGGCAAAAGATCGTAGTACGAGACAAGCAGAGCGGCCCAGCCTCGCAGCCATTCCTTGCGGGATTCGCGGCTTGTATACCAGGAATCGGCATTGTAGATAAAGTGGTGAAGGTCTTTGGTGAAGTAGACGGGACTGTCTCCGGAAAGAGTCCTGAAAATGTTCTTGACCCGGTGGGTCGAGGCGGCGCTAGTCAAGAGAAGCACGGTGTCCGCCTTGTGTTTCTTGAGCCAGGGAATAATGGTGTATGCTTCGCCGATGGTGGACGGATCATCATGCCTTGCGATAAAGACCGCATTACTGTCGAAATCCCCTAGCTTCATGAAATCGTCTAGGTAGAATTCGGCGTTGGTCTTGTTGCGGAAAGTACGTCGGCCGAGAATCAGTACGGAGTCCGCTTTCCCGCTAGCCATCAATTCGGCTGCATAGTCGGTGCGTTCCATATCGGCGGTCTGTCCGTCCAAAACGACAACCCAGTTTACGTGGTCGAAATCGTCGTCATCGACAAGCCAATGCCCGCTCTGCGTCATTACGATGTAGAAGGTGATGACGGAAAAAATGGCGGTAAGGACAAGCGCACTAAGAATGATCTGTTTCTTCTTGATTTGCTTCTTGGTGGGTAGCTTGGACAATTTAAACTCCTTTTCGCGATGGATCTATGTCGCTTCTTTTTTCGGTGCGGTAGAGGGCCGCGTTTTCACCGTCGGCGTAGTATTTCTTGCGTATTCCGAACAAAGTAAATCCGTGTTTTTCGTAAAAGCGGCGGGCTTTGAGGTTGGTCTCGCGGACCTCCAGAAAGCAACAGTCCGTTTTTTCAAGGTCAAGTTGCGAAAGCCCTGCCTGCAAAAGTTTTCCACCGATTCCGTTATGTTGAGCCGAGTCGCGGACTGCGATGGAGAGCAATTCCGAATCAGCGCCCAGTAGATGGAATACCGCATACCCGGTGATATCGCCATCGTTTTCGTAGACGACGGCGTAGGTGTAGGGAGCCTTGATTTCAATCTCGTATTGACGCTCGTTCCAGTCTTGGAATGCGAGTTCGCCCTGAATTCGCAGTACGGCAGGAATGTCGGCTGAATTCATCTTGCGAATGGGCATGGCGTTTTCCTATGTGGCTGTAAGGCGGATGTCAGTGCAATTTTTCGAAATAGGATGGCTGGATGTAGTTTGCTTCGAGCATCAGGCTTGGAGTGACCGTATTGAAAAGGTTGCTCCATTTGCTGAGCGGCTGACCCTTATCCAGAATAGTCCTTGCGCCGGTTGAATTGAATGCGGCTTGCAGGGACTCGTCGGCGAGGGCTGCCTCGTCTACGACGACCTCTTTTACAGGGTGAGCCTTGAGGGCTTCGATGACCTGGGCCGTTTCGATAAAGCCTTCTTTTTCGTCGAGGCGCAGGTACCAGTAGTCCTTGCGGGCGCGGATGACGACTGCCGCACTTTCGGACGCGTCGGCAAAGCAGGCTAGGGCCGCAAGGGTGGAGACTCCGTAGAGCTTGCGCTTGCCGCTAAAGCTGAGCCCTTCGCAAAAGGCGACTCCCGTGCGTAGGCCGCTGAAAGAGCCGGGACCGAGCGTGACCATGACGCGCGTGACCTGGTCGAGGGTGGCGCCCGCTTTTTCGAGGAGGGCGTCGAGCATGGCCGAGGCGGTTTCGCCACGGGCCGATTCATCGATGGATTCGATGTAGCGGTTTGCTCCCGATTCGAGGAGCGCCATCGAGATTCCCTTGCGCGAAGTATCTACAAATAAGTCGAACATAGTTAGAATTTAGAGCTTTGGGCTAAGAACTTAGAACTTAGAAGAGCTTTTCTTGTCGAAGCTCTACCAACTAAGTTCTACAAACTTTATCTTTTGATGTAGAGGCTCTTGTCGATAATCAGGTCAATCAGCTGGCTGTAGGTAATGCCTACGCTGGCGGCTTCGGCCGGAAGAATCGAAGTCGGAGTCATGCCCGGGAGCGTATTCGTTTCGATGGCGAACAGCTGCTTGTCTTTGGTGATACGCACGTCGGTACGGCTGTAGCCTGAACCGCCAATAGCATAGTGAGCGCTTTTCACGAGTTCCTGGATGCGCTTGGTGAGGTCTTCGTCAAATTCGGCCGGGGTGACTTCCTTGCATTCGCCGTTGTACTTGGCTTCGAAGTCAAAGTATTCGCGGGTGGTCATGCGCATTTCAGTCGGCGGCAGGGGCTTTTCGCCTTCGATGTAACCGCAGCTCGCTTCTTCGCCGGCAATGAACTTTTCGCAGAGCAGGCGGTTGGAATCCTTGAACAGGTCCTGGGCAATTTTGCCTGCTTCGTCAAGGTCCTTGGCGATACCGATGCCGATGGAGGAACCGCCCAGCGGGTCCTTGATCACGAGCGGGAATCCGAGTTCATCGGAAACGGACACGAGCGTGTCGCCGGTAAAGTCATGCTTCCAGATGACGCGATACGGCGGAGTCGGGATGCCATTTGCCCTGTAGATTTCCTTGGTCTTCACCTTGTCCATGGCAAGGGCCGAGGCAAGGAGGCCGCAACCGGTGTAGGGAATGCCCCAGTTTTCGAGCATAGCCTGGATGTGGCCGTCTTCGCCCCATTTACCGTGCAAGGCGAGGAAGGCGATGTCGGCATCGGGGAGTTCAGAAAGGGCCGGAGATTTTTTGCAGTTGGCGGCAGCACCTTCGAGTCCGCGGAAATAATTGACCGAGAAATTGTCCTTCTGGTATGGGGAAAGTTCGCGGGAAGACCAGTGCCAGGTGCCGTCTTTGTCGATAAGGACGGGGTGGATATTGTAACGGTCCGGGTTCATGGCACGAACAACGCCGGTGCCACTGACAACGGAAACATCATGTTCGGTGGACGGGCCACCCATTAAAACGAGTACGCGCATACGAGCCATTATAAACCTCTTTAGAAATAAACTTTATAAATAATGTAGTAAATTAGGAATTTTGGGGAATAAAAAAACTAACGGCATCCCCCCAAAGGGATGCCGTAGTTGGTGTTTGGGATGTTTGGTTTCGTATCTATAAGATAGATTTGTGGAGGGGCAAAAGGTAGGGGGAGGATTGATAAAGTGTTGTTGCGTTTTACAACACTTTTAGCTCTCTTTGAACATCAGCGAGGGGGGGGAGGGCATATAATTTTCGTTAAAAAGAAGATTTATATGCTTTTTGCTCAATATTAAGAACAAAGTAACTGTTTTTTTGTTGAAAAAGTGGCTTATGCTGCATATAATTTTGCCAAAATGGGACTTTTATATGCTTCACACTTTTTTTTACCCCCAAAAAAGCTTATGTTAATGATGATTTTTTGGGGCTGAGGCATATAAATAGTAGAAAAAGATTGAATTATATGCCTGCGTCATAAATGAACTCTATTTAAAGGGCTTTTCGGCATGCCATAGCCGCGATTGTCTTTGATGGAATGCGAGTGCAGGTGTGCGTCGTGACAAAAATGCTTGCATTTGTTTATTGAAATATCCGCATTCTTTGTTTTTTTTATTGCCATGCCTCAAATAAAACAGATGACATACGGATCGCTTATCAGGTGCATAATAATGTGCGTAATGTTGTTTTCTTTCCACACCTTATTTTATCTCGGCTCATAAAGAGTCCCTATAAGACCCATTTCTGAATATACATTATTTATGCGGAATTAAACACCCTTGCGTCTTATTTTGAAAAAATGCCGCTGAAAAATGCGACATTTTTTGCTTTTTTACGGCGAAAAATGCCGTTTTTGCACGGTTTTGGGCGTTTTTTGCCGAGCGTGGCCCTTGGCATGGGTTTTGCATCTGGAAAGCGGTAAAAAAGAGAGGTTATATGTCTGATTTCAATAACGATGCAGAAAAGGTGTTGGCGAAGGCCCAGAGCCTGCGCGACCGTTGCTCGCATTCCTACCTGGGTGCGGCGCATTTGGCGGTAGGCCTTGTCGAAGGCCCGGATGCCACCTTGAAGAAACTCTACAAGTCGAAGGGCGCGAAGACGAAAGAGCTCCGCGGCAAGTTGGAGCCGTTCGTGCAGAAGATCCCGCGCATGGAAGGCGTGAACCCCGACGTGGAACCCGATAACGACTTGAACCGCATTTTGCGCGCCTCTGTGCAGGCGGCGCGCCAGGTGAACCGTATGGTGACCCCGGGCGATATGCTCGTGGCCTTGATGAAGTTCTCGGGCGATCGTGGCCTTGCGAAGGTGTTCGAAGATGCTTTGGGAAGTGTCGAGGTTGTGGAAACGTGGCTTTCGGACCCGTTTGCGGGTGCCGCCAATGCCGAGGAACAGTCTCCGCTGAAACTCTACGGCCGTGAGCTCGTGGAAATGGCTGCCGACGGCAAACTTTCGCCGGTGATTGGCCGTGAAGAGGAAATCCGCCGTGTCATCTTGATTCTGAGCCGTAAGACGAAAAACAACCCGTGCCTGGTCGGTGAACCCGGCGTGGGTAAGACCGCCATTGTGGAAGGCCTTGCCGAGCGTATCTATCGCGGCGATGTGCCTGACGCTCTGAAGGGCAAGAAGTTGTTCGCGCTGGATTTGTCGGCCTTGATGGCGGGCGCAAAATACCGCGGCGATTTCGAGGAACGTTTGAAAGCCGTGCTGGACGCCCTTGAAGAAGACGGCAATACTTTGCTGTTCATCGATGAAATCCACACCATCGTGGGTGCAGGCAAGACGGAAGGATCCATGGACTTGGGCAATATGCTCAAGCCGAAACTCGCCCGTGGTGAACTGCACTGCATCGGTGCCACCACCACGCAGGAATACCGCAAGTACATCGAGAAGGATTCCGCATTGGAACGCCGTTTCCAGCCCGTGCAGGTTGACGAACCCAGCGAAGAAGAATCGATTTCTATTCTGCGTGGCATCAAGGATGGTTTTGATGCGCACCACGGCGTGCGTCTGCACGACAACGCGCTTGTGGCCGCGGTGAAGCTTTCGAACCGCTACATCAGCGATCGTTTCTTGCCGGATAAGGCTATCGACCTGATTGACGAGGCCGCAAGCCTTGTGAAGACGCAGATGGATACGGTGCCCGAAGCCTTGGATACCTTGCAGCGTAAGGAACTCCAGATGAAAATCGAGGAGCAGGCCCTGGCGAAGGAAACCGACGACACCAGCGTAAAGCGCCTGAAAGAGCTGCGTGAAGAACTCGCGACGACGGATGCCGCAGTCAAGCTGATGCAGGACCGTTGGCAGGAGAGGCGCGCGAAAAACGCCGAGTTGCAGGGCCTTAAAAAGTCCTTGCAGCAGGCGAAGGACGAGATGGAGCAGGCAGAAGCCCGCTACGACTTGAACCGCGCCGCCGAACTCAAGTACAACAAGATCGTGAACCTGGAGCGTGAAATCGCCGCGAAGACGGAAGAAATCAAGAAGTCCGCAAGCGACGGCGACCTGAGCGAAGAGGTGACGGAAGAGACCATCGCCCTTGTGGTGAGCCGCTGGACCGGAATTCCGGTGACCAAGCTTTGTGAAGGCGAAAAGGCCAAGTTGTTGCACCTGGATGAACGCCTGCATGCCCGCGTGATTGGCCAGGATGAAGCCGTGGAAGCGGTTTCGGAAGCAATTCTCCGTAACCGTAGCGGTCTTAGCCGCGAGAATGCGCCGATTGGCAGTTTCTTGTTCCTGGGCCCGACGGGTGTGGGCAAGACGGAACTGGCGAAGGCGCTTGCCGTGGAACTGTTTGACGACGAGAACGCGCTGGTGCGTATCGACATGAGCGAATACATGGAAAAGCATAGCGTGAGCCGCTTGATCGGTGCGCCTCCGGGATACGTGGGCTACGAAGAAGGCGGCCAGCTGACCGAAGCCGTGCGTACACATCCGTACTGCGTGATTCTGCTGGACGAAATCGAGAAGGCTCATCCCGACGTGTTCAACACGCTGTTGCAGGTGCTTGACGACGGTCGACTGACCGATGGCAAGGGCCGTACCGTGAACTTCAAGAACACCTTGATTCTCATGACGTCGAACCTGGGTGCCGCTCACTTCCAGAACCGCGCGGGTGATGCAAAGCCCGTGACCCTGAAGGAAATCGAGCCGGAACTCCGTAGCTTCTTCAGGCCGGAATTCCTGAACCGTCTGGACGAAGTGCTGGTATTCCAGAGCTTGACAAAGCCGCAAATCAGGGACATCGTAAGGCTCAAATTCAAGGGACTCGCCGAACGCGCCGCCCGTCAGGATTTGCAGCTCACCCTGACCGACAAGGCGCTCGATGCCATCGCTGATGGCGCTTACCAGCCGGAATTCGGCGCGCGGCCGATTCAGCGTTACCTGGAAAGGAACGTGGAACGCCCGCTGAGCCATGCCATTCTCGCTGGCAACGTGAGTGCGGCAAAGCCCGTGGTCATCGACTACGACGGAGCCGCGTTTACGGTAAAGTAATTTCTCCAATCATCCCTCCCTAACCAAAAGACCCGCCCCAGTGAAAACTGGAGCGGGCTCTTTGGGTTATATATAAACAACGATCAAAGAGAATTCCAACAGACTGCTGGTCCGTTGCCGCAGCTTGGCTTTTTTAAAGCAAGGATGGATTGCCGCGTTGCTACGGGTTCATGATTTTCGCGACTTCGTCGTGAATCAGTCCGTTCGAAGCCATACTTGTATAGCCTTCGTAAATCGGGGCAACCGGCTTGCCGCTTGCATCGAAGAGGTCCGTTTTGCCATCGATGGTACTGAACTTGCCGCCCGCTTCCTTGAACAGGAGCGGATATGGGGCGATGTCCCACAGCGAAACCACGGGATCAATCATCAGTTCGGCGCGTCCGGCGGCCACCAGGTAGTAACCGTAGCAGTCGCCCCAACCGCGGTGCAGCTTGGCAGCGCGACGCACGGCTGCATACTTTTCGCCGTAGCCTGCAGTTTCCATGGTATTCACGGTGCCCGAAAGTACCAACGATTCCGAAAGGGTTGCTACCTTGGAACAGCGAATTTCACGGCCGTCTAAGAAAGTTCCGCCATCTTTGACCGCCCAGACCGCCGTGTTCATCGCGGGAATGCGAATGAGGCTTGCAATCGGCGTGCCCTTGTGATACAGCGCAATCAATGTTCCAAACAACGGCACGCCGTGAATGAACGCCTTGGTGCCGTCGATGGGGTCAATTACCCACTGGTATTCGGCATCAGGATTTTCGATGCCGAATTCTTCGCCAATCACGCCGAAGCCCGGAGTTTCTTTTTCCCAGAACTTGCGGGCAATTTCTTCGGTGCTCTTGTCGGCGATCGTTACAGGCGTGTTATCCTTTTTCCATTCCACGCCGACACTCGCCTGAAAATGCTTCATGATATTTTCTTGGGCAAGTTCAGCCGCCTTGAGCGCGATTTTCAAGAATTCTTGATTTTCTGCAGTCGCTGCCATAACACCTCCGGCGATTAGACTTGAGCCATCCACTTTTTGACGAGGCTGACCAGGAGTTCGTTTTCTTCGCGCTTGCCGAGGGTCACGCGGATGTGCTCGGGCAAGCTGAAGCTGGTGAGGCCGCGAACGATCATGCCGTTCTTTTCGAGGAACAGCACGAGGTCCTTCGCCTTGGGGCCAATGTGCACGCAGATAAAGTTCCCCTGGGTCGGCAGCACCTTGAATCCGAGCGATTCAAATTCCGGTGTCAAGTACTTGATGCCTGCGGCGTTGAGTTCAAGAGTCTTCTGGACATGTTCCTTGTCGGAAAGGGCTGCAATCGCCGCCACTTGGGCAGCCTGGTTCACGTCGAACGGCGGCTTGATTTTCCACATGGCCTTGATGACTTCGGCATTCGCCATGGCGTAACCAATGCGCAACCCTGCGAGTCCGTAGATTTTACTGAAGGTGCGGTTGATGAACAGATTCTTGTATTTGTCCAGCATATCGATGAGCACCGGATAATCATCGGCGGTCGCAAATTCGGAATAAGCCTGGTCGAGGAATACAAGCACTTTGCTCGGAACTTTGTCCAGGAATTCAAGCAGTTCTTGTTTGTTGTAGTAAACGCCAGTCGGGTTATTCGGGCTGCAGATAAAGACCACGCGAGTCTTGTCGTTGATAGCCTTCAAGAGTTCCGAAAGTGGCGTTTTCTGGTCGCCGATGCCGACACCGATAAAGTCGGCGCCGTTTGAAAGCGTCGTAAACTTGTAGACCGAGAAGGTCGGCGTAATGCCCACGCAGTTGTCTCCCTGACGGATGAAGGCCTTGCCCACCATGTCGATGATTTCGTCGGAACCGTTACCGATGACAATCTGGTTTGTGTTCACACCGTAAAAATCGGCGATGGCGTTGATAAGCTTGGGAGCATCACCGCGCGGGTACAAGTGCAAGGAGTCCGCGATTTCGTGGTAGGCTTCGACGGCCTTCGGGGAGGCTCCGAGCGGGTTTTCGTTCGAGGCGAGTTTGACAACTTCGGAGAGCCCGTACTTTGCACGGATTTCCTCCATGGATTTGCCGGGAACGTAGTCAGAAAGTTTAGAAAGCTCTGGACGCGGATCTATCATGATATCCTCTTTTTTTGTGGCTAAAATTTAGCTAAATTGAGGCGCATGAAACATGTCCATTTCATTATTTTGGCGTTAATCTGTATTTGCTTTCAGAATGTGTTTGCTCTGGATCGTATGTGGAATATGCGTTTTACCTTTGGTCCTGAAGCAAGGCCAGTACCGAAATTTGGAGCCGGCGTAGGGATGCGTTCTGATTTTGGCAGTAATGTCCTTTTCCCGATCAACATTATGGGCTCGTTGAACAAGGAGTGGGAACTGGGCGCCAAGGTGGATATGTATACCTACAACCAACTGGATAACGTGGAAGCGTCGGTGGACTTTGGTGGACGCTACCGTATGGGGGCTGCCCGCTATATTCAATTGGATGGTTACTTCGGGCTGAACCGAAACAATGGTGGAGCTTTGGTTCTGACTTACGGAAAGGAACATTACATCGCCAAGAACTTCTCGAATTCCTATGAAGCCCGTGCCGGTTTTCTGGAAGGAGTCACGGGGGAAGATGGGTATGTGAAGTTTGGTCTGGGAACAATTCCGACGCTTCATTTTGGAAGAAGTTTTCTTTGCATGATTGAAATTACGTCCAGCGGTAGTATTGGACATTTGAAGGACGATTTCATGGTGGATATTATCCCCAAGATGGAAATCGCCTTCGGTGCGACTAGGGTTCGTGTCGAATTTGATATCGGCGTGATGCAGGACGATAACAATGATCAGAAGAGTATCGCCTTGTACGTGATGACTGCTTTATAGATGTGTGATGTGGAATGACATTGTTCATTCAAGCTATTCTATCATAGTTTCAACAATCATCGTATCTGCGCGGAATGTTATGTCAATCGTTCCGCGTTCAGCCGTATTCAAATACGGAATTTTCAGCGAATCAAGTCTTTGCAGGACCTGCTTGCTTGGATGGCGGAAACGGTTCTTTCGTCCGCTAGAAATAGTGGCCAGTTTCGGTCGAATTTGCTTCAAAAAGGATCGGCTGCTTGAAGTCTTTGAACCATGATGCCCCAGTTTCAGAATGTCACTGTTGAGGTAAACATCGGTTTTGAGAATATCCTTTTCTCCTTGAACGGTCAGGTCTCCGGTCAGTACCGCCGAGTGCTTGAGACCTGCCATCCTGAAGGTGATGCTTTGAGTATTGGCGTCTATGCAGTGCCTGGTTTCGGGATGAAGGACTTTGATTTCAAAGAGGTTTTCCCTGTATCTAAATCCGCGTGCAATGTCGCGTATGCGTATGTTGCGCCGGTAGGCTTCGGAGATGATTTGTTGCCATTCTTCTTTGGGTTCGATTCTAGCACAGTCGGTAATCCAAAGTTCCTTGACGGGGAATGTCTTGATGAGCGAAAGGGCTCCGCCGAAATGGTCCTGGTCCGGATGCGTGATGATGAGTGCGTTCAGGTGCGATACCCCGATATGGTGCAAGTAGGGGACGATGATGTCCTTCCCTGAATCATGTCGCTTGATGTCGCCGGCGTCTACGAGGAGGTGATTTCCGGAGGGGGTGGTAATCAGGTGAGAATCGCCTTGGCCCACATCGATGGTGGTGAGTTTCCAAGTCGGTGAATTGGCCGAATGAAAACTGCTGTAGCTGAAAATAGTTGCAAATAGCAAAAGGCTTGTTAGTGAAATTCGTCTTGCAATGCGATTCTTGTAGAAAATAGGAAATAGGACAAGCAGAAATCCTGCTAAAAGGAGAATGGATGGGCCGAAGGGGCCGACGGTGACGGAAGCCTGAGCGGAATCCGACAGTAGCCGGGTCAGGAGAGAGGCGAGCCTTAAAAAGAAACGTGCCGCGTAGCAAAAGTGCTCCCGCAGCAAATCTATTGGCGACAGGAGTGCGAAAAGTCCCGCCTGCATTCCCATCGATATTGCCGGTACTACGACGATATTGCCGAGCCAGGCAACGGGGGAGAGCGTCTTGAAATGGTGTATCAGAAACGGGGCGGTCGAAAGGGTTGCACATAAAGTAACGTATGTAGGATCCAGGATGAAGGCTTGGAATCGCGTCCACCATTTGTTCTTGATAAGCGCTTCGGGGAGTTTTTTGAACGGATTTAGCGGGCCTCCGATAAGGATGCCCATGGTGGCGGCGACAGAAAGCTGAAATCCCGGATTCCAGATGACGGAGGGCTCCGGTAAAATGATGAAAAGCAGGGCGACTCCGAGGCTGTTCAAGGTGTTGGCGGGGCGTTGAAATAAGGCCCCTAGCTGCGGCACGGCGAACATCAGGACGGCCCGCCTTACGGCGGGCGAGCCGCCGGTCACGGGAACATATAACAGCAGCAGGAGAACGGCGGCTACCCGCACCAGCCGGTGCGGGAGTCCTGTCGCCTTAAGGAATATCATCAGCATTCCGGCGAGCAGCACCACGTGAAATCCGCTGATGGCAAGTACGTGAACCAGTCCCGATCGTTGAAAGTCGCTCCTTAATGCATCGGGAATTCCTGACCGGTCTCCCGCGAGAAGCCCGAGAAGAAGCCCTGTTTCGGCAGAATCCAGGTACTCGTGGAATCTGTGCCCTATCCAGTTGCGGAAGGCAAAAAAGCTGCGCTCGGGAATCCAGTGGCTGCCGTGTACAGTCCAGTGAAGCATTTTGCCGTAGGCGGCAAGACCCTGTGAATTCAGCCAATTCCTGGTGTCGAATGCACCCGGAACGCTTGGAGGCATGACGGGGTACCATGAGGCTTCGTAACAGATGGAATCACCCGGTAGCGGGTACTGCGGCAATTCCCTTTTTTCGGTTAGCCTTATACGATACTCTGTTTTTCCCGACGGAATTTTGGTGGAATAGCCCGTACGGATGACGATTGCCTTTCCGCTTGCTTTTTGCTGGATTGTTTCGATCGTTCCGCAGGCTTTGGTGGCGGGGGTTGTCGTCGATGCGATGTATGGACTGTTTCCTGAAATTAAACTGTGACTTACGATAGCCGTTGTGATTGAAAATAGGACGACCCATTGGAGCGGCCTTGGAAAGAAATGCGTTGCAATAACCAGAGGAAGCATCAATGCGGGGGCGAAAGTTGGGGCGTCTAGGCTGGCGAATACGGCGATAATAATGATGGCACTTAATAGGGCTGGTTTTCCGACTAGAGGAGATAGCATCTGCACAAAATCGGCAGAGAGGGCGTGTTTTTTATACCATTTGGAACTCATAAAGGTGTATTTCCTTGTAAAAAGTTGTATCTTCTCTATACACGTATCTTTTGATGTCTCACGGTGCCTTTTTATGCAAAATTTTTGTAAAAAATTTTTTATTGCGCTTGGCTTTAGTATCGCTCTTTGCGTAAGTGTTCTTTTGACGGCCTGTTTTTGGGAGGATGAATCTTCAGAAAAAGTGGTTCTGTATCCCGACAACACGATATCCTTTTCGATATTTCCGAATGACCAGGCTCCCAATGATTCTATAGCTGCAAACCTTGCGCACGGAATCAGCCTAGAAGTTCATCCATCGGCGGAATACCTGCTGTCTTTCGATGAAGATCCTTCTTTTGAACCTCCCGTTCTCCAGCTGTTCCGGGTCAATAAGAATAATCGCTACCGTCAAGTCAGGACGTTGAAGGCGGAACGCTCAGGGGGTCGTCTGGTTTATCGCTTTGTTTGCGAAGAGTCTTCTGCTACGGAATGGGTTACGACCTTGGAACAGTCAGGAACATTCTATAAGGGGAAGGTTTCTAATGTCCGGTTTGAAGGCGATGGCGCTTATTCCTCGGTTCTGTCCCTGAACCTGATTGCGGTCGGTAATGTAGAAGAGGAACTGGGTGATATAAGCTTGCGGGAATTTGGGGACGAGTTGCTGGCTGCTTTCCGTCATTATTATACTTCGATAACGATAGATACCTTATATGTGAACCGTGCGCATGAACATCCGACTTTAGGGGGAAACTATCCGGCAAATCTGCCTTGGGTGGCTGAGTATGGATCTGCCGGCATGATGCTTTCGGAACTGGGGGCTTGGCCCGGGGCTGAAAAGGCTTTGGACATCGTTTTGGTTCACGCGATTAACAGTGAAGGCATTCTCGGTACCTCTTCGCTTTTTGGCGGTGGTCTGGGTGGCGGTATTGCCAGTACGATCTTGTTAGGAACAAGTGTAGTCGCTCCGTATAATACCGAAAAACGCGAATCTCTTGAATCGATTGTCGAGACTGCCGTGCATGAGACGGGACACTATTTTGGACTACGCCATACGACTTCGACGAAGGCTGATATGCAGCATTTGGTGGATGGAATTGATTATGGCGATTATTCCAATATCGAAGATGGCTTGGATGATACTCCGTTTTGTTCGGAACTGTTCAAGAGCGGTTTGCTCAAGGCGTCCGGATCGGTCAACAGCGATGTTGTTATTTATCCGCCTCATAAGAAATACAGCCTTTATCAAAGGTCTCTAATTGATATGACTGCTGAATGTCCCGATGCGGAAAATGTGATGTTCCCGACGACAGTCAAGAATCGTTCGCTAAAATTTAGTGATCAGCAACTCCAGCTGATTCGCAAGAGCTTAATGATTTTCCCGCATTGATGGTGCGGTCTAGAGATAAGATACGATGAAAGCTTCTCAATTTTCTGAAAACGCACAACTTTTGGCTTTTGTCTTGCAGCCCAGTGAGCAGTGGCTGCCCGAAGTGATTGACGCACTGGAACGTACCTGGGGCAAAATCCGCCACAAGGGCAAGCTTTTCGCATTCGACCAGACGCCTTATTACACTCCCGAAATGGGCGAAGGCCTTTACCGCGGCGTGGTTTCTTTTGAAAAGGAAATTCCGCCCGAAACGATTGCCGTGGAAAAGGAACGCAGCAATACTCTGGAACTGACGATGGCGCAGGCGAGCAACCCCGATGCGCGCTGCGTGAATATCGACATCGGTTACATGGACTTGGACAAGGTGGTGCTCCCGAGTTATAAGCGAGGGCCGTTCAAACTTTACGCCGGCAAGGGCGTGTGGCTTGACATGCTGTTGACTTATGCAAAGGGGCAATTCCACCCGACGGCGTGGGCGTTCGAAGATTTCAAGCGGAACCCCTACCAGCACGACTTGCAGCTCATTCGGGAAAAATTCAAGAAATTGGGCCGCCACGTCATTGCGAGCCCCCTGTAAGGGGACGAAGCAATTCATTCTTAAGGTAAAATGAAGAATCTTGTTTATATAATCATCGGCGTAATCGTCTTGCTTATTGGTGTCCGCTGGTTTATGCAGCAATCGGCGGCCAAGGAGGCTTTCGACAAACACGAAGCATTAATCAAGGAAACCAACGAATGCCTAGAAATGGCGGAGTGGAACTGCGCCGAGAAAAACGTACGCGCACTTCTCAAGGAATCTCCCGACGACCAGAATTTGCAGCTCCATTTGGCAGGAATCCTTTACGAACAGGAGCGCTACGAAGACTGCATTGCCTATGTGCAGTCGCGCAAGTTTAATCACGCCGACTTGGATTATTTGAAGCAGAAAAGTGAAGCCCTAATCCGCGAAATGGACGAGCTCAAGATCGAACGCTCCATGCATTTCCGCGTGGAATTCGAAGGCCGCCCCGCCCGCAAGGATATCATGGAAGCGCTCGCCGTGCTGGAAGTCGCCTACGATTCGCTCTGTCACCTGTTCGATTTTCATCCTGAAAACAAGATGCACCTGGTGCTTTACGAGTCGTCGCAGTACCAAGGCGTGGGGCCTCGCCCCGAATGGGTTGGTGCCGTTTTTGACGGCAAATTGCGAATTCCCGTAAACGTGATGGCCTACCGCGAAATTTACCGTCCGATGTTTTTCCACGAACTTACGCACGCCTTTATCCGCGCCATGACGCGCTATCATGTTCCGCTTTGGGTTAACGAAGGAATCGCCCAGGTGATTGACGCTTCGCGTACAGGCATGCAACGGCCCGAGGGTGGCGCCCCCAGCATCGGAGCACTTACGACACCGTTCGTGAACGAAAACAACACCGGTGCGGCCGTTAAACTTTACTGGTATTCGCAGGCCATGGTGGAACGCCTTTTGGCCCGCAATGCAAGCCTTGTGCACTTTAGGGATTTCATCCAAAATATGCGCACTTTGGGCGACGAGCCTGCTTTGCAAAAGTTCTATGGCGTGACAACGCAGCAGCTGCTCGACGAAGTGAGGTAGCAGAGGATTTCTATGGCGAAGAAAAAACACATCGTGATTCTTGCGACGGGCGGCACTATCGCCGGCGTCGGTGAGCCCGGCAAAAATACGGGCTACGTGTCCGGGCAGATTTCTGCCGAAGACTTGGTGGCGTCCGTGCCGGAGCTTTCGGAGTACGCCGAAATTACGGCCGAGCAGATTTGCAACGTGAATTCCGACGACATGACGGACAAGCTGTGGATAGCGCTTTCGAACCGCATTGCCGACTTGCAGATGGACGATTCGGTGGACGGCATCGTAGTCACTCACGGCACCGACACCATGGACGAAACGGCCTACTTCGTAAGCCTTACGGTCAAATGCGAAAAGGCGGTGATTTTCACGGGCTCCATGAAGCCCGCTACCGCCAAGGATCCCGACGGCCCCGCAAACTTACTGGGCGCCGTGCGTGCGGCAGCCGGCTTCGCGGTCGACGACGATCCGCCGGCGAATTTGGTGTGGGTGTATTTTGCGGGCGAACTTTTTGACGCCCGGAGCGTTCAAAAGTGCTCTGCCTCGGCGATTAACGCGATGGGCGTAAGCGCTCCCGGCGAGGGCTCCAACTGGAACGCCTTAAAGGAACAGAATTTCTTTGACGTTTCTAAGCTCGAAAGTTTGCCGCGTGTGAACGTGGTCTATTTTACGGTCGATGCCAACCCTAAGATTCTGGAGTACGCCGCCTGCGTCTCCGACGGTCTCGTGATTGCGGGCGCCGGCTCGGGCGAATTCAGTATCGCCTGGGCCCGCGCCCTCGAAAAGATCGATATTCCCGTGGTCGTTTCGACCCGAATCCACCACGGGCTCGTGACGCTCAACGAATCCCTTGCGCCTGGCCGCATTTGCGCTGGCCGCCTGCCGCCTCAAAAGGCCGCAGTCCTCCTCAAGCTCGTGCTCACACAAACTAGCCGCACTGACGAAATTAAGCGTGTTTTTGCGCTGTAGAGTGGACTAGATTTTGTAGATTGTTGAAAGCCTTGAAAATGCCCGCGGATGCGGGCTTTTTTAGATGCATTTTGCAGGGGGTTTTCTAAATTATTCATTATGAAAATCGTATTTATGGGAACGCCGGATTTCGCGGCTCATTTTTTGGAACATCTTATCGCTTCTGATAATGAAGTTTTGGCTGTTGTCACTCAACCGGATCGTCCTGCGGGCCGTGGGCGCGTCCTTACGCCTCCGCCGGTGAAGGAAGCTGCTCTGAAGCATAATTTGCCGGTGCTGCAACCGACGGACTTGAAGTCGCATGAGTTCGAAGCGGATCTTCGTACGTACGATGCAGACCTTTTTGTGGTGGTCGCCTATTCGATTCTGCCGAAGAATATCCTCGCTGTTGCGAAATTCGGTGCGGTAAACGTTCACGGAAGCCTTTTGCCGAAGTACCGCGGTGCGGCTCCGGTGCAGCGTGCGATTGCAGACGGTCTCCCCGAAACGGGCGTGACGGTTTTCCGTCTCGACGAAAAGATGGATCATGGCCCGATTTTGGCGCAGCGTACGGTTGTGATCGGTCATCAGGATACGACGGCGTCGCTGTTGGACAAGATGGTTGCTCCCGGTTGCGATGCGCTGGACGATGCGATTCGCCAGTTGAAGGGTGGCTGCGAGAAGGACTTGACCCAGGATCATGCGCAAGCTTCGGGAGCTCCCAAGCTGAAAAAGGAAGAAGGCCTGATTGATTTTAAGTTGCCGGCGAAGGTGATTCACGACCGGATTCGAGCTTTCAATCCGTGGCCGGGCGGATACGGAAAACTCGGTGGCCGCATGGTGTACCTGCGTAAGACGGATACGCCGGAAGTAGGGCCGAAGCTTGCCCCGGGCGCGGTTGAATTCAAGGATAATCGCTTCTATGTCGGAACGGGCGAGGGAGTCCTCGAAGTCGTCGAGATTCAGGCCGAAGGCAAGAAGCCGATGCCGGTCGCCGACTTTATGCGTGGAATCCAGAAACACGAAGGACTTTGCTTTTGCTAGATGAATCCTTGAAAGAACGCATGGACGCTTACCGCGTCCTTTTGCTTTGGCAGAAGGACGGCTCCTTTATCAAGGAAAGCGGACTTTCGCCATTTGCGATGGAACTTGCCCTGGGCGTGTGCCGCCGGCATTTGTATCTGCAATATGTTTTGAAGTCGCTCGTGAAAAAGGCGCCTTCGCTTGAAGTCTGCACGGTGATTGAACTTGGACTTTTTCAGATGTTCTTCACCGAAGTGCCGGACCATGCCGCCGTCGCGACGACGGTCGAGTTGATTAAGGCGGCGAACCTTGGCGAAGGTTCCGCGCGGCTCGTGAATGCCGTGCTGCATGCCGCGCGCAGGTCCGGCTTGCCGCAGCTCCCGCCGCAACGGGTGCGTCGCGTTTCTATCGAGAATTCGGTGCCTGAATGGCTGGTGCGCCGCTGGTTCGATATTTACGGAGGCGACCGCGCCGAAGCGATGGCGAAGGCGACTCTTGAACGCCCCGTGGAATGGATCCGCGTGAACTTGCAGAAAACTTCGGCTCCGGTGGTGGCGCAGAAGCTTGGCTTGACTGGCGTAAGCATTCTCTACGATCGCTACATTCAAGTGCCCGCCGATGCAAAACTCAAGCCGATTCTGGAATCGGAATCCTTTGCAAAGGGCGAATTCAGCTTGCAGAATCCGGCCGCATATCGGGTTATCCAGTTGCTTGACTTGAAACCTGGTCTTAAGGTGTGGGATGCCTGTGCCGCTCCTGGTGGCAAGTCTGCGCTGATGGCCGAGATGGATTCTTCGCTAGATATTCTCGCGAGTGATGTCTCCGAGACCCGCGTGCCCAAGATGCACGACCTTGTAAATCGCCTGGGACTTACGAATGTCCGTGTGGAATGCCTTGATGTACTTGGGGGCGTTGCGGGCTCTCCCGCTAGAAGGGGTAGCGAGCAACGGACTCGTGCGAGCGAGGGGGAGACTTCCCCCTTTGACAGGATATTGCTCGATGTTCCTTGCAGCAATATGGGCGTTATCGCGCGTCGTCCGGAATCGGTTTACCGCATTACACAGGAGTCGATCAAGGAACTGGTCGAGTTGCAATTTAATCTGCTGGAAAGCGCTTCACGCTCGCTAGCTCCCGAAGGCGTTCTTGTCTATGCGACTTGTAGTCCCGATCCCGATGAGACAACGAAGGTCATAGACCGATTCTTGAATGCCCATCCTGATTTTGAAAAAGCGGGCGTTGCGGTGCTGCCCGGCACTGAGGATTCCCGTTTCGATGGATTCTTTGCACAGGCTTTGCGGAGAAAATAGATGGTTTTGAATAAATTAAATATCGTGCTGGCGGTTGCATTCTTTGCGGTGCTGTCGTGGGCTGAACCGAATGCGTCCGTAGAAGATGTTGCGTTTTCGCATGCGTCCATCGGCATTGAGGGTGGTGAGATTTATCCGTTCGGAGAGCTGGAAGACGCCGTAGAAAGTTCGCTTTACGGTGGCATGAATTTTCGTTACGCCTATTGGGAAAATGTGGAAGGCGTCGTGATGTTCCATTATGCCTATTTTAAGCCGATTCCAGAAGCGGTGCCTTACGACGGCGTGCATCAGGCATCGGGTAAGCTGGGAATGGATGTTCAGTTGCCATGGATTCGTTTTGCGAAACTTGGAGCGGGATTTGCCTGCAACTGGACGCGTGCCGACTTGGAAGATGAAGACAAAAATGAAATTTATGGGCAACCGGGTGGCACTCTTGGTGACAACGAAACGGAATTCGGCTGGTACGCAAGAATGAATTTGAATGTGCTTCATTACGAAAAATACAAGGTCGGCCTCAACGTGATGTGGGAAGAACTCTGGACTCTGCCGGAACGTTCGGACATGTTGTATGTAGGCCTCTATGTAGAAAGGAGTCTCTGGTGATGGAGAAATTTGTACAGATTCCTTTTTTGGCGTTGTCCGTTTTGCTTGGAATGGCCGTTGCTCCGTTTGCCCAGATTCCTGCAGAAATGGAAGGAATGGAATACGAAATTCGTGCCGATGGAACGTTCTTGATTGGTGGCCCGACTTATGCGTTTGATCGGATTCTTGGTGCCGGGGGAGTTCATTCCGAAAGTGAACTTTGGACTCCCGCCAAGTTGCGTGACCGTCTGCTTTTTAACCGTTGGTCGGGTACGCCTTCGTGGACTCCGTTCGAACCTTCGGTCTGGATGAAGACCGGAAATGAACTCGGCGACTTGATTTACCAAGATTTTGTGACCGAAAAGGACAGGCCTGCCAACAGGACTCCGATTTTGGAAGGCGGTTTCCGTACCCCCGATTACAAGGGGCTCTGGGCGACTGCCCGCTTGTTCCAGGACGATCATTTTTGCAGCGGCGCTTATGGCTACCGCTATAAGGCCGTCGATGGAGATTATTCGCATTTTGGTGCCAATTGGCCGTTCTTCAGTTCGGCGTACGCTGGATTCGGTTTCACGAATTCGCTCGTGAATGCCTCTGTGCTGGCGGGCGAGGAATATCTGTGGTTCTACACGGCGACCTCGCTTTGGATTCCGGTACATTACAAGCCGCGCGTCGAGGGGCGTGTCGATGTGAAAGATTTGTCCTTGACCGTTGCCTACGAAGACGGCGAATACCAGAATATGTACAAGAAGGAAACGGGAACGCGCAAGGAGGTAAACGGTTCCGTTTACTACAAGTGCGGTAAGGCTTGTCAAAAGGGTATTTTGCAGGTCTCGGCGGGGCTCGCTTTCCGTGCGGTCGATGATTCGGGCAGTGTGTATACGGAACTTGAAGAAGACCGTGTCGCTTGGCCGTTTATGGAGCTGCGTGTACAGCCGATTCACTGGATGAGTGCCGACGTGGCGTTTGGTATAAATGAACGTGACTGGTTGGTGCAAGACAGCTTGCAGTTCATGCCGATAACTCCCGATGATCTGGGAGTGACAATTGGTGTCAAGAATATTTCGGGCTCGCGAATGAATCCGTTGGCGGATACGAAGGAATTTTATGATGGCCGAGTGGTTGATTTGACTGCAGACGGTCAGATGAATTTGATCCAGGGATACCTTTCTTTTGTAGATACGATGGGATTTGTTGCCATGGGGGGGCGCGGCTCCTATTGGGCGGAATACGGTGCCGAAACTTTCGAAGTCGAAAAATATTTTTTGGGAAAAAATGATGACCAGGCTGGTATCCAGGCTCGCTATGGAAACGTCGGCCGGATCCACGACTGGATCAAGGGCGTGACGGGTGAATTTTGGCTGAATGCATGGTATCGCGATATGTTCAAGTTCACGGCGATGGCAGGGTTTGAACGCATCGATGGTCCTGTCGAAAATGCGGAAGTGACTCCTGCGGAGTTCTACACGGGCTTTACGGGGGACTGGCTCCTGAATGGAACTTTCAAGATTTCGCATTCGTTGCGTTACCGGAGCGACGCCCAGTGGAATTTGCGCTCGAGGGATCCGATGGTGGTCAAGGGGGACTGGATCTGGGATGCTTCGTTCTCGCAGATGTTCCCGAAGTACGGCTTTACCTTGACGGGGACGCTGTTGCATGTGCTGGCCGACGAGGTAATGGAAACGGTGAATGGCGGCTATGACCGCATCCGCTTTATCTGCACGGCGAAAAAGACCTTCTAGAAGAACGTTTCCCGTGTTCCTATTATGCCTTCCCTGTACATTCTACATGCTCAGGGCTGGCTTTGGCGGGGATCTCCATTTCTTGTGTATGTCATTCTGGAACCACGAAGTGGTGACGCAATCCAGGGATTATAGCAAGGCCAATGCTTTTAGGCAGAAGCTGTTCGCGAAAAATTCTTGAGCTTCTTCTCGCTTGATCCACTGAATTTCATGCGCCGTTTTTGCAGAATGATTGCGAACGGGAGCCTTGCTTCTGAGCTGGATATGCAAAACGTCGCATTCCATTTTATGCACCGTGATGTTGTGCTTGAATTTCCCGATGCATTGAACGCTTGTCACTAGGTCTGCGTTAAAGTAGGTTTCTGCCTGGGCGGGAATACCTGCGGTCGCATTTCGCGGCGATTCAAAATGTGGCAGCGTGAATTGGTTCTTGAAGAATTTTTGTCCACCGTGGATTGCCAGAATCTTGTGGTCGCTGCTTTCGATGACGAGGATGGTTCCGTGCCAGTCCTTTTGAATATGCTTTTTGCTGGGCGGAAATTCGGCGGTGCGATTTTCAAGAGCCGCTCGGCAGACCTTTTGAAATGGGCAGCTTGCGCAATCGGGATTCTTGATTTTGCAGACGGTGCGGCCTAGCTCCATCAGGGCTTCGTTATGTATGTAGGCCTTGGGTGAGTCGGCGATTTCGCGGGCGTAATCCCAGTAGGTTTTTAGGGCGTCCTTGGATTCCGTCGGCAAAAAATCGAGTGCGTAAAGTCGCGAGAAAATGCGCACCAGGTTGCCGTCGAGAATCGCTTCTTGCTGGTGGTAGGCGAGGCTTAAAATCGCCCCTGCCGTGTATGCCCCGATACCGGGCAACGCTTCCAGTTCCTTGCGGGTCGTAGGCATGGTCGCCTTATTGTCATCCTGGAGCCGTAGGCGACGGGATCCATCCATTTTTTGCTGATTGATTATCTTGGCCGTCTTCAGAATGTTCCTGGCGCGGCTGTAGTAGCCGAGTCCCTGCCAGTAGCGGAACACTTCGTTTTCATCGGCGGCGGCAAGCGTTTCTATGTCGGGAAACCGCTTCATCCATCTTACGAAATAGTCGCGTACGGTAGAAACCTGCGTCTGCTGCAGCATAGTCTCGCTAATCCATACCGCATACGGATCGCGCGGCGCATCCAAATCGCTCAAGCGCCACGGCAAATCCGCAGCGCTCTTACGGAACCAATTGCGGAGTTCTTTTAAGGATTGCTTCGTCGTGATACTCCTCGCAATGACGTTTTGAATTCTGAAATCCGAATTCAGAATTCCGGATTATATCCCGTACGCTTCTTTTTTCAGTTTCCTAAAGTAATCGAACTGGGCCTTGGTGGAAGATTCCATAGTGTACTTGAGGCTGCGTTCGTGGGCCGTTTCGCGCATCTTGGCGTAGGTATCGGGTTCTTCAAGGTACAGCTTGCGGCATTCTTCCAGGGCGTTCAGCCAGGCGTCTTCGTCAATCGGCAAGATTCGGCCGGCGGCTTCGTCCATCACGATGTCGTGCGGTCCGCCGTAATCGCTGACGATAGCGGGCGTGCCGGTGGACATGGCTTCGACGACCACATTCCCGAAGGTATCCGTGGTGCTCGGGAACAGGAAAAAGTCGGAATCGGCGTAAAGGCCTGCGAGTATCTCGCCGCCCTGTTCGCCTGCAAAATGCACGCTACTGTCGCCTTCGAAAAATTTCTTGATTTCTTCGAGGTACCAGCCGTAACCTACATACATGAGTTCTACGTCTTTGTGCTTGGCTGCAAATTTTTTCCAGACGCTGTTCAGGAATTCCAGGTTCTTTTCCTTGGAAATGCGCCCGATGAACGAAAAACGAACCTTGCGCGCGATCCTAACTTGAGTCGCATTCGATTGTACAACATCTGTTTGTGTGTTGTCGGTAGGCGCGCCTGCTCCGTTGAACCTTTCCCAGGTTCCCTTGCCGCGTAGGTTCTGCGAGAATTTTTCTAAGGGGAGTCCGCGGGGCAAAATTTGCACTTGGTTTTCGGGCACTTTTAGCTGCGAAGTCAGAATGTTCGCATAGTCCTTGCAGGGGCTGACCACGGGGCGCGTCATGCGGTAGAAAATCTTCATGAGCCGAAGTACAAAGTGGAACATCCACTTGGCTTTCACGAGCGTCTTGGTGTAAGTCGGAACGTCGGTGCGGTAGTGGCTGAATACCTTGATGCCTGCGACTTTCGCGCAGAAGCAGACAAGCCATGCGCCAGGACTCGGTGTCTCGAATTCAATCAAGTCGACGGGGTAGCGCTTGAGCAGGCGAAGCACCGGGCCTACGCGCGGAATGGCGAGCTCGCTATTGGCATATCCGAGTTGTTCCATGCTGAACATGCGGGGAAGCAAAAGGCAGTAGCCGTTTTCCACGACGCCGCAGGGACGCGTGTTGAAAGCGTTTCCGGCGAGGAATGCGTTCATGCCGTGGGCCCGCATGTAGGGGATCACGTTTCTTAAGTTGTTTGCGATACCGTTGGTTTCGTCCAGGTTGTCGGAATAAAAAAGAATGCGCACATCATCGGCTGGGTGCTTCTTGCGTTCTTTTTTTAAATAGAATCGCAACTTCAGAAGTTTAGGCAAATTAAGAAACAGCGATCCGAATACGATCGGCGGAATCATGCCGGTGCGCAAGTTTCCGGGGGGCTGGTGCTTGAAACCGGACATCTTTCTGAAGGTGCTCGTGACGGTGCGTCCAAAGATAGCCGGACGCGTATCTAGCGAATCTGTTGGCTTAAGCTTTGTTGAATTTGACGCAGTCGGCATACTTCACTCCTTTGCCACCGAACAGGTCCAAGGCCGATCCGATGGTGAGATCAATCGTTCCGTTAGAAATTTGTTTGCAATGCTTGAGGTCTTCTAGCGACTTGGCGCCTCCCGCATACGTGCAAGGAATCGGGCTGTGCTCGGCGAGGAACATAATCAGTTCATCGTCCATGCCCTGCTGCTTTCCTTCGACATCGGCGGCGTGAATCAGGAATTCGTCGCAGTAACGCGAAAGGTCTTCGAGCGTTTCCTCGTTGATTTCAATGTCTATCAAAGTCTGCCAGCGGTTCGTGGCGATTTTCCAGCGGGGGCGTGCTTCGTCCGGACCGTCGATTTCGTCGTCGGGGACAAATTGCTTTCTCTTCGCAGAACTCACGCGCTTGCAGCTCAAGTCAAGCACCAGATGCTCCTTGCCGACCGTCTTGGAAAGCAATTCCAGGCGCTCACGGTCGAGCTTGCCTTCAGGGAAAATCCAGCTTGTCACGATTACATGAGATGCACCGGCATCCAGATATTCTTTCGCGTTCTCGGCAGTGATGCCACCGCCGACCTGCAGTCCGCCGGGATAGGCGGCGAGCGCTGTTTTCGCGGCTTCGGTGTTGCCCTTGCCGAGCATAATCACGTGGCCGCCCTTGATTCCATCTTTCTTGTAGAGTTCCGCAAACCAAGCGGGGGAACGGTCCGTTTCAAAATTCGTCTTGAGGCCAGCTCCGCTGTCATTCAGCGAGCTTCCTACAATCTGCTTTACACGTCCGTCGTGCAGGTCGATGCAGGGGCGAAACTTTGTCATTAGTCTTTAACTCCGGTAATGCACCAGTCCAGTTTTTTCCCGTGGCTTGCGTCGCTACGACCCCTGTAAAAGAGGACTTCGCCGCCGGCTGCAATCTTGAAGGCCTTCTTGGCGAACCAGCCGTCTACCTTGTCCAATAGACTAGCTTTCTGGAGCGTCTTTGCCACGCTGAACTTGAGTGCAGGAATAGAGGCGTCTTGCCATTCGAAGGTCAAGTCGCTTTTAGCAAATTTCTTGCCGTTGTAATTGTCGCTACCATCTTTGATTGCCTTGGGGCTTGCGACTTTCATTCCGGATTCGTCCTTGTATAGTGCGTATCCGAACGGTTCGCCACTTTTGGAAATCGAAACTCGGCCAGCAAATAGCGGGCTACGGGCGCTGGTGCTGAAGTTGACCGAACGTGCGGCCATATCGGTGGCCTGCTCGGTTTGCCAGGTCTGATCCATGTAGGCGTAGCCCTTTACGGCGATGGTGTCTTCGTTGTAGGCAATTTTGCCTTTTACACGGCCGTAAGGAATGTGCACGTATTGCCCGAATGTTTCTTTGCCGATTTTCCACACGCCGTTGCCGGGAACTTTTCCGACTTCGGCAGATTCGAATGTCACGTCGACCAGGAATTTGCCTCCCTTGTCGGCGGAAAAGAGCACGCGGTGATCTTTGCCCGGCTTGTGTTCCATCGCATATTCGCCGTTGATGTCTATGCTTGCCGTGGCCTTGTTTGCCTTCAGGCGTTCTGGCGGATACTGGCGGCCAACCGTGTACGTTTTGCTCTTGAAGTTCCAAAAGCTCATGTCGCAGGTGACTTTTTTACCGGCGCCAGGAATATGGAGCGTGGAATAGTTGATAAAGGCGCGAGTACCGTTGTCGAAAACGAACTGGTAACTCCAGGTCTCGTTGAATTCCTTGACGTTGCTCTGGTGCGGCATAAAGTCGTCGACCGATACGCTACGCACGGAACCTTGCGGCGCCACCACATCGCCTGCAAAAGCAAACGATGTACAGAGTGTTGCCATAATCGCTATCAGTATAGATTGCTTTGTCACGTTCGTTCCTCGCAATGACAATTCATTTTTTTCATATTCTATTCCGAACTCTGAATTCCGAAATCCGAATTAGAGTCTCAAGTCCTGTCCCATACCGAGCTTGAGTTCTGTACGACGGCGTAATACCATTTCATTGAACAAGTCGGTCAGGCAGTCTTCGATGCTGATCATCGGCTTCCACCCCATGCTCATGGCCTTTTCTGGGTTTCCGATCAGGAGCGGAATGTCGTTGCTGCGTTCGTAACCGGGGTCAAAACGGAAGTCGACGCTCACGCCGGCAATGTCGACGAGCATTTCGGTGAGTTCGCGGAACGTGTATGACTTGCCGCAGCAAAGGTTGTAGGCTTCACCCGGTTCGGACTGGTTCAAAAGCTGAATCATGCCGCGTGCCACATCGCGCACGTCAATTACGTCGCGGCTAATGTCGAGACTGCCCGAATAGACGGTGGGCTCCGCGCCGTAATACTTGATTTTGACAAGCTGGTAGGTGATGGAAGGAATCACGAAACGGCGGCTGTGGTGCGGGCCCGTAAAGTGGAAGGGACGCGCGAAAACCACGTGCAATCCGTAGGCGTTCTTGAACTGGTTGCCCAGAAGTTCCATGCAAGCTTTCGATGTTGCATAAGGCGTGAGCGGATTCGGGGCGTCTGTTTCTTTATGCAAATAGGTGAGCTGGTGGTCGGTGCGACCGTAAATTTCGCTGGAACTCAAAAGCATCACCTTTGCCTTCGGGCAATTCTGGCGCACGGCTTCGAGCAAGTTCTGCGTGCCGAGCAGGTTAATGTTCAGCGTTTCGTACGGCTTCTTGTAGCTGAGCCCCACCGACGACTGGCTCGCCAGGTGGTAAATGTGCGTGGGCTGCACGAACTGAATCACGTCTTGCATGTGTTTGAAGTTCAGCAAGTCACCATTCAGGTATTCGACTCCTTCGACTTTCTGCCAGGGCTGCGGCTGTTCGTCGCTAAAGCTGTACAGATCGTGGGTGGTACCCACAAGGCTCGACAGAATGTGGTACCCGAGGGCACCCGTTCCTCCAGTTACAAGAATACTCATATATTCGTCCTTAGTCCATAGTTGTTGGCAATTAGAAATAAAGAATCAGAATTGCAAAATCATTCTGAAATCCTAATTTCCTAATCCCGAATTCATTTAATCGCTCCCCAGCTTTGAGTAATGAAGTCTTTGTCGATGTTCACGACCTTTTCCACGGCTCCAATCTTCGTGGGAAGGATGTAAACACGTTTGCCCTTTTCTGCCTTCTTGTCAACAGCCATGGCGTCCCATGCGGCTTCCACGTCGATATCGTATTTCTTCGGGAATCCGAGGTCGTCCAAGAGTTTGTTCTGACGAGCTTCTTCTTCGGCGCTGATTTTGCCGAGGAGAACTGCTGCGCGGGCGGCCACGCGCATGCCAAGCGACACGGCGATGCCGTGGGTGAACATGCTGTAGTGCGTCAAGTTTTCGATAGCATGCCCGAAGGTATGCCCGTAATTCAAAATAGCACGGAGTCCCGCTTCCTTTTCGTCGATGCCGACGACTGCGGCCTTGATGGCGCAGCTGCGGTAAATCAGGTGCTTCAAAACGTCGAGGTCGTGAGCCTTGATCTTTTCGACGTTCTGTTCCATATAACGGAAGAATTCTTCGTCGTAAATCACGCCGTACTTTACGATTTCGGCAAGTCCCGCCAGGTATTCCGTTTCGGGCAAGGTGCTGAGCACCGCGAGGTCGCAGACCACAGCCTTCGGCTGGTAGAATGCGCCAATCATGTTCTTGCCTTCGGGGTGGTTCACGGCAACCTTTCCGCCCACGGAACTGTCGACCATGCTCAAAAGAGTTGTCGGGAACTGGATAAACGGAATGCCGCGCTGGTAGGTGGCGGCACCGAAGCCTGCCATGTCGCCGACCACGCCGCCGCTAAACTGCAACAGGCAGCTCTTGCGGGTGTAGCCGCGGTGGAGCATGAAGCTGAACAGCTGGTTCAGGTTGTGAAGCGTCTTGTTCTTTTCGCCGGCCTGGAATTTGAAAATTGGACAGCGTCCGGCCTGGCCTCTCAGTTCGCCGAGCATCTGGCTCTGGACCTTTGCGATGTTTGTGTCGGTGCAGACCAGGAACTCGTGGCTTGGTGCAAGCTTCAGACATTCCAGCAGCACGCCCGCTTCGGGAATAATGTTCTTGCCGATAAAGATGGGGTAGCGTCCGCCGCTGCTCGGGCACACGTCCAGCGCATGACTGTTCCAGAAATTCAGGATGTACAGGATGCGTTCGATCACGTGGTCTTCGGTGTATTCGTCGGAGCTTTCTACACTGAAGTCGGCGTGTGCGTAATTCTTTTCGCGTTCCTTGAGCATCACCTTGATTTTTTCGAGGCGTTCTTCGTCGGAGAGGTTCGCAAGCAGCGGGCGAGTGTTCTTGCGGCCAATGCGTTCCGAAAGCACTTCGGGCTTTGCCCACAGGCGAATGATCGTGCCGTTTTCGCGGATGACTTTGAGGTTGTCCGGCTGCGTGAGGGCTCCGCCGCCCAAAGAAATAATGTGCGGCGTTTCTTTCTTTGCAAATTCGGCAACCACGTCGCGTTCCATTTCGCGGAACTTGGCTTCGCCGTCCTGTTCAAAGATTTCGCTGATGGTTTTTCCAGCTCGTTCGACGATAACGGCGTCGGTATCCACGTAGGGGCGGTTTAACCGTTCTGCCAGGGCGCGTCCGGTGCGGGATTTTCCACTTGCCATGAATCCGGTGAAAAAGATGTGCTTGTTCATGTTAACCCTGCATTCCTTTACGCATAATCTGTGCGAGTTCGTCGTTCATCTTGTTTTTAGTTTCTTCGGGGAACCATTTTCTAAAGCTTTCGATACCCTGGTGCACCAGCATTCCTTCGCCGGTCACCACCTTGCAGCCTTTTGCCTGGGCCGTTTTTAACAGCTTGGTCATGGGCGGTGTGTACACGATATCCATCACGGCCTGACCTTGGTGCAAGGATTCTTCGGTCAGGGGAGACTGGTCTTCGTTTGGAGTCATGCCCACGGAGGTCGCATTGATGATGATTTCGATATCCTTGGATACGACCGGAAATTCATCGAACGTGGCGACTTGGACCTGGGGAGCCTTGCCGTTAAAGAACTGGTTCAGGCTATCGGCGAGCGCTTGGCCTTTCTCTCGGCTACGGCACACGATGGTGAGCTGGTTCTGCATTTCGGCGAGCGTGTAGGCGATTGCCTTGGCGGCTCCTCCGTTTCCGAGGAGCGCTACTCTCTTGTTCGAGGGCTCAACTCCAGATTCCTGCAGGTTGCGGATGCATCCGTAGGGGTCGGTTGTCGTACCACATAAAGTGCCCCCGACAACGCCGTCTTTCCAGTAGAGCGTATTCACGCTGCCGGTAAACTTCGAAATGTCCGAAAGTTCGTCCACAAGGTCCATAACGGGTGTCTTGTAGGGAATCGTGACATTTGCCCCGCGGAACTTCATGGCCCTAAAACCCTTGATGGCGTCGGCCAAATTATCGGGCTCCGGGGCGTAGGGCAAATAGGCCGCATTGATGCCTAATGCTTCAAATAGCGCATTATGCATCAGCGGCGACTTGCTATGACCAACAGGATGACCGAAAATACAAAGCGTCTCGGTCTTTCCATTCAATTTTAACTGGCTCAAAAAAACCTCTTTTTTTACAATATAAAGATATAAAAATACACGAAAATGAAAGATTGTGATGTCACGGAGGGTGGTATATGGTCTTTATTTTCTCATTTTTTCAAATACTTGCGTGTATAGTAGTAGGGACTATTAAAAAAAAGGAACTATTGACTATGAAAACTGCAAATAATCGTGGCGTTGACCCCATTCTCGAACTTCTCGGCCTTGCACACCTGTATCGTGGCAGGCGTCCGCTTGTCTGGATTCCGGATCTGTACCCAAAGCCGGTATCTACACCTCTAAAAACCGATGAACAGCGCGAAACGAAGTCGAATTCTTTACGTGAAAAGGTTTCTGCGTATGGGGTGGGATCAAGGGATCCCGGTAAAACGGGGGATTCGGCTAGCAGTTCCGTCGAGGTCGATCTCTCGGAATATTTCGTTGACACCAGGGAGGATGGCCCCTACGCGAGCCTCTTGACTGATGAAACCTTCAAAAAGGCGTTTTCCCCCGATACGGAGCAGGGCAAGTGCAACCTTCTCAACTTGCTGAACGATATGCTCGAAGGGCAGATTCCGCACCGCATTATTGACGTGTATTCGCAGCAGCTTGAGCAGAACGAATCCGGCAGCAAGGAGTCCAGGACTTCCATTTTTGACCTGCATTGTCGCGACGAGGTGGGGGATTTTATCGAAATCGAGGTACAGATCCGTAAAAAGACGAACTTCTTGAAGCGCCTTGCTTTCTATTCGGGGCAGATGATTGTAAAGCAGGGGATTCCTGGTGACGAGTGGAATTACGATGTCAAGCCGACTTACGTCATTGCGATTACGAAGCACAGGGTGTTCGATGATGACCGCACTATCCACCGTGCGGGTATCGTGGATTATGCGACTAACAAGCCGATTGTCGATAGTGTCAACTTTACGGTGGTTGAGTTGCCGAAGGTCGGGCGGATAATCCGCGAGAACGATGCCGAGGCTGCAAAATGGATGTTTGCTCTCAAGTACCTGAACCGTATCAAGCGCCTACCTCCCGCCTTGAACGAGGGAAAGTTCAAAGGGTTGCTTCTTTCTGCAAAAGTAGCTAGATTCAATAAGGAAGAACTAGAAAGGTACAGGTATACTATGAAAATGGAATGGGACGATTATGCGGAATGGACTGCCCTTGTCGAGGACCACCCAGAGTACTTGAAAGAGGCTGAGCAAAAGGCCGTTGACGCTCGTGATAGTGAAATAGCGCAAATGCTTGATGACGGAATGACTCTGGAAAAGTTGCGGGAGTACTTGCGTAAATAGGGATCGATTCGTTTTATGGGAATGGTGATTATGTTTTGCTAAAAAATCATTCCTTTTTCCCGATGATGGCGCTATCTGCCATTTTCTTTACTGCTTGTGGCGAAGATTCCTCTAATAACTCGAACACCTCGGAACAGGCGGCCTGTTCCGTGAGCAAGAATGACGATGCTGAGTCCTACACCCTCAAGTGCCTGGACGGCACCGAAGTCGTGATTCACGACGGTAAAGACGGTTCCGACGGCAAGAATGGCTCCGATGGAAAGAATGGCGATGATGGTGGCGCGGGCATTTCCGGCGAAGGGTGTTCGGTAAAGTCAAATGATGACGGCTCGTTTGCTTTGACTTGTCCCGATGGTACGAACATCGATTTTTATGCGCCTTTCAAGATGAGTGTGCGTGAAGGTAGTGAGAATGTTTTATTTAAAAGCATAAAATATTATTGTCATTCCGATTTTTTTACTAAATTTGGCGCCTATGAATCCGAATGGCGCCATTATTGTTCAGAGTAATATGGAAATTATGGTGGAGGTTGATGCCCCTACCTACGAAGCTGCCCGCGACGCGATTGCCCCTTTCACCGAACTGGTCAAGAGCCCCGAGCATTTGCATACCTACAAGATTAGCCCCCTCAGCCTGTGGAACGCCGCTTCGACGGGCCTTCGTGCACCCGAAGTTCTGGAACGTCTCGAAAGCCAGAGTCGCTTCCCGATTCCTGAAACCGTCGTTACGGAAGTTCAGGATTACATGGACCGTTATGGTCTGTTGCGTCTTAAGAAAGAAGGCGACAAGCTGATTGTCGAATCCGATGACAAGTACATGTTCACCGAAATCTGCCACCTCAAGGAGGTGGAACCGTTCATTCGTCAGTTTATTGACGACTTGCACGCCGAAGTGGACCCGGAACGCCGCGGCCACTTGAAGATGGCCCTCACGAATGCGGGTTTCCCGGTGGAAGACTTGGCCGGTTATACCATGGGCGATCCGCTTCCGATTCACTTGCGTGAAACGACGGTGGGCGGAAAGCCGTTTGCTCTCCGCGACTACCAGAAGGAAGCTGCCCAGGTGTTCTACGCGAGCGGTTCCGAAAAGGGCGGTTCGGGCGTGATTGTGCTGCCTTGCGGTTCGGGTAAGACCGTGATTGGCCTTGCCACGATGGCTTTGGTACAAACTAAGACCTTGATTTTGACGCCGAACATTTCGGCTTCTCGTCAGTGGATTCGTGAAATTTGCGACAAGACGGACTTGACTCTCGACCAGGTGAAGGAATACTCCGGCGAAGTCAAGGAAATCGGCCCCGTGACGGTGGCGACCTACCAGATTTTGACGCAGCGTAAGCGTGCCAAGAAGGCCGACGAAAAAGCCGATGCCGATATCGATGATTTGACCGAAGAAGAAGTCAAGAAGGAACTCGCGAACTTCCCGCTCTTTAGTCAGGAAAAGTGGGGCCTGATGATTTACGACGAAGTGCACTTGCTGCCGGCTCCGGTGTTCCGTCTGAGTACCGAAATGCAGGCCACTCGCCGCCTGGGCCTTACCGCCACGCTCGTGCGCGAAGACCACAAGGAAACCGAAGTGTTCAGCTTGATTGGCCCCAAGAAGTACGACATCCCGTGGCGTATTCTGGAAGCCCAGGGCTGGATTGCGACTGCCGACTGTAACGAAATCCGCATCCCGATGGAAGCGGAACTCAAGATGAAGTATGCGCTTGCGCCTGTCCGCGAAAAAATTACGCTGGCATCTACAAACCCCGAAAAGACGGACATCGTGGAACGCCTGCTCAAGTACTTTGACAAGCCCGATGACCGCGTGCTGATTATCGGCCAGTACATCGACCAGCTCGAAGCCCTTTCCGAAGACTTGCAGATTCCGCTGATTACGGGTAAGACGCCGAACAAGGAGCGCGAAAAGCTTTATGCCGCCTTCCGTAACGGAACGCAGAAGAACTTGATGGTCTCGAAGGTGGGTAACTTCGCTATCGACTTGCCGGATGCCAACGTGCTCATCCAGATTTCGGGTACCTTCGGTAGCCGACAGGAAGAAGCCCAGCGTCTCGGTCGCGTGCTCCGCCCCAAGAGCGACGGTGGCGCCGCCCACTTCTACAGTATCGTGACGCAGGATTCCAAGGAACAGGAATTCGCCATAAACCGCCAGCTGTTCCTTACGGAACAAGGCTATGCTTATAAGATTATCAAAAGAGGAGACTGGGACATTCTCGCCAGAACTCCTGAAGAGTTAGCTGCTAGAAAATAAATAAAAGAAAAATCCCGCTCATCGAGCGGGATTTTTTCGAGCCACCCAGCAGATTTGAACTGCCGACCTGCTGATTACGAATCAGCTGCTCTACCAGCTGAGCTAGAGTGGCGTGGTAGGCCAAAATTAGTAAATCGGGGTTGTTTTGTCAAGGTCTGCTGACAATACAATAAAATTTTTCTATGATTGGAACACGAAAATTTAACATGGATGTTAAAAATGGCTAACGAATCGAATACCAACAATTCTGAAATTAAGGAATTTTTTGTCGCTCACGGCTCCAAGGTCGTTGCCGCCCTCGTGGTGGTGATGGTTATCGTGGTGGGTGTGGTGCAGTTCCGCGACTACCGCAAGGCTTCTGCCGCTGAACAGGCTGAACTCCTCGGTCCTGGCATGACTTATCTGTATGCAAGCGAAAAGGACAGTGCCTTGGTGGAATTCGAATCCAAGATCAATTCTGGCAAGCTTTCCGGCGTGGCTCTGGCCAAGGCCGCTCTCTATGCAGGCAACATCAAGTACCAGTCCGGTGACTTTGACGCCGCCGCAGTGTTCTTCCAGAAGAGCCTCGACAATGCCGGCTCCGTGGCCTTGGTCCGTTCGGCCGCCATGCACGGTCTTGCCTCCGTGAAGATTGAAAAGGGCGACTATTCCGCCGCTGCCGGTCTGTTGGAAAAGTACATCTCCGAATTTGCAAAGCGCACGGGTGACCAGGAAGACCGCTTCCAGAAGGACGAACCGGTGGACGAAGTTCCGATGGTGGCCGACGCCATGTGGAAACTCACTCTCGTTTACGAACAGCTCGGTGCTGCCGACAAGGCCAAGCAGACTGCAGAACGCATTCTCACGGTCTACGGCGACAACCAGGCGTACGCCGACAAGGCAAAGAAGTTCCTCGCTAAGTAATTAGCGACTGCGCTCTTGTGGCGCATCAGTTTTGCCGAGTATTAAGAAAGGCGGCTTTTAAGCCGCCTCTCTTGTTTTTTATCGCTGTCAAAAAATGTCTCGCAAAATCCAATCCAATTTAGAGCCAGGTGGGAATCTCTTATAAAGCCAATTTCCACGCGATTACGTATAGCGCGTAGTAAATGAGCAGGCCGACTCCGTCGGCGGTAGCAAGCGGCGTTCCCCAGCGGAGCGCTTTTTTGCTGGGAATGAATCCGCAGAAAAGTCCGGCGACGAATCCGTAGGCGTGCCCCAGAATGTCGGCGTTCTCGCCGAGTCCAAGGAACACGGCGAGCGATGCCGCGCCGCAGAGCGGCGCGAACCTGCGAAGCAGTCCATGCGTTTCCTTGGGCATGAGCCTAAATTCAACGACGCTGAGGCAACCGATAGCGGCGAAAACGAATGTCGAAAACCCGAGCGAACGGAAACTCGTCTGTACGGTCAAGGAAACGCACAGGTTCGCGATTGCTGACGCAATCGCGATAAACGGCGCGAGCCGTAAGAGCGGAATGCGGAAGGTAATCATATTCATCACGATGTAGCCGCAAATTAAATTCGAGGCCAGGTGCCTTACGTCGCCGTGCAATGTTTGCGCGGTCAGCGAACGCCACCATTCGCCCTTAAGGACCTTGGCTGCATCCGAAATGCCGGGCGTATGCAGGTTCATGGCGTCTGTAAAATCAATCAGCGTGACAATCAAGGGTGCAAGCAAAACCCAGAGCGGCTGCAGGCTAAAACTCAAGGGAATCGGCGGGTTTTCTTCTTTGGGCGGATTCTCTTTGCGGTACAGCTCCAACTGTTCGCGTGCTCGCGCCTCGTGCTCGGGCAAAACAAAAATCAGGAACGGGCCTTCGATACTGCGCAAGAGCCGGTGCGAAATTCCCTGCGAAAGCAGCACCAGGCTGTCATCTCGAATCTGGCGGAACGTGCCTTCGGACACGCAGACGATTTCAGGGTATTCTGGTTCCTGCGGCTCGGGCGATTCGTCGTTTGGCGTTGGAGGCTGTTCGGGCGGAATATCCAACGGAGAACGCATGTAGCGCGGTCGCAATGGCGACATGAATCGTGGCATGTGTACCTCCTCGGATGGGTTTCCCTTAAGATATAAAATTCGCTACTACGCGAGTACCGCCGCCGAGGTCATCGCGAACTTGCCGCTTGCCGTTTCGCATTCGGCGCGCAGGTAGGCAAAGTTGTCTGCGTTTACGGTGATGTCTGTTTTTGCCGGGGCGGCGACAAGGCTTTCCATGCAGACGGTTTCGTTCTTGGCGAGCTTGCCACCTGCAGAACGCTTGCGCCCGAAAATGCGGATGTAGCGGAAGGCTCCGCCAAAATCTTGCGTATTGCGGGCATGGAATGTCACCGTCTTTTCGCCGCGTTCCCACCAGAGAGCCGGGCCATCGGTAATGTAGCAGTTGTCGCCCGCGAATGCTTCGTGGATTGTCTCGCTTGAAACTTTAGTTCCGAATTCCGAATTCCGAATTCCGCATTTAATTACCGTTCTCACTTTCCCGAAAACATGTTCGCGTGAAAGCCTCAATGAAATCAGCGGCATGCTGACTGATGTCGTGTCGTTCAAGTCGCCGTGAGCGTCGTTGCCACCAATCGGGAGCAAGAAATTCCCCTTGCCGAGTTCCTCGATCCACCATTCTCTTCCAAGCTTGAATCCTTCATCACGAATTCCGTTCCAGAACTGGATTCCGCGGATTTTGTGAGGGGCGTCCAGATTCAAATCTTTGTGGCTCCAGTAGCCGCGACGGAAAATGAACTTTTCGAGGTAGCCCATGGGCTGCATCGGGTGGGCTGCAAAGCAATGTGCCGCGGTCATTTCCAAAAGCTTGGAAATCTTGAAGGTAGGCTTGTTGTCGAGCCAGTTGCGCCCGCAGTCGCCAAGGCCGGGCAGGTATCCTTCGGGGCCGAGTACAGTCATGTGCACGTTTTCGCCTTTGGAATTGCCTGCAGAAACTTCTTCGCCCGCAATCATCAGAGGCATGTCGGTGACCTCGTTCAGCTTGCGTACTTCTTCACGGAGGGCATCAAAGCGGGTGAGCGGAGTGTCCGCCTCTTTGGTGTAGTCTTCGGTGGTGTAGGCAAAATCGTAGGCGTGGTCGGTGCAACTTACAAAATCGAGCCCGACGGCTTGGGCCGCCTGTTGCAATACTGCAGGCGAGGCGCCGTGTTCCACGTGGTCTGCCGAGTAGTGCGTGTGGCAATGCATTTCGCTGGCGATAAATCCCGGGGCTTTCGGCGGCTCTTCGGCGAGCACATGAATTTTTAAGGGCTTGGGTTTTAAGCCCGGATAATTCCAGCGGGTAAAAATCTTGGTTGCAGTGCGCTCGCCATTCTCGTTGATTCGCTTTGCGTAAATTTGGCAGTCGATTTCATAATTACCCGCAGGAAGCTTGCCCAACCTGACGGGGTAAAATCCAAATTGCTCCGTGGTGCGGATATGTAAATCGACGCTCTTGTTAGTGCTGAAATTTTCGGAGCCTGTAATTGAAATTTCAATTTTTTCAATAAGCGTCGGGAACCGATGCGCGTCGCGGACCACCAACCATAAAATAGGCTCGACTCCAGGAACAAACTGAAAGGGCGCGTCCGCTAGAATTTCAGGCCACGGCCTAAACAGCAGCGACCAGGGGAGTTTAAACTTGAAATGCGTCTCGGCGTAATGCAACTTTTCGCCAGGAAGAAAACTCATTATTCCTCCGGGGCTTTTTCTTTTGCAGTCTGCTCCGGTTCGCTTGCCGGGGGAGTTGCTGTGGAAGTTGCCGGGGGAGTTGCTGCGGAGGTTGCCATGGATGTTGCCGGGGGCGTTGCAGTATTTGTTGAGTTGTCGTCCGCGTCGTCTTCTTCGACAGGCTCGGGTTCGTTCCACAGCCCAAAGCTGACGCGCACTTGCATCGTGAGTCCGCCGATATTCCATTTGGCTTTCTTTTCGGGACCGTCAGGAGCGATGTCCGAATACTTCTTGTCCGATTCCACCTTGATGCTGCTGTAGCCTATGTCGCCGTAAATGTTGAAGCTTTTCCAGTTGGCAATAAGGTAGCCGACGCTGATGCCGAAACCCGCTCCCACAGCGGACGATTTTGCTTCCAGCTGTCCCCAGGTGCTGTAAATTTCGGTGCCTGGCAGCACCCAGTACCAGCGCACGGCGATACTGAAGAGGCTTTCTCCCGAAAGGGTCATCAGGTTGCGCGGAATGCCGAGGCGGTATTCAAGGAACAGCGGCATTCCCTGGATGGTGTAGCTGTAGTTATGCGTCCTGTTCTTGCGGTCGGTGAGCACCACCTCTTCGTTGTCGTAGATAAAGCTCAAACCGAGACTTACGAAATTCTCGGGGAAAATTTGGTATTGCAGTCCGGCCGAAATCGGGAAACAGAAATTCACCTTCTGGAAATCCTGCTTGGCGACGCTGAGCGATTCACTTTCGGTGAGGGCGTCTTCCCTAAAACTGTAGTAGAGGGTGTCGATGGCGTTCTGGAAGTATTCTCGCTCCGGAAAATCCAAAAAAGAAACGGCGGGCTGCAAAAAAATCGAAAGTCTGGAACGGTCGCGTGTCGAGGTTTCTTCGGCGGCCATCGCAGATGCGGCAAGGAGCACCACAAGGAAAATGTGTAGCAACTGTTTCGTTTTTGGTTTCCTATTAACGTCTATCACAATACGTCATTCTCGACCCTGGAGTGCGTAGCACGATAGGGGAGGGAATCCAGTACTGGTTCCCGTCCCCCCTTCGGGGGGCCAGGATGACATTTTAAGGGTTAGTTCTGCATTTGTCGGTCTTCTTTCCAGAACCTCTTCTTCTGAGAATCCTGCTTCATGCGCTTGGCGAAGGCGAGCTCGGACTTGTCGATAGCCTTTTCGCTTTTCTCGATTTTTTTCAGGATATCCTTGTCGTCGGGGGAGGCCTCGTTTCTTGCGATGTTCAGGTACAACTTGGCGGTTTCGAACTGGTCAAGTTCGTTGTAGGCTTCCGTAATCATGAACAGGGCCTCGGTATGGCGCTTGCTGTTCGGATAGGTTTCCAGGAATTCCTTCAGATAGATGACGGCTGCCTGGTACTTGTCCATGCGCATATAGAGTCTGGCCGTCTGGAATTCCTTTTCGGCAAGGCGTTCCACCAGCAGGTTGTAGTAGTAGTTCACCGAGTCGCGCAGCGGAGATTCGGGGTAGTTCGACAGGTAACGTTCGAAGTCCCTCATGGCGATTGTCGTGTTGGCTTCGTCGCGGCTCACGCGGAATTCCATGTTGAACGAAGAAATGGCCTTGCGGAATTCGGCGGTCTCGATAAACGGGGAACCGGGGAAGTTCAGGATAAAGCTGCCGTACTCGCCGCGGGCCTCGATCCAGTCTTCCATGTTGAAATAGCTTTCCGCTATCAGGAACTGGGCCTGTTCCATATAGCCGGTTCCGGCGCAGGTGGCGAGAATTTCTTCGAGTTTGTCGGTTGCACGCCCGTACTTCTCTTTCTTGAAGAGTTCCTCGGCGTTCTCGTAGCGGATTCTGCACCATTCGGTATGTTTCATCTTGGTCTGCCCGCTAGACGAACAACCTATAAAAGCGATTGCAAGGGCCAAAAGATAAAGGAATAGGGGAATCTTTTTGAACGGGTTCATTTTTTTTCTTTGGTTTTAATTCTAATTTTACTCCCGTAAAGTAGAAAATTTTGCAAGTCCAGAAGTAATGATTCTAGTCCGCTATGTGTTGAAAGAGCTTATAGCCCCGTTTTTGGCGGCTCTTTTGGGCATCACCTTCTTGTTCGTGGTGGACTTTCTCGTAAAAATCTTGGACAACGTGCTTTCCAAGGGACTCCCGGCGGAAACGGTGCTCGAAATATTCGCCCTGAACCTCGCGTGGATGCTCTCGCTCTCGATTCCGATGGCGGTGCTGGTGGCTAGCCTCATGGCGTTCGGCCGGCTTTCGGGTGATCAGGAAATTACGGCCTGCAAGGCGGCGGGCGTGTCGCCGCTTTCGCTGATGCGCCCGGTTCTTCTCGTTTCGTTGCTGATTTCTTTGTTGATGGTGATTTTCAACAACTGGGTGCTTCCCGAGGCGAACCACCGTTCCGTGGAACTCATGAATGCCGTGTCGCGCAAGAAACCGCACGTGTTTATCGATGCGGGCCGCCTTATTACGCAGTTTCCTGACGTGCAGCTGTGGGTAAACCGCATCGACCCCGTTTCCGGAACTTTGTACGGAATCCAGATTTTCGAGATGGAGAAGCGCGGTGCTCCCCGTATCGTGTATGCGGATAGCGCTTCCATGGAATATGCGGATAACGGCGCGACCTTGATGCTTAGGCTCCGCAGCGGCGAGACGCACATGACGGATGCCGACAACCCCGAAAACTATTTCCGCATTCGATTCTTCTCGCAGGATCTCGCGATGAAGAATGTCGATGACCGCCTGGAACGCCGTAGCCGCAGTTACCGCAGCGACCGCGAAATGCCGATCGAGATGATGACCGAAGTCGTGGAAGATGCGCAGAAAAAATATGTGGAATACCGTGATGCGGCCCTCGAAAAGCGTCTGGGCTCGCTGGTGGCGTTGCGGAACGATGTCGAAGGCGATTCGATTGTTCCCGAATCGCTCGAGAGCGGCGTGACACTCGATTCTATCCAGCGCAGGCGGTCGTTGCAGCGTCTGCGCGTCCAGGAAATCGCGACTTTCCGCACGACGGAGCGCCTGTACGGTCGCATGGAAGCGGAACTCAAGCGCGAGGCGCAGTATACGGTAGAAATCCAGAAAAAATACAGCACGAGTTTTGCCTGCTTCATCTTTATTCTGATCGGGGCTCCCCTCGGTATCATGGCCCGCAAGGGCGGTATCGGAACGGGTATCCTCTATAGCCTTGCGTTCTTTGTGATTTACTGGATTTGCCTGATTGGTGGCGAAAATATGGCCGACAGGCTCCTGGTGAGCCCCTATCTTGCCATGTGGGCGTCCAATATCATTATCGGTGCGTTCGGCATCTTCATTACGATTGCGATGGTGCGAGACCGTTTCTCGGGCGATTCCAAGTTCTTCAGGGCGGTGCGTGCCGTGGGGCGCTTCTTCAAGAATATCTTCGGCTTTTTGGGGAGGAAATTCAGATGAAGTTTACCCGCTACATGATGTGGAATTTCCTCAAGATGTTCCTGCTGGTGTTGCTGGGCGCAATCCTCATGTTTGCGGTCATCGACTTTGTGGGTAACATCAAGACTTGGCTTGCCCGCGACACCAAGGATGCCGTCGATTACTACGTGAGCTATATCCCTTACATGGTGTACCTGATTACGCCGGTCGCCTTGTTCATTGCGGTACTCGCATCTATCGGTAACATGGCGCGTCACCTGGAAACGAGTGCCATGCAGAGTTCGGGGCAGAGCCCTCTCAAGACCCTTTTCCCGATATTTGTTTTTGGAGTCCTTGTTTCGATCGGCTCGTACGAGATGAGCGAACTTTGGCTGCCCGATGCGAACCATAAGCGACTCGAGACAATGGAAACGAATGCGCAGAAAAAGAAGAATCCGCGCATCAAGGAAAAACGCGACTTTACCTTTATCGACAGTGAACGGGCGAGCTGGTTCTTTAGGCATTACTCCGGCGTCAATCGACTAGGCCGCGACGTGGTGCTCCTGCTGCGCGAAGATGGCCGCCTCCGGGAACGGTACGACGCAAGGATTGTCCGCTGGGAAGAATTTCCGCCGAAGGATTCCTTGGATTCTATCGCCCGGCTCGAAAGTATCGAACCGCCGCCGGGATGCTGGCAGTTCGAACGGGGAAACCGCCGTGAATTCAACAAGGACGGTTCCGTCAAGGTTTACCCGATCAAGCGCGAAAAAATTTGCGACAAGGTCAACACGCATCCGAACGACCTTATCAACGAACGCCAGACCGCCGACGAAATGGATTCCAAGATGGTGATGGCGCGAATCAGCGTGCTGAAACGTTCCGGCGAAGATACCCATGCCATGGAAACGGCCTTGCAGTTCAAACGTTCGGCCCATTGGATGAACTTGATCGTTCTGCTCATTGGAGCAGCTCTTTGCCATCGCTATAGCCGTTCCGGGGGGCTTTCCCAGAAGTTCGGGGTTGGCCTCTTGATTGTTTTTAGCTATTATATCTTTGAACGAATCGGTTTGAAAATGGGAGAAAACGGTGCGTTGACGCCTTTCTGGGCGGCGTGGATTAGCCACTTCGTTTATGGAGGCGTTGCCGTGGTCATGTTGTACCGTTCGTTCCGTCTTTAGAAGGTGAAATATGTCGGTTTCTGAAATATTGTTTATTGTGGCAGGTCTTTTGCTTGGCCTTTCGTTTCTGAACGGGATGTTCCTTTTCCTGATCCCCTTTGCCGTGGTGGCTTTTGTCCTTGCCTGGATGAATCGTCCGCGCCTGGCCGGCCCGGGGGCATCTACGGCGACACTTCCGGTGATTACGCTCAAGAACCGTGCAACGGGTACGACTCCCGTGGTGGCTCCCGATTTGCGTTCCGAATTCCGCAACGGCAACGGTATGGCGAATGAACCCGAAGCGGCTCTCAAGGTGAGCCAGGTCTGGGCGCGTGCCAATGCCGACATCAACAGGGCCATGATGGATCTTCTCCTTGCCCTTAAGGGTATTGTCCCGAATGTCAATTCCGCCCTGGTCTTTTCGCAGCGCAATGCCAAGGAATGGGGCGTCCGCAATTACGTGAATGACAAGGAAGTTTCCGTCAATCCATCTACGGTAATCACTGAAACTTCCGGACTTTTAAGTCAGCTTTTCCGTTCCGGGGTTGACCGTCTCCTGGAAGGCGACTTGCCTGGTTGCAAGAGTCTGCAATATTATGTGGACAACACCCCGATTAAGTCGGTGGTGGCCGTGCCCCTGATCGACCATGGAAGCGGAGTCCGTGTTGGTGCCCTGATTTTGGATTCTGTTTGCCCGAACGCCTTCAACAATGCGACAGCCCGAGCGCTGACTTATGTGGCCGGGGCGATTTCGATGCTCGACTACAAGGGCTTCTATTCGGCACAGAAGCATATTGCCCTGCAGCAGTATAGCGGCCTTTACAACTACTTGCGCAAGTTCTTCAAGACGATGTCGGTGAATGACATTTACAAGGAAATCATCAACTACGTCAGGGCCAATATGGCCTACGATCGCCTGACGATCATGGCGATGGACAAGGATAAGGATTCTGGTCGTGTCATCCATTGCGACGGCGTGGATGCGGACCAGTTCGTCAACAAGCGCTTCACCCTTTCGGACAAGGGCATCTTTGTCCTTTCGATCATGCGCAACCGTCCTATGGAACGTTCATTCTTGCCCGGCTTTAAGGATTACCTGCCTCGCCTGAACGATTCCGAAAAGAGGAACCTGAACCTCCGCCAGATTTTCGTGATGCCTATTGCGGCTGAACACGATGCCGCCACGGCCGATATCGCCATTTGTCTCGAAAGCAGCAGCTCGCTTCCCTATAACGATCACGAGAAGGAATTGCTCAAGGCGTTCGCAAGTGTTGCCGGTTTTGCCTACGACCGTGCCTGTAAATTCGAAATGGGCCGTGAACAGGCGATGCGTGACGGCCATACGGGGCTTATCAATAAGAAGACTCTGTTCGAAAAACTCCGTGCCGAAAAGAGCCGCGCCGATCGTAGCAAGTACAGTATCGGTGTCCTGATGATGGATATCGACCATTTCAAGAGCGTGAACGATACCTACGGGCATCCGATCGGTGACGTGGTCATCAAGGGAATCGCCGATACGATCAGCAAGGAAATCCGTAGCGATATCGACATCGTGGCGCGTTTCGGCGGCGAAGAATTTGTTGTGGGGCTTATCGAGACCGATGCGAATGGCATGGTCGAAACGGCCGAACGTATTCGCAAGGCCGTCCAGAAGCTCTCCTTCGACATTCACCAGGCGGAACCCCTGCGCGTAACGGTCAGTATCGGTGCGTTCCTCCTGCAGCCCAATTTCAACGGGGATCTCCAGAAGGCGGTAAACAACGCCGACCAGGCACTCTACCGCGCCAAGGAAGGCGGGCGTAACCAGGTGGTTCAGTTCCAGACGGCGGAACCCGAACCTGTCGCAGTTTAATTTTGAAATAGGAATTCTGAATCCTGAATAAGAAATTGTAACTGCGAATTCTCTAAGTTTAACCAACTAACGGCTTCCTGCTATGTTTACTGTTCTTGATTGGATTGTTCTTTCGGCGTACTTGCTGCTGTCTGTATTTATCGGTCTCTGGGTGTCTCGTGGCAACAAGAACCTCAAGGAATACATGCTTGGCGGCGGCTCCATCCCGTGGGTGGCCGTGGGCATCAGCCTTATCGCGACGTCGGTGAGTGCGACCACGTTCCTCGGAGCGCCTGCCGATGTGTATGGCGACAACATGACATTCCTGATGTTCCAGATCGGGGCGCTCATAAGTATCGTGGTCGTCGGCTTCGTCTTTATTCCCAGGTTCCGCAGTTCGGGAATCAATAGCGCCTATGAACTTTTTGAGGTGCGCTTTTCCAGGCCGGTCCGTCGGCTCGCTGCTATTTTCTATTGCCTGCACCTGTTGCTCCGCACGGGAATCCTGCTGTTCGCGCCGTCGCTGGTGCTTGCGCAGATTCTGCATATCGACCTTAAGCTAGCGATTGTCGTGTCTGCAACCGTGGCCATTTTCTACACGTGGTTCGGAGGCATCAAGGCGGTCATCTGGACCGATGTGATGCAGTTCTGCGTTTTCTTTGGTGGCGGCGTGCTGGTGCTCCTGGTAATTGCGAATTCCGTCGGTGGCTTCGGCGAAATGGCTGCTCTCGCTTCCGAGGCGGGCAAGACCAAGTGGTGGGACTCCTCGATGGATATTTCGAATGCCCGTACGCTTGTTTCGGCGGGCTTTGCATACGCCATTCTTGAAATTGCAATTCGCGGCTGTGACCAGCAGTTCGTGCAGCGTTACCTGAGCTGCAAGGATGTCAAGGCGGCAAACCGTTCGAGTATCCTTTCGATGGTGCTGGGCTGTGCGGTCTCGATTCTATTCTACTGGGTAGGTGCTGCGCTCTACGTTTACTACCAGAAGGCTCACGCGGCTCCGCTCCCGGAAGGTCTGGGACAGAACGACGTCTTCCCATACTTTATCGTCCATGGACTTCCCGCGGGAATCACGGGACTCATCGTGGCGGCGATTTGTGCGGCGGCCATGAGCAGCCTCTCGAGTGCCATCAATTCGCTCGGCAATACGTCTGAACGAGATTTCCTGGGCTGGGACGAAAACGAAGGAATTGGCGGCCTCAAGCGTGCCAAGATCTGGACGGTCGTGTGGGGCGTTTTAGGGATTTTCTTTGCCCTGTTTGCGGCGACGCAGCAGGGAAGCCTGCTCAAGAATGCCTTGTTTTTTACGGGACTTTTCACGGGACCGCTCCTGGGTATGTTCCTGTTGGCTTTCTTTGCCGACAGACTGTTTGGAACGGGGGCGAAAAGACTTCGTGGCTGGGTCGTAATTGTGGCCGTGCTCTGCGGCATGGCAAGCCTTGTCCTGGTGCAGGGAATTCCGGCCTTTGGCGTTTCCGCGGTGCTTGGAGGAATCTTCAGTTGGCCGTGGATGCCCTTTATCAGCATGACGACGACGGTGGCCGTGGCGCTCCTAGTCAATGCCTTTGTTAATTTATTTAAAAAGTAGGAGGAAAAATGTCTAACAAGCTTTTTGTTTTGGTCATAGTCCTTTTGGTTTTTGTCGCCTTCATCGTCGTGTCGGTGGATAAGGACGAAACTCCCGGCGAAAAATTGTCGCAGATGCTGCCTCTTGGCGACAAGACAACGCCTACGGTAGAAGTTTCCGCTTCGGAAAGCCGCAAGTACGAGGCCAACGAATTCGTTACGGTTGCCTGCCTTGAATTGCACGGCAAGGACAAGGAACTTCTTTTCAAGCAGTTGACGAGCCGTCGTGCTTCTATCTTCGAGCAAATGAAGAACATCGACGTGACGGAAAGTGATATTGAACAGAACAGTGTCGAAATGCGCAAGGAATGGTCCTACGACAAGGGAACGCGCAGTCTTACAGGTTACGTGGTCAGCCAGTTCTTTGCGATCAAGTCTTCGAACAGGGCTACGGCTGCGGCGGTGATTGCGGCCCTTTCTGCCGAACTGGATGTGGAAATCAGCCATACGTCGGCAACGCTCAAGAACGAGGCCGAACTCAAGAAGGGGATTATTAAGGCGGCTGGGGAAAAGGCTCTCGAAACGGCGTCCAGCTACGCGGAAAGCGTGGGCGGCAAGCTGGGTAAGGTTATCTCGGTGACGGGAAATGGCGATGGCCTTTCTTTTAGAAATTCTGTCCTTGGTGCAAGGAAGGCCGCTTTCTATGACGGGGCGACAGCGGATAATCTTTCCGCCGTGGCGGATTCGGTAGAAATTTCGGCGTCTATCCACCTGGTGGCGGAACTGCTCCAATAGCGGCTAGTCAAGAAGCCTATTATTGTCAAGGTGTAGTTTACAAAAAAACTTTTGTTTTTCTGTTGATAAAGCTAACTTCTTATAAATAAAGGGGTTAGCTTTTGCTTTTGTTAGTTTGTTTGTGCCTGCGTCGAAACCCCTTAAAAGGTTGTGGATAAAACGCCTTGTTTGAAAATTAAAATTTACATAAAAAGCAAATTTTTTTCTGAAAAATGTCTTCCAACTGCGCCTACATTTATTATATTGTTTTCCATATCTTGTGCTTTTGACTTGAAGGAGAGCACAAGATATAGTAAAAAAAGAAATTGAAAGAAAAATGTATGTTCGGTACGGAATTTGCCCGTAGGGGGCCGATTCCGCCGGATACAAGGATTGGTAGATGATTGTTTCTGTAAGGAAGCGTGACGGCCGTGAGATGCCGTTCAACATTGAAAAAATCGCCGATGCCATTGTCAAGGCTTTCCGCGCCTCGGGTGAACTTGATGAGCAAATCAAGGCGTCCCAAAGTCAGTTGAATTTGTTGGGTAGCGATGACGTGCTTACGAGCACGGCGCTCAAGGTGTCTGCCGATGTGGTGGGCAGACTCGAAGCCGAGGGCAAAACCGTTCCTGAAATTGAAGAAATCCAGGATGCTGTAGAAAAGTCTCTTACCGAAGGTGGCTACGCCGATACCGCCAAGAGCTACATCTTGTACCGTGCCGAACGTACTCGCGTGCGCGAAGTGAATACTCGCCTCATGCATACGCTCCGCGACATCACCTTCAGTTCTGCCAAGGAATCCGACCTCAAGCGCGAAAACGCGAACATCGATGGCGACACCGCTATGGGCACCATGCTCAAGTACGGTTCCGAATCGGCCAAGCACTTCTACACGATGATGATGCTCAAGCCCGAGCACAGCCGCGCCCACATGGAAGGCGATATCCATATCCACGATTTGGATTTCTACTCCCTTACCATGACATGCTGCCAGATTGACCTCAAGAAGCTCTTCAAGAACGGTTTCAATACCGGTCATGGTCATCTGCGTGAACCCAAGGATATCCGTAGCTATGCCGCCTTGGCCGCTATCGCGATCCAGTCTAACCAGAACGACCAGCACGGCGGTCAGTCCATTCCGAACTTTGACTATGCCATGGCCGACGGCGTGCGTATTACGTACCGCAAGAGCTATTTGGCCAATATGGTCAAGGCCCTCATGCTCTTGACTTCCAAGACTGAAGAAGAAATTCAGCCGGTCGTCAAGAAGCTCCATACCGAAATGGCGGAAATGGGAATGGTGGCGACGCTCGTGCCGAACGAAAAGTTCCAGGATACCGAAGCTCGTGAACTTTCCAAGACTTATGGCGAAGAAGCTGTAATCAACGCTCAGAAGTTTGCCGAAAAGATGGCTTACGAAGAAACCGACAAGGCGACCTTCCAGGCCATGGAAGCCTTTGTCCACAACTTGAACTCCATGCATAGCCGCGCCGGTGCCCAGACTCCGTTCAGCAGCATCAACTACGGTATGTGTACGGAGCCCGAAGCCCGCATGGTCATGAAGAATTTGCTCCTCACGACCGAAGAAGGCCTCGGCGGTGGCGAAACGGCTATCTTCCCGATTCAGATTTTCCGCGTCAAGGAAGGCATCAACCTGAACCCGGAAGACCCGAACTACGATTTGTTCAAGCTGTCTTGCCGCGTGAGCGCCAAGCGCCTGTTCCCGAACTTCAGCTTCCAGGATGCCCCGTACAATCTGCAGTACTACAAGCCGGGCCACCCTGAAACCGAAATTGCCTACATGGGTTGCCGTACCCGCGTGATCGGTAACCACTACGACCCGAGCCGCGAAATCAGCTTCGGCCGTGGCAACTTGAGTTTCACGTCGATCAACCTTCCGCGTATCGCCATCAAGATGAAGTCCGTGGACCTGTTCTTCAAGGAACTCGACCGCATGCTGCAACTGGTGAGCGACCAGCTCATGGAACGCTTTGCCGTTCAGAGCCGCCGCAAGGTCAAGAACTTCCCGTTTCTCATGGGACAGGGCGTGTGGATTGATTCCGACAAGCTCGGCTGGGAAGATACCGTGGGTGAAGTCATCAAGCACGGTACGCTTTCGATAGGCTTTATCGGACTTGCCGAAACCCTGGTGATGCTTACGGGCAAGCACCACGGCGAATCCGAGGAATCCCAGAAGCTCGGCCTCAAGATTATCGGCCACATGCGCGAATTCTGCGACAAGGAATCCGAACGTCTCGGCCTCAACTTCAGCTTGCTCGCTACGCCTGCCGAAGGCCTTTCCGGTCGTTTTGTGCGTATGGACAAGAAGAAGTTCGGTATTATCCCGAACGTGACCGACCGCGACTACTACACCAACTCTTTCCATGTTCCGGTGTACTACAAGATTTCCGCTTTCAAGAAGATTTCGCTGGAAGCCCCGTACCATGCGCTCACCAACGCAGGCCACATCAGCTATATCGAACTTGACGGCGACCCGACGCAGAACCTGGATGCCTTTGAAAAGATCGTGCATCACATGGCGAAGTCCGGTATCGGCTATGGATCCATCAACCACCCGGTCGATCGCGACCCGGTGTGCGGATTCGTGGGTGTCATCGGTGACTGCTGCCCGCGTTGCGGCCGTACCGAAGGTCATGCGATTGCCCCCGAAAAGATCGAGGCACTTCGCAAGCTGTATCCCGGCATGCCCGTATTCAAAGGAGTCCGGTAGTAAGAACTTGGAACTTAGAACTTAGAACTTAGAACTTAGAACTTAGAACATTCTCTTTTCTCTAAGTTCTACCAACTATTTATCTAGCAAGGAGAAACAACAATGTCCGAAAAAGAACTGAACAAGTATGGTGAAGGTGTTGGATTCGAACGTATCCGCCGCATCACGGGTTACCTCGTCGGTACCGTCGATCGCTTCAACAACGCCAAGCGTGCCGAAGTGAACGATCGCGTGAAGCACGGCGTATAGTATGGACGAATACCCTCGCTTGCGGATTGCCGGAATCGAACCCGAATCGTTCGTGGACGGTCCCGGAATCCGCATGACAATCTTTACTCAAGGTTGTCACCATAATTGCCCCGGGTGTCAGAACCCGAAGACCCACGATTTTAACGGGGGTCATTTTATTGATATTGAAGAAATCCTCGATATGATCGAGGAAAACCCGTTGCTCGACGGCATCACGTTTAGTGGCGGTGATCCGATGGACCAGGCGGCTGCCCTGATCCCTTTGGCGCGTGAAATCAAGGAACGGGGCATGAACCTGGTGATTTTCACCGGTTACACCTACGAACGCCTGATGGAACTGACGCATGAACGTCCCGAAATGTTCGAACTCTTGACGTTTGCGGACATTTTGATTGACGGACCGTTTATCTTGGCGAAGCGTTCCCTGGAACTCAAGTTCAGGGGGTCGTCGAACCAGCGCATTATCGATGTGCAGGCTAGCCTTTCCCAGGGTCATGTGGTGCTTCACCAGATTCAACTGGACGAAATGAAGGCTCACCCCGACCTTTTGGGCTAAATATTTATTTATTTTTAGAACATGTTTAAACGAATTCTGATTTCGTCTTTTTTGGCGTTGGCGTGGGCTGCTTTTGCCCAACCGTCTTCGGCTGAGGTCGTTTCGTCTTCGGTGGAGGTGGTCGCTTCTTCGTCGTCTGCGACGGTGGTTGCAGCCTCTTCTGCAGCGGAGGCCCCGAAGGGGCGTGAAGTTCCCGTCCGTTACTGGATTAACGGAGACTCCGTGGAACTGGAGGCTATCTTTGTCAAGATCGAGAACGATACGGTCTACCTGAAGAAGCCGACCGAGGCCGAACAGAAGCACATCGACAAGATTGCCGACGAAGAGGCCCTTGCCCTGCAAGAAAGCAACGGACAGCAGGTTGCGGATTCCCTTGAAGACGAAAATGACGATGTGGACCTGAAGAAGGATTCCTCCGTCATTATCATGACCGATGCGGTCAAGGACTCCCTCGCGGCCCGTGCGGATACCTCCACGGCGGCCGAGGCCGCTCCTGTAGATGACGGTGCCGCAGATGACCTGGAAACCGCTCTGGCCAAGGAAGACAGGCGTCTTAAAAATGAGGAAATCGAGAAGTACGAAAAGGAACTTCGTGAACGCGAAATCCAGGACAGTATCGCAGCGGCGAAGAAGAATCCCTATATCAAGATTTTCAGGTTCGAACTCAAGCGTCTTTACAACATGGAAGACGAGGTGATGATCGACCTCTCGCTTTCGAACTATATCGTGCCCGAAATCAAGGAAGAAATCGAGAAGGATCTTTATCCTCCTGGAAAGGCCAACTTGCTGGTGGTCTCGGAACCGGAAGCCTGTTCGCTGTTCGTGAACGGAATTCCCCTGAAGATTGTCGCTCCCGATACCATCAAGAACATCAAACCGGGCAAGTATACGATCTCGGTGATGAAGGTCCTGAAGGACGTGGAATGGTGGGGCTCTGCCGTGGTGCGCATCGATGCCGATAGCCTGAACAAGGTGACGATTCCGGTGGTGCGTCCGTCTACCAGGCTTACACTCAATACGAACCCCGAAGCGGTAGAAGTGTATGTGGGGGAGAAACCTTCCGTGAACCGAATGCCCGATTATATGACCGATATCGTGGTGGATAACGTCAAGCCGCGGGTCGGGGCTACGGTGTTCTTCAGGAAGGTGGGGTATCGCGATACCTCCGTGACGATGGAAATCAAGCCCTATATGCCGAACCTGGTCTATGTCGACATGACGCCCGTTCTGGAAGATTTGGATTTCATCGAGGAACAGAAGGTCTTTGACAAGGAACGTAGCCAGAGGCGTATCGGTCGTGGACTCCTGTGGAGCTCGATTGTGCCGATTCTTGCGGGCGGTGTTCTATGGTACTTGGCGGAACGTGACTGGAGCGATGCTGCGGACAAGAAGCATGCCTACGAGAAACTCTCTGCCTTCGATAGCGACGATACCCGCAAGATGGTGAAGGACAACCATGAACTGAATGACCGTGGCGATACCAAGTGTGGCGTGGCGATTGGTCTCGGTGCTCTTGGACTGGGTCTCCTGACAGCAGGCATCATCCTTGCTTTCTAGCTTGCAACGCTAGGAAATTAATTTGTTATGAAAATTCTTTTGCGGGTGCTGTGTCTGATTCTCCTGTTTGGCCTGGCGCCCGTTTTTGCGCATCCGCACGTTTTTGCCGATTTGAAGATTAAGGTCGTTTTCAACGATAAGGGCTTTGCGGGGATTCATAACCGCTGGGTCTTTGATGAAATCTATAGCACCGCCATGATGTCCTCGGGTGATGCAGACGGCGACGGTGAAATTTCGAATGCCGAAGGTGAATGGTTCCGTAGGGCGATTTTGGATCCCTTGCAGGACAAGAACTACTGCAACTACGTTCTGCAGGGAACGTCTTTTGTGAAGGCCCGCAAACTGAAAAATTTCAGGGCGAGTTTCCAGGGAGGGCGCCTGGTGCTCGATTTCGAGACGGAATTCGAAATGCCTTTGACGGCGGATTATACGATGTTTGTCGTTGTGGTTTCCGATCCGACGAATTATATCCAGATGACGACGGATATGGAAAACGCAGACGTAGATGCTCCCGATGCAATCGATGTGGAATTCTTCGATGACGGCCTGGAAGGACTGACTATGTTCAGGGCTTTTGTGTACGCTCCTCAGGGACTTTTCCTGAGATTCAAGAAAAAATAGCCTTTGCAAATTTGCTATTTTTGCACGCAAAAAGCGGCCCCGTGCCGCAGCAAAAGTGGAGAATCTTATGCCTGCAATTCACCTTACTGCAGAAAATTTTGACCAGGCCATTTCTTCGGGTCAGCTGGTCTTTGTGGACTTTTGGGCAACCTGGTGCCGCCCGTGCATGATGATGGGCCCGATTATCGACGAACTTGCCGATGAATACAATGGCCGTGCCGTCATTGCGAAAATCAACGTGGACGATGCCGGCGTGGGGGATATCTGTGGCCGTTTCGGCATCACGAACATTCCCAACATGAAGCTGTTCAAGAACGGTGTCGAAGTGGGCAACGTGGTAGGTGCCGTTCCCAAGGCGACCGTGAAGGCTGTCATCGATCGCAACCTGTAATACCCATGCTTACAAAACGTCTTATAGTCTGCCTCGACGTCCGTGACCGCAAGGTAACGAAGGGCGTCAAGTTCAAGGGCAATATCGACATCGGCGACCCGGTTGAAATGGGCGCTCGCTATAGCGATGACGGCGTCGACGAGCTCGTTTTCTACGATATTACGGCCAGCGCCGAGAACCGTCCCTGCGATATGGAAATGATTCGCCAGATTGCGCGCCGCGTTTTTATTCCTTTTGCGGTGGGCGGCGGAATCCGTAACCTCGACGACATGCACGAGGCTCTCCTGGCGGGTGCCGAAAAGGTGAGTGTGAATAGCCTCGCCGTGCTGCATCCCGAAATTATTGCCGAGGGGGCCAAGGCCTTCGGTCGTCAGTGCATTGTGCTTGGCATGGATGCGAAGTTCGTGGGAGTATCCGAGAAATTTCCCAGCGGTTACGAAGTGTATATCCGCGGCGGTCGTCAGGCGATGGGCCTCGATGCGGTGCAGTGGGCGAAACGCGCCGAGGAACTCGGAGTCGGTGAAATCTGTCTGAACTCGATCGATGCCGACGGCGTCAAGGGTGGCTATGAATTGAATATTACCGACCAGGTGTCGCGTGCGGTGCAGGTGCCGGTAATCGCGAGTGGCGGTGCGGGGACGCCGGACCATATCGTTGACCTTTTTGCTAAGACATCTGCGGATGCTGCCCTGGTGGCGTCGATGGTTCATTTCGGCGACTATACGGTACCCGGAATCAAGGATGCCATGCGTCGTGCGGGAGTTACCGTTCGCGAAAAGTAATCTAGTGAAGCCGAGGGGCGTTTCGGATGTCGCTCGGCGGGAGTGTTGAATGAATCCTTCTGTCGCGGTAAAAATTTTTGAGGCGGGTAAGAGCGCCGGTGCGGATTTTGTCGAAATTTTTGAAGAAGAAACGCGTAGCTCGACTTTGGGATTGAAGTCCTGCCAAATCGAATCGGCGACAGCCGGAACCGAGTACGGTATCGGCATCCGCCTTTTGTATGGAACGGAAGTACTTTACGGTTTTACAAGCGATGATTCCGAAGAAGCTCTGCTGAAATTGGTTCAGACGCTTGCTTTTGGCCGTATCGCGGGAAAACCGTCGATGCCGTTCGAGTTTGCTCCGCAGAAACGCGTTGCCGATTACAACATCGCAGCCTTTATGGATCCGCGGGTACTGGGACAGGCGGTCAAGCAGGATTTTCTGTTCCGAGCAGACAAGGCTGCCCGCGCCATTTCGGATAAAGTAGTCCAGGTCGGCGCTTCCGTCACGGATTCGTGTACATCGATTACGCTGTTGAATAGCGAAGGTCTGAATATGGTCTTCGATCGTGCCCGCCTTCGCGTGAACGTGACGGTGACTGCAAGTGATGGAACCGAAAGGCTTACGACGCACGAGGCCCCGGGTGCCTTGGGCGGTTACGAGCTACTGGAAAATTATTCTCCCGAGGCTTTGGCTACGGAATGTGCCGAACGTGTGCTCCGGATGCTTTCGGCCGGCTACATTCAGGGCGGACAGATGCCCGTGGTGATGGGGAACGGCTTTGGCGGCGTCATTTTCCACGAGGCGTGCGGACATCCGCTCGAGACGGAATCGGTCCGTCGCGGCGCAAGTCCCTTCTGCGGAAAAATCGGCGAGGCAATCGGGCAACCGTGCCTCACGGCAATCGACGACGGTACCTTGGAAGGCGTATGGGGAAGCCTCAAGTGCGATGACGAAGGAACTCCTACGCAACGTACGGTGCTAATCGAGAACGGCATCCTGAAAACTTACATGAGTGACCGTGTAGGCGCTGCCGAGGTGGGTATTGCCCGTACGGGTTCCGCCCGTCGCGAAAGCTACAAGTATGCGCCCGTCAGCCGCATGCGCAACACCTTTATTGCACCGGGTAAAGATTCGCTCGATTCGATGATCGCGAGTGTCGACAACGGCCTGTACGCCGCCCGCATGGCGGGCGGTTCGGTGAACCCGGCGACGGGCGAGTTCAACTTTGCCGTCGATGAAGGTTATGTTATCCGTAACGGCAAGATTTGCGAACCGGTTCGCGGCGCAACTCTTATCGGAAAGGGCCATGAGATCATGCCGCGCATCAGTATGGTCGGCTCCGACTGGGAAGTGGCGGCCGGTGTCTGCGGCGCTTCTTCGGGACATGTCCCCGTGACAGTCGGCCAACCTACCATCAAGGTGGACCAGATTCTCGTCGGTGGCCGATAATCGTAGAATAAAAAATGCCCGACTCAGTCGGGCACTTATAATATACAGCGAAAGTTTAAATCGTTTCGACGCTCTTGACGTCGGCACTGTAATCGACGCCTTCGACATCGAATCCGTTCGTTGCCAAGAAGTCGTGGCGGTAACCTTCGAGGTCGCCCACCTGGGCGAAGTTTTCTTGGGTAATGGTCGCCATACGCTTGTTGACTTCTTCCTGTACCTTCGGGTCCAGTTCCCAGTCGTCAATGCGGATCAGGTGATTTTCGTCTGTCGGTACGGCCTTGCCCGTGTACAGGCGTTCGCTCATCAGGCGCTCCATCTGCTCGATGCAACCTTCATGTGAGCCCTGTTCCTTCATCACCTTGAAGAGTACCGAGAGGTACAGCGGGATAATGGGAATCACGGCACTGGAACGCGTCACCAGTCCCTTGTTTACAGAAACGTAGGCTTCACCTTTTAGGTCTTTCTGCAGTTCGGCGTTCAGTTCGCGGGCGGTCGCTTCGAGATGCTTCTTGGCGCCGCCAATCGTTCCGTCGCGGTAGATGGCGTGGGAGAGCTTGGGACCGATGTAGGAGTAGGCTACAGTCTTTACGCCTTCGGCAAGCACGCCTGCGGTCTTCAGCTGGTTTACCCAGAGAGCCCAGTCTTCGCCGCCCATCACCTTGACGGTGTTCGCGGCTTCTTCTTCGGTGGCGGCTTCTGCGCTGATGGTGCTGATTTTGCCCGTCATGCAGTCGATGGTGGCTCCCGAGAAGGTTTCCCCTATCGGTTTCAGCACGCTGCGGTAAAGGGTGCCGTTGTCCGGGTCTACGCGCACGCTCGAGGCCACGCTGTATACCAGCAGGTCAACCTTGCGGCCCATCTTGTTCAAGGTGTCGATGACGTTTTGGCGCATTTCGTGCGAGAAGGCGTCTCCGTTGAATGTGACGGATTCTAGGCCAGCTTCTTTTGCAAATTTGTCGAAGGCCATATTGTTGTACCAGCCCGGCGTTCCCGTTTTCTGGCGAGGTTCGTCAGTGCCCTCTTTTTCGAAAGATACGCCGATGGTGGCGGCGCCGTATCCGAAGGCGGCGGTAATGCGGCTGGCAAGTCCGTAGCCGGTGGAGCAACCCAAAACGAGGACCGTTTTTGGAGTGTCCTTGGGTTCGCCGCGCTCGGCCATTTTCTTCTGCACGTAAGCGATCTGGCGCTTTACATCCATAGCGCAGCCCTGCGGGTGGGCGCTGACGCACATATTGCTACGGATCATCGGTTCAATAACCATAAATTCCTTCTTCCTTTATCTTTTCTTTACAAACCGCGCCAAACTTAGAAAATAAGGTGTGTGTTTTGTACCCTTTTGGAGCCTTTTTGCCAAAATCCGTAAGAAAAAAGTAATTTTATAAGTTTTTTAACAATTCGGAGAGGATATAAAGTTAATACGTCTTCATCTCTGTTGGGCTAATTCAGGCAGACCGAATTTCTGGCGGGCCCAAGGTTCCATATAGGGCAGAATTTCCTTGTAAGGCACCACGATCATCACGCTGCCGTGGGAATGCCAGCCGATTTCGAAAGAGTACCCGTCAAAACCGATACCGTCCGCCAAAGGATGTTGTCGATGAAGTCAGGCATAGGTCGCCTCTACTAGTTCGCTTTTTGCATGAAAGTCAAAGGAATCTGTGATTATAGAAAGTTAGTCCTTCACGCAACGGACGGAGAGCGCTTCATATTTTCTATGGGACCCCAATGTACTGGCTTCGTCTCGATAGGCGTTTATAAACATCCTGCTTGCATGGTCTACTTCATCGGAGGATTCTGTGGCACTCCAAAAGATCGCATCGTATCCGGCGTCCATAAAACTGCCTTCTTCAGGCTTTTCAACGGAATGATCATCTTCATAACGTATCCCCCCGGGGAGCGCAGAAAATCCGTAGTCGTCCGTTCCATTGTGCTTGTTGTACCAACCCCTTCGGGACTTAAGTGCCTTGCCCGCTTTGCATGGGCAACCTACCGTGGTAATGAGCATATCCCATTCCGCTTTTGTCGGCAAATGCCATCCCGACGGGCAAACGCCACGCACTTTCTCGGGCAATTTGCACCGTTGGCCGTCACCACACTGTTCTTTTGTATCCTTGTATATCTGCACGGAATCTATAGCCGCCGCCCATGTATAGAGACGACCGTATTTGGTGCATAAATCCGCGCGATTTCCGTAGCAATAGCTCTTTGCCGATCCCTCGTTGTATCGGTAATTCAAATTTTTCGCCATCCAAGTCTGATCGCCGATTTTCACGGTTTTGTAGGTCTGTCCATCACGCGTATCCTTCATAAAACCCCTTGTGACCTCGGAGAATGGGGACGCATTCTCCGACTTTGGTTTCGCCGCAATACCAGACGCGGTCACTTCAGCTGAATCATCCTTGACGCAACGAACAGGCAAATACTCATACTTCTCGGTGTTTTTGAGAATCGAAACCGAAGAGTCCGCTGGTGACACCCTGACATTGTGGGCGTAAAAAGAATCCGAGTCCGAGGCACTCCAGAAGAAAGCTGTATTTTCTAACAAGACATGGCTCATGTGGACCAAGCCTGTCGGGAGCGCCGAGAAGCCGTATGCGTCCAGATTGTCTTCCTTGCCCCAGCCGATTCTCGCCTTAAGGGCTTGCCCTGCAACATCAACACCCCCTACGGAAACGAACAAAGTATTCCATTCGTCGTCCGAGGGCAAGTGCCAGCCATCAGGGCAAACACCCTGCACCTTGGCGGGCACTGAACATTTTGCATCGCAGAAGCAACATTTTTCCGGATTCACGGATTCGCTGACAAGTCTTGCGGAATCTACAGCGGCGGCCCAAGTATAAAGAACCCCTACAACGTCACACGTCTTGTTTTGTTCGTCGAGGCAAGTCGCATTGTAGCACGACCGATAACCGTCTATTCTAGAGCAGCCCATTTTCAGCGTGTCCACGTATTTGAGGTTTTCCGCCATCCATGTCTGGTTGCCAATTTGAACCGTTTTGTATTTATGTCCGTCACGTGCGTCCGTCAATGTACCGTAATCGATTTTGGGATTCAAGCGTTCCTCCTTCGGCACATCCCAGAATTTCCATCTTATATCAGGGCAATACTCTTTTGTGTGAGTATAAAAGCCACCTTTTACCCTAATTTCATCTGAGTTGGCAGCAATGCATTTATGGAGATCGAGTTCCGTATCATTGTGCGATGTCACTTCAGGCGCGTTCCTTGGCGGAGTTTCGACAGAATCATTGGGGCCACTTTTGAAATGGATGAATATCAAAAACACCAGTACCGCGGCAAGGTATGCCGCCGACAAAATCGAACTCACAATTTTCTTTGCCCTGGAACCTGTCGGGCTTGGCCTGTTCATCATGGCGAGCACGAACGCCACCACGGCAAGCGGAAGCAAGAACAGGGACATTCCTCCCCGCGACACAAGACCAACGAAAAAACCGGCCAAGATAAAAAGAGTTTCAAAAACTGCCATATTTTTCCTTCGGCTAATAAAAGCCCCTATAAGATGTTTGGATTAATGTCGAGATTGGAAGTGGAGGTGTTCGTTCACGGTTCCCTGGCATTTCCATTCTACCTTATATTCTTTGGGTAGGGTTCCTTCGAGGATTTTCACGACTCGTCTTCTCTTGTAGTATGGTAGGTCCACGAGGCTGATATCGACAGCTCGACCTGTTTTATGATGGGACCACTTGTCATGTCTATCGAAGGAGTCATGGGCGGATATAATGGTCGGGGCGAAGTCCTCTCCGAACTGGCTTTTGAACACTTTGATGACATACACGAGACCACGTTCAAGGGCGGGTGTAAGCTCCATGACGACATAGCTCTTCTGGATGGTGTTTTCCATGATGTAGTCATGGTTTTCACCCACTTGGACAGGAACATTGGTTCGGAAGTCATAGTTTTCTTCCTGGGTCTTGGGTTCCCTACGCTCGGGATTCGAATATGTCTGTTCTGCTACAGGTCTATGGGACCAGCTGCTGTTAGGTGATTCGGGTCTATACGGGTCAAAGATGAGCTTATAGCCAACGATGAGCATGATGGCAATCATGATTAAGCCAAGGAAGATTTTGATAAGGTTGACAAGACATCCCATGGTGACAACTCCGTTGTTGATGGTTCACTTCCCGTATTGTTCCTCATAGAGGCGTTGCAAAGCCTCCTTGTATTGTGCGTCTCGTTCTGCCTCAATTTGTTCCCTTTGCTTTTGCTTCGAGTGGTCCACATAGGGGTTCTTGTTGTGCCTGTTAGTTGCGAGGGCAAGCAAGACGACAGCAAGAACGATGATGATGAGCAAGACCACCTGCGTGAAGAAATACGATATGCGTTCTAGGATGTTGCTGATGAAGTCAAACATTGGTTGCCTCAGTTGGTTGTATTCTCTGTATAATTATCGTAGGCTGTCGCGCCAATGTAAAGCAAGTCTGCTCTCTTTATTTGAAAACATTATGACGCTTTGTTATTTTTCGAAGCCGAATTTTTTCAGCACATCCTTACGGATTAGCGGAAGAATCTGGCTGTAAGGTACCACAACCAAGCCGTCTTTTCTGTCGAAATCGGTAATGCCGATATAGAAGTATTTGAATCCGATACCGTTTTTTAGGAATAAGGTGAGATTTGGCTGGATTTCTTGGTTGATTTCGTCTATAATGGCGTGATCGGCCGCATTTTTCCGGATAAGGGCGGTTAGGAGTTTTTGCGATCCTGGTAAGAAAATGGAACGGTCTACTACGGAACAGTCTTGCTTGGAGAACGTCATATAGCGGTTTCTTCTCCAATGGACGGCTTCACAGTCTTTGTATTCCCTTTCGTACAGCAGGTAGGTCGCCCAGGATTTCGTTTCATATATGGGGGCGATGCTGTCAACCAGTTGCATAGGTATGGTGTCGGCATAGGCATGGCTTCTTTCTTGAATATTTATGTTGGTATCTGAAGTATCCGTACATCTGTGGATTTGGTCTTTGTGCGCCTCGTCGGCGAATCTTTTTAAAATGGTCTGCATGTGCGGCTTGTCTAGTGTCAAATCGGTCTTTTGAACCTTGTCACCTAGAAGCGTGCGGATTATCCTGTTTCGGGCTGTTTTGCTTATACCCTTGGTGGGGAGCGTCCAATGGGCGTAAACTTTACTGAAAGGCCATTGCACCGTGTCTATGGAGACCGTGAAGTGCTCGATGTCGTTGTTTTCCGCGAGAGCCTCGTGTGCGTATAGGCTGTTTTGGAATTCGTTCCTCAGTGAATCCTCGAGTAAGAACTGTCGAAGCGTGGAGTCCAATTTTTTTGACCGTTCCTGTGACAATTCTAATTGTTCCTGCTGGATAAGCTTCTGGTCGTGCAGGTCGCTCTTCTGCGTCTGCGTGTTGGACAGCAGTTCCCTCGTCTTCCGTAGGTCGCTTTTTGTCTCATCCAGGTCTTGCTTGATTAAGTTAAACAGCCCAAATGCATATATGCATGTAATCAGCACTATTACAATAGACGTAATTAGTTATGTTCGTCCCGTCGTTGATATCTGCTTGGCAGGCCTGTTCATCATGGCGAGCACGAACGCCACTACCGCAAGCGGAAGCAAGAACAGGGACATTCCTCCCCGCGACACAAGGCCAACGAAAAAACCGGCCAAGATAAAAAGCATTTCAAAAATTGCCATATTCTACTCCATAGTAGTGAAAAATATTACACAGAAAAATTAGATAAAAATTCTCACACCTCATTTCAGTCTTATAACTCGTTCCGAGGGTGTTCGCGAGCCTGAGAGCAATTTAGGGCGGAGCCTTAGCCGTTATTTTTCAAGCAGAACTTTCAATCAGGCACTATTTTGACACCGTCTTCTAGAACGTCTTCGGTCAAATAAGCTAAGGATTCCGGAGACAATGAACATAACTCTTGTGATCCTTTTGGTCGTCACAGAACGAACTGAAGCCCATATCATCCAAGACCATCTTGTAGGCGCTGTTGCCATCATTCTCTGTGGCAGTCCAGTAATCACAAAACACAGGAAGAACAGAAAAACCGTATCGGTCTTTGTCCCTAGCTAGGAAGTATCCCCCCCATCTTAGATCCCTTTCATATTTTTCATCTGAGTCGCTATACAGTTTTTCTATTGTTTCTTCTTCTTGTTTTTCTACGTAGTTTAATAGGGTTTCATATTCTTCTTTGGTGGGAAGATGCCAACCAACTGGGCATGCATTCAATGCAGATTCCCAAATGTAAAGCCGTCCGTACTTAGCGCATTTTTCTGGAAAGCAATAGCTGCCGTTTGTTTCATAATTCAGATTCTCGGCCATCCACACTTGGTTGCCTATTTTCGCAATTTTGTAGGTTTTTCCATCGCGAGAATCCATGATGTAATTATGATTTTCCTGTGCGAATTGGTTGGGTTTTTACTCACCCTCGTTTGATTTCTGATAGGGTCCCTCTTGCGTTTCGGGGAGAGCCCGCTTGTATTCTGTAGCTACAGAAATATCGTTGCCGTGGTCGTAGGACGAACCACTCGGAGATTTTTTCATATCGACAAGTACGAAAATGACGAACCCTATGAAGCACATGATAAAAAACAGAGATGCGGGGCTCTTGATAATGTCTATGACGGTTTGGGCGGTGAATATGGCGAATCGGATGCCAATATTGACGAGCAATATGATACCAACGAAAATCAGTAAGATTACGAGAAGGATGATGAATATTGTGCTCATGGCATCTTCCCTGTAAAATTAAAGTGATTGTGATGCGGCCGGATAATGATTTCTCTTATAAAACTCGGTCAGCAGTTCTTTTCCGATACTCGGAATTTTTTCTTTTTCACGGACATTATACCACCAATAGGTAACTGGCATATCGGTGCCCCAAAGGATTCGCTTGGGTTCGACGCCGTCATCTACAAGCGCTCCAATTTCGTTCTCCCCGGCAAAAGAGGAATCGACCACTACATTAGGGTAATTTTTTAGCATATATTCCTGAGCATCCAGGTCTTTCAAATGAGCAAGCTGAACAAGGCAATTTGGATGAGCCTTGATGAAATGTTCGAATCGTTTCGGTGAATCATCGCCACTGGCCCCTGTATGAATCAAAATGCGCAAATTTTGTTTTTCCGCATACGAAAAGAGCTCTTCCGTAAAATTTACAGTTACGGGATCGTCAAGTTTCCACTCTTGAGCGCGAGGGTGTAACTTGAAACCTTCGTAAGGGCATTCTGTCATTGCCCGCTCAATGCCAATGCCGCTTTTGACAATATCGGGAACAACCCAATAAAGGGCATGAGCCTTGAAATCTATTGTTTGCGCATATTCCAAGGCGGACACGACTTCTTCGCGGATTTTTAGATAAAGTTCCTCATGATTTAAAACCTCGGCATCACTTTTCCCTGCGACAATTGTTTTTGAAGACAAGCAACTGGTTGTAGAAGAAAACCAACATTCGCCAATGCCATTTTTTTTCAAGGCATAGAAAATATCTTCTGCCTTGAAATAGACATCGTTCCACTGACCAATATGAACATGATAATCCGTCATCATTTTGAAAATGTCCGTTTCGCCTTGGCATCTTCGACCAACATGCGGTTCAGGTGGATTGCCTTGATTTTTTCTATGGTGAAATCCTTCGTGGCATGTCTGTGCGCCCGTTAAGTTAGAGTGTATAATAGACGGCAATAGCGATTATAAGTATTGCCGTCGCTATAAGAGTTGTTACGCACCCCTTTCTATAGTCATCATTTTGTTTTACAGACGTCTGTCTTTTTTGTTCTACATTGGATGATAATATTGGTAAAATTCTTCTTTTAGCATCGTCCACAATCTCTCTAAATTTTTTTTCAAGTTGAAGCTCTGCATTAGATTCTAATCTGCCCCCACCATGAATCATAGCTGGTGGCATTTTAGGGTCTTCATTTCTTACTTTTATCAGAGCTCTCTGGAAATAATCGTTTGCCCAAGCCTCTCCATAGCGATAAAATTTCCACGGCATAAAAGTTTTTATGTCACTTATTGATTCTATCCGTCCTGTTTCAAGAAGATAGACGAATTGCCATGTATATGCATATTTTTCAACATCATTAAACGGGTAAACAACCAATGGGGGATTATAATTATCCTCAAAGTAGATTGATGCGAGATAAGCATGGATGCGTTCATGAACAATCCAACCGTCGGGATCGTTTGCTATATCGTAATCAGGCCTTACATAAATTTTTTTTGAATCAATATCATAAAATGTCGGATCTAATTTTCTAGAATCCCAATTATTATAATATTGTGCGGAAAAATCATATAACAACTTTTTTGAACCTCTCTACAACTTGGCGATTTAGGTGAGCCGCCTTGCAGAAGTGCGGAGCAACTTTTAAATAATCGCCTCCACTTTCGTTGAAGTTACGGACAAGACATGGTGCGCAGAACTGTTTGTCTTCGCAGTCGTAACATTGCGGAATTGCTGATTTGGTGAGATTGCGAAGTTTATTCAGTTGCGGAGATTTTTCCCAAATGTCTTTGATGGGCTGCTCACGAACATTGCCGCACGCCATGCCTTGCCAACCACTACAAGGATACACGATTCCATCACTTGCTATACATAGATTATCCATGCCAACGCCACAGAAAGGTCGTTTACCCCATTCTTCGCGGGAAACATCTGGAACCGGTGTGTCGGTGTAATTGAGGTAATCCTTATCGAATTGAATAATATCATTAAGCAGTTCTTCCGTTTGTTCCATGGTCAAGCGTTCTGCCAGATTATCCGTAGTAAAATCATAACGGGCCATCATTACAAAATCGGTTTGTGCCTTGCAATTCCGCTCGTAGGCATATCTCAATACATCTTTGTAAGTGTGATAGTTGGTCTTCATTACGGGGCAATTGATTTGCACAGGGATGTTTGCAACAATCAATGCATCAATAGCAGCCTTTGTCTTTTCGCAACTGCCTTTGAGTTGTGTAATGTGATCGTGCTCTTCGGGATAGACGCTATACAGGGAGGTTTGAACAAGTCCCGGATTCACCTCCTTCAACACTTCAATCATGTGCGGGTTAAGCAAGGTGATGTTGGAAAGAATCGAGATGGAAAAATCCAATTCGCTGGCCTTGTGTAAAATCTTTTCGGCATCTGGGTGACAGAAAAACTCTCCGCCCGAAAGTGTCAGGTGCAGTGTTCCTAATTCATGCAGTTGGCGTAATACATTCTCAATTATTTCGTATGGTAAAACCACGTACTTCAATTCATGTGGAATGTAACAGTGAATACAGCGTTCATTACAGCGGTTGGTGGTCTCGATTTGGCAACTGTAAATTTGCGGATGTTCACGATAGTGTAAGCCTAACATTTCTTGCGTGTCGGCATAGTGTTTGTCATCGTCGGGATTTTGCTGGGCGTTGTAGGTGAACAGCGTCTTTGGGTTTTCCGCATAGCTAAAGAAAGTATCCTTGGCGGCACATTCTTCGGCTGTATTACCTGATACCAAGTAACGGTCTGCAACTAGGGAATCCAGGAATTCCTTCATATCACCTTGAATATCTTCGGGTGTTACATCTTCAAAGTATTCACAAGCCTTTGCAGAAAGTTCTTCCAAACTCTGTGGTTCCCTCGAAATCACGGAAAGAAAGGCCTTGCCTTCTTGTGTATAGGTGCGGTCGTGTTTGGTGAGCTGGCTATAGATATAACCGTAGTCACCGATAGAACGGATGAATGTATCGCGGGATTGATGGTAGAACATTATTTAATCTCCAATGTAAGGGTGTACTTTTTGAAAAGACGAAAGGCTTTTTCTCAAAGCTTCATCCACAGCATCATTTATGCTTTTATCAGTATCAAAATGAATCATATCAACCTTTTTATAGGGGCCTTCTATTAGAGCTCCTGTTTCATCGAGTATAGCAAGTTCTCCTTCATTAAATAGGTCTATTGCACATGAAATATTAGGTTGCAAGAAAATAGACGAAGCCGAATTTATTTCTTCTAAATATTTTGTAATTGTATAAATGAATGTATCATGCTTCCATATCGGATGTTTTGAATCTATAGTTGTTTCAATCATCTCTCGATAAGTCAAATTAATTGACTTTTCGGAGACAATAGTACATTTTGACAAACCAAGGCGGTGTTTCTCGTCATTTGTTGATTCAAGAGTGTAATCAAGTGATATCTGCGAAGGTCTTTTGGAAGAAAAAAAATTGTTTGTTTCAAAAAAATTTTTCAAAACGGTTTGTTCTGAACCCCATATAAAATGCAACTGTATGGCAAGAAAGGAATAACTAGACATGGTAAAGATCTTTTTTAGATTGTTCAATGGTTTGTGAAATTGTTCAGATGTTTATAACTCCTGACAGGAAGGTGCTTGCGCACCTTCTTGCCGGGGTTATGCCCTATTGATTAATAGCCTGTTTCGCAGTACTGACATGCCGCGGGGGACACGTGATCCTTGCAAGGACATCCAGCAGCGAAGCTACCGGTCGGATTGTTCTTGGCGATAAGCTGGGGCTTCTTGTAAGCCATCTTCTTTGTTGTTTTCATATTATACCTCTAAAGTATATCTCCCTTTGTCTAACCTAGTCAAGGCCGGGAGAACCCTGACCAGCAGTCACAGACTTCTGTAACTTTTAGCAAAGTTACATTATTTTTGCCCAGAAATCACAGATATATGTGATTTTTCTTGCTTTTTTCGAACATATATGTCAAAAATGGCCCTTTTAAGTTGTCTTGGCACCCCGCCAGTCCGTCCTTATGCCATCACAATCCTCTGTAAAAAATAACAGACATCTGTATATCTCAAAGAACGTCCAATAACTAATATCTTAACATGTCACACATGCCTAAGATAGACCTGCAAGATTTGCAGAAAATGGAGGACGACCGCTTCGCCGAAGCCCTCGCAAAGGTACTCAGGCGGCACCGCAAAGCGAGGGGCATCACTCGCGATGGACTCGCGTTCCAGCTAGGTCTCCACAAGAACACACTCTACGGCGTAGAAGTTGGCATCAAACGCAAGAGCGGACATTTTAGCCACACCCAGCTCACCATGGCAAACTTCATTCGGCTCGCCGCTTTTTTCGGCTATCAGCCCGGCGAATTCCTGCAAGAAGTCCTTATCGAAGTAAGTGACTGCTAGATTTACCCCCGCCTAACGCCACATCAAAATTGCCAAAAATACGCACAATCGGCGTTTTTTGTTAAATTGATAACTGTACTTAACAAAATAGAGCAAAATTCGTTAAGTCTAGTTGACAATTCTGTACCCCGAAATTATATTTCAGGGTATGCAATCGCTAGAAGACATCTACAGAAAGAAAATCTCACTTACGGACATGTCCTTTGTCCGCAGCATGGAAGCCTCCATCAACTGGAAGGCAAGGCTCGTATGCATTCGGGGCGCTCGCGGCTCAGGCAAAACGACTCTCATGTTGCAGCACATCAAAAAAGCTTTTCACAAGAACCTGGGGAAAGCGATGTACGCAAGCCTGGACAGCCTCTATTTTTCTGAAGTTTCGCTTGTTGAATTTGCGGATAATATCGTAAAACGAGGCGTGACGCACCTCTTTCTGGACGAAGTCCACAAGTACCCCGACTGGTCACGTGAAATAAAAAACATTTACGACGACTATCCCGAACTTTCCATTGCATTCACCGGTTCCTCGCTCCTGGAGATTCTAAACGCTCGCTCCGACCTCAGCCGCCGCGCCCTAGTGTACGAACTGCAAGGACTATCTTTCCGAGAATACCTGAACCTTGTCGCCAGGAAGAACTTTCCCGCCTATCCCCTCAAGGACATCCTCCAAAAAAGCGAAACCATTTCGGCAGAAATAGTCTCAAAGATAAAGCCGTTCAAGTATTTTGAGCATTATTTGCGCCATGGCTACTACCCTTATTTTTTAGAAGGCGTTGACGACTACTACAGCCGTCTTGCAGAATCGCTCAACATGATTGTCGAGGTGGAGTTGCCGTTACTCCGCGGCCTTGAACCCGCCTATATCGCAAGGATCAAAAAACTTCTCGCCATCATCGGAAAGTCCGCCCCATTCCTGCCCAATATTTCAGGGATTTCGTCGGCGATACAAATATCAAGGCAAACCCTTTTGCAGTATTTCCAATACCTTGAAGACGCCAAGCTTATCTTCCGTGTATTCAAGGAGTCCCGCGGTCTCGGAGCGCTTGAAAAGCCAGACAAAATATTCCTCGAAAACACAAACCTGATGTTCCTCCTCGGACAAACCGAAACGAACATCGGAAACGTCAGGGAAACCTTCGCCTACAACCAGCTATCAAGTTTGCACGAAGTCCTGTTCTCCGAACAAAGCGACTTTCTCGTCGATAAAGAATACACCCTAGAAGTAGGCGGCAAGGGCAAAACCCGAAAGCAAATCAAGGACATTCCGAACTCCTACATCATTGCCGACGACATCGAATACGGCACGGAAAAACGCATTCCCCTTTGGCTATTGGGATTTTTGTATTAAAGCGAGTAAAA